>CAZBLV010000001.1:0-29012 GCA_964493085.1 uncultured Candidatus Saccharibacteria bacterium
TGAAGCGGCGGAACCAAAACCAAAAATTTTCCTTTCCATTTTTTGCCGGCTCCCCCCACACCCCCCGCCGAAAAAGGAATTGTAAGGAAAAATTTTGGGTTTTGGTGCACGCGACCGGAGGGAGCGTGCGAGGCGCGCATTGTTCGCTTCACCACGCAATCCGAGCGTACGATTCAGTTTCAAGCCACCACGCGCTTCGCGCGTGCGAAGTCAGGGGTTTTGTTGGAAATGGGTTCGGACTTTTTGATATAATGACCACCACTTATTTCCTTTTTATTCTATTGCGGAGAATGAGCCTCCGCGGTTTTTATTTGAAAAATGGGTAAAAGAAGAGTAAAGTGGAGTATAATGTGGGAAAACTAAAGGATTTTCCTAGGGTTGGCAAGACAGAGGCCAAGGTTAACCATTGCTTTATTGGTTAACTTATGTTAACATAGTATATAGTGGTTAACATAAATTTTTAAAAAATGAAAGACAATAATTTTCTATCTACAACTGAATTAGCTAAGATTTTGGGCATAAGCAGAATAGCCGTTTATAGGAAGATAAAGAGGGGCAAGATTAAGGCTAAGAAAATAGCTGGGAATTATGCTATAAACAAAAAGGATTTAGGGGGGATCTTGGAAAAAGAATTATCTAAAAAAGAGAGAAAAGAGATAGAAAAAGCAGTTCAGAGAGTGGTTAAAGAATACGGAGAAACTTTAAAACTATTAGGTCAAAATGATTGAATCCCTATCCGTAAGAGATATTGAATACGTCGCTTTCGTCTTGGCAAGGCAACATCTAAATTTCGACGAACCCATCCCTGATTTCAATACCCGCTTTCCTAGTATTTTAGAAAGTTGTCTTATAGTTCCATTCCAGCAATTCGAGAGAAAGGCTTTTTATAAGGGATTATTAGAAAAAGCAGCAATTCTTTTTTATCTAATGGTTAAGAATCATCCCTTTCAGAACGGCAATAAAAGAATTGCAATGACTGCTTTATTTGTTTTTCTTCACAGGAATAAAAAATGGCTGAAAGTCGATACTAAAGAATTATATAATTTCGCAGTTTGGGTAGCAGAAAGTAATCCAAAACTTAAAACAGAAACCGTAGAAGCCGTAAAACAATTTTTAAAAACATATTTGGTAGATTTAGATAAATCTTAGAATTATGAAATTAAAAAATTTGCCTAAAACAAGCCGCCCAAGGGAAAAGAATGGCAGAAGAGCTTGGAGCAAAACTGAAAACCTATGACAATATGGGGCATTTTGGAGGAAAAGAAAGAGCTGAAGAAAACGCTAAAGCATTCTTTGAACTTATAAAATCAGCGCTATAAATGAAATTTACCTTAAAACAGCTCAACACCTTCTTAGAAAAAGCAGCCTTGGCAACTTATGCAGGCAGAGGAGACATGATTTTATTTCAAGGTTTCCCGGTTTTAAAAAATTAGAATATAGAGAAGGGGGCTGGTATTATAGGAATAGCTATTTTTTCTACATTTGACAAAAAGGTATTTATTTGCTTTTATAAGATCACTGTAGTGCGTTGCTATAGTATCTTTTTGATCTTTAACAAAGGAGTACGCGATGAGGAACATTTTTCTGGCAACACTGACTTTTCTGATGATGCTTGGTTTGACGGGTTGCTCTGAGAAAGAGGACCCTGAACTCAAGAGGGGGAACTCGGAAGATCAGAACACTAACATTTACATAGACTCGGTTCCTTCCGGTGCTGAAGTCTATCTTTTACGGGAGAAGGGCTCAGAAGTGAAAGACAAGCTTTTGGGGAAAACCCCACTTGTTCTCAAGCCCTCAGAGTGCCCTGGGAAAACTTTCTGGGTAAAAATGAACATGGGGGAATATCTTGAAAAAGTGGCGGTTATACCGGAGATGGAAGAATGGATCACCAACTTTAAATCTGACCGCCATTTCGGCGAACCCGGCATGGGCTCTCAAAGATATTTTTCATTTGAGACAGCTGTTTCTCGTGTTGTTTCGACCCAGTCAGGCGGATTAGTAGCCGCAGGGCCAGTGTACAAATTGGAGGGCTCAGACCAAAACCGTATCTGCGTTCTCTTTATTCCCAAAAACAAGAGACCCTCTATCTTTTATCCGCTTATGCCTCCACCGGGAACTTTTGCGAGACCCACAGGACGTTGGCCGGAGGTTCTAAGAGATGAATACAGATTTTCAGAAGAACAGGCGAAAGAGGCCACAGAATGCCTCACCAGGTGTGGTAAATACAGAGCCCTTGTCAAGGATCCCTTTAAGAAAGACACCGTGAGAAGATATATTATTACCGTTCAGGGGCCAGAGAGCGACAGGATACTTACCCAAATTGCTGAAATAAATATCATTCCCGGCTATAACGATTCACTGTTTGGACATTAAAGGTTCTTTCCAAATTATTAGAGACTCGATTAATTTCGAGTCTTTTTTTGTTTGAAAAAGGAATAAAAAAGGAGTAGGGTGGAGTATAGAGCTAAAATGTCTTAGGAGAAAAATGAGTCAAGTGCCTTTTCTGAGTCTGGTAATTAATTAAGAAATAGAAGTGAAAATTAAAAAAAGGATAATTATTTTAGTGCTTTTTGTTGTAATTACGGGTGGGTTTTTGAATTTATATTCACAAGATAAGATTTTAGAAGACGAACAAAGAGGGACTTCATATAAGATTGCAGAGACCCGAAAAAACTTATTACCTGAAACTAATTCTAAAGAAGAGACTGAGATCAGTCTTGAAGAAAAAACGGTTGAAACAAACGACAACAGCTCAACAAAAATAAAAGAAGAGAAAATAAAGATTTTTACATCTTCTGATATCTTATATCAAGGGGAAACACTTTTTATTAAAATTGAAAGCGAGGAGGCAATAAATAAAGCAACAGGAAGGCTAGGCTATAGCGAGGTAAGTTTTTTAAAATCGGGAGGAGGGGATTGGATTGGAATTATAGGGGCTGACGTAAAAGAGGTGCCGGGCAGGTATTTTCTGAGCATAAACGTTGATGGTGAACAAATTAAAAAAGTAATAACAATAGTTAAAAGGAAGTTTCCGGAAACAAAACTATATGTCACGGAAGAGCTTGAGGATAAGGGATATACCGAAAAAAACATCCAAGAAAATATCGCTGAAACCGACAATCCCAGCATATATGATATTTTCGAGATTTATACTCCCGAGGCCTATTTCGATAAACCATTTGTTTATCCTTTAGATAATATTGAAATTGTCGGGGCCTACGGGGATATAAGGAAAAGCGGGGATATAAGACTTCAACACTTAGGAGTAGATCTTGATGCAGAAGAGGATACGCCCGTTTACGCTGTAAACAGTGGGGTAGTACGTTTTACAGAAGAATTGATTAATTATGGGAAAACAATGATAATTGACCACGGATTGGGAATATTTTCAGTTTATCTCCATTTAAATGAATACAAAGCCACTGTTGGAGATCAAGTAGAGAGGGGTCAGGCTGTTGCTTCCTCGGGCAATACCGGCTACTCAATTGCCCCTCATTTGCATTTTTCAATAAAACTTAACAACGTCACCAGTATGATAAGCGTTGATCCATTAGGGTTTATCAGCACAATCAGAAAAGAAATGGACTAAGGCGTTATTGAAAACCCCTATTACAAAAAGCAGCATCTATGGAAATAGAACTAGAAAAGACATTCTTAGTTAAAGAACTGCCAAAAGACATAAAGGGCTGTGAGTCTCTTGAGATTTTAGATATATATCTTCCTCATAGCGTTGAACACCCGATATTAAGAATAAGGAAAATAGGGGAGGATGGGTTTGAAATGACCAAGAAAAGCCCTGTTAAAGATGGTGATTCTTCGGAGCAGTCAGAAGAAACTATTATTCTTTCAGAAGAAGAGTTTAAAGAATTGTCTTCTTCTGTGAAAGGAAAGAGATTGAGAAAGATAAGGTATTTTTACCCCTGGGAAGGAGTAAAGGAGAATAAGGCAGATATAGATGTATTTTTGGATAACCTTAAAGGTCTTGTTACGGTTGATTTCGAGTTTGATTCTCTTTCTGAGAAAGAAAGCTTTAAAATGCCCGATTTTTGTCTTGCTGACTTTACTCAGGAAAAAGCCACTGCCGGAGGTTGGTTGGCTGGCAGAGAATATTCTGATATAGCTTTTGTTTTAGAAAAATACGGGTACAAGGGTCTAGCTGAAATAAAATAAGAGAAATGTTCTTAGACAAAAATTGTGAGAGATTTCTTTAAAGAAAACAAGATATTCCTTGCCATAATAATAGCTGCTTTGGTAGTCGGAGCAGCAGTTTATTTCGGCCTTCAAAAAGATTCTGAAAACAGGACTCCAATATCTTCCTGTTCAGCGCCATCTGAAGCAGTGGTTACCAAGGTTTTAGACGGAGATACTGTTATTGTAGAAGGAGGACATCATATACGGCTTTTAGGCATTGACGCTGACGAAGCCGGTTTCCCTTGCTACCAAGAGGCCAAATCCCGATTAGAAGAATTGGTATTAAACAAAGAGGTGGAATTAAAGAAAGATCAAACTGACCTAGACCAGTATGACAGATGTTTAAGATATATCTTCCTTGATGACCAAAACATTAATTCTCAATTAGTAAAAGAAGGCCTGGCTGTCGCCAGGTTTTATGAGCCAGACGTAAAACACAAAGACGAAATTGCAGCAGCTGAAAAAGAAGCCATTGAGAATGAAATTGGCTGCAAATGGGGTAAGCCAAAAGAGCTTGAGACGGAAGGGCCTGAGTTTAAATGGGAGGAACTAACTACTGAAAAACTGGGATATGATATGGTTTCAGCTTGCAAGGCCGGTCAGTATTTGGGAAGAGAGCTGATTGTAGAAGGAAAAGTTGCAGGAACCTATCATGATCTAGAAAGCAATACCGTCTTTTTAAATCTGGAAAGAGCCTATCCCAGCCAGTGCTTTACCGGTGTTATCTTTAGCTCTGATCTACATAAATTTGTCCAGAATCCAGAGGATTACTATTTGAATAAGACCATCAGAATAATGGGGGAGATAAAAGAGTACAAAGGAAAACCCCAAATTATATTAGAAACGCCTAACCAAATTGAAGTGGGGAAATAGATAACGAAACCAAAATAAGCTTATTGATTTTCTAATAACTTTAGGCCTTCTTCATAAGCTGTTCGGCATTCTTCTTCTGTAAACAAAAGGCCTTTTCCCATTAGATATAAAGATCTTTTGGGATCTTCCAGATCTGGATGCTCCAAGCCCAGCAAGTGTCCGATCTCGTGGGCCAATATTCTGAAATCGGGGTAATCCGCCCGATCTATCAATAAAGAAATATTAGTATCGGGATCTGCTATGCCGGAAAACACTTGGATGCCAGTTCCCGGGTTCCTTTTTATAAAAAAGAGGTTTAGATTATTTTCATTATAGCCCGGTATGTCCGGGGTTGATTCAATAATGGCATCCAATAAAAACCAGTCTTTGTAATCTAGCCCTTTTAAGGAAATGTCTCTAACCTCTACGGGCTCTATCTCAACGTCTATCTGATTTAAGATGAGAGAGGCCTTCTCGATGGTATTTAATATATTATCCCTGCTCCTTTTAGTTTTTATCTTAAAAGGCGAAATAACCCTGAAAGCAGTAACCGGGATCTTTATCTTCTCCCGATCTAGTTTGCTTGGAAGCTCAATCAGAGCCGCTTCTTCTGGTGTCCTCTGGGAATTAAGCAGGAATCTAAGGTATAATAAATTAGAACAGATAGGGACTTGAAAAAGAAAAAGGATGATTATCGCTGCAGCAAAAAAAAGAAAGAAGTATTTATACTCTTTTATAAAATTAAACATAATACTTTAATTTATCCTATCTTAAGGAAAATGACAATTTTGAAAATAGGCCACAGGGGGGCTGCCGGCTACAGGCCAGAAAATACTCTTGAGTCTTTTCAAGGGGCTCTTGAGTTGGGAGCAGACATGATAGAGCTAGATGTCAGGCTATGCAAAACAGGAGAGGTTGTGGTTCTACACGATGAAAAGCTGGACAGAACTACAAGCCTTAAGGGGCTTCTTAGAGAGAAAACGCTGAAAGAGCTTAACTTAGAAGTTCCTACCCTCAAAGAAGTAATTGATAATGTGCCATCAAAAATAAATATTGAGATTAAAGAAAAGGAGGCAACCAAGCCCGCAATTAAATTAATTGAAAAAGAAAACAGAGAATTATCAGATTTTCTAATATCCTCCTTTGAGCTTTCTGTTCTTAAAGAAGCCGAGGAACTAAACCCTTTTATTAAAACCTCTTTTATTATTAAAAAAATTCCAGCTGACTTAGAAAAGATTTTGTCTCAAAGCAGCTTCTATTCTCTCGCCCTTTCTTCTAAGATAGCAAAGCAAGAAATCATTGATTTTCTCCAGCAAAAAGGAATAAAGGTTTTCGTCTGGACAGTAAACAAGAGGAGAAAGATAGAAAAGCTAAAACAAATGAAAGTGGACGGAATCATTTCTGATTTTCCTGACAGACTGTAATATGAAAAAAAGAATTATTCTTCATATAGATCTGGACGCCTTCTTTGCCCAGATAGAAGAAAGAGAAAACCCGCAGTTTAAAGGCAAGCCAATAGTGGTGGGGGCAGAGCCCAGGGGAGGCAAAGGAAGGGGAGTGGTTTCTACTGCCAATTACGAGGCCAGAAAATACGGCATAAGATCTGCTCTCCCCATATCCCAAGCTTGGAAAAAATGCCCAGAGGCTGTTTTTTTGCCTGTCAATATGGAGCTTTACCAGCAGGTATCAAGAGAGATAATGGATATTGTCAGGAAGTATTCTGATAAAATAGAAAAGGTTTCAGTGGACGAGGCCTATCTAGACGTTTCTTTCTTAAAAAGTTACCAAAAAGCAAAACAGACAGCTAAGAAACTAAAAGAGGAAATATTTAAAGGACAAAAACTAACCTCTACTGTAGGAATAGGCCCGAATAAAATGATAGCCAAAATGGCTTGCGGACAGGCAAAGCCCGACGGATTAAAAGCGGTAATCCCCGAAAAAGCTTTAAACTTCTTAGCTCCTCTTGGCATTAGAAAAATCCCGGGAATAGGCCCTAAAACCGCAGAAAAACTGGGAGAAGACAAAACAATAAAAGATTTAAGAAAATACAGCAAAAAATATCTAAGGGATCTTTTGGGCAAAGCAGGGGAGGCAATATACCAAAAAGTCCGAGGCAAAGACAGTTCCCCGATAGAAACAGGAAAAGAGGCAAAGTCTGTTGGCAAAGAGCACACCTTTCAAAAAGACACCAGAGACTCTAAATTAATCTTTGACGTTTTAGGGAAAATAGCAGAAGATGTTCACAAAGGGATAAAAAAAGAAAATTATCTTTTTAAGACCATAACCGTTGTCTGCCGCTTTAAAGGATTTGAAACAAAAACAAAATCCAAGACTTTAAAAAGCCCTTCCCAAAATAAAGAGATCCTGACAAAGGAGGCAAAAAAGCTTTTTTTAAGGTTTATCGTGGAATCTCCTAAACCGATAAGATTAGTCGGAATAAGAGTAAGGGTGGCTGGTTGATACTGCTTTTAATTTCTGATATAAATAAGTAATGGTTAAAAAATTCTATCCAATACTAACCGTTTTTCTGCTGGTGGCCCTGACCGGGGCAGGGTTTTTGGCAGGCAGAATTACCAAAGAGTGCCCAGTCTGTCCGCCAGAAGATGTGGATTTTTCTTTGTTTTGGGAGGCCTGGCGCTTAATAGAGCAAGATTATGTAAATTCGGAAGAACTTAATACCCAAGAGATGATCTACGGAGCAATCTCCGGCATGATAGAGGCGATAGGGGATCCCCATACTATGTTTTTCAACCCCCGGGACGCTGAAACTTTCTTAGAAAACGCTGCAGGAGAATTTGAAGGAGTAGGAATGGAAATAGGAATAAAGGATGAACAGCTCCAGGTGATCGCCCCCTTAAAAAATACTCCTGCGGAAAAAGCCGGACTTAGGCCTAAAGACAAGATTGTCATGGTAGACGGCCGCTCAACCGAGGGAATGAGCGTTGAAAAAGCAGTAGCTTTGATCAGAGGCGAAAAAGGCACTGAGGTAACTTTGACGATCATGAGAAACGGCTGGAATGAAACAAGAGATTTTGCCATCAAAAGGGCAGAAATCAAGATCCCTGTCATGGATTGGAGGTTAATAGAAGAAAATATTGCCTATATCGAATTCTATCACTTCAGCAAAGAGGCTCCGGAAAGTTTCTCAAGGGCTGCAGTTGATATTTTGAACGGTCCGGCAAAAAAGATCATCCTTGACCTTAGGGGAAACCCGGGAGGATATCTTCATATTTCTCAAGATATTGCCGGTTGGTTTATTGAAAGAGACAAAGCCGTAGTGATCGAGGAATTCGCTGACGGGGAAAGAAAAACATACAAGGCAAAAGGGAATAGCGCTTTTGTAGAATACCCCATAGTTATTTTAATCAACGAAGGGTCTGCCTCTGCTGCTGAAATCCTTGCCGCCGCCCTAAGAGACCACAAGGGCGCTAAAATTATTGGCTCCTCTTCTTTCGGAAAAAACTCCATACAACAATTAACTTATCTACGAGACAATTCTAGCTTGAAAATAACTATTGCCCACTGGCTTACTCCGAAGGACGTGTCTATTCCTGAAGACGGAATTAAGCCGGACATAGAAGTTGATATGACAGAGGAGGATTATCAGGAAGAAAGAGACCCTCAGCTGGAAAAGGCGGTTGAAATAATCAAAGAAATAGATTAGAATAATATTAGATAAAATGAAAGTTATTCTATTAAAAGACATAAAAGGCATAGGAAAGAAATACGAGACCAAAGAAGCAAAAGAAGGATATGCAAGAAACTACCTTATCCCCAGGGGTCTAGCAAAGGCCGCTGGGCCCTCTGCTTTAAAGTGGGCCGAAGAAAAGAGAAAAGAAGCAGAAGAAAAAGCGGAAGAAGACCTAAAAAGAGCCCAAGGCCTTGCTGCCGGCATAGACGGTTTTGAAGTTCAGATATCCGTAGATACGGGAGAGAAGGACCAGCTGTATGAACAAATCGGTCCCCAGAAAATATCAGAAGAACTGAAAAAACAGGGGTATGATATAAAGAAAACCCAGATAGACCTGAAAGATCCTATCACAGAGTTGGGAGAGTTTCCTGTCAAGATAAAAATCGAACACAACCTCGAAGCCGAAATAACAGTAATCATTTCTTCAAAAAAATCATAAGCTGGGGGACTTTCCCCAGTTTTTTGCATATGAAAAAATATATTTTTGTAGCAGGCGGCGTAATGTCTGGCATTGGAAAAGGAGTAGCTGCGGCCTCTATTGGAAGAATTTTAAAAGCCAAAGGATATAAGGTAACCGCCATTAAAATAGATCCCTATATCAATGTTGATGCGGGAACAATGAACCCTGTAGAACATGGGGAAGTTTTTGTGACCGAGGACGGCGAAGAATGCGATCAAGACGTGGGAAACTATGAAAGATTCCTTAACGAGAATATTTACGGCAGAAACTATATTACCACGGGAAAAGTCTATCAGAAAGTAATCAACAAAGAAAGAAACCTGGAGTACGAAGGGCGATGCGTAGAAGTAGTCCCTGATATTCCAAATGAAGTAATTTCAATTATTAAAAAAGCGGGCAAAAAAACCAACGCTGATTTTGTCTTAATTGAAGTCGGGGGAACAGTGGGAGAATATCAAAACATGCTTTTCTTGGAAGCTGCCAGAATGATGAAACTGGAAAACCCCAAAAGCGTACTCTTTGTTTTTGTCACCTTTTTGCCCATACCGAAGATGATAGGAGAGATGAAGACAAAACCCACCCAGCACGCTGTCCGTACCTTGAATGAAGCAGGGATTCAGCCAGATTTAATTTTGGCAAGAGCAAGAGTTCCTTTGGACTACCCCAGAAAGAAAAAAATATCTACTTTCTGCAATATTGCCGAAGAAGATATAATCTCAGCCCCTGACATTAAGTCAATTTATGAAATTCCGCTTAATTTTGAGAAAGAGAACCTTGGCAACAGGATATTGAGAAAATTCAACATAAAGAGCAGAAAAAACGGACTCGAAGATTGGAAAAGTTTTGTAAAGAAAATAAACAGTTCAAAAAAGGTTTTGAAAATAGGAATAGTGGGAAAGTATTTTAAAACAGGGGAGTTTACTTTGATGGATTCTTACATTTCCGTTATTGAAGCGATTAAACACTCTTGCTATCACCTTAAAAGAATACCTGAAATAACCTGGCTTTCTTCAGAAAAATATGAAAAAAACGCTTCCAGCGTCAAAGAGCTAAGCAAATACGACGGCATAATAATTCCCGGAGGTTTTGGAAATAGGGGAGTAGAGGGAAAATTAAAAGCTATAAAATACTGCAGAGAAAGAAAGATTCCTTTTCTTGGCCTTTGTCTCGGTCTTCAGCTTGCAGTTATAGAGTTCGCCCGCAACGAATGCGGGATAAAAGACGCTTGCTCTGTAGAAATAAAAAAGAGATGCAAGGAGCCCGTAATAGATGTCATGCCGGACCAGAAGGCGCTGATAAAAGAGAAAAGATATGGCGGGACCATGAGGCTGGGAGCCTATGACTGCCAATTAGCTAAAGGCACAATCAGCCACAAGGCCTATAAAAAAGAGAATATATCGGAAAGACACAGGCACCGATATGAAGTCAATAACGATTACTTGGAAAAATTAAAGAAAAAAGGACTGATAATAGCAGGTATCAATCCTCAAAGAAATCTTGTTGAGATTATCGAATTAAAGGACCATCCTTTTTTTGTCGCCACTCAGTTTCACCCGGAATTTAAATCGCGCCCGCTAGACCCTCATCCTCTGTTCTATTCTTTTATCAAAAGCTTATCTAGGTAACGCTAACAACTTTTTTCTCTTTTGTCGCTCCCTGAAAGCCCTTTCTTTTTTTAGTGGCAAAAGAAACCATTCCTTCTTTCACGGAATAGAGAGTGTCGTCAGATCCGCGGCGAACATTGTCTCCGGCAACAAACCTGGTGCCTCTTTGTTTAACAATTATCCCACCTGCTTTTACTTTTTGGCCCGCAAAAACCTTAACGCCTAAATATTTAGGCCTAGAGTCTCTTCCTAGCTTGGTTGCCCCCGTAGCTTTTGTTTTAGACATAATCCTATTAAAAACTCTTAATTTTTGTTATAATAACAAAATGTTATCAAAATTGGCATCTTTTGTCAAACAATATCAAGAAGAAATTATTTTATTTATAGGAGTCATTCTGGTCTCGCTTTTTTCTTTTGCGGTCGGCTATATCACGGCGTCGTCTTACCAACGAGAAGAGCCAATAATAGAAAATAATATTAAATGCGAATAGCAATAATTGGAGCAGGCGTTACTGGTCTTTATTTAGCCCAAAATTTGGCGCGAATAAACAATAAAGTCATTGTCTACGAAAAACAAAGTGAAGTGGGGAATAAGGTCTGCTCAGGTCTTTTTTCGAGGAGAATTTTAGACTTTATTCCGGAAAGCCGATCTTTAACAGAAAACACCATTGATTACGCTTTAGTCCATTTTCCCAAAAAAACTGTAAAAATTAACTTTGCCACTAGTTTTCTGGTCATAGACCACTCTAAACTAGATCAGTTAATATATAAGAAAGCAAAAGATGAAGGAGCTGAAGTTAAGTTTAATTCCGCAATTAATTCCTCATACTTTATCAACTGCCCAAATTCTTCAGGAGATTTTGATAAAATAATCGGGTGCGAAGGTTCGCATTCTTTTACCAGAAAAACTCTTAATTTGCGGCCGGCTAGTCTTAGGCTGGGAATTTTAGGATTTGTTAAAAACCCTTCTTCAGAAAACTTTGTTGAAGTCTGGCCGTGCAAAAAGGGTTTTATCTGGAAAATTCCAAGAGGAAAAAAAATAGAATATGGAATAATCGCAGACCCCGAGCAGGCAAAGCTCCTTTTTCAGGACTTTTTAAAGAATAAAGGAATAAAGCTAGATAAAGTTTATTCCAGAACAATCTCGCAGGGATTGGCCATACCCTCTGAAAAAAACATAACCCTCTGCGGAGAAGCTGCCGGCTTGACCAAGCCGTGGACAGGGGGCGGAGTGATATGGTCTTTAACTGCGGCTGATTTTCTTGTTGAAAACTTTCCCAATTTCTTAAAGTATAAGGCAAGGGTTGAAGGTTTTTTTGGCTGGCGGATTAAGCTAGGCAACGTTGCGGAGCGAATTTTTAGGTTTCTGGGTTTTCATCTTCCTTTTCTCCTGCCCCAAAATTGCAAACTGGAATCTGATTTTTTAATTAAAAAATGAAGCCAAGCAAAACAATTAAAATAAAAGACAAAATAATAGGAAAGGGGTTTTGCATAATAGCAGGTCCTTGCGCCATAGAGTCAGAAAAACAGCTTTTAAAAACAGCCCAAGCTATAAAGAAAAACATTGACATATTAAGAGGCGGAGCCTTTAAGCCCCGAACACGCCCTGAGAGTTTCCAGGGACTGGGAAAAAGGGGCCTAGAAATATTAAAAAAGGTTTCAGAGTCTCTTGAAATTCCTTCTGTGACCGAGGTTATAGACCCCAGAGACGTGGAGCTGGTCTCTTCTTATGCCGACATGCTTCAAATAGGGGCCCGGAATATGCAGAACTATCCGCTTTTAATTGAAGTAGGAAAAAGCAAAAAGCCCGTATTGTTAAAAAGAGGCCTTGTTGCCACCGTAGATGAATGGCTGGCGGCTTCAGAGTATATTTTAAAACAAGGCAACAGAAACATAATATTGTGCGAAAGGGGAGTAAGAACGTTCTCTAGGTCTACCAGGTTTACCTTTGACTTAGGAGGCGCCTTGATGGCTAAAAAAGAGGGGTTTCTTGTTATTGCAGACCCTTCACATGCTACAGGAAACCCCGAGCTTGTGGCTCCCTTAACAAGAGCCAGCAGGGAAGCGGGGTTAGACGGAGCGATGATAGAAGTTCATTATAGCCCCGGTTCTGCCAAAAGCGATGCTAAACAGCAACTAACGCCAGAACAATTTAACAATATCTTTAATTAGTACAGATCTTTATATTGTGCGACATCTAACTAGCACCGCAATAATGGGTAGGCGATTAAAGGTTTTTGCCACTATGAAACCTACGGTGTATATCTCTTAGGCGCTTACTTGTCACGTGAGTGTATATTTGAGTGCTGTTTATGCTTCTGTGTCCGAGGAACTCCTGAATGGTTCTTAAATCAACGCCTTGTTCAAGCAGGTCAGTGGCCATAGTGTGCCTTAATACATGCGGGGTGGTAAAAGCCGGAGCTCCGGCTTTTACAGCATATTTTTTAACCATTCTTTCAACGGTTCTCGAGGTAAGGCGGGAGCCAGCATTTTTTCTGCCTGCATATCTTATGAAAAGAGGTTTTTCCTGGTCTTTCCGAGGGCCTAGATACTTCTTGATCCAAGAAAGAGCTCTCTCTGAAAAGTAAATCGTCCGAGGATGGTCTCCTTTCCCAATTATACTAAGTTCCAGGTCTTTTTTATCTTTTATATTCTGAAACTGCTCTCGGTTAAGAGAAACCAGTTCCGCCACCCTTAGACCGGTAGAAAAAAGAGTCTCTAAGATAGCTCTGTCTCTTAATCCTTGCTTCTTTCTGGTATCTGGCGCCTCTAGCAGTTTCTTTAGCTGTTCCAGTTTAAGGAATTTAACTGTTCTTTCTTTGTTAATGTCCTTAGGAAGCGTTATTTTGTCTGACGGGAGTGATTCTATGTCCCTAGCCGAAAAATAGCTTAAAAGGGCTCTCAGAGCTATTAAATAGTAGTTCTGGGTGATCTTCTTCAATCCTTTTCCTTTATCGCTCTTATAGCGGGAAAGGAACAGGCGGTAGTGCCAGACATCATCTGCGGCAAGTTCGTGGGGTTTGAGGCTTTCTTTATTATTGTCTTTCAGCCAGAAAACAAACTTCTGAAGATATTTCTTATAATCCCGCTGAGTATTTTCTGATAAACCTTTCTCAACATCGCAATAGTCTAAAAAATCGTTAATATGCTCTATAATTGATTTTGATGATTTTTCCATGGTTTCAGAGAGGCCCCTTAAAGTTGCCTGTTAAGGATTATTGTACGACTTCTCGTCTCTATAATACTCCTTCTCTCTAAGGGGTGTCAAGTAGAAAAAATCAGCGAAAAAGGGATTTGAACTTTTCCCACAAGCTTTTTCCTGTAGGAAGCTTTTCTCTAATGTGTTCTGTCTCTTTTCGAAACTCTTCTTTAACTTCAGGTTTTTTTTGCTCCACTTCTTTTCCCAAAAAACTCTTCAGCCAATTAATCGCTCTGAAAACAGAAGGCTCTATATGCGTCGCAGCAAAGCTCTTTATGGGGCCTAAAATCCATTTCATGACAGCCAGCCCTTCTCGGCCTGCTGTCTTAAGGGCATAGGGAATGGTTCTTAAGACCGACCTGCTTAGTTCTTTTATCTCTTCCAGATTGCTGGGCACGCTTATTGTTTGTTCTTGGGCAAAACAGCCATGCAGAGGAGTTAAAAGAAACGACCCTAATATTATTAAAGAAATTAAGATTTTCATAGTTTTTTAACTGCCTTCCCTACCCTGCTTATAGAGAGCTCTTTTCCTAAGGCTTCTGCCACCTCAAAAGGTCCGGCAGAAGACTTCTTGCCGGTCAGAGCAACCCGCAAGGGCCAAAGAAGATAGCCTTTGTTATCAGACCGACCTAACTCTAGGGCCACCTCATCTGCTAAAGGAATCAATCTTTCTTTGATATTCTTTTGGTTCCATTCCTCTATACCAGACAACACTTCTTTAACTTTGGCAAGCGAATAAGAAATTTCCTTGTCTTTCATCTCTTTCCACCTAAGCAAGCCTTTGTCATACTCAAGATCCTTTAGAAAAAAGAAATCTATTAATTCAGGGATTTCAGAAAGTTTTTTTAGTCTCTCCTGGTAAAGAGAAACGGCTTTTTGAATATATTCTACTCTTATTCTTGCGCCTGTTTTCTTGGCAAGATAGTGCTTTGCAAAAAATTCCTCCATGTCCTTTTTCTCTTCTCCTTCTTTGGCCTCGATTATCAACCCGGCATTTTTTAAATAAGGAATGCAAAGCTGAGTAAGCTCTTTAATGTCTTTCTGACGGATATAAAATCCGTTAAGATAGTTCAATTTGTCTATATTAAAAATAGCGGCTGGTTTGTGGATTCTTTCTATTGAAAACTCCTCTATCAGCTCTTCTAAAGAAAAGGCTTCTCTTTCGTCGCCGGGATTCCATCCCAAGAAAGCCAAAAAATTGACTATCGCTTCTGGGAGATATCCCTCTTTTTTGTATTTATCTAAGGAGGTGGCTCCGTGTCTCTTGCTTAACTTGCTTTTGTCGGGACCCAAAATAAGAGGAAGGTGGGCATAGCGAGGACGAGAAAAGCCAAGGGCTTCTTGGATTAAAATCTGCCTTGGCGTATTAGGAAGGTGTTCTTCTCCCCTTATCACATGGCTTATTCCCATTTCATAGTCGTCTACAACAACCGCGAAATTGTATAAAGGACTGTCTATTCCCTTTGCAATAATAAAATCTCCCATTGTTTTCGTGTCGAATTCTACTTCTCCCCTTATTGCGTCCTTAACAGAAATCTTTTTTTCCGAAACCTTAAACCTTATTACATGTCCCCTACCCCCCTCAAGATTTTTTTTCACTTCCGAATCAGAAAGACGGGAGCACTTTCCATTATAATGAGGGGGCAGCCCTTGGCTTATCTGGTATTGTCTTTTTTCTTCCAGCTCTTCGGCAGTACAGAAACAGTAATAAGCCCTCTTTTCTTTTAAAAGTTTTTCTAAATATTTTTTGTAGATTTTCTTTCTTTCGCTTTGGCGATACAAAGAAAATTTGCCTCCGGAGTCCGGACCCTCGTCCCAGCTAAGCCCCAGCCACTTTAATCCTCCGATAATCTCTCTCTCGTATTCCAGATCAGACCTTTCTTTGTCTGTATCCTCGATTCTAAGAACAAATATTCCTTGATTTTTGCGGGCAAAAAGAAAATTAAAAAGCGCTGTTCTGACGCCGCCTATATGAAGAGAACCGGTCGGAGAAGGAGCAAATCTTGTTCTTATTTTTTTATTTCTCATGTCTTAAAGATAACATAAATTCTTCCCTATTCAATATCTACCACCCGGTAAGACCTCTCTCCTTCCGGAGCATTCACCTTGAATTTGTCGCCTTTTTTAAGGCCCATCATGGCCTTAGCTAAAGGAGAATCAACAGAAATTTTGCCTTCCAGCAGATCGGTTTCATTGGCGCTAACAATAGAATAGACTTCTTCTCCGTCTTCAGAAAAAATAGTAACCTTGCTGCCAAACTGTACTTTTTCGTGGTCTGTTTTTTCTGCTACTACAGATTCTTTTATTATATTCTTCAGTTCCATTATTCTTCTCTCAACGAACTCCTGTTCTTCTTTTGCTTCTTCGTAAGCTGCATTTTCGGAAAGGTCGCCGAAAGAGGCTGCATGCCTTAATTTTTCTGCAATCTCTTTCCTTTTTTGCTTTTCCAGGTTTTCCAGCTCCTTTTTGATTTTCTCAAGACCCTCTTTGGTTATTTGTTTTTTCATTTTGAAAAATACCAATTTAATATTTCTTTTGCCACAGGAAGGGTGGCGGCCCTGACCCCTTCCACTTCTTCGACCATTACAGTCAGCACAATTTCTGGATTCTCATAGGGGGCGAATACTGTTACCCAATTATGATATTTGTCTTTGTGGCGGGTTTGGGCGGTTCCGGTTTTAGCGGCTGCCTCAACCGGTAAAGAATTTAATAAAAGCGAGGAGGCTTGGGGAGCGCCAATCCCTGTTACCGCCTTTTTCATGCCTTCCCTCACTATCTCAAAATTGTTTTTGTCCGCCAACCCCCTCTTTGTTGCCAAAGGACTTACTTCTTCTATTGCGTTTCCCCTGCTATCCACTATTTCCTTTACTATGCGAGGAGAGTATAGGGTTCCTCTGTTGGCAATGGGCACAAAAGAGGCAGCAACTTGAAGAGGAGGAATAAGGATGTCTCCTTGGCCTATGGAAAGATTGTAAGTGTCCCCGTCCCACCAGCTCTCGTCCTTTTGATTTTTTTTCCATTCTGGAGAAGGGATGAATCCTGAATATTCCGAAGGCAAGTCAATGCCTGTTTTCTCTCCCCAGCCGAAAAGCTCAAGGTAGTGCTTGATTTTTGAAGGCCCAAGACCCTTTTGCTCTTTATATCCTCCTCCAATAGTGTAAAAAAAGACATTACAGGATTCTGCAATTGCTTTTCTAATATCTGTCGGCCCATGAACAGACCAATCCTTGTATTCATAGACTACGTCGGGATCATAACGGTGCTCTATGGCAATTGCTCCCTGGCAGTCCAGTTTTTTTTCAGGAGAAATCAGCTCTTCTTCCAAAGCAGCAGTAGCTAATAGAGGTTTTATGGTAGAGCCGACAGGATATCTTCCGGAAACAGCCCGATTGAAAAGAGGGTCTTGTTCATCGGAAAGTATTTTCTGAATCATCTCTTTATCGCTGTCCCGGCTAAAGATATTATTATCGTATCCTGGAACGCTAACCATAGCCAAAACAGCACCGTTATTGGGATCTAAAGCGACAACCACCGCCTTTTCAGATCCTATTTCTTCCAGCTTGCTTTCCAGAACTTCTTTGGCTTTTATTTGAAGCTCGTAATCAATCCACAAAACTAAACTTTTTCCTGGTTCTGGCATCTTTTCTACTTTTTCCGAAATAGTTTCACCTGAAGCGCTTCTTTCGATTTTGGCAATACCGGGATTTTTTCTTAGGCTGCTTTCGTAGAATTTTTCTATTCCGGCACGACCAACATAATCCTGTCCAGAATAAAGTCCTGCATTCTTTTCTATATCCTCCAAGGAAACTTTTCCTGTATATCCTAAAATATGGGAAAAGGCCTCGGGGTCAATATATTCTCTAATAGAATTGTTTTTAATCTCTGCTCCCGGCAGTTCTTGCGATTTTGCTTTCAATAGAATAAGGGACTGATGCTCCAGCCCTTTGACAATTAAAACTTCTTCCTTCTCGCTTTCTTCTATTGCCTGTTTTATCTCTCCAGCGTCTTTTTTTAAAAGCCCGGCGACTTCTTCGACTACTGAAGAAGAAACATCCTTTTTCATTACTAAATCAAAGCTTGGTTTATTAAAAACTAATTGCTTGCCATTTCGGTCGTAGATTACCCCTCTTTCAGCAGCAAGAGATTGGTTGATAAATTTATTTTTTTCTGCCATAGATGACATTTCTTCTCCCTGAAGCACCTGAAGCTGAAAAGTTCTGCTAAACAGTGCGAGAAAGACAAGAAAGCAGAAAACAAGAAACGCCCGGAATACAGTCTGGGAAAGAGGCTGCTCGATTTTTCTGTCGTCCCTTTCTTCGCTTAGGCGGTCCAAAAAAACCTCGGCGGGGTCAATGTCCTTTTTGGTCTTAATTTTCATTTTTTCAGCTCCTTTGGAAAACAGAAATCTTAACATGTTTTTTAATTAAAAACTTTATTACGAAGGCCACAGACAAAAAAACTAAAACATTAAAACCCATAAACGAAGAAGAAAAAATGTCTAAAAAGAAGCCGGAGATAAGAGATATTAAAAGGCCGGTATATTCTTTTTCGTTTTCCAGAATATTCCAAAGAACGACAACAAGCAAAACAATATTGGGAGTATGCCCTAAAATAGAGAAATGAGGAAGAAAGCTTGTTTGAAACAAGACAAGAAAATAAAGAATTATTGCAAATGGAAAGAAAATTTTATACCTCATCTGGACTTAATAATAAATAAATGAAAATTGCGATCTAAACTAAATTCAGGATCAACTGCTGCCCTCTGCATGCTTTCCGTATCCTCTTCGTAAACCTCTCTTACTCTTCCCACCAAAAGACCAGAGGGAATAGATTCTTCCAGTCCTGCAGTAACAATAATGTCGCCTACTGCGATTTCGCTTTCTTTGGGGATTAGGTCCAAGAAAAATTTAGAATTGCCTTCTCCTTTAGCTAGAGCTGTTATTTCTTTATCTAATACCTTAACATCAAAGGCAAAATTATCATTTGAAATAATCTCCACTTTTGAAAAATTCTTATAAACTTCCGTAACTCTTCCGGCTAGCGCTTTTTCCGGAGTAATGGCCGGCATGCCCTCCTTAACGCCCTCTTCTTCGCCTTTGTTTATTAATAAAATATCTTCTGAATAGTCTTTGCTGATAATGCGGGAAAATACTACATTAAACTCCTTTTCCAGGCCAGCATTAATGGCCTCTCTAAGAAATCTGTTTTCTTCTTTTAGGGCCTTAAGGCCTATTATTTCGGATATTAATTTTTGATTTTCGGTTTCAAGAATCTCTTTTTCTTTTTCCAATTTAGCGCCGCGAAAAACTCCTGAAAAAAAATCAGAGCAATCATCTCCCCATTGCCAGAAAGTCGTCTGGATCGGAGAAGAAAACCAGTAAAAAAAGGGTCTAGTTTTCCCTGGAAACAAGTTAAGGAGAAAAACAATCAAAACAAAGACCAATATGACTATAATAGCCCCCCTAAATTTCCCTTCTTTTTTTCGCAGATATGCCTTCGCCATTTAGTTATTTTACCCTTTTAAAAAGCAAAGGACAAGAATTAAAAAGCGGCCCAAAAAGTTTGCGCCGCCGCAATGTCAAAGATTATGAGCACTATAAGGGAGCTACCTACTTTCGCCCGAAGACTATCATCGGCCTTAGGAGATTTCACTTCCGAGTTCGGTATGGGATCGGGTGGAGCACTCCCAGTATGGCCCCCTTATGGTACTCACAATCTTTCAAAATAACAATCTAGTCCATTAAAAAGCCAATCTTTCTTAAACGTTTTGCAAAATAAGTAATGATTTATTAGTACTGCTCGGCTTAACTCATCACTGAGCTTACACCTGCAGCCTATCAACCTCGTCGTCTTCGAGGAATCTAAGAGTCTTTATCTTGGGAGGGGCTTCGCGCTTATATGCTTTCAGCGCTTATCCCTGCCCGACTTAGCTACCCAGCAATGCCCTTGGCAGGACAACTGGTACACCAGAGGTCGGTTCAGTCCAGTCCTCTCGTACTAGGACCAACTTCCCTCAAGACTCTGCGCCCACGGTAGATAGGGACCAACCTGTCTCACGCATATACCACTTATTACTAAGTGCGTGGACTATACCATACTCCGTTTATTTTTGTAATTATTTAACGGAGCCCAACGTTTTATGGAATAATAATTCCATCCATTCTTATCGTAATAAGAATAAGTCTCTACGGGGTAAAATTTTTCAGGGTGTCATATGACAACCAAAAAATCTACTTCCCTCGGTATTATCCTAATATGTGACAGGTTAATGTTCAATACTTTATTAGGACTTCACCGATATGAGTTGGTTTGCAATCGCGATTACTCGCGAAGGCCGCCGTGTTGATCTCGATATCTTGGTTCTGTTTGACGGTCTGAACCCAGCTCGCGTACCACTTTAATTGGCGAACAGCCAAACCCTTGGGAGCTGCTCCACCCCCAGGATGTGGTGAGCCGACATCGCCTGTCGGTATTTTTCTCGTATTTCTACAAGGATCGGACTATATCTTCACCCGCCACAACTTTACAGATGTGGGGGGGCTGACGTGTTATAGCAGTTTTTACTTGCTATCTCTTGAAAAGTTCAAGAAGTCTCTACGGGGTTATAACCCAATTTGTAACGCATTGACGGAATTATTTGATTCTTCAATAACTCTTTTAATGCGCTTATCGATGAAGAAAGAAATCTTATGCGATAATAATCTTTATCTTTGTTTAGATTGGCAATAAGGCCGAATTTTTTTAAACACGCAAGCAATTTTAATTGATCGCACTGATCAAATTGCTGGGTGTTTAGATAAAAATTTGATTTACCGCATTTACTTCCGTCATCCATAAACCACACGCTTAGTGCGATTTTGTCAATTTCTAAATTATTCGGAACAATCTTTTTGCCATTTAAATAAAATCTTTTATAGATTTTACTCAACTCTTGGTTTTGTCTTGTGTAAAATCTGTAAGCAATTCTACTTCCATTGCCTTTTCTTTGGGTTGGCGCAGATATACATATATTTTTAAGATTCTTATATTTCCAATCAGCATATTCTTTTTGAGAAATAGAATGATTTATTTCTAGAAAAGCATTATTTCTTCCTGGAATTATACGTAAATATCCGTCGCCCAGCACTGTTCCAATAATTAATGACTTCTGAAATTGAGTTAAACTTCCCACGGTATTGTCTTTTGCTTATGTCTTTTATTATAACAGATATAAGCACGAAGATTCCACCGTTATAAGTCAGTTTTTCGTTCTGCTGACAAGCAGAATACAATATTACTATTGTAGCACCCCGATATGTTAAGGTGCCGAACAGGGCCGTTGATGTGAACTCTCGGGCCCTACTAGCCTGTTATCCCCGGGGTAACTTTTAGCTGATGATCTCCGGATTTTCTACTAAAATCCGTCGGTTCACTAAGTTCTGGTTTCCCAACAGCTCGCAATATCCTGCTCGCTGTAAAGCCGGCTTATGGCTTTATCCTACCTTCCGCATTTCCATCGCGGAATAGCCGACCTTTAAACGCCTCCATTACTCTTTAGGAGGCAAGTGCCCCACTTAAACTGACCGCTAAACAATGTCTCCCCTGTCAAGCAGAGGATTAGAATTAGGGCGTCAAAAGGGTGGTGTCTCATTGGCGACTCCCCCTGTTCCGAGAAACAGGGATCAAAGTCTCCCACCTACGCTGCGCATCTAACACCAAAATCCAATGTCTAGCTTCAGTAAAGCTCCCGGGGTCTTTCCGTCTAGCCGCGGGTAACCGGCATCTTTACCGGTATTGCATTTTCACCGAGCTGCTCCTGGAGACAGTACCCTGGTCGTTAAGCCTTTCATGCGGGCCGGAACTTACCCGGCAAGGGACTACGCTACCTTTGGACAGTTATAGTTACTGCCGACGTTCACTGGCGCTTCAACCACTTAGCTTCTGCAAAAATGCAGAAACCGACGGTCTTAACGTTCCAGCACTGGTCAGGCCTCAGCCCCTATACATCCTCTTACGAGTTGGCAGGGACTTGTGTTTTTGGTAAACAGTCGCCAGGGTTCTTTCGCTGCGTCCCGCCATAAGGCGGGAAAGGCTTATTCCGAAGTTACGCCTGCTTTTTTGCCGAGTTCCTTCAGGAGCTTTCACTCGTTCACCTTAGCGTACTAGCGCCATCCTACCTGTGTCGGTTTGCGGTACGGATTCAACTAAATTTAACTCTCTCAAAGATTTTCTGGGAAGACTGCTCCTTTATGTTCACCAAGCCGAAGCAAGGCTTCCCCTCACCCCTTGGAAAACCTCAGGGCAAGGACGAAAATCCAATAATTCGCATAAAGTACAAGTCTCCGTCTCTTTGAGAAAAAATTTAGCAAAGGGTCGGAATATTAACCGACTGTCCATCTCTCGCCACCTTTCGGTTGACGAGATTAGGGCCGCCTAACCCTTGGCTGACAATCATTGCCAAGGAAACCTTAGGATTTCGGTGTCCCGTGCTCTCAACGGGATTGCGGTTACTCATGCCAACATTCTCACCCCTTCATTCTCCAGCCCGCCTTCCAGCGAACCTTCAACGAATAAAGGGCGCTCCCCTACCTTAAACATTCAACGGATTGAATGTTTAATCCTATCTTCGGTACTGGACTTAGTCCCGTAAATCTTTAGCGCGAATCTCCTTAATTAGTAAGCTGTTACGCATTTTTTAAAGGATAGCTGCTTCTAAGCTAACCTCCTAACTATCTCAGGAAACTCACTTCCTTAAGTACACTTAGTCCCCCCGCCGAAGCGAGGTTTCGCATAAAGCGAAAAGTTTAGGGACCTTAGATGAGGATCTGGGCTGTTTCCCTTTCGACCACGGAGCTTAGCCCCCGCAGTCTGACTAGCATGCTTAAAATTTCGGCATTCGGAGTTTGGTTGGAAAGACTAGGCAAAGCCCACGTAATTCCATCCAGTGCTCTACCTCCGAAATCTATACATGCCGCTAGCCCTAAAGCTATTTCGGGGAGAACCAGCTATTCCCAGGCTCGATTAGCTTTTTACTTCTTACCACAGCTCATCCTAAGATGTTGCAGCATCTACAGGTTCGGGCCTCCTCCAGCATTTCTGCGGGATTCACCCTGGCCATGGCAAGCTCGCCTGGCTTCGGGTCCCGAGTATTCAGTATATGGTCGCGCTATTAACACTCGCTTTCGCTGCGCCTGCGGGGCAGAACCCCTTAGACAAAACTGAGTACTCGGACTCGTTGGCTCATTCTTCAATAGGCACCCAGTCACTCCGTAAAAACGGAGCTCCTAGTCCTTGTAAGCAAGATGGTTTCAGGTTCTATTTCACCGGGGTTACCCCCCTACTTTTCACCTTTCCCTCACGGTACTGGTTCACTATCGGTGATATCGAGTATTTAGCCTTTCCCGGTTAGTCCGGGATGCTTCCCACAAGGTTATCTTCCCTCATGGTACTCAGGTTGCCGCAAAGCGGCAGATAGCAAGGAGCGTAAAGCAATTTTAAGCTACAAGACTTTCACCTTCTATGGTGCTCCTTTCCAGGAAGCTTCGCCTAACTGCTTTACCTAAATGCTCTCCCTCGGTAAGAATTCCGCATCTTACAAATTATAATTTGCGGAATGCTCCCGACGCTATCCTCCTACAACCCCTCGCATAAAACGAGGTTTGGGCTTAGTCCCTTTTCGCTCGCCGCTACTAAGGGAATAACGCCGCATCTTAATTCTATTCAAACGAATAGAAATAAAATACGGACTATTTCGTTCTCTTTTCCTCTGCTTACTGAGATGTTTCACTTCAGCAGGTTTACCTCTCATAATAAATATGAGATGTTTCGCTTTTGGGCGAAACGGGTTTCCCCATTCGGAAACCCCCGGATTAAAGGTTGCATGACACCTCCCCGAGGATTATCGCAGTCACGCCACGTCCTTCATCGCCTCGATATCCCAAGGCATCCACCATCTGCTTTTAAAAACTTCTTTTACAAAACGATAAGAAAGTTTGACTTTTTAATAAGCTAGATTGTGTATTTTCAGTTTTCAAGGTACATTCCCTTCTGCTATCAAAAAACCGCTCTAAAGCGGTCCTCTCTTTGCTATAAACTAAATATAGGTGGAGTTAACCGCTTTGTGTTTTTTGATACTCGTTGTTTCTATTCATATCTTGTGCTTTATATATTAGCAAACCAGAAAGGTATGTCAAGCCTTAAAAAAAACAGGCCAAGAGATAAAACTCTCGACCTGTTAACTTTCCAGAAAATATTTTTCTTTACTGTCCTTTGAATTTCTTCTTGATGTCTTGGAGAATTTCAGCTGCCACCTCTTTGCCACCTAGTCCGAAAGCAAGGCCTCCGGCTAACACGATTAAGGCAACTACGCCCGTAAGCAGAGTTTGAATTAATTGCGGGGCTATCTTCAATTGGAATAAGATGGCCAGAATCGCAAAAATCCAAATAGACCACTTAACAATTATTCCAGTTATGTGGCCATAGCCTACTTTCGTGCTTTCTACTGCAGCTCTAACTACTTTTTCAAGGAGATCAGCAATAATTACTGCGACAACGAATATCAGTGCAGCCACTACTACATTCGGCAAGTAAGAAAGGACTTCGGTTAAGAAAGCCGCGAACTGCTGAAATCCGAGTATTTCTACTGCCACTGCCAAGAAGACAATCACTAGAATCCACTTGAACAAAGCTCCGATAAATCCTGCTGCGTCAACCTTAAAGTCTGCCTTTTGCAGAGCTGACTTCATGTCCCCTCTTTCAAAGAGACGATTAAACTTTATTTTTCTTAAAACTTCTGAGATCAATTTTCCAATCGCAACAGAAACTATCCAGCCAACCAAAAAGATTATGATAGCTCCTATTAATTTGGGAGTGAAGTCAACAAAACCTACATAAAGGTCTTTAAGGGC
The DNA here is from genome assembly GCA_964493085.1 of uncultured Candidatus Saccharibacteria bacterium. Lineage (GTDB taxonomy): Bacteria > Patescibacteriota > Minisyncoccia > Minisyncoccales > GWA2-38-27 > CAYXTC01. Next base: position 24,884 of record CAZBLV010000001.1, read on the forward strand.
TGAAATTGTAATTTCGTACCAGTCTAATAACATATTTTTTTAATAATTTTAATAAATTTGAGCCTCAAGCCGACCTTTGACTATTATTTTAGTATATCATCAACAAAATTATAAAAGAAGGGGGGGTGTGGAAAACTTGATGTTCCAAAAAAAAGACCCTAGCTGTTTTGTTGCTAGGGTCTGGATTGTGCTATTCGAAAGCAGACTTGATCCGCTGAATCTCTTGGATAAGATCTGTCCGCTCTGGCAAAAACCGCCGGACAATTTCGAAGGCGTCGCTAAAATAGCCGGAATTGATGTTATCAACAACAACCTCCAGCGCGATTCTTGGATCAGACAGGCCCGATTCTTGGGCTTTGTCATAATGCCTGTCCCACAGAAGCTTCCTGAAATAAGCAGTGGCGAAATCGTCCTCGGGCTCTCCAAATTCTCGAGCAATCTCCAGCTTTCTTTTGGAGCCCAGCCTCGTATCTTTTAAGGCTTGGCGAGCCAATTTCAGCTTATCTTCTTCTGAAATTGCCCACTTGAATCCTCCTCGTATCTTATCCCAATGCGAGGAAGCGCCAAGAAGCAATTGATAAATCATCTTTTCTATAATAATGTAGATTTCCCTATCTTTAACATACAATCTCGCCCATGTCAGCTCTTCAGGAGAAAGGATTTCCCTTCTCCGTTTAGCGTCCTGGTAAAGATATCTGAAAGCTTGCAGTATTTCTCTGTCAGAAACCACATGGCTTTCTCCGGAAGCCGGATCTAATATCCCGGGACAAAGCTCCGCAATTTCAGCGAGGGACTTTTCTTTTTGAAACCGGGAAGCATCATATCTGGCAATCAGATGAAGAAAAGCTCTCTTTGCCAGAAGACTTCTCTGCCCCCTCTCTAAATCGGGCCAAAGCACCTTAAATTGAATCCACGGGTTATCAGCGCGTTCGATCAGCATAACAGCTTTCCTTTCCGTTTTGAGTCCGTCGACTCTGCCTTAGCAAGGAACGCCCTTGCTTGAATTGTCAAAAAACATTAGTAATATTATTTTACATAAATAAAAATATTTGTCAAGAAAAGCTAAGCTCTCCTCCGTCTAAACGCCTCGGCGATCCGATTTGCCATAAATACGAAACTTGTATTAAGGGCGAATTTAAACAAAAGGCCGTTATTTTTTAGTGGTTCAGTCCAAATGGGCAAAAAATTAAGAGAGAATCCTCGTGTTTGCAAAAAAAGTCCGAGCTCCACGATATTCTGTGAAGCTCGGCTGATTGTTTTGCCAAGGAGAGACGCAACTGCCTCTACGCGAGTTAAAGTCCCTCAACATTGGCAGGATCGAGCTTGCTTCCGTTCGGGGGAAACAGAACGACTGTCTCGCCGGTGACGAACGATTGGAGGCAGATCCTGCTGTCGCCGCCAACATCGTGACCGCTCGAACCGATATCGAACGCCGAGAAGATCTCGAGGCTCGCCACGTAGTCAAGGGGGTCGGCCTTAACCCACTTGATTGGAGGAAAGTCCCCCTTCGCAAGCCAGGCGAACTTCGCCCGAAGCTCGCCGTTCTCAATCGCGATAGTTTCGATCTCGCCACGATAGATGTAGCCCTCGATCTGGTTTTGGATCTCCATCTGGCCGCCCTGAAAACGCTGAACTGCCTGCATCGTCAATCGCATGTCCATCTCCTTTCTGTTTTTGGTGTACAAAATAGGCCAATAGCTTATTGACAAAGTAGATCATATTACTAAATAAAAGTCAATAGCTCGAAGTAAAACGGCACGATCTTTGGTGGACCCGGTGGGAATTGAACCCACGACCTCCTCATTGCAAATGAGGCGTTCTGGCCGCTGAACTACGGGCCCGCAAGTGTGGAATTATACGACTCCGCTCGAACATTTTTTGAACGGGAACGCTGACTGATTGTCGCGCTTCGCGCGACTGAAACGAATCCTGACGCTCGGGCGGGCAAAAAGGAAGGGGGTTGGGGGAAAGGAATTTTTGCCCGCCCTCGCTTTTCCGCCGCCGAATTTCGTATTTCGCTTTGCGAAATGCGCCGCCAAGAAATTTGTTTGATTAAATTCATTTTATTTGGTAGTATAACAATAAGGGTAATAACCTTATATACTATAATACTACCAAAACTTTATTTATATGACAAGTGGAAAAACAATCAGCGAAAATATCAAGAAAGCACGGGCTAAGCTTGGCTTAACGCAAGATGATTTAGCCAAGAAAGCGGATATTAAATATACAACGCTTATGAAGGTCGAAAGTGGTACCGTTAATAAGCCAAGCGTCCAAACTATGGATAAAATCGCCAGAGCGTTGGGCGTTTCAATAGAGGAGTTAATAAAATAATTTTATGAACACACAAGACGAAAATAATAGCTCGAATCAAATAAAAAAGAAAAAGGGATTGGCAATCGCCAGTTTGGTTTTGAGTATCATTGGTGGTTACCCTTGGGCTTCTACGGCAAGCATAATTGCTGTGATATGTGGGCATGTCGCTTTATATAAAATTAAAAAACATCCCGATGTATATACTGGTAAGGGGCTTGCTGTTGCAGGATTAATTCTTGGTTATCTAGGACTGATTCTTGCGATAATATTGGGAATTATGAGAGGTCTTGTTAAAAACCAATTGGGATATTAATAAAATAAATTTTATGGAAAACACAAAATCAAAAATGCCATTTTGGAAAAAGACACTTTACATATTTTTGCTTTTAATATTTCTTGCGATAGGGGCGAATATTTGGACATGGGATGTTTCAATTTTTCTATCCATTACTATTTCTATCATCTCAATCGCGATGATTAATTTCTTTTGGGGTGAACTCCGTGGAAAAAAAGAGAATATGGAAGAGAAAAAATCGGAAGAAACAAAACAATAAATTTTATGTTAGATTCAAAAAAATACATCAAAAATATAACCGCCTTTTTATTAGCATTTGTGCTTTTTATCCTAGCACTCTTTATTTTCTTTGCTTTTACTGAAAATAAAGAGAAGAACAACTACTATAAATCTGCTGTGGATAAAAACACGGAAAATTCTCAATATGACGGACAGACATACATAAATCAAAAATATAATTTTCAAATTACATTCCCTAAAAATTGGAATCTATTTACTGGTAATAATCCACATATTTTACAAAAAGCAGAAAGCGGAGAAAATTCAGTTTTCGTAAGTATTTATGAATTTGATAAAAATCTTTTCAAAAAGTTTGATAATTTGGATAGTTTAACTATTAAAGATTTTTTTACAGCGGATGAGTATAAACTTCTTGCGACCGAAGGCCTTAAACAAGTAAATTCAAATCTTCAGGGCGTTGGAGTAACTAACCATAAATTTTTAGAGTATTTTGATACCGAGATTAACGGAGTGCCAGCATATGGCTCTAAATCATCGTATTTTCAAATTAAAGAGGGGGTAGAAAAAGAATATATAAATATTTCATACGATCTTATGCTTGGGAGTATTAAATATAGCATTGCAGGAATTGCCCCCGCTAAGGATTTTGTTTCTGTTGAAAATGATATATTGAATTCAATCAGAAGTTTTAAATTTCTAAAATAAAGTATGACTGATCTGGAATTACAAAAACGAGATTTACTATCAGAAACACAAAGATGTGCAGAACTTTTTAATTCGCAAATTTTTACCGATCATCAACTTTTTACTCAATCCGCTTTTATTGAAATTTTAGTCCGACTAAATTATCTCCTTCAAGAATTGAGTAAAAAGAATACCAGAATAATTTGGGCGGACGATATTAAAATTGATCAAAATATCAAAGATATCACAGATTTGGTAAATAATTTGCGAAACGCCGCTTGTCATAGTGACAGCCCGAGAAATTATATCAGCAACTCAAGTATAAAATTTGTTTTTAATACTTTTGTCGAAAAGTGTCCGAACGCAGTAAAGATTGGAGAAAATATTTCGTTAGGCAACGAATATCAGGACGATATCGCCTTCTATTATGGGGATAAAAGAATTTATCTTGTTAGGCATATTAAAAGATTATTGGAAGAGTTGCCTAACGAAATTAACAAGTTAAAATAGATAGGCGGCGCGCCAGTTTCACTGGCACGAAATTCGGCGGCGGCGGAAAAAAATTGGAATCGGAAAGCGAGGGCGGGCAAA
>CAZBLV010000002.1:0-31822 GCA_964493085.1 uncultured Candidatus Saccharibacteria bacterium
GGAAAAAAATTGGAATGATTTTAAAAACTCAAAATTGCTTAATTCTTTATTTCATTTTTTACGGGATGGGGTTAATAATATAGAACGAACATTAATGCCGAAATAAATTTGTCGAGCTTTGGATGCACGTTGCCGTTTCAATTGCTCCCGCTCTAAATCCTTTTTTTATTGCTTTTGCCGCAGGAGCAATGATTTTTGTTTCAATACACGAACTTTATCCAATGGCTCAAAGGTATAAAAAGATATCTTATTTTGTTTTGGGTATAGCGCTAAGCTTGATAGTTTATTCAGTATTAAGTTTATTTTTTTAAAATAAGCAAACAACAGGTAATTATTATTACAAGAAAATAATCTTCTGCAAGGCAATTTTTATGTTAGAATAAGAGTATGAAAAAAGACAAGACAGCAATAAAAGTTAGAAATTTAACTAAAGAATTCAACGGACTAAAAGCAGTAAACAATGTTTCTTTTGAAGTTGAAGAAGGAGAGATTTTTGGTTTATTGGGTCCCAACGGAGCAGGAAAAACAACTATTATTAGAATGCTTACCGGAATATTAAAGCCAACAGAGGGCGAAGCTTACATAGGCGAATATAATATTCAGAAAAATCCCATAGAGGCAAAGCAAAGAATGGGAATCGTTCCCGAAATGGCAAATGCTTATATAGACTTATCTGCCTTTCGGAATCTTTTATTAATAGGCGAGTTATACGGAATAGAAAAAGAAAAAAATATTACAAAAGCAGAAGATTTGTTGAAATTATTTCGACTATACGAAAAGAAAGATCAGAAGGTAAGAACTTTTTCAAAAGGAATGAAACAAAGATTGATTTTGGCAATGGCTTTGATGAACGATTCTAAAATTTTATTTTTAGATGAACCCACCGGAGGATTAGACGTAGAGAGCACAAGGCTGATCAGGGATCTTATCAGCAGGTTTAATCGAAAAGGAATCACCATTTTTTTAACCACTCATAATATTGAAGAGGCCAATTTGCTCTGTGATCGGGTGGCAATCATAAATTACGGCGAAGTCGTGGCAATTGATCGGCCTGAAAAATTAAAACATACCATTCAAAGCACCTCCTCAATTGAAGTAGCTTTTGAAAAGACAGTAAATGAAGAAGGGCTTAAGCTTGAAGGGGTTATTGAAGTTAAAAAAGCAGGGGATAAATTTAAACTATACAGTTCCAAGACCGAGGACATTATTCCTTTGCTGGTTAAATATTCTCAGGATTCCGGCAATAAAATAATTTCTTTAAGAACCCTAGAACCCAGTTTGGAAGATGTGTTTGTGAAACTAACTAAAGCTAAAAAATGAGTATTTTAGAACAATTCAAAAGAGCATTCGCCATTACTAAAAAAGACCTGTCTATTTATTATTTCAGGGGGCCTGTGATAATCCAAGGGCTACTTATACCTGCTTTTTTGTTCGTTTCCTTCTCTTTTAAAAGAGATATGTCTTTGGATTTCCTGATTCCAGGATTGATAGGCATGGCTCTTTTCTTTGCTGTTTCTGCCATTACACCGGTAATAGCGCCTTGGGAGACGAGGATGAAAACATTTGAGAGATTAGTGTCTTCTCCCATTTCTCTCTGGGCTATTATTTTAGGAGATATTATAGCTTCAGTTTTATTCGGCCTTTTTATTACTTTCTTTGTTGTTTTAATTAGCGTTTTTATGTTGGGCGGGGAGATAATAAGTTTCTCTTTGATTCTCGGAACTTTGATAGCAGCTTTCTGTTTTTCAGCTCTGGGAATCTTAATTTCGGCCTCTCCCACCGATAATCCTTCAAATATAATGCTCGTTGCCACCTTAATTAAATTCCCCCTTATTTTTATAAGCGGCGTTTTTGTTCCTATTACCGAAATCGGCCAATTTAAGATTTTATCTTTTTTTTCTCCTCTGACCTATTACACCGATTTAGTCAGGCACTCAATACAGGGGGCGAGCTATTTCCCTCCCTTTGTTGACTTGGTAATTCTTTTTGCCTTCTTCACCTTTTTATTTGTAGTTTCTGTAAAATGGCATAAAAAAAGTTTGGATAGAAGATTTTAAAATATATTTAAAACAGCCTAGACCAAGACGCGTCAATGAGACGCTCACAAAACCGCCTAATTTCTCCTTAAAAGATAGGTTCTAGACCAGGATTCACATTTTATGCTAAAATAAATTTAACCAAAAGACTTAAGAAGACAGCGGAAAGAAGAAAATAACCGTTACGATGATCAAAAGGTTAACGATGATTGGAAACTCACAAAAACTTACAGTAGCGAATGGGAAGACGATGGAGAGAAAGCTGTGGAAAATGAAATAAAAAGAGACCCCGAGTTTCAGTTGGAGAGTGAAAAGAGCTCAGGTTACGAGAGCGAGTACAATGGATAAGGTTGGGGATAAAGCTAATTCTAATTCGGTCGTAAGCATATCTCTTAACGCTATGAACAAACAAGGGCTTCCGGACGAGAGCAATAGGATACTGCATATTGAATGGAATCCTTCCAGCTCAAGGTCTCCGGAAACAATCAGTTATATTTTCGATCTTAAAAGATAATTACTATGGCTAATTGGTTTTTTTGGTTATTTATAATCGGGGTTATCGCAGTTTCAGTTTGCTCTTTTTTCTGGTTAAATTTATTTAAAAAAACAGAACAATGGAATATTGCTTCTGGCAGAATAACAAAATCGGAAATTAAAGAAATAAGAGAAAACGAAGGAAATGTTTATTATCTAAACCTGGAATACCATTATTTTGTGGACGGAAAGGAATATGTTGGCAAGAACATCTCTCCGGAGTTTGGTTTTGTAGATAAAATAATTGTACCTTTAATAAAATCAATCAAAAAAGATGGTTTTTCTGCAAATGCGTTTAGGCGTTATCTAGACGCAAAAGAAAAGCAAAAACAGTTTCCGGCTGGCAAGGAAGTTTCTGTTTATTATAATCCAAACGATCCGGAACAATCATCTCTAGTTTCAATAGTTTCAATTTCGGAAAACAGAAACAAAATTTATTTCCTTCTTCTCGGGGTCTTGTTATTCGTAGTCCTCCTTATGGTCGCAGGACTGCTGTTCTTTAGAAGATGGGGGTTGTAGAAACAATACAATAAAGAGGTGGCTGTCTTTTTTTAACCCCTTAGAGAGAGCTTATAAAGCTTGAGATGATCTGAAACCAGGCGAGAGAACAAGAAGTTTTTGAGGACAGTTTTTCTTGCCTCTTCTCCCATTTTTTTTCTTTCTTTGTCATGGGATAAAAGAAAGATAATTTTTTCGGCCAGTTCTTTTGGGCTGTTAACGATAAAGCCGTTTTTCCCGTTTTTTATTTGTTTACGTATGCCAGAGGCAGGCCCTCCGATGACAGGCTGACGTTTCCACATTGCTTCTGCGACCACTAAGCCGAACCCTTCCTTAATAGAGTTTTGAACAATAATATCAGAAGCGTTTTGCGCCATTGCCGTAAACTCGATAACGTCTTTATCTTTTGGATCAAAAAACAAAAAGATTCCGGGAGATTTTCCAACGGCAGCCGCTGTTTCCCTGTAAGCTGATTTTGCTGCCGGATTGTCTTTTGCAATATTAAAGCCGACAAGAGCCAGACAGGCTTCTGGGAAAGAAGACTTTTGGACCGCTTTGAATGCCTGGATAAGCCCGATCGGATTTTTCCAAGCGCTAAAACGGGACACTTGGGAAACTAGGGGGCAGTTCAGAGGTATATTGCCGCGTTTTTTAAGATATAGACGGGCTTTCTTTTTTGGAACAATCTTCTGCTTTTGGGACAAAGGATCGATTGCCGGCGTGAAAACTTTTATTTTCTCTTTTGGCAGGTCGTTGCTGTTGATAAAGTCGGAATTGCTAAAGACAATTTTACGGTAGGATTTCATTAAAGGAAGCAATTTTTTCCAAACCGGATTAAAGGGTGCGGAAGTATCAATGTGATTAAAGTATATTTTATTTTTTATATCGGAATAATATCCTGCAAGAAGGGGCTGTGGATCGTTTATTGCCAAGATATCGCAGCCAATTTTATTTATTTCTTTGGAAAGAAGTCTGCTTTTTTCTTCGTACTCGGCCCATTCTTTTGCAGTAATCTTGACTGACGCTCCCTGAAGCGCGTCGAAAATATTATTGGTAATTTTAAAGAAATTTCCTCCAATTTCCGGAGTTATAAAATACCAGTCGCTTTCTATTCCCAAAGAACGCAGATAAAGGATCATGCTTTCAAGAATTTCCGCCACGCCGCCTCCCTCGGCGGTTGCATTTATATGCGCCACCTTCTTCTTTCTTAAAAAAGAAGCCTGTCTTAAAAGTTCTTCTTTTTGCTTCGTCGTTAAAAACTTTAAAAAGTCTTTTGGCTTAATCTGTTTTTTTATGGCAACTTTTTGAAGGATTTTATTTCCCATCATTCTTTTAATTTATTTTTAATAAAATCAAGGCCGCCGTAAAGGCCGCTTTTGTCTCCGAGTCTGCTTTTGACAATCGGGGGCGATTTGAATATTACCAAATTTTCACTGACAAACTTTTTCAGCGGTTTTAAAAAGTGCTTATTTTTAGCAAATCCTCCTCCGATAATAACAATATCCGGCGACCAAAGAACAATAATGTTTATTATTCCTTGAGACAATTTCTTGCTCCACTCATTCCAAACCTTGAGATTATGGCAGTTTTCCGGCTTTTCTTTGTATCTTTTAACAAACGCCTTTGAGGAAGCAAATGATTCAAGGCATCCTTTTTGGCCGCAAGGCGGCCAATATTTTCCGTTTATTTCTAGAATTTGATGTCCGGGCTCAAATCCTCGGGATGAGAAATCAATCTTTTTGTCAACGATTCTTGCTCCTCCAATGCCTGTGCCAATTGACAGGTATGCAATAATTCTGTTATTTTTTCCTGCCCCGAAAACCGCTTCTCCAAGTCCTCCTAAATCGGAATCGTTATGGATAAGAACAGGACAGTTGAATTTTCTAAAAAATCGTTTTTTAATCGGCTTATTTTTCCATCCCTGAAGATTAAAGGCCTTTAATAAAACTCCTTTTTCTTGGTCTGTTATTCCCGGCAACCCAAGCGCAATGGCTTTCGGGCTTTTGCCAATCGTTTCTTCGATAGTTTCAATTATTTCAGAAACTCCTTTTTCAAAATTTTTAGAAGTCGGGAATTTTTTAGTTTTAAGAATTCTCTTAAGGTCTTTGGAAAAAGCCACTCTGGTGCTTGTTCCTCCTACGTCAACGGCGATAAACATAAACTAGTTTTTATAAAAAGTTACTGTTGTTATTCTATCATTATCAAGAGCAAATTGGGAGGGGGCCCAGCCAGCAGACTATTTTTATTTGTAAATAATTTTTGTTTCTGTAAACTAAAACATATGACCAAAGAAAAATTTGAAGAATTGGTAGCCAAGGGGATAGAGGCAATCCCTGAAAGGTTTTTGGAAAAATTAGAAAACGTAGAGATATGCGTTGAAGAAAGGCCCACCGCTCTTCAAAAAAAGGGCCTTGGCAGGGAAAATCTTTTGATATTTGGCCTGTATCAGGGCATTCCCAGAACAAAAAGATGGCATTATGGGCAAGCGCTTCCTGATAAAATAACTATTTTCAAAGAGCCCATAGAGAAAGTCTGCAAAAACAGCAAGGAAATAGAGGAAAAAGTGAAAAAAGTTATTTGGCATGAAATAGCCCATCATTTCGGAATGGGAGAAGATAGAGTAAGAAAGGCAGAGAGAAACCGTTGATAAATGTTCTTAAAAAGGACTTTTTTTGTTTGCCTTTGCTGGAGCTATGGGGTAAAATATAAGATAAATCAGAAAATAATTTTATGGTTAAAAAGAAAAAAACCGTTTCTAAAAAAAAGAAACCTGCCAAAAAAGCAACAGACGCCGTGCACAAGCCGAAAATAAAAATAATCGGCATTGGCGGAGGCGGAGGATCTATTGTTTCAGAGATCGCTTCCAGGGTGAAGAAAGTGAGTTTTTTGGTAGCCAATACAGACAGCCAGTCTCTTAAAAGGGCCAGCAAAAAGGCGAAAAAATTTCATTTCGGAAAAGAGCTGACCCATGGCTTAGGCACGGGTATGGATGTTGAAATAGGTTCAGCTGCAGCTGAGAATTCCAAAGAGGCGATTGAAAAAATGATGAAAGGCCAAGACCTTTGCATTCTCGTCGCCTCCCTGGGAGGAGGAACGGGGTCTGGGGCCGGTCCCTTGTTCGCTAAGATTTCCAGAAGTTTGGGCAATCTTACTTACGGTATTTTTACTTTGCCCTTTGAATTTGAAGGAAGGAAGAAAACAGAGATTGCCAAAGAATCTTTAAAAAAAATAAGGCCTCACGTTAATGCCTATACAGTGTTTCCCAACGAGAGAATTTTCCAAATTATGGATAAGAACAATCCCTTGAACGGAGCTCTTTCTGCCATCAACGAAAAGCTGGGGGCCAATCTGGAAGGACTTATAGAAATGATTTATCTGCCTTCTTTAATAAATATTGATTTTGCCGATTTAAGAACAATTTTTAAAGGAAGAGGAAGGCTGGCCTATTTGAACACAGTTAACATAGAAGGCCCTGAAAAAGAAGAGGTTGTCAGAAAAATAATATCCAGCCCTCTTTATCCCTATACCATTAGGGGAGCTAAAAGCATTTTATACAACATTTCAGGAAGCAAGGATTTGCAGCTAGACCAAGTAGCCCATCTTTCCAAGATAATCAACGAGGCAGTCAGCAGAAAAGCAAAGATGATTTTTGGAGTAAATCAGAACAATAAACTAAAGAGCGATATCAGATTAACCATCTTGGCGCTAGGGTGTTCTGCCAAGGGATTTAATTTGGAAAAAGAAGAAGAAAAGCCGAAAACCCTCCCTAAAAAAGAAGAAAAACCTCATTCTGTTAAAAAGAAAAAGCCAAAGAGTCCCTCTGGTCCTCCTAAATTAATAAAGAAAGCAGCAGAGAAGAAGAGATCAATTAAGGAGATGCAGGAGCAGCTGAAAAAGAAAAAAAGAAAAACAGGGGTGCAGGTCAGAGAGGCGGAAAAAAAGGAGGAAAAAGAACTTTTGGCGAAAGAAGAGATTTGGGAAATCCCGGCTATTTTAAGAAAGAAGAATAACAAGGCTTAATATTTATTTATGGAAGTAAAAAAAGCAATTATTCCTTTAGCTGGCTTAGGGACTCGCTTTCTTCCTTTGTCGAAAGTGGTTCCAAAAGAGCTCTGGCCTTTAGCTGGCAGGCCGGTAGTGGAAAAAATAATCAGAGAAGCGAAAGATTCCGGGATAAACAAGATAATCTTTGTAGTCAGCCCCGGAAATAAAAGAATATTGGATTATTTAAAACCCTCTCCTAAAATAGAAAAAGCTCTTAAGAAAAGCAAGAGGACTGAATTATTAGAAGAATACAAGGAATTTGAACAGTTTGCCAAAAGTATTTCTTTTTCTTACGTGGTCCAAAAAAACCCGCAGGGAGACGGCCACGCAGTTCTGCAAGCAGCTAAAGAGGTGGGAAGAGAGCCCTTTGCCTGTCTTTTCGCAGACGATATTGTTGATGCAAAAACCCCTTGTCTGGCACAGCTTCAGAAAATATTCAAAACATGCCAGAAGCCGATACTTTCTCTTTATCCGGTTTCGGAAAAGAGGGTTTCTTCTTATGGCATAGTAGAGGTGGAAAAAATAGCCAATCGATATCATAAGATAAAGAAAATTGTTGAAAAGCCGCCCTTGGAGCAGGCTCCTTCTCGCCTCGCTTTTCTCGGCAAATCCATTCTGACCCCGGAGGTTTTTGACTATCTTAAGAAAGCTAAGCCCAACAATAAGAAAGAAATTGTTTTAACTGAAACATTTTCCAATATGCTGGAAGACGGGAAAGTGATTTACGGATATGAAATAGAGGGCCGATGGCTAGAATGCGGAGACAAAACCTCTTGGGCTAAGTCCAGCATATACTTTGCCTTAAAAGATCCAAAGCTTGGCCCGGAAATAGAATCATTTCTAAAAGAAATTAAATGAAGAAGATAGAAAAAAAGATTATTAGAGAAGCCTACAAATCCCGTCCCAGGAATGCCAAAAAGTACGACGCGGGCCTTTTGCTCGTGATAGGGGGGTCAGAATTTTATAGCGGATCTCCGGCTCTTTCTTCTTTGGCTGCCTTTAGGGCTGGGGTGGACATGGTTAATGTTATAGCTCCTGAGAGAGCGGCAAACATTGTTGCTTCTTTTTCTCCGGATTTGGCAGCTTACCCCTTGCCCGGCAAATACCTCATTAAAAAACATTTAAGCACTCTTATTTCTTTCAGCAAGTCTGCCGAAGCCGTAGCCGGAAACAAGGCCGCCACAGTAATCGGAGGGGGGACAGGCCGATCTAAGGAAACCCAAGACACAATATTAGAATACCTTAAAGAATCCTCTCTTCCCTGCGTTATTGACGCTGACGCCATTCATGCAATAGTTAAAGAAAAGAGGATTGTTTCCGGAAAGCCCTTTTTAATTACCCCTCATTCTCATGAGTTTTATGTTTTAACAGGAAAAGAGGTTAAGGACTTTTCCGTTCAAAAGAAAGCAGATATTGTCAGAGAAGAAGCCCGAAAACTTAAGACGACCATTCTTTTAAAGGGCGGGACTGATATAATTTCAGACGGGAAGGAAGTCTATTTTTCAAAAGCAGGATCTCCTTCAATGACAGTTGGAGGAACGGGTGATATATTGGCAGGAATTGCAGGCGCTCTTTTGGCTAGGGGACTGAAGCCCCTGGAAGCGGGGAAAACAGCTGTTTTAATTAACGGCCTTGCTGGCCAAATAGGGGATAAGGCCCTGGGGCATTCTCTAACGGCCAGCGATTTATTGGATATTATTCCCCAGGTAATAAAAAAATAACAGTCAATGAAAAGAATCTTCTTTTGTTGGCAAAATAAATATGGCAAAACTAAAAGACAAAGTAGCAATTATTACGGGCGCTAGAAGAGGTATGGGCAGGACTCACGCCCTGGCGCTGGCTGAAGCCGGAGCCAAAGTCGTGGTTTCAGATATTGATCAAGAAGATTGCCAAAAAGTAGTAGAGGAGATAAAGGAAAAAGGCGGAGAAGCTAAGGCCGTAAAATGTGACGTGACCAAAAAAGAAGAAGTAGACGCCCTAATCGAAACGGCAGTATCAGAATGGGGAAAACTGGATATTTTAGTTAATAATGCTGGCATAGCCGAATTTAAGAGTTTTCTTGAAATGACAGAAGAGGATTGGGATAAAACCATAGACATTAATTTAAAGGGATATTTCTTATGCAGCCAAGCGGCAGCGAAGGCAATGGCCGGACAGAAATCAGGAGTTATAGTTAATATTGCTTCCGTGGCCATGGGGCAGGTAGGAATAGGCTTTGCTAATCTTGCTCATTACTGCGCCAGCAAGGGAGGGATTGTGGCCATGACAGAAGAACTGGCAGGAGAACTGGCAGAGTACAATATTCGGGTTAATGCCGTGTCTCCGGGAGTCATTGAAACGCCCATGATAGACCCCATTAAACAAGATCCCGAACAGCAAAAAGCAATTTTGGCAAGAATTCCCATGCACAGAGAAGGAAGGCCAGAAGAGGTTTCCAAAGCAGTGCTGTTTTTGGCTTCGGACGAATCTTCTTATATCACAGGAACCACTATGGTGGTTGACGGCGGGTGGCTGTCTGTTTAATCCGCAATTAAATATAATATGATTTACGATTTAATCATTATAGGCGGAGGGCCTGCCGGCATGACGGCAGGAATTTACGCGGGCAGACAAGGAATGAAGACTCTTCTTGTTGCCAAAGAGTTCGGAGGACATATGGCAATAAAGGCAGTAGAGATTGAAAACTACCCCGGATTTAAAAGCATTTCAGGCCAGGATTTGGTTAATAAATTTAAAGAGCACATGGAAGCCCAGGAAATTCTTTATAAAAAAGACGGAGTGGTAAATGTAGAAAAAAAGGGAAAAGAATTTATAGTTTCTACTGCCAATGAAGGAGAATTTAAATCTTATTCTGTAATTGTGGCTTCTGGATCTGATCCTCGCCCTCTGGAGGTGCCCGGGGAAAAGGAGTTTATAGGTAAGGGCGTAAGCTACTGCGCGATTTGCGACGGCCCCATGTTTCGGGGGAAAGAAGTAGCTGTTGTCGGAGGAGGCAATTCCGGATTTGAAACGGCTATTTTTTTGGCTAATTATGTTAACAAAATATATATTTTAGAATACAACGAAAAACCCAAAGCAGACAAAGACAACCAAAAAAGGGTTGCCAAAACAGGAAAATGCAAACTGATAACCAGCGCCAAGCTGGAAAAAATAGAAGGGAAAAACTTTGTAGAGTCCATTGTTTATCAAGATAGGAAGACCGAAAAAGAAAATCGCCTGCATGTGCAGGGTGTATTTGTAGAAGTCGGCTATCAGCCGGCTACTAGTTTTGTGAAGGGGCTGGTGGATTTTAACGAAAGAGATGAGATTAAGGTAGATTGTGAAACCTGCCAGACAAAAACCGAGGGCCTTTATGCGGCAGGGGACGCCAATGTCAGTAAATTCAAACAGATTGTTACTGCGGCTGGAGAAGGGGCTAGAGCAGCCCTGGCCTCCTATAATTATTTGCAAGATATAAAATAATGGGAGACAAAATCAAAAAAATTACAGCTCAAAAAGTACTGAACTCCAGAGGCGAAACAGCCGTAAAGGTTTGGCTGGAAACAGAAAGCGGGGTTTTTAAATCTGCTGCTCCTTCTGGCGCCTCTACTGGCAAGCACGAAGCAGTAGAAGTGGAAACAGAATTAGCTCTATCTAATATCAAAGAAAAAATCGCTCCGGTTCTAAAAGGAAAGGAAGTTGAAAATCAAAAGAGAATAGATGGTCTTTTAGCAGAATTAGACGGCACTCCCGATAAGTCAAACCTGGGAACCAATGCCATTTTGCCGGTTTCAAAAGCTGTCTGCCGAGCCGGAGCTGCTGAAAAGCAAAAACCTCTTTTTGAACACATAGGAGACATTTACCAAAAACAAAGCAATTTTAACGTCAGTCCTGCTTTCAATATTATCAACGGAGGAGCTCATGCCGGGGGAGGGTTGGAAATTCAAGAGTTTATGGTTGTTCCTGAAGGGAAAAGTGTTTCAGAAAAAATTATGGCAGGGGCTGCAATATACCAGAGGTTAAGAGAGCTATTGAAAAAAACTTACGGACCGGGAGCAATCAGCGTAGGGGACGAAGGGGGGTTTGCTCCTTCTATTTCAGACCCCAAAGAAGCCCTGGAGATCGTTGCCGCTTCTATAAAAAAAGCCGGATTTAAGGCAAAAATAGCTTTAGATTGCGCTTCTACCCAGTTTTATCGAAAAGGCAGCTATTATTTGCAGGGGATCCCTTTCAATAAAGAAAAGCTGGTTTCTTTCTACCAGGAACTTCTAGAAAATTATCCCATTGTCTCTCTGGAAGACCCTTTTGCTGAAGATGACTGGGAGGGATGGCATCTTTTAAAGAATAAAATAAAAGAAGATATTCTTCTTATCGGGGACGACTTGACTGTTACTAACACAGAAAGAATTAAAAAAGCCAAGGATTTTTGTTCAGGCCTTCTTTTAAAGCCCAATCAGGTAGGAACTGTTTCTGAAGCAATGGAAAGCTTTGATTTGGCAAAATCTTACAACTGGAAAATAATGGTTTCTCACAGATCAGGGGAGACTTGCGACGACTTTATTGCGGACTTAGCCGTGGGATCAGGAGCAGAGCTTATTAAGTCAGGCGCTCCGGCAAGGGGAGAGAGGGTCGCCAAATATAACCGGCTTTTAGAAATAGATAATTTATGAAGAAAATTGTTTTAATGATTATAGATGGGCTGGGAGACAGGCCCGTCTCCTCTTTGGAAGGAAAAACCCCGCTGGAAGCCGCCATTACCCCTAATTTAGACAAGTGGGCGAGGGAGGGAGCTTGTGGCCTGGTAAGCACTTTTCAGTTTCCTTTCGAAGGAAAACCCACTTCAGAGGGCACGCATATAGCCCTTTTTGGCTTTAAAGAAAGTTTTTTGGGGCGGGGCCCTTATGAAGCTGCCGGATGCGGCATAGAGCTTAAGGAAGGAGATTTGGCCTTCAGGGTTAATTTCGCCACAGTAGGAGATGATTTGGTGGTAAAAGACAGAAGAGCCGGCAGAATTAAAGAAAAGCAGATCTTAATCGACGCTCTCTCCGGAATTGAGATAAAAGGAATTAAATTTCTGCTTAAAAATTCTGTAGAACACAGGGCGGCCCTGGTTCTTCGGGGAAAAGGGCTTTCAGATAAGGTTGGCAAAAACGATCCCGGGGAAACAGGAGTTAAAACAAAAGAAATCAAGGCAATTTTGAAAGAAGGAGAATTTACTGCCCGGATCTTAAACAAGTTTATCCAAAGGGCCTACGATATTTTAAAAGACCATCCTTTTAACAGGGGGCGCGAATTTCCTGCCAATTATCTTCTAATAAGGGGTTCAGGTGTTTATGAAGAGATAAAAGGTTTTGAAGATAAATACGGCCTAAGAGGATGTTGTGTTGCGGGAGGCAGCTTGTACAAGGGGATAGCCAAGACCGTTGGCATGGAATTAGTTGAATCTGAAAAGTTTACAGGCAGAACTAATACTGATCTTGAGTCTAAATTCAAGGCATTGAACAAATGTTTAAAAAAGTATGATTTTATCTTTTGCCACATAAAAGGCACAGACACTTTGGGGCATGATGGTGATTGCCGAGGAAAAAAGAAATTTATAGAAAAAATAGACAAGAACGTCCCTCTTCTCTCAAGGGAGGAAGACGTTCTTTGGGTAATAACAGCCGACCATTCTACTCCTTGCGAAATAAAAGATCATTCTGAAGATCCTGTTCCGATTCTTGTTTACGGAGCCTTCGCAGATAAAACTAAGGAGTTTTCAGAAAAAGAATGCGCTAAAGGCGCCTTGGGAAGAATGGATCAAGAAGAAGTGATGGACAGGATTATTCAGCTTGCAAAGGAATAATAATCTGTTAAAATGCTAGTCAGTAATAATAAACGATAATAAAAAGCAATGACCAACAAAAATATAATTCCAATAGCTGTTATTGCAGCCGGCCTAATTGTAGGAGGAGCTTTAATTTATACTCAAGTCGCAAAATGCGAGGTTGAACAGAGCGAAGATAATGTTGTTTCTCCCGAACAGGCAAGCAGCGCAATAATAGATTTTATTAACCGCAATATTTTAGGAGGACAAGCTGAAGCTTCTTTAACAGAAGTGCTGGAAGAAAAAGGTCTTTATAAAATGAAGCTTTCTATTGGAGGGCAAGAAATTACTTCTTATGCCACAAGAGACGGGAAATTATTTTTTCCCGATGTTATTGATTTGGAAAATACGCCTTTGGCAGCAAAAGCGTCAGGTGCAACCATCGGACAATTTTCCGTATCAGATGAAGAAATATGTGCTGAAAACGGAGCGCCTCTTGTCTACTTCTTCGGATCAGACGGTTGTTCGCATTGCCAATGGGAGCATCCTATCATCAAAGAAGTGGCGGAGAAATTCGGCGAAGAGATTTCTTTTCGCGATAATATGAACGACCAAAAAGCAGATGCTGAAATATTTCAGAAATACAGTTCAGGGGGAGTGCCTACCGTGGTAATAGGCTGCAAATACTACAGGGTTGGCTCCGGAGAAAACGCAGGAGAGGAACAGGAAAAAAACAACTTAACAGCTCTTTTTTGCAGCTTAACGGACAATAACCCTACTAACGTCTGCGATCAGGTAAAAGATCTGGTCGGACAGATATAATGAATATGATTAAAGTTTATTCAACGCCGGCTTGCCCGTATTGCGAAACCCTAAAAGAGTATTTGAAGCAAAAAGGATTTGATTTTGAGGCAATAGATGTTTCTCAGGACGAGAAATCTCTCGAGGAAATGAAAGAAAAATCCGGCCAAATGGGAGTTCCGGTAGCCGACATTAACGGACAAGTTGTAGTCGGTTTTGATAAGAAAAAAATTAAGGAATTATTAAATATCCAAGATTAATTTATGGCTAAAATCGCAATTAACGGCTTTGGAAGAATCGGCCGTTCAACCTTTAGGCGTTTAATTGAGGACTCGGCGGTAGAAATAGCAGCTATCAATGACCTTACGGACAATGAAACTCTGGCTCATTTATTGAAATATGATTCCGTTTACGGCCGCTACAACAAAGAGATAGAAGCTGACCAGGAGAGCATTACTGTTGATGGAAAAAGGTTTGCAGTGCTTTCTGAAAGAGATCCGGAAAAACTTCCCTGGAAAGATCTTGGAGTGGACGTTGTTTTAGAATGCACCGGAATTTTTCGTAAACTGGAAGACGCCAGAAAGCATATTAAAGCGGGCGCTAAAAAAGTAGTTATTTCAGCTCCCGGCAAATCAGCGGGGATCCCAAGCTATGTGCCAGCGGTAAACGCAGACAAGTTTGATCCTGAAAAAGACGAAGTGGTTGATATGGGCTCTTGCACAACTAACTGTTTAGCTCCCGTAGTTAAGATATTAAATGATAATTTTGGAATAGAAACCGGTTTTATGACCACTATTCACAGCTATACCACCGATCAAAATATTTTGGATCTTCCTCACAAGGACTTAAGAAGAGCCCGGGCCGCTGCCTTAAATATGGTGCCGACAACAACAGGGGCTGCCAAAGCAATTGGTCAGGTTATCCCGGAGGTAGAAGGAAAGCTGGACGGAATTGCCATAAGAGTTCCTACTCCCACAGTATCTCTGCTGGACTTAGTGGCAGTTCTTAAAAAACCGGTATCTGTTGAGGAAGTGAACGACTCTTTTAAGGAAGCTGCAAAAAGCGACAACTTTAAGGGCATATTTCGGACAGAAGAAGCTCCTTTGGTTTCCAAGGACTATGTAGGAGATTCTTTTTCTTCTATAGTCGACCTTCCCCAGACAAAAGCTAAGGGCAGTTTGGTTAAAACAGTTTCTTGGTATGACAATGAATACGGCTATTCTTGCCGTTTGGCGGAATTTGCTTCCTATATAGCCCAAAGACTGTAGACAAAAAAGCTATAAAAAGACCCCGCGTCAAGTTTGGCGCGGGGCTTTGGCATTAGCAATAGCTCAGCCAGACCCTCGGAACCGGGGAATTCAGCCCTTGTCTTCCTTAAGGAACTAGGAGTCTCTCCATCAAATCTCTTCGCCAGATATCTTTGCCAGCTCCGGAGAAGAGCTGACTACTTCTGGCTACTCCGATAAGATTTCCAACCGGCTGTCGTCGGCCGTAAGCGCCGTAGGTGAAAAAGACCCCGGGCTACAGACTGCTGACGGTCGGGCCACACTCCCGATAAGGACCGTCTGCCATTTAGCAGAGCTGCCTTTGCTGAGAGGGAGCAGAATGGTTTTCTTGCCGCTCCGATATTCCTGCTTCTATTGCCAATGCCTAATGAGCTATTCTTTGATATTGCCATAGATTTATATGCCTGTAAACGCTTTCTTATTTTATCCAAAAAAGGTATAATAAAAACAGTAACTATTTTGACTATGAAAAAAGTTTTAGTTGAAGTTTCTGCCAGACATATCCATCTGTCCCAAGAACACCTGGAAAAACTTTTTGGAAGGGAGTACAGACTGAAAAAATTGAAAGATCTTAGCCAGCCACACGACTTTGCAGCTGAAGAGACTCTGGAAATAAAAGTGGGATCTTGCGTCTTTGCCGGGGTAAGAATAGTAGGTCCGGTAAGAGAAAAGACTCAAGCAGAATTTTCTGCCACAGATTTAATTAGTTGCGGGATAAAGCCCGTTATAAGGGGGTCGGGGGACCTTGAAGGTTCCAGCTGCGCCTTATTAAAGGGACCTGCAGGCGAGGTGGATCTTAAGGAGGGGATTATTGTTCCCCAAAGACACCTTCATTGCAGTTTGCAAGAATCAAAAGATTTGGGACTTAAAGAAGGAGATTTTATTTCTTTGAAAATAGACGGAAGAAGAGGGCTAACGTTCCATAATGTTAAGGTCAGGGTGGATGAAGAATACCGCCTTGCAGCTCATATAGATACAGACGAAGGAAACGCAGCCGGCATCGATAAAAAAACTGAAGGAGCTATTGTCGTATGATGCTGATTTTAAATTGCGGGAGCCAATCGGTGAAATGGGCTCTTTATAACCAAAAGATGGAGAGGATAAAAGAAGGAGAAAAAAGAGTTTCAGACGTTAAAAAATACAAGAGCATTTTATTAAAAGAGCTTTCCGGACTAAGAGACTATAAAAGAGAAATTAAAAAAGTCGGGCACAGGTTTGTTCACGGAGCAGAAAAGTTCAGAGAGCCCCTGAAAGTTACTGGCCGAACAATAAAAGATCTGGAAAAACTTAGTTTTTTAGCTCCTCTTCACAATCCCTATAATCTTCTTGGAATTAAGGTTGGCCAAAAAGAGTTTCCTGACGCCGGACAGTTTGCAGTTTTTGACACCGGATTTTACAAAGACCTTTTAAAAGTCAGTAAAACCTATCCTTTGCCAGAAAAATTCGGGTTTCAAAAATTCGGGTTCCACGGCATTTCTCATGAATATGCGGCCAGAGAGGCCTCTAAAAGAGATTTTAAGAAGTTGAGAATAATAACCTGTCATTTGGGCGGAGGATCCAGCGTTACCGCAATTAAAAAAGGAAAGGCCGTTGATACTTCTATGGGTTTTACTCCCTTGGGAGGGGTGGTAATGATGACCAGGCCTGGAGACTTGGATCCGGGGACGGTTTTAGAGATAGCTAAGAAGGTTGGATTAAAGAAAACGAGAGAGGTTCTTAATCGCCAGTCAGGGATTAAGGGCGTTTCCGGGGAAGAAGACATGTTGCGGCTTTTAGAAAAGATAAAAAAAGGCAGCAGAAAAGCAAAATTGGCTTTGGAAATCTTTGTTTATTCTATTCAGAAACACATAGGAGCCTACTACGCCCTAATGGGCGGATGCGACCTCCTAGTCTTTACAGGAACTATCGGTTGGGGGTCTGCGAAGATAAGAAGAAAGATATCCAATATTAGTATTTTAAAAGATACAAAGGTCATGAAGATAAAGCCCAACGAAGAGTGGGCAATCGCTAACAAGATTAAAAATATATAATGGCGGAGGAAAATAAAATATTAATAGCCATTGACAACGACTTTATTCGGGATGCCTACTACGAAGTTCTGACAAAAAACAACTTTTCGGTTTTGAAAACGAAAAACGGCAAAGAGGCCTTAGATTTAATAAAAAAGGAAAAGCCCAGCGTAGTTTTATTAGACGTGCTTCTTTCTGAAATGGGAGGGCTTGACGTCCTAAAGGTTATGAAAAAAGATGCTGGAATTTCCCAGATACCAGTGATTATATTCGCCCAATTGGAACGGAAGGAAGATAAGCTAAAGGCAATGGATCTAGAAGCGAGAGACTTTATTTCAGCAGCCAATGTTTCTCCGGTAGAGGTTATCCGCAGGATAAGAATTCTTTTGGGGGCCCAAAAGAGCTACACAATAGATTACAAAAAGACAGAGGGATTGCAGGAGCTGGCAGAAGACTTGGGGGAAAGCTCTCTAAAGTGTTCCAAGTGCGGAGAAGAAAAAAAGATTCATCTAATAAGGGACCTTTCCCGAGGAGAAAACGAATTTATATTGTCTTTTGTCTGTCCTAAATGTGATTTAAAAAAATAAAGACTGATTAATATTTTACCTATGATTAAAAAGAAATACATACTTTGGCTAAAAGAAGTTAATTTTGAAAACGTTCCGGAAGTAGGCGGAAAAAATGCTTCTTTGGGCGAAATGTACGGCGCTCTTTCTGAAAAAGGAGTAAGGGTTCCCGAGGGATTTGCTTTAACCACTAAAGCCTATTGGCATTTCTTAAAAGAAAATGATTTAGACAAAAAACTGGAAAGACTTTTTAAAAACTATGATCCCAAAAGCATAAAGAGCCTTCAGGAAACAGGAAAAAAAGCAAGAAAGCTGATGCTGGATGCCAAAATTCCCAAAGACTTAAAAGAGGAAGTGGTTGCAGCTTACAATGAGCTTAGAAAGAAATACGGCAAAAATCCGGATGTCGCAGTAAGATCTTCTGGAGTGGTAGAAGATATGCCGGACGCCTCTTTTGCCGGCCAATTCGAGACCTTCTTAAATGTCGGCGGAGAGAAAAACTTGCTGGATGCCATAAGGAAATGTTTGGCTTCCACTTTTAATGATCGGGTTATCTCTTATCGTGAAGGAAAAGGGATAGACCATTTAGAGTTTGCTCTTTCTATAGGCGTTTTAAAAATGGTTAGGTCAGACCTGTCTTCCTCCGGCGTTATGTTTACCTTAGACACGGAAACAGGATTCCCCAACGTTGTTTTGGTTAATTCTATTTGGGGAATAGGGGAAATGATAGTCAAGGGGCAGATTACTCCTGATGAGTTTTATGTTTTCAAGCCCACCCTGAAAAAAGGTTTCAAGCCCATCATTGTCAAGAATCTTGGCAGAAAAGACCGCATGTACCAGTATGCTTCTAAGGGAGGGTTAAAAGAAAAAAAAGTGAAAGCGTCAAAACAGCTGAAATTTTCTTTGACAGACGAAGAAGTTTTAACATTGGCACGCTGGGCAAAGCTGATAGAGGAACACTATTCCGAAAAATTTGGCAAATGGATGCCTCAAGACATAGAGTGGGCTAAGGACGGAAAAACCGGAGAGCTTTTTATTGTTCAGTCCAGACCCGAAACAGTCCATGCGGCCCACAAAAAGAACACCTATAAAGAATATACGATTAATGCTTCCCGGAAACCCGTTTTAGAGGGGATAGCAGTAGGAGACAAAATCGGCACAGGAAAAGTGAGGGTCATTCCCAAGGTTTCCCAAATCAATAAATTTAAGGAAGGAGAAATTCTTGTCACCAAAATGACAGATCCTGACTGGGTTCCCATAATGAGGAAGGCAGGGGCTATTATTACGGACGAAGGAGGCAAGACTTGCCACGCCTCCATTGTGGCCAGAGAGCTTGGCATTCCTGCTATCGTCGGGACGGAAAAGGCGACCCAGGATCTAAAAACAGGGGACGTTGTCACGGTAGACTGCACTCAAGGAAGGAGCGGAAGGGTTTTTCGGGGAAAAGTGCCCTTTAAAATTAAAGAATATGATTTAAAAAAGATACCTAAGCTTAAGACTAAGATAATGATGAACATCGGGGCTCCGGAAGCTGCTTTTAAGTTTTCTTTCCTTCCGATGGAGGGGATCGGCTTGGCCAGAGAAGAATTTATAATAGCAGAAAAAATAAAGGCTCATCCTCTGGCCCTTTATCATTTTGAAAAACTAAAAGACAAGAAAATAAAAGAAAAAATTAAAAAGGCAACCGTTGAACATAAAGACAAAAGAGAATTTTTTGTCAAAGAGCTGGCAGAGGGAGTAGCTCAAATTGCCTCATCTGTTTATCCTAAGGAGGCGATAGTAAGGTTCTCGGACTTTAAGACTAACGAGTATAAAAATCTTATCGGGGGAGATCTTTTTGAAAAAGAAGAGGCTAACCCCATGCTCGGTTTTAGGGGAGCCTCTAGGTATACAAGCAAAGAGTTTAAGCCCGCCTTTGAAATGGAATGCCAGGCGATAAAAAGAGCAAGAGATGTTTTCGGACTGAAAAATATTAATGTAATGGTGCCTTTTTGCAGGACAGTGAAAGAAGGGGAAGAAACTTTAAAAATCATGAAAAAGCAGGGATTGAAAAAAGGAAAAGATTTAAAGGTTTATGTAATGTGCGAGATTCCCTCTAATATAATTCTGATCGATCAGTTTTTGAAGATATTTGACGGAATGAGCATAGGATCTAATGACTTGACCCAACTTTCGTTGGGCCTTGATAGGGACAATGGCAGGATATCTTATGTCGGAGACGAAAGAGATCCTACGATTAAAAAGATGATAAGCAAAACGATTAATTTCTGCAAGGCCCAGGGAAAGTATTGCGGGATTTGCGGGGATGCCCCATCCTCTTTGCCGTCTTTTGCCAGATTTCTGTCAAAAGAAGGAATTCCTTCTATGTCCCTGTCTCCTGACGCTATAATGAAGACAATATTAATTTTAAGCGGAAAAGATGTTTGATGTAATTACTTTCGGATCTGTTACCTGGGACATATTTTTGACGCCGGAAAGATTCAAGATTAAAAAAGACAGAAAATTTTCTGCAGGGAAAAGGCTTTGCTTTGATTTTGCCTCTAAAATAGAAGCAAAGGATATTTTCTTCGGTTCTGGTGGAGGAGGTTCCAACTCCGCCATTAGTTTGTCTAAGCAGGGGCTTAAAGTTGCTTATTGCGGCAGGGTAGGGAGAGACCGGGCAGGCCAGGAGATTATAGAAGAAGTGGAAAGAATGGGGGTTAACTGCCAATTTGTTTTAAAAACAAAGAAAGCTCTGACTAATCATTCGGTCATCCTTAATGTTCCCAAGAAGGACAGGACTATTATCGTTTACAGAGGAGCCTCTGACCTTTTGTCTAAAGAAGACCTGCCTTGGGCTAAGCTAAGAGCTAAGTGGTTTTACCTTGCTCCCTTTTCCGGCAAATTAGCCAAGATGGCGGAGATAATTATAGATTTTGCCGGAGAGAACGGCGCCAGGATTTTTCTAAATCCAAGCAGTGCCCAGCTTTCTATGAAAAGGTCTGTCCTTAAGAAAATTATATCTAAGAGCGATATCATCCTCTTAAATCAGGAAGAGGCCTCTAAATTAACTAAAATACCTTATCAAAAAGAAGAAAAAATATTCAGAAAACTGGATAAGATGTGTCCCGGTATTGCTATAATGACAAAAGGAAAAGAGGGAGCAGTGGTTTCTGACGGAAAGTACCTTTACAGAAGCGGCGTTATTAAAACCAAGGTTGTTGATAAAACCGGAGCAGGAGATGCTTTCGGTTCAGGATTTTTATCAGGTTTTATTAAATCTGAAGGGAGCGTTGAATATGCTATCCAGTTGGGAACAGCAAACGCTGCTGCTTGTCTTCAGGAAAAAGGAGCCAAACAGGGGGTTTTAAGCCGGGGAGAAAATTTTGAAAAAGTTAAAGTTAAAAGGAGTAAAATATGAAATCGTTGAAAAATTATCTTAAGAGGGCCCAAAAAGAAAAATGGGCTTTGGGCCAGTTTAATTTTTGTACCCTGGAACAGTTAAGGGGAATATTGGCTGCTGCCAGAAAAATGAAAAGTCCTGTTATTCTGGGCACCTCAGGAGGGGAAAGCAGGTATCTGGGCCTTAAGGAGGCTGTGGCCTTGGTAGAGATCTCTAAGATGAAATATGGAGTAGAGGCCTTTTTGAATATAGACCACGGCAAAGAGATTTCCTGGCTTAAAGAGGCTATGAAATTAGGATATTCTGCTGTCCATTATGACGGTTCCGGCCTTTCTCTCGAAAAAAACAAAGAGAACACAAAAAAGATAGTATCTCTGGCGCGCAAAGAAAAAGTTTTGGTTGAAGCAGAGCTAGGTTCTTTTAGTGGAGACTCTTCTTTTAAGGAGAAGAATATTAAAATAAGAGAAGAAGACCTAACTTCTCCTCAGGCAGCAGCTGCCTTTGTTGAAGAAACAAGGGTAGACAGTTTGGCTCCTGTTATTGGAAACGTGCACGGAGTTTATAAAAAAATGCCTAGACTTGATTTGCCTCGCTTAGAGGAAATAAATAAATTGACAAACTGTTTTCTGGTTTTGCACGGAGGGTCTGGCCTTTCTAGGAAAGAATTAAAAAGCGCTATCCAGAGAGGCGTAGTGAAAGTTAATTTCAACACCGAGCTTAGAATGGCATGGAAAAAGGCGATAGCCAAGGGTGTGGAGAAAAAAGAGATAAAGCCCTATCTCATTCTTCCTAAAGCCCAGCTGGCTGTTCAAAAAAAGGTCGAAGAGAAGATAAGGGCGCTTGGCAGTTCTAATAAAATATAGTATATTAATTTAAGAAAATGCTTTCCAATAAATCCATAATATTTCTTGCTCTCGTAATAATTGGAATTGTTGCAATAGTGTTGGTTTTAGGAATAAATAAACAAGGATCCGCCCCAGAAGGAGAGCTAAAGGTTTCGGTCGTCACAGACAAAGAAGAATACGAAAAGGGCAAAGACGTGCTAAAAGTAAAAATAGAGAATACTTCCGAAGAAAAGATTTGTTTTTCTTCCTGCCCTTCTTTTTATCTGCAAAAAAAAGATGGAGGGTATGACGGATTTGATTACGAAGAATGCTCTGGAGAAAGCATAGTTGAGAAATGCATTGATCCTCTGGAGGTTAAGGCCTTTGCTATCGAAGTCCCTTCCGGAATAGGGGGAAGATATCTTTTAGCAATCCCAGCCTGCATAGGATGCAGTATTCAACAGAAGTTTGAGGAGGACCAGAAGATATATTCTAACGAATTTATCATAAAGTAAAAGCAGTGCCAAATTATATTAATATTTGCATTTGCGAATAAATTTTGTAATATGAGAATTATTCAAGAACACGATAAATGTATTGGTTGCGGCGCCTGTACGGTTGTCTGCCCCTCTGGATGGGAAATGGGGGAAGACGGCAAAGCCCGTCCCAAAGAAGCTAAGTTTAATTCAGAAAAAAATATCTACGAGAAAGAAATCAAAGAGGCAGGATGCAATAAAGCCGCTTCTGACAGCTGTCCTGTAGACATTATACATATAGAAGAATAAAAAAGATGTTAGCTTTAACTGCGAAAAAAAGAGAAAAAGAAAACCCGGTTGACCTTCGGGACAAAGGTATTTTGCCCGCTGTTTTGTATGGGCCTAAGGTAAAGTCCCAGCCTATCAAGGTTGACTTTAGGGAATTTTCTGACATTTACGAACAGGCCGGCGAAAGCACCCTTATATCCCTTGACCTAGAGGGCAAAAAACATACTGTTTTGCTTCATGACATAAGCAGAGATCCTTTGAGCGGAAATCCAATTCATGTTGATTTTTATCAGCCGATCCTGACAGAAAAAGTAGAGGCCACAATTCCAATAGTTTTTGAGGGAGAGTCCCCGGCCGTAAAAGATCTGGGAGGAACTTTGGTTGAAGAAATCCAAGAAGTTGAAGTCAAGGCCCTGCCGCAGAATTTACCCCACGAGCTGAAAGTTGACGTAAGCTCCTTGAAAACTTTTGATGACGAGATTTTAGTTAAAGACCTGATCGTTTCTCAAGAGGTGGAGATTTTAAGAGAACCGGATAAAATAGTAGTTAATGTTTTGCCTCCTCGGGACGTTGAGAAAGAATTAGAACAGCCAGCAGAGGAAGAAAAGGTTGAAGAAGTAGAGAGAGTAGGAGAAGAAGAGGAGGAACAACCCTCTTCAGAGGATTCGCAAACAGGGGAAGAAAAGTAAGCCATGGGTGTTTCTGCTAAATATATAATTTTGTTTACTGTTCTGTCGGCTTTTGTTTTGCCGGCTTTTGTTTTAAGTAGCCAAGACTTAGCTGAAAGGTGTCGAATAGATAAAGTTGACGAAGAATGCGAGAGTCTTTCCAAGGAAAAGTGCAAAGAGATATTGGAAGAATGCGAGAAGTATTATCAAAAACAGAGCGCTGAAATAGAAAAAGAGATAGGGAAAACCAGCCAGGAGAAAAACAACCTTCAGAATGCGATTTATTCGCTCAGAAAGAGGATAGACAGCCTTGACTACCAGATCTATCAAAATAATTTAATTATTAAAGATTTAGGAATTCAAATAGAAGATACCACAGAATCAATAAAGAAAATTTCTCAAGAAATTGTTGAAAAAAAGAAGAACCTAGGGAATATTCTAAGGTCAATTTATTATCAGAACAAAAGATCGTCCATAGAAATTTTGTTAGCAGAGGAAGACTTTTCAAACTTTTTTGATGACTTAGTTTCTTTGGAAACGCTAAACAAAAAAAACAAAGAGCTTTTAGACAATATCAAAAACCTGAAGAGCAATCTTGAAAAAAAAGAGGATGAATTAGGCCTGGAAAAAAATGACTTGGAAAAAATGGTCCAGATTCAATATGTTAAGAAGGCAGAAAACGCCGAAGCCAAAAAGCAGCAGGAGCATTATCTTGCTATTACAGAACAGCAGTATCAGCAGCAATTGCGCGAGAAACAAGAGGTGCAGCAGAAGGCTGCAGAAATAAAAAACAGGATCTTTGAAATGGTTGGCGTTCCCGAAGCCCCTACTTTTGGAGAAGCTTATGAGATAGCAAAGCAGGTGGGAAATATGACTAACGTCCGGCCAGAACTTGTTTTGGCAGTTCTTACCCAAGAGTCTAATATAGGGAAGAATGTCGGTCAGTGCTATCTGAAAGATCCCAATACCGGAAGCGGAGTAGTCGCTTATAACGGAAAAACTGTTGCCCGAGTGATGAAACCCTCAAGAGATGTTTCTCCGTTTCTTACAATTACCAAAGAACTTGGAAGAGATCCGTACGAAACCCCAGTATCTTGCCCCATGAGTTATGGATACGGAGGCGCCATGGGACCTGCTCAATTTATTCCTTCTACTTGGATAATATATAAAAACAGGATCCAAGCTCTTATTGGCAGAGCGCCAGATCCTTGGAACATAAGAGATTCTTTTATGGCAGCAGCGGTTTATCTTTCAGATTGCGGAGGCACTAGCCATACCTACAACAGCGAATTTAATGCGGTTCTTTCTTATTTCGCCGGTCCTAACTGGTACAACTCTTCTTATAGAGAGATTTATAAAAGAGACTATGGCTATCCGGTAATGAACATCGTTAAAAGATATGAGTCAGACATTGCTCAATTGGAGAAAGCCAATTAATCCTTGTGGAGATTTTTATCTAGAGCCGCTATTATAGGATCTAACCCTCCTTCCATTATTTCTTCTATATTATGGAAGGTTTTTTTAATTCTGTGGTCTGTAACTCTGTCTTGAGGGAAATTGTAGGTTCTAATTTTTTCTGATCTGTCTGCTGTTCCAATTTGGGATCTTCTTTTGCCTTCTGTTTTTGAATCGGCTTCCTCCCGTTTTTTCTCTAATAGGCGGGCAGATAATATGGACATGGCGTTCTCTTTGTTCTGCAGCTGGTTTCTTTCTGACTGGGAATTAACCACTATGCCGCTTGGAAGGTGGGTTATTCTAATGGCTGTCTCTCTTTTATTAACATTTTGGCCTCCAGGGCCTGAAGATTTAAAGTGGTCTACTTTTATTTCATCTGGCTTAATCTTCATTTCTTGGGGTTTAGCTTTAGAAAGCACGGCAACGCTTGCTGTGGAAGTATGAATTCTTCCTGATTTTTCAGTTTCCGGAACTCTCTGAACCCTATGGACCCCTGCTTCATATTTCATTTTAGAAAAGGCCTCTTTATCTCTTATCTCGAAAACCACCTCTTTGTATCCCCCCAATTCAGTGGGAGCTGTATTCAAAACTCTCAACGGCCATCTTTTATTTTCAGCATAGCGGGAATACATTCTAAAAAGATTGCCGACAAAAAGTGTGGCTTCATCTCCTCCTGCCCCTGCTCTTATTTCTACAATGATGGCGTCGGGGCTTGAGCCGACCTCTTCTTTTTCTTTCAGAAGAGAAAAAAGATTGATTTTTATTGTCTTTTCTTTCTCTTCCAGGGTGGCCAGCTCTTCTTTGGCGAGCGCTACAAGCTCCGGACTTTTCTCCGAGGAGACAATCTCCTGGCTTTCTTTGATTTGTTTTTGAGCTTCTTCCAGATTCCTTATTTTCTCTACCACGGGATTAAGCTTTTTTTGTTTTTTTGCCAGTTCTTCCAGTTTTTTTCTGTCTGAAACAACCTCCGGCTGGTTGAGTTCTTCTATAATGCGACTATACTCTTTTTTTATGAGTTCAAAATTGGCCATATCGAAAGAAGCTTTGTTTTATAACAGCAGCCAAAAAAGATAGTTATTTTTTAACAGACTTCTTCCTCATCCTTTCTTTAAACCTCTCTACTCTTCCCATGGTATCGATGATCTTCTTTTTGCCGGTATAGAAAGGATGGCACTTGGAACAGATTTCAGTTTCCATAAACTCCCTAGAAGAGCCTACCGTGAAAACGTTTCCGCAAGCGCATTGAACTTTGGCATTTTTATAGTATTTTGGATGTAGGTCTTTTTTCATAAACTTCTTGTTTTTAATAACATAGGTGTTATAATATCATCTTTGACAAAATAATCAAGTATCAGCTAAAATCCTTGATTAGGTTAGATAAAAATGTTATATTCCATATTATAGAAATATGCCATTAGAAAAAGAAACAAAAAAAGAGACCAAAAAGAGCCCCTTGGAAGAGATGGCCGAGGCTGGTTTGCATTTAGGGCACAAGACCTCAAAGGTTCATCCCAACATGAAGCCCTATATTTACGGAATGAGGAACTACATTCACATTATTGACTTGGAAAAAACCCAAGAGAAACTAGAGGAAGCCCTAGACTTTATCAAGAAAGTTATTTCAGAAGGAAAAAAAGTTTTATTCATCGGTACCAAGGTTCAGCTGAAAAATATCGTTAAAGGGGCGGCAGAAGAGTGCGGGTCTCCTCATATTACTGAGAGATGGCTGGGAGGTACATTTACTAATTTTGCCACTATTAAAAAGAGGATAGACTATTTTAAAGAACTGAAAGAAAAAAAGAAGAAAGGCGAACTTGAAAAGTATACTAAAAAAGAGAAGGCAGATTTTGATAAAGAGATAAGAGATTTAGAAATTAAATTTGGCGGATTGGTTGACTTGGAGGGCCTTCCTGCTGCTGTTTTCGTGGTCGATGCTGCCAATAATCTTTCTGCTGTCAAAGAAGCCAAAAAGAAAGGAGTGAAGATAGTGGCGATTACAGACACCAATACAGATCCCAGCATGATTGATTATCCGATTCCTGCAAATGATGACGCCATTAGCTCTGTAAGCTATGTTTTAGAAAAGGTTAAAGAAGCAGTTTTAAAATCCAACCCCAAAAAATAATATGATTTCTATAGATAAAGTAAAGCAATTGAGGGAAGAAACGGGCGTTTCTATTTCTGACTGCAAAAAGGCGCTTGATGAAACCGGTGGCGATATTGAAAAAGCCAAAAACGTTTTAAGGGAATGGGGGCAGGATCTTGCAGAAAAGAAGGCGGGAAGAGAGGCAGGGCAAGGCATTATTGACAGCTATATCCATCCCGATCAGAAAGTCGGTGTTTTATTAAAGTTAAGATGCGAATCTGATTTTGTTGCCAGATCCAAGGAATTTCAGAATTTAGCCCATGAAATTTGTCTTCAAGTTGCAGCAATGAATCCCTTGTTCTTAAACGAAGAAGATATTCCCGAAAGATTCTTGGACGGGGAGAAGAAAATTTATCAGGAGCAGCTAAAAGATTCCGGCAAACCGGAGAAAATTGTCAGTCAGGTTATTGAAGGAAAATTAAAAAAATACAAAGAGAAAATTTCTTTGCTTTCCCAGCCATGGATAAAAGACGACAGCAAAACGATTAAACAGCTTGTAGAAGAAGCCGTAGGGAAGATCGGGGAAAACATCTTTATCGAAGAGTTTACCAGGTATAATATATGACATCTTTTGTTCTGGCGATAATCGTTCTCTGTATTAGCTTAGTCTCTATTTTTGTTATTGTTATAAGAAAAATTTCTGTTTTAGCGACTATCCCAGAAACAGACAACAGAATAAAATCTGATTTCCAAGATAAAATAATGCAAGGCAGGCGGAAAGCGGAACTTTTACTGATTAAAAAAAGCAAAAGGTTTATGGCAAGCTTTGCGAATATAAAGATAAAAAAAGCGCCTCCTCAGGAAAAAGAAAAAAAGAGTTTCGCGGATGACTTTTGGAAAGACATGAAGGAAAATTAAACTAAGCCTGAGTAGCTCAGTGGCAGAGCAACTGTTTTGTAAACAGTAGGTCGTCGGTTCAAATCCGACCTCAGGCTCAGCTATTGACAAATAACTTTTACAAGAATAGAATATGTATAGAGTTAAAGGCATATGTAGCATTAAAGAAGACATCAAAAAACAACCGTGAAGGTTTCTGATTTGTTGGATGTCTTCACGGTTATTTTTTTGCTCTTTGAAAAAATCCTGCTTATTTAGGACAGGACATATTATATATAATTTGGTTTTTTAAAGTTGTCCTGGATATTCCGAGATTTAATTCTCATTATTTGAGAGTTTGATCCTGGCTCAGGATGAACGCTTGCGACGTGGATAAGGCATGCAAGTCGAATGTCCGTTTACGGGCATGGCAAACGGGTTAGTAACACGTAGATACACGCCGTTCGCATGGGGATAACCCCGAGAAATCGGGGATAATACCCAATAGTCCCGCCTTTGGCGGGTAAAGGTATTGAGCAATCAATGCCGGCGGATGAGGGGTCTGCGTCCCATCAGCTTGTTGGTAGGGTAATGGCTTACCAAGGCTATGACGGGTAGGGGGTGTGAGAGCACGATCCCCAACAATGGCACTGAGACACGGGCCATACTCCTACGGGAGGCAGCAGTCGAGAATCTTCGACAATGGGCGAAAGCCTGATCGAGCGACGTCGCATGCCCGAAGAAGCTCTTCGGAGTGTAAAGGGCTTTTCTAGAGGAAGAATCTGTCTTTGACAGATGACGGTACTCTAGGAATAAGGAGGTGCTAATCACGTGCCAGCAGCCGCGGTAATACGTGGTCTCCAAGCGTTATCCGGATTTATTGGGCGTAAAGAGTCCGTAGGCGTCTTGCAAAGTTTTTTGTTAAAGTTTCAGGGCTTAACCTTGAGAATGCAAAGAAAACTAGCAAGATAGAGGGCGTTAGAGGCTGGGGGAACGGTCGGTGTAGGGGTGAAATCCGTTGATATCGACCGGAACACCAAAAGCGAAGGCACCCAGCTGGGGCGACCCTGACGCTGAGGGACGAAAGCGTAGGTAGCGAAGAGGATTAGATACCCTCCTAGTCTACGCCGTAAACGATGGATACTGGCTATTTGAAGTGTCGACCCTTCAAGTGGCGAAGCTAACGCGTTAAGTATCCCGCCTGGGAAGTACGGCCGCAAGGCTAAAACTCAAAGGAATAGACGGGGCCTTACACAAGCGGTGGATCATGTGGCTTAATTCGACACTAAGCGAGGAACCTTACCAGGACTTGAAATTCTGCTGACATCCTACTGAAAGGTAGGTTTCCTTCGGGACAGCAGAACAGGTGCTGCATGGTTGTCGTCAGCATGTGTCGTGAGACGCACCCTTAAATGGGGTAACATGCGCAACCCTCATCCCATGTTTTACGTGTCATGGGAAACTGCCCGGGATAACCGGGAGGAAGGTGAGGATGACGCCAAATCAGCATGGCCCTTTGACGTCCTGGGCTGCACACATGATACAATGGAACCGACAATGGGCGAAGCCGTAAGGTAGAGGTAATCCCATCAAACGGTTTCTTAGTCCGGACTGGGGTCTGCAATTCGACCCCACGAAGCTGGAATCGCTAGTAATCGCCAATCAGCCACGTGGCGATGAATATGTTTCTAAGGCTTGTACTCACCGCCCGTCACGTCAAGCGAGCTGGGAATACCCGAAATCCCACCCTAGGTGGGCTGAAGGTAGGCTCAGTGAGAGGGACGAAGTCGTAACAAGGCACGGGTAGGGGAACCTGCTCGTGGATCATTTCAAAAAAATATTTGGTTGACGGTGATTAATTTGGAAGAATTCTCAAATTAATCCCACGGACGCTGATCGATAGTCCATCCTTTCGATCATATCCGGGGCAACTTTAAAGAGCCAAATCTTAAAAACTCCGCAGCTTATGCGGTTTTTTTAATTGACCATCACTTCTTTTTTTGATAGAATTTTTAAATATGGCAGTTCCCAAAAAGATTACAAATTTTTTGGACAAGAATAAGGTTAAATATAATCTGGTAAATCACAAAAAGGTTTTTACGGCTTTAGATAAAGCAGCTACCTTGAAGACAAAGCCTGCCAGGGTGGCCAAAACCCTAATAGTAAAACTAGATAAAGAGATAGTTCTGGTTGCTGTTCCTGCCCACAGAAATCTAGACAAGAATAAGTTTAAAAAAATAGCAAGCAAGTGGAGAAAAGGAAGGGGAGAAAAAGCTGTTAAAAAGATTTCGTTCGGAACGGAGAAATGGATAAAAAACAATCTAAAAGGAGCGAAGATCGGTGCAGTTCCTCCTTTAGGCTCTGTCTGGAAATTGCCTACCTTTGTTGATAATTCTTTGATGAAAAATCCCAAGATTTTAATTAATTCTGGAGATCATAAGCAGTCCATAGAGGTAACGCCGAACAATTTTCAGAAAGCGGTTCCAGGTATTGTAAAGGGATCCTTTGGTAAGGCAAAATAGGGGAGGGCGTGTAGCTCAGGCGGCAAGAGCGCGTCTCTGATAAAGACGAGGTCCCAGGTTCGAGTCCTGGCACGCCCACCAATATCAAACTTTCAGATTTTTCCCCGACTAATTCGGCGGCGCAACGCGCCGCCTCATACGGCAAAATGGGGTTTCCGCGCGCTTCGCGCGCGGCCAAGCGGAGGTTCGAGCCAAAGATTTCTTTGGCAACAACCTTTTTCGCTAAAAGGTTGTTATCCCTTGCGATTTTGACGAGGGTTAAAGCGACTTTTATCCAATTCTGGAAGGGTTCGAGCCAATCATTCTGCTTTTGTTCAATCCGCGCCATTTTCTCGTCCAGCGACTTCTTTTCCAAAAGAAGTTTTGTTTTTTGTTCGCGGTATATTTCGCGTTCAATGTCTTGCTCTAAATAGCCGTCAAGAAGTCGCTGAAGTTTTGAATTGATAGTGCGGATTTTGTTTTGGGCTTCTTGAACAAAAGCAGAAACGGATTGGGCGGATACCGCTTTATCTTTTTCTGCCATTATTAAAAGTTTGTCCGCCCAATCCTGACGCAAAGAAACTTTTTGAATAAGAGATGATAACTGCCGATCTAATTCTTCCTCGCGGATATACGGCTGACTACATTTAATTTTCTTTTTTGAGCAACGATAATAAATATGCCCTTTTTGTTTTTCGGCAGTTATCATCATTCCACATTCGGCGCACTCAATAAGCCCGCAAAACGCCTGTGGTTCATTCTTTTGCTTGTGGCGTGGTTTTCCTCTTTGCTTCAAAATTATTTGCGCCGAATCAAAAAGTTTCTTTGAAATAATTGGCTCGTATTTCCCTTCGTGAAGTTCGCCGCCATATTTGAATAGTCCAGTATAAAATGGGTTTGAAAGGATAAAAGTCGCCCTCGTCTTGTGGATTCTCTTTCCGCCGCGAGACATAATCCCGCGTTGCGCCAAAAAGTCGCTTACATCTTCAAGCCGAGCGTTGCCGATGGCGTAATACTCAAAAGCGGCTTTGATAACTTTTGCTTTCTTTCTATCAACAACAATAGATTTATTTCTCACATCGTTTATGTAGCCAATCGGCGCAACACTCGGATATTCGCCTCGTCTGACTTTTTGGCGCAAACCCCGCTTCGTGTTTTCGGAAAGAGAATCCACATAGTATTTGCTTTGCCCAAAAGCGATATTCAACATAAATTTTCCTTGCGGCGTTGGTTCAAACCAAAACTGCGGGAATTTCAACGCCACAATACGCCCGCAATCAATCAGGTAGATTATTTGTCCGCCGTCCACAGAATTGCGCGCCAGTCGGTCGGGGTGCCAAGCCAAAATTCCGTCCGCCTCGTTTTTTTCAATTCGTTTTATCATTTCGCCAAATATCGGACGGCCCGGAATTTTGGCTGATTGTTTTTCCACTAACTCCCCAATAATGTTGAGATTATTTTGCTTGGCAAAGACGCGCAATTCTGTGATTTGGGCTTCAATAGACAAAACCTGTTTATCCTCAACATCAGTTGATTTGCGGGCGTATAGAAAAAATTTATTGTTGTTCATAAATTTATGTTGTTAGTTTTTAATTGGGCAAAGTAAATACTTAAAATCGCAAGGGATTTCGAACCTCCGCTTGGCCGCGCGCGAAGCGCGCGGAAACCCCATTTTGCCGTATGAGGCGGCGCGTTGCGCCGCCGAAT
>CAZBLV010000003.1:0-18913 GCA_964493085.1 uncultured Candidatus Saccharibacteria bacterium
AATGATAGTAATCATGCTTTTCTCCGTCACAGGGAGCTGTATGCAAATAAAAGTTGTAGGCGGGATCTTCCAGACCCTTGTATATCCTTCTTAAGGCCTCTCCGAATGCCTCTGCCAAGCTTTCTTTTTCTTCTTCTGTTGTTTCTTCAAAATATGACTTATGCTTTTTGGGAGAAACTATTGTCTGAAAAGCAGTTTTGGAAGCAAAGGGGCAAACTACTAAGAAGTCTTTGTTTTCAAAAACTATTCTTTCTTTCTTCTTCATTTCCCATTTGTTCATTTTGCAGTAAATGCATTCTCTTCTTTTCTTCTTGTAATCTTTTGAATTAGAGAGAGCGCTTTGCAAATCAACGTCAATAAGGGGCGTAGTAATCATCTGAGAGTGAGGATGGGCAATAGAGGC
The DNA here is from genome assembly GCA_964493085.1 of uncultured Candidatus Saccharibacteria bacterium. Classification (GTDB taxonomy): domain Bacteria; phylum Patescibacteriota; class Minisyncoccia; order Minisyncoccales; family GWA2-38-27; genus CAYXTC01. The sequence goes on from CAZBLV010000003.1 coordinate 404, forward strand.
CCCGGCTTCTTGGCCGTGGTTGTGAAAAATAGAAATATGATTGACAAACTTTTTGTCTTTCAGGTCTAAATACCTTTTTTGATAGACATCCATCAGCTCTTTAATTTCTTCTTTGGAAAACTGGGCTGCCTGTCTCTGGTGATCCCGGGTCACTATCACTTCGTGGAAGCCTACTGCATTTAATTTGGTATAAAGACCGTTCTCTGTTTTAATATTGAGTTTGGGATAAGGCCTGAAAGCAGGATACTTGTTCGGAATCACAACCACGCTCCAGTCTTTGGGAAGATCCCTCCAGTCTTTGAAGGGGACCTCCTCTCCCTTGGCAAAAACAAGAGTGGCTTTCTCTTGGCTTTTAATATCACAAAAGGGACAATCTTTCTTAGAAGAAGACTGCGCCGCCCTTCTCTCTCTTTTAAAAGTCTCGGGCCTCTTACTTCTTCCTGTGGCAATGACCACCCAGTCTTTTGAAGCTAGGTCGGACCTTAATTCTGAAGGAAACTTAGAGTTCTTTTTTGGCATATTTTCCAGTAATTAAATTCCATCTTATCTTAAGAAGATCCAGTCCCATTCTTATCATTCCTTTAAGCTTAACTTTGCTGTCAGGATCATTGACCCACCTTACAGGAACTTCCTTTATTTTATACCCTTTTTTTCTGGCTACTTTTAATATTTCAGGATCAAAAGCCCATCTGTCTATTTTGCAAAGAGGCAAAACTGCTTCGGCAGCTTCAGCAGACAACGCCTTAAAGCCGCACTGGGTGTCCCAGATTCCCCAAAGACCGACTAAAAACTGAACCATTAAATTAAAGATATTCCCGACAACTCTTCTGTGCCAAGGCTGGGGAGGATCTAAAACGGCTCCTTTAATGTCCCTGGACCCTATTACTACATCAAAACCTTTTTCAAAAAAAGAGAACATTTTCTCAACTTGGTCTATAGAAGTAGAATTATCAGCATCAGTGAACAGCCTAATCTCTCCCCGGGCCCCCAAAAGCCCTTGTCTTACTACAAAACCCTTGCCGTGATTCTCTTTGTTGCTTATGACTTTCAGCCCTTTAATCTCCGGCTGAAGGCTGCGGGCGATCTCAACGGTTTTATCTTTGGATCCGTCGGAAATTACCAAAATCTCGTAGTCATAATTTTGACTCTTTAAATAGTCATTAATGTCTTTTAGGGTTTTGGGCAGCCTTTCTTCCTCGTTATAGGCAGGAATAATTATTGAAAGATACATTTAATTGTCAGATTACGGTTCTATTAATGTATTCTAACAAAAAAAACAGAAATAAGTAAGTCAATCGGCAACAGTTAGCACTCTGGCCCCCTTTTGCGTTATGGCCAGAGTGTGTTCAAAGTGAGCGGACAAAGAACCGTCTCGAGTCTTGTATCCGTAGCCGTCCCCTGATTCTTCTATGCTGTAATCCCCCGCCGTTACCATAGGCTCAATACAAATAACCATGCCTTCTTTTAGTTCCATTCCTTTGCCCCGCTTGCCAAAGTTCAAAATCTGGGGATCCTCGTGCAGCTTCCTGCCTATGCCGTGTCCGCAAAGATCCCTAACCACGCCGAATCCCTGTCCTTCTATGAAGCGCTGGATAGTGTTTCCCAAATCGCCCAAGGTATTGCCGGGCCTGCTCTTTTTAATTCCTCTTTTAAGGGCTTTCTTGGTTGTCTTAATTAATCTTAGAGCTTCGGGGCTCGCTTCTCCTACAGGCAAGGTAACAGCCATATCAGAATGAAACCCCTTGTAAAGAACGCCCATATCCAAAGATATTATGTCTCCCTGTTTTAGCTTCCTGCCGGAAGGCACGGCATGAACAATCTCTTCGTTAACAGAGGAGCAGAGAGCAGTAGGAAAGCCTTCATATCCTTTAAAAGAAGGCTTGGCTTTATAAAGAAAAACAAGGCGCTCTGCGACCTTGTTCAGATAATCAGTAGTAACCCCCGGCTTAACTTGAGTGGCGACCTCTTTTAATATCTTAGCTAAAATCTTTCCAGACTCTGCCATCGCCTGAATCTCCTCTTTGGTTTTGATAATCACGCCCATAGCCTTACTCCAAAGCCTCTAGAATATCTTTGAAAACATCTGCTACTGATTGTTCGCCGTTAATTTTCCGGGCTTCTATATTCTCTTTCTTGAAAAAATCGATTAAGGGAAGAGTCCTTTCTTTATATTCTTTTAGTCTTACTTTTATTGTTTCAGGGTCGTCTAGACCCTTTCTTTCTATTAATTTGGATCCGTCCAAGGGGCAAATAGTAAGATCTTTGGTTTCTTCAGTATAGATAATGGGATGTCTCATCAATTCGCATATCCTTCTGTGAGAATTTCTGAAAAGAGTTTCTTCCGGAGAAATTTCAATAAACAAAACTTTAATATTTCCCTCCCCGTAAAGCTCTTTTAAAACTGGAGTCACTTTCTCTCCCTCATAAAGGGTGCGGGGAGATCCTGCTAAAATCAAGCTTTTTCCCTTCTCTGCCAACTCTTTTATTTCTTTTTTAACGAGATGGGCGACAAAAGGAGGGCTGCAAAGGCTTCCCTCTTCCCACAACTTCTTTTCGCTTAAAGCGTCATATTTTTCTCCGTCTTCTTCGATATATCTTTCTTCCGAACTTTCTGCCTTGGCAAACTCTCTTTCTAAAATTTTGCTTGTTTCAAAATAATAGAGGCTCATCTTGTCAGAAAGAAGCTCGGCTTGAGTTCCTTTGCCCGCCCCTGGAGGGCCGAATAGAATAATCACTTGTTTTTTCATAATATTAGAAAGTTTCATACTCTCTCATCTGGAGCTGGGAATTAATCTGTTTCATTGTTTCTAAAACCACGGAAACAACAATCAAGATAGATGTCCCTCCGATTAGGAAGCCAAAAGTGGTAATGCCGGTAATCCCCCCTACAACAGAAGGCATTACTGCAATGGTCCCCAGAAAAAGAGCGCCGATTAATAATACTCTTTTTAAAACATACTTTAAAAATTCTGCTGTGGGCCTCCCGGGCCGGGTGCCGGGGATAAATCCTCCCATCTTCTGAAGGTTAGAAGCGATTGATTTAGGGTCAAAGGTTACTGCGGTATAAAAGAAGGTAAACAAAACAACAAGACCGAAATAAAATATGCCGTGAATCCATGGGTTTGAAAAGAAATCGCTGACTGATCGGGCTATGCCCCCTATCATTCCTTCAGATCCTGCAAAAAAATTAGCTATCATGCTAGGAAAAAGAAGAATGGCCAGAGCGAAAATAATGGGAATCACTCCCGCCGGATTAACGTTAAGGGGGAGATAAGTGGAAACTCCTCCATAAACCCTTCTGCCCCTTACTCTTTTGGCATAAGAAACAGGTATGTTTCTCCTGCCTTGGGTAATCCATACCACTCCCGCTATAATCAGCAGGGCCATGGCAAAGAAAAGCAGATAAGAGGGGATCTTGGAAGCCTCCCAGGTAACTATCATCTGGCGGATATTATTGGGAAGATCAGCGATGATGCCGGCAAAAATCAAAAGAGAAACTCCGTTGCCAATCCCTTTCTCTGTGATAAGCTCTCCCAGCCACATCAGAAAAACCGTACCAGCCATTATGGTGACCAAAGAGCTCAGCATTAGGGTCGGGGTCATGTTTGTGATCACCGCCTGCCTCTGCAAAAGAGTAAGCATGCCGTATCCTTGCAGTAAAGCAAGGGGAATGGTAGCCAGCCTTCCATATTGGTTAAACTTCTTCTTTCCCGCCTCTCCTTCTTCGTGGTACATTTTTTCCAGCTGAGGGAAAATCATAGTCAGCAACTGAAGAATAATAACAGCTGTAATGTAAGGCCCCAGCCCAAGCATAACAATAGAAAGCCTGTCTAAGGCGCCACCGGTAAACACATTTAAAAGACCAAACATTTGAAACTGCTCAAAAAAGTTCTTCAGGTTTTCAGCATTAATGCCGGGAATAGGAATGTTGGCCATTACTCTAAAGACAGCAAAAACTCCCAAAACAAACAGTATCTTGTTCCTCAGTTCTTTTACTTTAAAAATTTGAACTATTTTTTGGTACCACATAATACTTTACCGCCTGCTTTTTCTACTTTTTCTTTTGCCTTAGCAGAAATCCGGCAGTCTTCTATTTCCAGCTTCTTCTTAATGTCTCCATCCGATAAAATCTTAATCTTAGGCAATCTGCCTTTAATTTTAGAAACTACTCCTTTTTCCACCAAAGAAGCGGGGCTTACCTTTTCTGAATCTTTAAAGTTCTTATTCAGCTGATCTAAATCTACTGTCTGGCCCAGCATGTTTCTGGCCTTATTCTGATACCCTCTTAGCTTATGGTATCTTTTAATAAACCCTCTAATAGCAGGCCTTGTTGTGCGGCCAGATCTTGATTTCTGGCCTTTCATCCCTCTGCCGGAATAAGTGCCCCTTTTTCCTCCTCTGCCCACTCTTTTTCTCTCTTTTATTTTATGTTTTGGTTTTAGGTCTTGCAACTGCATAACTATTTTTTCTCTTTTCTGGCAAAAGATTCTAACTTTTTAAAAGCGGCTATAGTAGCTTTGGTATTATTGACTTTGTTGACTGTCTTCCCGACAATCTTGGAAGATATATTTTTAATGCCAGCCAAGAGGCATAAAGTTCTCACCGTCCCTCCTGCGACTAAGCCCCTTCCTTTGCTTTGAGGTTTTAACAAAACGCGGGCTGCTCCGCATTTCGCTTCTACCCGGCAAGGAATTGTATCTTCTACTATTGGCACTTCTATAAGGTTCTTTTTGGCTTTTTTCGTCGCTTTTTCTACAGCCTGGGAAACATCCGCTCCCTTAGCTATTCCAAAGCCGACCTTGCCTTTCATGTCCCCGACTATAACAAGGGCTCTAAACCTAAAGCGCCTTCCGCCAGCTGTCATTCTTGCAACTCTGGCCAAATCCAAAAGCTTGGACTCAAATTCGTCTTTTTTCTCAAATCTTTTTTTATACGGTCTTTTGGATTTTTGCATATTTTTAGAATTTTAGGCCTTCTTTTCTTGCTCCTTCAGCCAAGGCCCTGACCCGGCCGTGGTATTTATAGCCTCCTCTGTCAAAAACTGCTTTTTCTATCTTTTTTTCCTGAGCCTTTTGGGCTATTAACTGCCCCACTATGTATGATTTGCCCTTTTTCCCTGTATATTCTTTTGGAGGTCTTTTTCTTCCTATTTCAAGGTCGGAAGCAGAAGCCAAGGTTTTGCCTTCTCGATCGTCTATCAACTGGGCTGATATGTGCTTTGGGGACCTGAAAACGCAAAGGCGGGGACAGTCGCTTGTTCCTTTTATTTTATATCTTATTCTCGTATGCCTTCTTTTTCTTTTTTCTTTTAGGGTAGCTTTCATGATTATTCTCCTTCAGCAGCCGCCTTTTTGCCAACCTTTCTTCTAATCTGCTCGCCCTGATATCTTATGCCTTTGCCTTTGTAGGGCTCGGGCGGCTTAACTCTTCTTATTTTAGCTGCTATCTGGCCTATTGCCTCTTTGTCTATGCCAGAGACTGTTATAAGGTTTTTTTCTACAGAAAAAGTAATTCCTTCTGGTGGAACGACTTTTACAGAATGGGAAAAACCGACTTCCAAAATTAAATCATTTCCTTCTGTTCTGGCCTTATAGCCGACCCCTTCTATCTCCAGTTTCTTTTCAAAGCCCTGGCTGACTCCTTGCACCATATTGGCGACAAGAGCCCTAATCAACCCCCACAGCGCCTTTGTCTGTTTGGTTTCTTTCTGGGGAAAAACAAGAATCTCGCCTTCTTTAGCTTCAACCTTAATCTCGGGATTAATAGTTCTCTCCAGCTCCCCTTTTGGGCCTTTGACTTTTATTTTTCCCTGGTTTTCTTCAACTTCCACTCCTTTCGGTATTAATATTGGTTTTTTTCCTATTCTAGACATATTACCAAATTTCAAGAATAATCTCCCCGCCAATATTCTTCTTTCTGGCCTCTCTTCCCGTAACAATTCCCTGGGGAGTAGTAACGATTATTTGAGACAATCTTCCTTTGGTTGTTTTCATTTCATTGGCAGAAGCATAGATCCTTTGGCCAGGCTTTGAGGTCTTTTTCAGTCCGTTGATAAAGGGAGCAGGCTTTGCTGAAGAAGGATCCTTTAAATATTTTAAATCGATCTTGATCACTTTATCAAACTTTCTCCCTTTTTTCTCCGTTTTTTTAACATAGCCCTCTTTTTCTAAAACTTTTGCTATCTGATATTTAAAATTAGAAAAAGGAACCAAAACCGACGGCGAAAAAACCGCTTGAGCATTCCTTATTCTGTTTATCATGTCTGCGACTGGGTCTGTCATGTTAGTTTACCAAGATGATTTTTTTACTCCGGGAATTTCTCCTTTGTTTGCTTTCTCCCGGAAACAAATCCGACACAAACCGAACTTTCTCATATATCCTCTTTTTCTTCCGCAATTAAAGCAACGCCTCACCATTCTGGTGCTGAATTTCGGTTTTTTATTCGATTTTGCTATTTGCGACTTTTTTGCCATAATTTAAGAATTTTCTTTTTTTAAAGGAAATCCCAATAGTCTTAACAATCTTACTCCTTCCTCTTTTGTTTTGGCAGTGGTAACCACTGTTATCTCCAGTCCAAAATTAATTTTAGAATCTTCCGGAGAGATCTCAGGAAAAATATTCTGCTCTTTCACCGGTATTGTAAGGTTACCCTCCTTATCAAATGATTTCAAGGGTATGCCGCTAAAATCGCGAGATCTGGGAAGGGCTATATTGATAACTCTTTCGAGAAAATCATACATTTTCTCGCCTCTTAAAACCACGGAGGCGCCTGCCGGCATTCCTTTTCTCAGCTTAAAGCTGGAAATAGCTTTCTTTGCTTTGTTCACTACGGGATACTGGCCGGTAATAAGGGAGAGGTCTCTTGATATCGCATTAACGGTTTTTTTCTGCTCATCTGAACCCAAACTAGCAATCATTTTGCCGAAGCCCGTGCTTACTACCACCTTTTCAATAGCAGGAACGGCCATAGGACTTTTCAGATTGTCTTCTTTTGCCATTGCCGGAACCACTTCTTTTTGATATTTTTCTTTTAGCCTTTCCATGGTTAATTACTGATTGCTTCCCCGCATTTTTTACAAATCCTATACTTGCTTCCGCCCTCTTTTTTAAACCCGACACGGGTGGGCTTAGAGCATTTGCTGCAAATAAGCTTTGCGTTGGAAGCTGAAATCGGAGCAGGGGCCTGAACAAGCTGCCCCTTTTCTCCGGACTTTTTCGGCTTAATGCTTTTTTTCTTTAAATTAAGGCCTTCGACAGAAATTTTGCCTTGTTTTGGAAAAACATCTATAACTTTGCCTTTCCTGCCCTTGTCTTTGCCGGCAATTATTAAAACTTTGTCGCCTTTGCGGATATTCATTTTAAACAATATCTTTTGCTAAATTAATTATTTTTTCAAATCCTTTTTCTCTTAGCTCTCTGGCAATCGGCCCGAAGATTCTTCCTCCTTTCGGGTCTTTCTCATTTCCTAGAATGATAGCTGCATTTTCGTCAAAAGAGATATAGGAGCCGTCTTTTCTCCTAAACGGCCTTCTTTGCCTTGCTACTACCGCCTTGACTACCTGATGTTTTTTTACCGGCCTCCTGGGATCTGCCTCCTTGACAGCTGCCACGATAACGTCTCCCAGTTGGGCATATCTCCTCCTGGTCGCTCCCAGCACTTTGATGCACTGAATAATTCTCGCTCCTGAATTATCTGCTACTTTTAATTTTGTCTGAACCTGAATCATAATTAAGTCTTGGAATTATCAAGATTCTCTTTTAAGGAAAGGTCTTCCTGAATTACTGTCCACTTTTTGTCTTTGCTCTTTGGGGGACATTCTTCTATTATTACTTTATCTCCAATCTTAAATCCGGCGTTTTCACAGTGGGCCTTATATCTTTTGTTAACTCGGTACTTTCTCTTGTATTTCGGATGTTCTTTCTTTCTTTCTACTTCCACAACTAGCGTTTTATCCATTTTATCGGAAACAACTGTTCCTGTTAGTCTTTTTTTAGACATATTTATTTTTTCTCATTTAAAATAGTAAGGATTCTGGCAATGTCTTTTTTAACCTCGCTTAATTCTTTAATATTTTTTACTTTTCCTGCAGACAGGTCAAATCTTAGCTGTCTTGCTTTTTCTCGCAGAGCTCTAAGCATCTGCCCAATCTCTTTTTCAGATTTTTGCCTTAAATCTTTGGTTTTCATTTATCTTTTAACAAATTTAGTTTTTAGCGGAAGCTTGTTGCCCGCTTTTCTAAGAGCCTCTCTCGCGTCTGTCTCCGGAATACCGCTTATCTCGAAAATAATTCTGCCAGACCTTACTGGGTAGACGTAATGGTCAACTGCTCCCTTGCCTCCCCCCATTGGGACTTCGGTGCCTTTTTGGGTTACTGCTTTATTCGGAAAAATCCTTATCCAAACCTTTCCTCCTTTTCTAAGATACCTGATTATACTTCTTCTGGCGGCTTCTATTTGGTTTGATGTAATCCATTTCTCGGCCATGGCCTTAAGGCCCCAGTTTCCAAAATGAAGCTCGGTGGCTTTTTTATCTTTTCCTTTGTGGGTTCTTCTTCTTTGCTTTCTGTGTTTTACTTTTTTTGGTATTAAAAGCGCCATAACTCTAAAACGATTCTCCTTTATAAATCCAAATCTTTATGCCGATAACTCCGTAAGAGCATCTTGCTATGTGTTTGGCATAGTCAATTTCAGCCCGCAGGGTCTGGAGGGGAAGACTGCCTGAGGCAACCCATTCCCTTCTTGCGATCTCCGCCCCGTTAAGGCGGCCGGCAAGCTCTATTCTTGCGCCCTTAACTTCCTTATTGGCCATTATTTTGCTCAAGCCCTGTTTTAAAACCCTTCTATAGGCTATCCTCTTTTCCAGCTGGGAAGCAGCCCATTGAGCCGTCAGGGAAGCAGAAATCCAAAGATTTTTAATCTCTTTAATCTCAATCTTTAGTTCCTTTTTAGCTGCTTTTTTGCTTTTTTCCTTTATTTCTTTCTGCCAGGGATGTTTTGATATTTTATTAAGCTTTTTTTCCAGCTCTTTCTTTAGATTCTCCACTCCCTCTCCTCCTCTGCCGATTATTAGCCCAGGCCTGGAACTGGTGATTATAATATTGATTTTGTTTGCAGATCTTTCAATTTCAATCTTTTCCACCCCAAACCTTTCCAGTTTTTTTCCAAGAAAGTCCCTTATCAAAAAATCTTCCTCTAGATAATAAGCAGGATCCTCGTAAAAAGCGCGGGTATCCCAGTCAGAAATTCTTCTTGTTCTGAATATTTTTGGATTAACTTTATGTGCCATAAATAATAACTATATCGATTTTCTTCTAAAAATTCTAGGGCCTGCTCCGGAAGTCTTTTTGGGCCTCCGAAGGTCCTTGTCTCTTTTTTTAAATTCTTTTTTCTTTGCTTCTTCCGGAGATTCTTTTATGGCGTCTTTAACGTCTGTCCCCGGCCTTTTTATTACTTCAGGTTTTTCTTTATTCTCCTTGGCCTTTTTGGCCTTGCTCTTGATTTCCTCCAATACCAAAGTTATATGAGAGGTCTTTTTTTGAATCTCTCCGGCCCGCCCTCTCGCTCTCGGCATCCATCTCTTAAGTTTCGGCCCTTCGTCAACTGCTATTTTGGAAATGTACAAATTCTTAGGGTCAAGCCGCAGATTGTTCTGCGCGTTTGCTACGGCAGAGTTAACCAAATCAAGCATGGGCTTGGCTGCCTTTTTTACTGTGAAATTCAAAATCATCTGGGCTTCTTCTGCTTTCTTGTTTCTGATGATATCGGCAACCAGCCTGACTTTCCTGGGCGCTATTCTAAGATGTTTTAAGCGGGCATTTACTTGCATAAATCAATTTATTTTGATTCTCCGGGAGCAGGAGAAGGGCGCCCTTTTTCCATTTCTCTTTGCATCCTGCCTCCGTGCCTAAGAAATTTAGTAGTTGGAGAAAATTCTCCAAGCTTATGGCCGACCATGTCTTCTGTAATGCTTACGTCAACAAATTCTTTTCCGTTATAAACCGAAAAAACAAAACCCACCATTTCCGGCACAATAGTGCATTTTCTAGACCAGGTTTTAATTTTGTTGCCCTGGCCCGGTTTCGAATTTTTCATTTTCTCCATCAACTTTTCGTCAATATATGGTCCTTTTTTAAGCGATCTAGCCATATTATTTCTTTTTCTTTCTTCTTTTAATGATTAGCTTGTCTGTCCATTTTTTCTTTCTTGTCTTGACTCCCCTAGCCGGCTTGCCCCAGGGGGTTTTAGGATACTTCAGCCCTATGGGAGCCCTTCCTTCCCCTCCGCCGTGCGGATGGGCTACAGGACTCATAGCAGACCCTCTCACTGTCGGCCTCCTGCCTTTCAACCTGGATCTTCCTGCTTTTCCTATTTTTTGATATCTTTTTTCAGGATTGGAGACTGTCCCTATTGTAGCATAGCATTCAGACAAAATCTTTCTCACTTCTGTGGAAGGCATAACTAAATCCGTATATTTTCCGTCGTGGGCTAAAACCTTGGCCGAGTTCCCTGCGGAACGCACCGCTTCTCCTCCTTTTTCCGGCCTTAGGGATATGTTGTAAACCATGGTCCCCACCGGTATATTTTTTAATCTAATTCTATTGCCGGACTTTATCTCTGCCTTTTCTTGGCAGATTATTTCATCTCCTTTTTTAGTTTCTTTAGCTGCAATTCTGTACCTTTTAGTCCCGTCTTCATACTCAATCAAAGCGAGAAAAGACGTTCTATTGGGATCATATTCTAAGGCTACCACCTCCCCTTTTTGATTTTCTTTTTCCTGGCCGAAATCAACTATGCGGTAAAGGCGCTTTGCGCCGCCTCCCCTGTGCCTGACAGTTATTCTCCCTGCGTTGTTCCTTCCTCCGGTCTTTTTTTTGGAAACCAGCAAATTCTTTTCCGGCTTCTTTTTGTCTAACTTCTGCTTTGCCATTTTAGTGCGGCATTATTTCTATTTTCTGGCCTTTTTTGACCTTAACAACGGCTTTTTTAAATCCTTTTTTCCATCCCTGGTTCCTTCCCAGCCTTCTTGCCTTCCGAGGAACGCTGATTACCGCTACGCCAGTGACATCCACTCCATAGATTCTTTCCACTGCTTCTTTAATTTCGTTTTTATTCGCCCAGCCTTCAACCCGAAAGACATATTTGTTTTCTTCTGCAAGCCTGCTGCTTTTTTCTGTAACGTGAGGAAACTTAATTACCCTAGCTTGCTTGGCAGAAAGAGTCTTCTTGGCTTTAGGCGACTCTATCTTTACCTTTTCTTTTTTCTGGGGAGGTTTTTTGGCAGCAGGTTTTCTTTCTCTTTCTTTATTTTTTTTAAAAACATCCAAAAAGGCCATATCTTACTCAATAAAACTCTCTTTTATAACTTTTAGCGACTGTTTGGGCATCATAATCTTTTTGAAAGTCAGAACATCTAAAGCGTTTAACTCGTCTGCTCTAATGGTTTTCTTCTTGGGAATATTCCGACAGGCCTTGACCAGCTTGTCGTCTTTTCCCGGCAGAACGACCAACAGGCTCTCTCCGCCTATTTTAAGGCTTTTCAGGATATCAGCAAAGTCTTTTGTTTTTCCCTTTTCAGCGCTTATTTTGTCTAAAACTATTATTTCCTTGTCCTTAGCTTTAGAAGAAAGAGCCATAAAAAGAGCTTTTCTCCTCATTTTTTTTGGAATTATTTTTTTAATATTTTTCTCCTCTGTCGGACCGAAAGTGACGCCGCCTCCCTTCCAAATCGGAGAACGGATAGACCCGTGTCTTGCTCTTCCTGTTCCTTTCTGGCGCCAGGGCTTTCTTCCTCCGCCTCTTACCTCTGCTCTTCCTTTTGCTTTAGCTGTCTTCTGTCTTCGGTTCGCCCTCTGGGAAACAACTACCTGGTGAAGAAGGTCCGAATTCAAGGAAACTTCAAAGATTTCCTTGGGCAAAGAAGCTTTTCCTGTTTCCTGTCCTTTTTGGTTGTAGGATTTAACCTCCATGTTTTACTTTCCTTTTATTTCCAGCAACGTTCCTTTTCTGCCCGGAACCGCCCCCTTAAGGGCGAGTAAATTATTTTCTTGGTCTATCTCCATTATTTTCAAATTTTTGATTGTCTTTCTGTCAAAGCCATGCCTTCCTGCCATTCTTCTGCCCTTAATAACTCTTTGAGGGAAAGCGGATCCAATAGAGCCGGGCGCCCTATAGGTATCCTTTGTTCCGTGGGTGGCAGGCTGCAAAGAAAATCCCCATCTTTTAATCACGCCCGTATATCCTTTTCCTTTAGAAATGCCTATTACCTTCACCTTGTCTCCTTTGGCAAAACCAGAAACATTAATCTCGTCCCCGGGCTTTATTTTTTCGGCCTGTTCTTCTGAAATTCTAAACTCTTTTAAAAATCTGGGCTTTTTGCCTGAATTTTGAAAATGTCCTGTCAGGGGTTTATTGCTTTTCTTCTTTTCCTTAAAGCCTACCTGAGCTGAAAAATATCCGTCTTTCTCTTTTGTCTTGACCTGGATAACAAAACAGGGTCCGGCCTCAACCAGAGTGACCGGGGTAATCTTTCCTTCATCATCTATCATCTGCGACATGCCTATTTTTAAACCTAAAATGGATTTCATGATATTAATAACTGAAAACCGGGCATAGCCCGGCCTTTTCCATGGCTATTTTGGGATAGAATAATGAAATGCTATAAAAATAATATTTTCATTATGTCTTGATCTCTATATCTACGCCCGAAGGAAGGGTCAGATTTATCAATGCATCTATAATATTGTTGTCTGGGTTCAGAATGTCGATTAATCTTTTATGAACTCTCATTTCAAATTGCTCCTTGCTTTTTTTGTGGACAAAAGAAGACCTGTTGACTGTATATTTATGAATTTCTGTAGGAAGAGGAACAGGACCCACCACTTCTACGCCGTGCCTTTGAGCAGTTTCCACAATCTGCCGCGTGCTGTTATCAATGACCTTATAGTCATAAGCTCTCAGCTTTATTCTAAGCCGAGACTTTACCTTTTCTTCTGTTGCTTTCTTTTGTTTTGTCGGCATTTCAGAAAAACGGGCTATAAAACAAGGTGCCAAGCAGAATTCTGTTTGGCACCTCGCGCTTCTTATTTAATTATCTTGGTAACTACGCCTGAGGCAACTGTCTTGCCTCCCTCTCTAATGGCGAACCTTTGCTGTTCTTCAAGAGCTACTGGAACGATCAGTTTTGCTGTAAACTTAACCGTGTCTCCGGGCATAACCATTTCGGTTCCTTCTGGAAGAGTAACTGATCCTGTTACGTCAGTCGTCCTGATATAAAACTGGGGTTTGTATCCGTTAAAGAAAGGCGTATGGCGGCCACCTTCCTCTTTTGTTAATACATATACTTCGGCCTCAAAGTCAGTATGGGGAGTCACAGAGCCAGGAGCCGATAAAACTTGTCCTCTGTCAACGTCTTCTTTCTTTAATCCGCGAAGCAGAATTCCTACATTGTCTCCGGCTACTCCTTCGTCAAGCAGCTTGTTGAACATCTCTACGCTCACTGCCACCACTTTTTTGGTATCTTTTATTCCGACTAGCTCCACTTCGTCGTTAGGATGAATTTTTCCTCTTTCAATCCTGCCTGTAGCTACTGTGCCCCGTCCTTCAATAGAAAAGACGTCTTCAATAGCCATTAAAAAGGGTTTGTCTACATCTCTCTTCGGTTCTGGGATATATTCATCCAGCGCCTTTAACAGTTCTGTTATGGGCTGGGCGGTTTCGTCTTCTGCAGACTTTGCCTCCAGCGCCTTTAGGGCGGATCCCTTTATTATAGGAGTATCATCTCCTGGAAATTCATATTTGGTTAAAAGCTCTCTTATTTCAGACTCAACCAAGTCAATCATCTCTTTGTCGTCAACTTGGTCTGTTTTGTTCAAGAAAACAACCATTGAAGGGATTCCTACCTGGCGGGCTAAAAGAATGTGTTCTCTGGTTTGAGGCATGGGCCCGTCAGCTGCAGACACCACTAAAATAGCGCCGTCCATTTGAGCCGCCCCTGTAATCATGTTTTTAATATAGTCTGCGTGGCCCGGACAATCAATGTGGGCATAGTGCCTGTTCTCTGTCTGGTATTCAAGATGAGAGACGGCGATAGTCAGCCCTCTTGTTTTTTCTTCCGGCGCAGCGTCAATCTGATCAACAGATTTCTCAGCAGAAATCAGCCCCTTCAAGTTTAAAACGTGGAGTATCGCTGCTGTTAGAGTGGTCTTGCCATGGTCTACGTGGCCAATGGTTCCAACATTGACATGGGGTTTCCCCCTTTCGAATTTTTCTTTCTCTGCCATATTTGTTTCACAGGGGCTAAGCATTCAATACCCGCCTCCTGCTCGATTACTAATTACTTATTAAATTTATGTTACTACTTTAAGGGATCTTTGGAATAAAGTCAACCCTTTTTTAGAATAACAACACCTATCAACCTTTATATAATTTAAAGACAAGTTAGTCAAGCGAATTTATCGTCTTCTGCCTTCTGCTATCTCCTGGGAAATGCTGGCAGGGACTTCCTGATATTTATCAAACTGCATGGTAAAGTTTCCTCTCCCTTCAGTTAAAGACCTTAATACGGTGGCATAGCCGAACATTTCAGACAAAGGTATTTTAGCGTCGATTACTTTCATGGCCAATCTGTCTGAAGTCTTTTCAATCCTTCCCCTTCTAGAAGAAAGGTCCCCTATAATGTCGCCGAAAAATTCAGCCGGCGCTATTACCTCTAATTGCATAATGGGTTCCAGCAACACAGGATTTGCTTTCTTTGTCGCTGACTGAAAAGCCATAGAGCCTGCTATTTTGAAGGCGTTTTCCGAAGAATCAACTTCGTGAAAGGATCCGTCAAGAAGAACGCTTTGAATGTCAACCATGGGATAGCCCGCTATCACGCCGTTATCCATAGCCTCCTTCACTCCTTTTTCTACTGCTGGAATAAACTCTTGAGGGATCGAACCTCCCTTAATCTTGTTTTCGAATTCAAAACCTTCTCCTCTCTCTTTGGGAATAACCTTTAACACAACATGGCCGTACTGGCCCCTGCCCCCGGACTGCTTAATGTATTTCCCTTCTGCTTCGCTCTCCTGCTTAATGGTTTCTCTGTAGGCAACTTGGGGTTTGCCCACACCGGCCTCTACTTTGAACTCTCTCTTCATTCTGTCGATAATAACATCCAAATGAAGTTCTCCCATGCCAGAGATTATAGTTTCCCCTGTCTCTATGTCTCCTTTGACTCTGAAAGTAGGGTCCTCTTCTGCCAGCCTTTGGAGAGCTGTTGCCATTTTTTCTTGATCCTCTTTGGACTTAGGCTCTACTCTAATAGAAATAACAGGCTCTGGGAACTCTATTTTCTCTAAAATAATGGGGTTCTTTTCGTCGCAAAGAGTATCTCCTGTTTTAGTGTTTTTCAGTCCGACCGTAGCTGCAATGTCTCCTGCGTAGACTTCCTCCACTTCTTCTCTTTCAGCAGAATGCATTCTGATTATTCTTCCTATTCTCTCTTTCTCTCCGGTAACGGAGTTGTAGGCATAAGATCCCTTGCTTAAGGTTCCCGAGTATACTCTGAAATAGGCCAAGGTTCCCACATAGGGGTCTGCCGCTATTTTAAAAACCAAAGCCGCAAAGGGCTCTGAATCCTTTGCTTCTCTTGTATCTTTTTCTTCTGTTTTGGGCTTCAACCCCTCTACCGGAGGCCTTTCCGGAGGCGAAGGCAAATAATCAACTACGGCGTCAAGCAAAGGCTGCGTCCCCTTGTTTTTCAGGGCAGAGCCGCAAACAACAGGGACTAATTTGTAGCCGATTGTCGCTTTTCTAAGGGTTTGCCTTAATTCTTTTTCTGAAATTTCTTCTCCTCCTAAATATCTTTCTAAAAGGGATTCGTCTTCTGCAACAATTTTTTCAATCATTTTATCTCTCCATTGCTGGGCTTTTTCCTTAAATTCTTCCGGTATTTCTTCTTCCTTGATTATCTGGCCGAAGTCTCCGTCAAACTTAACAGCCTTCATTTTTATTAAATCTATTATTCCTTCGTGGCTAGACTCTTCTCCAATGGGAATTTGGAGAGCAACTGCATTGGGCGTGAGTTTTTCTAAAATAGAATTAAAGCTGTTTTCAAAAGAAGCGCCTGTCCTGTCTAGTTTATTGATATAGCAAATCCTTGGAACCTGGTACTTATCCGCCTGGTGCCAAACTGTTTCAGATTGAGGCTCTACTCCGGCCACTCCGTCAAAAACCACTACCGCTCCGTCCAAAACTCTTAAAGACCTCTGAACCTCGACTGTAAAATCAATGTGGCCCGGAGTATCAATAATGTTTATTCTGTATTCATTTTCTTTATTTTTTTCTTCTCTTGTGGGTACCCAAAAACAAGTTGTCGCTGCCGAAGTAATGGTAATTCCTCTTTCTCTTTCCTGCTCCATCCAGTCCATAATAGCTGCTCCGTCGTGAACTTCTCCGATTTTATGGGAAATTCCGGTATAAAAAAGAATCCGCTCGCTAACGGTTGTTTTCCCGGCGTCAATGTGGGCAATGATCCCTATGTCTCTAACTCTTTCTATTGGATATTCTCTTGGCATTATATTTTAATTACCAGGCAAAGTGAGCAAAAGCTCTGTTGGCTTCTGCCATGCGATGCATATTTTCTTTTTTTCTGATGGCTGTCCCTTCGTTTTTGGCAGCATCCATAATTTCTTGGGCTAAATTATCGGCTAAAGACCTGCCCTTCTTGGCCTTGGCTCCTTGGATAATCCACCTAAGAGAAAGCGCTAATCCCCTTTTTCCCGTAACCTCGGTGGGAACCTGGTAAGTTGCTCCGCCGACTCTTTTCGGCCTTACCTCTAGGGAAGGAGTAACGTTTTCTATCGCTTTTTTAAAAACTTCCACAGGATCTTGTTTGGTTTTTTCTTTAATGGCGTCAAAGGCTTTATAAACGTTCTTTCTGGCAACTGTTTTTTTCCCTTTCCTTAAAATATAGTTTATAAACTTGGCTACTGTTTCGTCTCCAAAAACAGGATCTGGAATTATTGGATGTTTTTTTATTTCTTTAGAGCTCGGCATAAATTATTTACTCTCTTTTTTAGTTCCGTATTTGCTTCTTGATTGTTTTTTGCCTTCAACGCCGCCCGTATCCAGCACTCCCCTTACTACATGATATCTTACTCCGGGAAGATCTTTAACCCTTCCGCCCCTTAACAAAACCACCGAGTGTTCCTGAAGATTATGCCCTTCTCCCGGGACATAAGCTGTCACCTCTGTACCGTTGCTTAGTCTTACTCTGGCCACCTTTCTCAAAGCAGAATTCGGTTTCTTCGGAGTGACAGTAAACACTTTAACGCAAACTCCCCTCTTAAAAGGAGAGGTGTATTTACTGGGCCTGTTCTTCAAAGTATTAAAGCCGTACTTTAAGGCCGGAGCCGTTGCTTTGGCTCTGGTCTTTTTCCTTTTATTCTTTAGTAGCTGATGAATAGTAGGCATAGAAAAAAATTCAGCGATTAACGCTTTATAGTTTTACAGATTATCAAAATAAAAAATATATGTCAACAATTAAAGCCCGACTGTAAGAAAAGAGCTCCCCGTAATAAGCCGAAAAATAATTTGAGAAAGGGGCGACAACACCCATAAGGCCAGCAAAATAGCTAAAAATATTCCTACAAAAGACCGCTCCAGAGCTTTTACGGCTTGAGATTGGGGAAAAAGATCCATTATTAATTTAGAGCCGTCTAGAGGAGGCAGAGGAATAAGATTAAAAAGAGCCAGAAAGATATTAACAAAAACAATCCAGTGAAGAGCCACTAAAGCAAGGCCTGAAACGGGTAAAAACCTTAGAGCCAAACCTACTGCCAGCGCTATTAAAACATTGGCGCCAGGACCTGCTATTGCTACTTTGGTAGAGCCCCATTTCTGGTCTTTCAGATTATAAGGGTTATAGGGAACAGGTTTTGCCCAGCCGATAAATCCCCCCATAAAAAACAGCAGGGTCAAGGGCAGAATTACGGTCCCTATGGGATCGATATGCTTTATGGGATTTAAGGTAAGCCGGCCGGCATTCTTGGCGGTAGGATCGCCCAAATAATAAGCCATCCACCCATGGCAATATTCATGAAACACGGCAGAAAAAACAATTATCAGATACAAAAAGATTTTGAATTCTATGTCTCCCATATTCAAGAAGTGATTATACCATTTCTAAAAGGGGTTGCCAAAGATTATTTTTATTGCTATTATTTTTACATATGGCAAAAGAATGCGCAATCTGCGGCAAAGGATCAATGATGGTCCAGAGAAGAGTAAAGCTCCGCGGAAAATACAACCCTACAACCAAAAAAAGACAATACCCCAATTTGCAATGGGTTACTTTGCCTTCAGGGAAAAGAGTAAAGGCCTGCAGCAAGTGCCTTAAAGCCCTTAATAAAAAAGGAAGATCGGAAAGCAAATAAAAGATATCCGGGGTGTCGTATAATGGCATTATGCACGCATGGGGTGCGTGTGATCTGGGTTCAATTCCCAGCACCCCGACCAATTCAGACATTT
>CAZBLV010000004.1:0-44852 GCA_964493085.1 uncultured Candidatus Saccharibacteria bacterium
TTGGGAAGTAAGAGTCAAAGACCAAACAGAATGGGGAGAATGGACCACAGGAGAAAGCTTTACCCTTGAAAAATGGCCCTGGCCTCAGTTTGGCTATGAGTATTACCAAGAAGGAGAAGAAGAAGGGGAATGGGTTTCTCAAGGAGGGTCAGAATGTCTATATACCAATCAAACAGGTCTTTGCACTACTCTGGAAGAGGACTACAAAATGAAAATGGAGTTTGCAAACACGAGCTTAAACTGCGGACCGAACGGAGACCAGTGTAGTTATGAATGGGCCTTTGGCGACGGGAATACTTCTCTCCTGAAAGATCCTCCAGAACAGATATATCCTCTTAACAAGAAATACACCCTGGTCTTGTGGGCAGAAAACGATTCGGGGAAATGTTATCAGGATATGAAGATTGACCTTGGCGGAGAAGCCGCTAAGCCGCCTAAGTGGTGGGAGATAACGCCGTCTTCCTAGAGATTAGGCCTTAGCACTGCTTTTTTAAGGAAGAGGATCATTGTTGCCAGAAACAGGGCGCAGCCTAAAGCAAGAAGAAAAACTTTTAAGAACCTGCCTTGACCGGCCTTTTCTGCTTTTATCTCGGTCTTCTGTTCGAAAGTTTCCGAAGAGTTGCTTTTTTCAACAGCAGCCGGGACTGTTTCCATTTCATCAGGATCAACCCAGGCTAATCCCTGATCTTTAATCTTCTGCAGGGTTTTTTCTCCTATTCTTTCAACTCTTTTTAAGTCGTCTAAAGAATAAAAGGGTCTGGCTTTTATTATCCTTTCTGCCAGCACGGGCCCTATTCCTACTATTTCTTCCAATTCTTCTTGAGAAGCGGCGTTAATGTCTATTAAAAAACTCCCTTCAGCAGAAAAGGGAAGAAAAAAGAGCAGAATAAAGAAAAAGCAAAAACGCTTTAACATCGGCTAAATCAGCTTTGGATGTTCTTTGTAGGAAACTTTCAGGTATTTGTAAGCGGTTTCTGTGGCCACTCTTCCCCTGGGAGTCCTTTCTATAAAGCCCAGCTGGAGAAGATAGGGTTCGTAAATATCCAGTATAGTGTCTTCTTCTTCTGAAGTGGCAGCAGACAATGTTTGCAGTCCTACCGGACCCCCTTTAAACTTGCTGATAATGGTCGCCAATATTTTTCTGTCTCCCGGCTCCAGTCCTGAAGAGTCTATTTCTAAGAACTTAAGCGCTTTTTCTACTACCTCTTTGCTGATAGTCTCTTTCTCTTCTATCTGGGCAAAGTCTCTTACTCTTTTTAAGAGGCGGTTGGCTGTTCGGGGGGTCAGCCTTGATGCTTGAGCTATTATCCTTACGGCCTCGGAGTCAATCTCTACTCTTAAGTTTTCAGCCGATCTTTTAATAATTTCTTCTATCTCTTCTTGTTTGTAAAAAGCAAGCCGGAAAATGGCTCCAAACCTGTTTCTTAAAGGGGTGGAGATCATAGCGATCCTGGTAGTGGCTCCAATAAAAGTGAATTTGGGAAGCTCTAAGTCCATTGTTCTGGCCATGGGCCCCTTCCCTAAAACCAGACTTAGTTTAAAATCTTCCAGGGCGGGATAAATAAATTCTTCCACCGCCTTGTTCATTCTGTGAAATTCGTCGCAAAAAAGAATATCGCCCTCTTCCAAATTAGTGAGAATAGCTGCCAAATCCCCTGTTTTTTTGATAGAAGGGCCGGTAACTGTTTTTATCTTGCTGTTCATTTCTTTGGCCATAAGGTAAGAAAGAGTAGTTTTACCCAAGCCGCTGTTTCCGTAAAACAGAATATGGTCGCAGGAAGAATCGTTTCTCTTGCGGGCTGCCCCTGTCATAACCCGGAGATTCTTTTTTATCTTTTCTTGGCCTATAAAGTCCGCCCATTTTTTGGGCCTTAAAGTGGAGTCGACTATTTCCTCTTTCGGGTCTGTCAAAGGGTTAGTTTGATGGTTTTTCTCCATGGGGGCTTGACAAAATTATAATAAAGTATTAAAATTAGAGATTGTAAAATAGGGCTTAAGGCTGGGGGGTTGGGATTTTCTGCTAGATGGGTTGTTTGGCTCCGGCGAAGCAATTCCTCGGGAAAATCTTAAAGGTTGGTTCCTAAAATCAAGTTAACCCCCAGCCTTAAGCTCTTTTTTAATAAATTTCTTTTTCCTCCGATTCTCTGGTTACTCTTTCTACTTCAGCTATAGTGGTATGCCCTTTTAATACCTTTATAAATCCGTCTTGTCTCATTAAAACCATGCCTCTTTCTACGGCTTTTTCTCTCATGTCAGCTATTGAAGGAGATTTTAGAATAAACCTTTCCATCTCATCGTCTACTACAAAGGCTTCGAAAATGCCCACTCTTCCCTTGTATCCTGTAAAATTGCACTCTTTGCATCCTTCGGCGTAGGGAATCTTCGTGTCTTCGGTTATCTCGGGGAGTTCTACGTGATGCGGGATATTTTTTAAGGTTCTTTTTATTTCCCTAAAATGTTCTGGAGACGGCTTTTTCATTTTAACGCACTTGGAGCAAACCCTTCTGACCAGTCTCTGCCCTATCGCCACGTTTAGAGCGGGGGCAATGCTTGAGGCCTCTTCTCCTAGGGCCTGGAGCCTGGCCACTGTGCCGGCTGCGTCGTTAGTGTGGACCGTGCTTAAAACCAGATGTCCTGTAAGGGCGGCTTGCAAAGAAATTTGAGTTGTCTCCAGATCGCGGATTTCTCCTACTAAAATTACATCAGGGTCTTGCCTGACAACCGCCCTTAGCCCGTTGGCAAAGTTGTAGCCGTGGGATTCGTCCACTTGGCTTTGAGAGATTCCCTTTAAATGATATTCAATGGGATCTTCTATAGTGATAATTTTTATTTCCGGCGTTATAATTTTCCGCAAAAAGGCGTAGAGAGTAGTTGTTTTACCAGATCCTGTAGGCCCGGTGCAGATAATCATTCCATTGGGCTTTTTGATTTCTTTTTGAAAAAGCTTCAGAAGATCTTCTCTTAGCCCCAGTTCTTCCATGCTTACCACCCATCTCGGGTTTAGAATTCTTAAGACCAGCGACTCCCCGTATTCTGCTGGAAGGGAAGAGGTTCTAATCTCCACTGAAATATCTTCTATTAAAATAGAAAAACGGCCGTCCTGGGGCCGATTTGCAATATTCAGCTTTAGCTTTGACAGAAGCTTGATGCGACCTACTATTCTTGCGTAGGTCTCCAAATCAAAAGTTATAATATCGTGCAGAACGCCGTCAATTCTTATGCGAATTTTTGCTTCCTTTTCACTCGGCTCAAGGTGGATGTCCGACCCTTCAAGGTAGAAGGCTCCGGCGAGGATAATTTCAACCAGGTCCGTGGTTTTTCTGCCTAAGCTATTTTCTATTTTCTTTTTAAGATTGGTAATGTTAGTTACCTCTTTCTTGGCGTCTTTTTCAATATCAGGGCTGATTTTTATTTGTCCTGTTATTTTTTTATTCTGGGTTTCGCCAGCATTTGAAGAAGCCATGTTTCTTGTTTCTATTCGCCTAAAAGGTTAAAATAGATTAATTGATTACTTTAATCTATCCCAATTTAGCCCAATAGTCAAATCTAGTGGAAAAAACACACATCAGCAATTCTTCAGACCAGACAAAAAAAATGGCTTCAGAGCTGGCCAAAGAAATATTAAGAAGAAGCCTAAGGGTTTCTATTATTGCTCTTAGGGGAGATTTGGGGAGCGGGAAAACTACATTTTTACAGGGCTTTGCCAGGGGCCTCCTTATAAAAGAAAGGATCTTAAGCCCCACCTTTGTAATAATGAGAAAGTTCAAGATACCAAGCTCTGGTTTTGATTTTTTTTATCATTTCGATTGCTACCGCCTGAAAAGGCCGAAAGAATTATTAGAGCTGGGGTTTAAAGAAATTATCCAAGGGAACAATATAGTTGCCCTGGAATGGCCCGAAAAAGTGGAAAAAGCTCTTCCAAGAAAATCTTTGAAGATAAAATTTGAAACTATTGGCGAGAATAAAAGAAAGATATCTTATGAAATCTAAAAAAGATAAAATAATTATAATTGACAGCAATGCCGTAATCCACCGGGCCTTTCACGCCCTTCCCGAACTAACGGCTGAAGACGGGTCGATGGTTAATGCTCTTTACGGATTTTTACTTGCTTTTTTTAGGGCTGTTAAAGACTTCAGGCCCGACTATGCAGCAGCAGCTTTTGATTTTCCCGCCCCTACTTTTCGCCATAAAAAATACAAAGAATATAAGGCGACTCGGGAAAAGGCGCCTGACGAGCTTCTCTCCCAAATCCCAAAGACCAAAGAGGTTTTAAAAAAATTCAAGGTTCCGGTTTTTGAAAAAAAAGGATATGAAGCAGACGACATAATCGGAGCAATCGCAAAGAAGACCGAGACCATAGAAACAATTATTCTTACAGGCGACCTTGATATGCTGCAGCTGGTTGACGAAAAAACAAAAGTTTACAATCTAAGGAGGGGAATTAAGGATGCTGTCTTGTATGATATTGAAAAAGTATCAGAAAGATACCAGGGCCTAAAGCCTTGCCAGCTTATTGACTTTAAGGCCTTGAGAGGAGACCCTTCAGACAATATCCCGGGCGTAGCCGGCATAGGAGAAAAGACTGCCATTAAGCTGATAAAAGAATTTGGCAGCTTAGAAAATCTTTATTATAAAATAAGAAAAACTTCCGGAATCAAAGATTCCTTGAAAAAGAAGCTTTTAGAAAACAGAAAGAAAGCTTTTTTGTCCAAAAGTCTGGTGAAAATTGAAAAAGAACTCCCTATTGGTTTTCAATTGGAACAATGTTTTTTTGGAGGGTATAATAAAGAGGAGATTAAGGAGATTTTTTCCAGATATCAGTTTAAAACTTTAACGGGCCGCCTTTCAGAGCTGGAAAATAAAGATAATTTAGAGCTTTTATAACAATGTTCTGGAATAAAAAAAAGAAAAAAGAAACACAAACTTTGCAGGAAATGTTTCAGGGCAGAGAGGGCGAGGCTGAAACGACCCTAACTATCATAGACTACTTTACAGACGGAGTGCTGGTTTTTAACGTTGGCAATAAAGTTTGCTTGATAAACCCCCAGGCAGAGAAAATACTGGACATTCCAAGAAAAGAAGCTCTGGGAAAGTCAATTTTGCGCTTAACAGAATTTCCAAGAGCCAACCCTTTGGTTAGCCTGCTTGGCGGAGGAATAAAAGAAGTTTTTAAAAGAGAGCTGAAAATAGGGAGTAACTCTATTGTAGAAATTACTTCAGTAATTATGAAAAGGAGAGGGAGCAGGGTCGGCACCCTTGTGGTATTGCACGACGTAAGCAGAGAAAAGCTTGTTGATCGCATGAAAACCGAGTTTGTTACCCTTGCTGCCCATCAGTTGAGAACTCCTACCTCTGCTATTAAATGGTCTTTAAAAATGGTTTTGGACGGCGATTTAGGAGAAGTCAACAAAAAACAAGAAGAGCTTTTAGAGAAGGCCTATCAGACCAATAACAAAGTAATATCTCTTATGAGCGATTTGCTGAACATCGCGGAAATAGAAGAAGGGAGGTTTCTTTCCGAGATGGAGCTGGGAGACGTAGAGGAAGTTATTGGTTCTTCGTTAGAATTGTTTGAACGTCAAATAGAAGCAAAAAGCCTTGCTGTCAGGGTTGAAAAATTAGACAAAATCCTTCCTCAAGTCATGATGGATGAGAATAAAATAAAAATAGCGACAAAGAACCTTTTAGAAAATGCTGTTAATTACACCGGAGAAAGAGGAAAAATCACTGTCTTATTGGGCAAAAGCAAAGACGGCGAAGAAGTCCAAGTGGAAATTAGAGATAATGGAATGGGTATTCCCGAAGATCAGCAAGAAAGAGTTTTTACAAAATTTTTTAGGGCTCCCAACGCAAGAAAGACAGAAACAGAGGGCACCGGACTGGGCCTTTATATTACTAAAAATATTGTTGAAGCGCACGGAGGCAGGATATGGTTTAGGTCAAAAGAAGGCAAAGGAACATCTTTTTATTTTACTCTTCCTGTTAAAAAGAAGTTTGGAGAATATATGGGCCGCGGGCTTTATTAACTTGATTTAAGCTCTGGATCGGCTAAAATAGTAATTAGAGGTATGGCAAAAAAGATTTTAATAATTGAAAACGAAACAGACGTAAATGAAATCTTGGAAAAAGAACTGACAGAGCAAGGCTACGAAGTAGTTATAGCTGCCAGCGGTCAAGAAGGCCTTTCCAGGGCTAGGGCTTTAAATCCCGATCTTGTTTTGCTGGATCTTTCTGTTCTTGAAGGAGGATTTGAGATTCTCTACCAAATAAGAAAGAGCTTTAAAGATCTGCCCGTGATAGTTATTTCCAATTCAGGGCAGGAATTCGAGGTCAAGCAAGCCGAAGATCTGGGGGCTGAAGATTTGGTGGCAAAAACCCAGTTTGACCCTCAGGCGATTATAAAGAAAATTAAAAATCTTATTTAATAAAGCAAGAGAAACTTCTATTCCCTTGTTTTTAAACAAAAATATGGCAAAAAAGATTTTAATAATTGAAGACGACAAGTTTCTTAGAGAACTCATATCCCAGAAGCTTATCAAGGAAGGGTATGATATTATCGAAGCAGCTGACGGAGAAAAGGGCATAAAATCTGCTTCGGAAGATAAGCCGGATCTTGTGCTTCTTGACCTTATTCTTCCGGGCATAGACGGCTTCGAGGTTTTGGCCCGCCTTAAACAGTCCTCTTCCGGCTTGCCAGTGGTCATTCTTTCTAACCTGGGAGCCAAGGACGACATTGACAGGGGCCTGAAAATGGGAGCTGAAGATTATTTGATTAAAGCTCATTTTACTCCAACCGAAATAATCGACAAAGTAAAAAATAATCTAAAGGAGTAAAAGATGCCAGAGCTTCCCGAAGTAGAAGTTACGACAAGGGGATTAAAAGCAAAGGTCCTGGGAAGGACCTTTGTTGATGTGTGGGCGGATTTTGAGAAAATAGTGAAAAAACCCAGTTTTAAAGATTTTAAAGAAAAAATAAAGGGAAAAAAGATTGAAAAAGCCAGAAGAAAAGGCAAGAATATAATAATGGATCTTTCGGAAGGATATTCTCTGCTGGTCCACCAAAAAATGACCGGACATTTGTTGTACGGGAAATGGAAAGAAAAAAACGGAAAATGGGAAGCAGAAGAGCCGGGATTTTTGAAAGACAAAGACAACCAGTATATCCATTTAATGTTTTTTCTGGACAACAAAAAAATGCTTGCCCTTTCTGATTTAAGGAAATTTGCCAAAGTTGAGCTTTGGAAAACAAAAGATCTGGAGAATTCAGAATTGTTCGACAGGCTAGGGCCGGATCCCCTGAAGATTTCTTTTGAAAGATTTAAAAAAGAGCTTAAAAAAGGCAAGATTAAGAAAGTGTTAATGGATCAGGAGGTTTTGGCCGGCCTGGGAAACATCTATTCAGACGAAGCTTTGTGGCGGGCCGGAATCCACCCCCTAAGAGAAGCTACGAAACTTAAAGGTTCAGAGCTAAAAAAGCTTTATTTAGCTGTCCGGGAAGTTTTAAAGAAGGGAATCATTCTTGGCGGGGAGAGCATTTCTGATTATAGGAACATAGAAGGGGGAAAAGGGTTTTTTGACAAAGAAAGAAAGGTTTACCGGAGAGAGGGAGAGAAGTGCCCTCATTGCGGGACAAAAATCAAGAGAATAAAAGTCAACGGCAGAAGCGCTCATTTCTGCCCAAAATGCCAAAGGCCTGATAAATTATGATTATTTTTCTTTACGGAGAGGACGGCTATAGGATAAAAGAGAAAGTTAAGGAAGTTGTTGAGAAACATAAAAAAGCCCACAAAAGCGGGCTGGACTTAAAGTATGCAGGCCGGCTTTCAGATAATTCAGAAAAAGACCTTGCTGATTTCAGAAGCAACATCAAACAGACATCCATGTTTAAAGAAAAGAAACTGTTAATAATCGAAGACCCTTTTAGCAATTATCTCCTTGAGCGGGAGATTATGGATAACAAAGATATTCTTAAGAAAGGAGACGACACAATCCTTATTTTTAAAAAAGGGAAAGTTGACTCAAAGAACAAACTTGCAAAATTCCTCAAGGGGTTATCCGGATCGCAGGAGTTTAATCTTTTAAAGGGAGCGGACTTAAGAAAATGGTCTTTTAGAGAAGTCGAGAAAAATAAAGGGAAAATATCTCATTCTGCTCTTGAAAAACTGATTGAGCGCGTCGGTTGCGATCTCTGGCGTTTGAGCCAGGAGATTAATAAACTAACCAACTACAAGGACGGAAAGGAGATTATTCCAGAAGACGTTAAATTTTTAGTAAGGCCTGAACTGGAGACCGATATTTTTAAGACAATTGACGCCATAGCCCAGAAGAACAAAAAGAAAGCGATTAATTTATTGCACGAACATCTGGAAAAAGGGGATGCTCCCTTGTACCTTCTTGCTATGATTAATTACCAATTCCGGAATATTCTTTTGGTCAAAGACTTTGTCGAGAAAAAACAGCCCTACGTTCTTGTTTTAAAGAAAAGCGGCCTTCATCCATTTGTCGCCAGAAAAAGCTTTTCACAGTCCCGGCAGTTTTCCTTTGAGGAATTAAAAAAAATCTACCGGACTATTTTCAAGGTAGATTTAGACATAAAAACTGGGCAGACAGTCCCTGAGCTGGCTCTGGACATGTTTGTCGCAGGCGTTTAATCTCTGTTTATCATTTTGGCAATTCCGGACTTTTTTCTGGAGGCAGTATTTTTTTTGATAATTCCCCTTTTTGCTGTTTTATCTACGGCCTTGTAAAGCTTGGGCAGCAAGTTTTTAGCTTCTTCCTTTTTATTTTCTTTAATTAAATTCTGGACCTTTTTAACAAGGTCTTTTATTCTCTTTTTGTAAATCAGATTTCTTTCTCTCTTTCTTTTGTTTTGCCGAAGCGCTTTTTTGGCCGCTGTGGTAACTGGCATAATAGGGATAATTTATCATGAATAAAGAAAAAACGCAAGGGCTTGCCTTGCGTTTTAATATTTTCTTCACGCCTTTCTTTTTCTGCTGAGAAAGTCGCGGATAAAGTTTTTCGATCTTTTCTCCAGCTTTCTGATCAAGTTTCTGATATAGAGCTTAATGCTGGCTTCCCGCAGGTTCTTAATAAGGATTTTCCCGTTAAACATAGCAGCCAGATACTCCCGGAAAAAGTCCATTCCTCCTTTAAGGAAAAAAAACAGAATAGTCTTAAAAGAGGAAAACTCTTTCAGTCCCGCGAAAACGCTTTTTTGAAGCTGTTCCGGAGTCATCCGGGCAGGATTAAAGACGGCTCTTGTCCCTGTATGGTTGCCCGGGTAATCGGTCAGGATCCTTCCTTCGCTTTCAAGCTTTTGGTGGAGAGGAGTCCCGAAAAGAGGAGTCAAGACGGTTATCTGGATAGAAGGGATCCCCATTTTTCTGGCCCACTTAGCCGTTCTTACTGCTGTGGTTTCGTCGTCTGCGTCGAAACCGACAGCAAAGGATCCGTGCACTGATTTTAAGAGTCCGGCTTCTTTAATTTGGGCCAGGCAATATTCAGTCTCTTCAAGGGTTTGCCCCTTATGAGCTTCTTTTAAGGACTGGGGATTGACTGATTCAAAGCCCATGCATAAAAATCTGCAGCCGGTTCTTCTAGCCAATCTTAACCATTCTTTGTCTTTTCCTACGCTCACCCTTACTTGGGCAGCCCAAGGAGGGATTTGATCCAGTCTTCTGAGCATTAACTCAAGGATTCTCTTGCTTTTTTCTCTGTCGCCTGCAAAATGGTCGTCGCAGAAGAAAATTCCCGGAGGATTGGTTCTTTCTATGTACTCTACCACTGCTTCCGGGTTTCTTTGCCTTGGGGCCTTGAACATTCTAGGCACGCAGCAGAAACTGCACCGGTAAGGACATCCCCTGCTGGTTTCAAGAGAAACAAAAGGAAGAAACTTTTTGTTCAAGACAATGCCGTAATCAGGAAAAGGGGAGTCGTCGTCTAGGTCGGGAAGAATTTCAGAAACTGGGTTGTGGACTACTTCCCTCCCATTTTTCCAAGAAAGATTGGGAACCTGCCGGATGTCCTTTAGCCCTTGCAGAGCTTCCAATAAGGCGGGAAAGGCGAATTCGCCTTCGTAACGAATAACAAAATCTGCCACACTTAATCCGTCTTCTGGGCAAAAAGTTACGTGCGGACCTCCCATTACTACGGGAATCCGGCTTATCCTTCTGGCAGAAGAGACAAATTGCTTTGCTCTAGGATGGGTGGCCGAGAGCGAAGAGACAGCTATTAAATCTGCCTCTCTTATCTTTCGGGCCATTTTTTCTTCAGGAAGCCCTGAAATCTCTTCCATTATCAGGGCCGTTTGGTGGCCGGCCTGTTTTGCTTTGGTAAGCAGGGTCAGCAGTCCGATGCTGGGGATTCTGAATTTAGAAAAATAGTGGGGCTTTGGCAATGCCGGAACGAATCCAAGAATTTTCACTGTCTATCCTTTCTTCTGCTGTTAAGGTTCTAATTTATTATTGATTAAAAAAAGAAAGAGGTCAATGATCTATTTTTTTAATAAGATCTCTTATTTTAGCAGCTCTTTCAAAGTCAAGGTTTTTGGCTGCGCTTTTCATTTCTCTTTCTAAAAGCTTTTTGTCTTTAATATAATAAAATTCGGCTTCTGTTTTTTCTCCCCTTTCGCCGAAAAGCCATTGCCTTATTTCTTTAGTAATCGGCTTTGGCCTTATGTTATGTTTTTTGTTATAAGATTTCTGGATCTCTCTTCTTCTTTCTATTTCTTTAAGAGCTTTTTCCATCGATTCTGTTATTTTGTCTCCGTAAAGAAGAACTTTCCCTTTCGGGTGGCGGGCAGCTCTTCCCATAATTTGAATCAAGGTTGTCTTGTTTCTTAAGAAACCCTCTTTGTCGGCGTCAAGAATGGCGATTAAGGAAACTTCCGGCAGGTCCAAGCCCTCTCTTAACAAATTGATTCCTACCAGCACGTCGTACTTTCCCTTCCTTAAGTCTTTAAGAATGCCGGGCCTCTCCAGTGTTTTTACTTCAGAGTGGAGCCATTTGGCTTTTATTCCCTCTTCTGAAAGCCGTTCAGACAGAGACTCTGCCAGCCTCTTGGTCAGGGTTATAACCAGAACCCTTTCTTTTTTTTCTGCTGTCTTTTTAATCTCTTTGATCAGGTCTTTGATTTGGTTTTTAGTGGGCCTTATTTCGGTCTCTGGCTCCAAAAGCCCGGTAGGCCTTATCAGCTGTTCTACTATTTGCTGTGATCTTTTCTTTTCATATTCGTTCGGGGTAGCTGAAACGTAAATAGCTTTATCCATTCTTTTTTCAAATTCTTTCAAGGTCAAAGGGCGGTTGTCAATGGCAGAAGGCAGCCTGAACCCGTGCTCTACCAAGGTTTCTTTCCTGATTTTGTCCTGCACAGACATTGCCTTAATTTGGGGAATTGTCATGTGGGACTCATCCACGAAGACAAGAAAGTCAGAATTGTGCAGTTTTTTGTAATAGTCGACTAGAGAAAAAGGGGCGTCTCCCGGCTTCCTGAATTCTAGGTGCCGGGAATAATTTTCAATGCCGTGGCAGTAGCCGGTTTCTTCAAGCATTTCTAAATCATATCGGGTCTTTTCTTCTAGTCTTTGGGCTTCCAACAGCTTGCCCTGATTTTTAAGAAAATCCGTTCTTTCCTTCAGCTCTTCTGCTATATTTTGGACAGCAATTTTCAGGCTTTCCTCTGGCGCAGTCCAGAAAACAGCTGGAAAGATCCTGAACCTGGAGATCTCTTTTTCTTTTGATTCTTTCAGCAAAAGATTTTCTATTCTGTTCTCCGAGAAAATTATTTTCAGTGCTTTTTTCCCTGTTATTAGAAACACTTCTATAATATTGCCTCTTACTCTAAAGTTGCCGGGAGCGAAATCATAGTCGTTCCTTTGGTAATGAAGAGAAGCAAGCAATAGCAATAACTCTCTTCTTTTCAGCTTTTGCCCTTTTTTTATTTCAAAAGAGGCCTTTTGATAATTGGAAGGAGATCCAATGTTGTAAATGCAGGAAACAGAAGCGCAGATTAAAACATCTTTTCTGATTAGCAGGTCTTGGATGGCAGCATGCCTTAGCCTGTCTATTTCCTTGTTTATTTGAGCGTCCTTTTCAATATAGGTGTCAGTTTGGGGGATATAGGCTTCTGGCTGGTAGTAGTCGTAATAGCTTACGAAATAGTGAACAGCATTGTTTGGAAAAAACTCTTTGAACTCCTGGTACAGCTGGGCGCACAGAGTTTTATTATGGCTTATAACCAGCGCAGGCTTTTGGATTTTCTCGATTGTCTTTGCTGCTGTAAAGGTTTTTCCGCTTCCAGTAACGCCTAAAAGAACTTGGTTTTTTACGCCTTTTTTAATATTGGAAACCAGCTCTTTAATCGCCCTGGGCTGATCCCCGGTTGGCTGGAATTGGGAACAAAGTTGAAACATGGTAGAATAATTTTATGATAAGCTATTTAAAGGGAGATGTCATTGTCGAAAAGGAGAGATTCATTGTTTTAGAAGTAAACAATATCGGGTTTAAGGTTTTTCTTTCCAAAAAGACCCTTTCTAAAATATCAGAGAAACAAAAAGGCCTCAAGCTGTTCTGTTTTTCAGCTATAGGAGAAAACAGGTTCGATTTGTACGGATTTTTGGATTACAAAGAATTGGAGTTTTTTCAATTGGTAGAGAAAATAAAGGGAGTCGGCCCCAAGGCCGCTCTTGAAATATCTTCCCTGGGTCCTATTGAAAAAATCAAAGAAAGAATAGAAAAACGGGACAGCAGCTTATTCAAAGAGATTCCGGGAATTGGCCGAAAAAAAGCCATGGCTATTATTTTAGAACTTTCAGGGGAAATTGAAAGCCCTAGGGAAAAACCTTCCCGAAAAGACGAAGCAGAAGAAGTTCTTGTCAATCTCGGCTTTCCCCGGCAAGAATCCAGAGAAACCCTTAAAAAAATTTCAAGAGAGGGCAAAACCGCAGAGCAGCGAGTAAAACAAGCTTTAAAAATACTGGGGGAGAATTGACAAAGCGCCCTTCTTTTTGTTAGTTTTAACTTAGACATGTTTTTTAAGAGAATAGCAAATATCATTATTATTAATTCTTTTTCAAGAAAGAGGCTCGCTTGATTTTTTTAAATAATAATCTTTAGGCCTCTTTCTCGGAAGAGGCCTTCTTTTTTAGATCTTTGAAAAAAGAACAGGAGAAGACAAATGAGAGTTTCAGCGATAATGGAAAAAGCCGGCTTAAGCTGCAAAGAAAGAAAAATTTTTCTTTCTCGGATAGAAGAAAAGAAAAAACAGGGATTTGACTTTGATGAAGCGACAGCCTCTTTGGAAATACTGGCCCGGAAAAGCAGAAGGGACTATTGCCCTCTTTTCCAAGTACTGGAGTTTGAGGTTACAGTGGGGAATAAACGTTCTGAACATTCTTCAGAGGCAATAGTCGAAGTAAAAATAGGGAATGAGGAAAGGAAAGAAGTTTCCGGGGGCAACGGACCGGTCAATGCTCTGGACAAAGCCATTAGGAAAGCGCTTTCTGATTCTTATCCTTGCGTAAATAGCATTTTTTTAGAGGATTACCGAGTAAGCGTTTTGGACGGGAAAAACGGCACTGCTTCCGTAGTAAGAGTTCTTATCAGCTTTTCAGACGGCAGAGAGCACTGGATTACAGTAGGCTGTTCAGCCAATATCATCGTGGCCAGCCTCCAGGCGCTAAGGGACGGACTGGAATACAAGATTTTTTAAAACAAAAAGCCGGCAGCTAAAAGCCGGCTTTCTTTTTTAATCCGTTCTCGTATGGTAAATTAAGTATATGAATTTTTATTGTCTTAAAAATATTATTAAGAAAATAACACCGGCTTTCTTTTTAAGCGCTTACCACTATTCGCTTGCCTTGATCGGGGGCTTTGTCAGCTTTTTTCCCTCTCGGAGGATACGGGTGATTGGGGTGACCGGAACTTCCGGGAAATCAACCGTGGTCAGACTTATTGTTAAGATATTAGAAGAATCAGGAGCCAAAGTTGCCTCGTTGTCTTCTATTAATTTTCAAATAGGGGACAACAAATGGGAGAATAAGCTTAAAATGACAATGCCGGGGCGGTTTAAGATCCAGAGATTTATAAAAAGAGCGGTTAAAAACAAGTGTGACTACTGTGTTCTGGAAGTTACATCGGAGGGCATTAAACAGCACCGGCACAAATTTATATCTTTTAATACAGCAGTTTTTACCAATTTAAGCCCCGAGCACATAGAGTCTCACAAGGGATTTGAAAACTACAGAAAAGCAAAAATAAAGCTCTTCAGACAGACCAAGGAAACCCATATTCTTAATCTGGACGACAAAAACGTTGGATATTTCTTAAAAGAACGGGCAAAAAAGAAATACGGCTATGCCCTAGAGAATAAAGACAGCAAACAGGCTTCGGTTTTAAAAGCGTCTTTGTTGTCTTCTGGCGAAAAAGGGATTAGTTTTGCAGTGCAGGGAACAGAATTTAATCTTGGGTTAATAGGGGAATTTAATGCCTATAACGGCTTGGCAGCCATTGCTGTGGCTGTTTCTGAAGGCATTGATTTGGAAAAATGCAGGAAGGCTTTGGAAAAAATCGAAAAAATGCCCGGAAGAATGGAAGTAGTCGCCAAAGAGCCTTTTTCTGTGATTATAGACTATGCCCACACTCCTGCTGCCTTGGAAAAAGTTTATAAAAACATAAAAGACGGCAACAGAATGATCTGCGTGCTTGGTGCTTGTGGCGGAGGGCGGGACAAATGGAAAAGGCCGGTCTTCGGGAAGATTGCCTCGCAATACTGCGACGAGATAATAATTACTAATGAGGATCCTTACGACGAAGATCCCCAAAACATTATTTCCAACATTAAAAGCGGAGTTTCGAGAAAAATTTGTCTTGAGATCCTAGATCGCAGAAAAGCAATCAGGAAAGCGATTAGCCTTGCCGGGCCGGGAGACAAAGTCATTATTACAGGAAAAGGGTCTGAATCTTGGATGTGCGTGGCGAACGGCAGAAAGATTCCTTGGAATGATAAAAAAATAGCAGAGGAAGCCCTTTGACATGCTTTTATTTTTTAATTATAAAGAAGACAGAACCTTAAAAAAGCGGATAGGCGGCAATCTTTGCAGGTCTCCCTCCTCCTGCAAAAAGAGGGCGGCAATGGTCGCCTCCCGCCTATTCAGCAGCCAGAACAGGGCCTTCCTCCCTCTCCCTGTTCTGGCCTTTTTATTTACAAAAGAAAAGGGAGAATAAACCTGTATGGCGGTTAAGAAGTATTTTAAAAGAATAAACAAATATTTATGGGAGGCGCCCGCCTCTTTTAGCCCTCGAACGAGAGCTCCGGCCAGAGTTTACGCTTCAGAGGGTATCTTTGCTGACGTTGAAGAAAGGGCCCTGGAACAGCTTTTAAACACAGCCTCTTTGCCGGGCATAGTAAAATATGCCATTGCGATGCCCGACATCCATTCCGGCTATGGCCCTCCTATCGGAGGAGTGGGAGCTTTCAAGGAAGGAGTAATTTCTCCCGGTTTTGTGGGATTTGACGAGAACTGCGGAGTCAGATTATTAAAATCAGGCTGTGCAAGCAAGGAAATTGAACCTTATTTACCAGAACTGGCGGAAAGAATTCAGAAGAACATACCCTCTGGCTTGGGCAGAGAAAGGGACTCCAAAATGTCTCTTAAAGAGATTGACAGCATTCTGGAAGGAGGGGCCGCTTATTTGATAAAAAAGGGATACGGCCAGGAAGAAGATAGCGAGTACTGCGAAGAAAAAGGAAGAATGGAAAATGCTGACACCTCTTTTGTTTCCGAGCAAGCCAAAAAAAGAGGAAGAGGGCAGGTAGGGACTTTGGGCTCTGGCAATCATTTTTGCGAAATCCAGAAAGTAGAAGAGATTTTTGACAAAGAAAAGGCCGATATATTCGGCCTCTTTAAGGGCCAGATTGTAATCATGGTTCATACGGGAAGCAGGGGCTTGGGCCATCAAAACTGCACTGATTATTTAAAAACAGCAAAGAAAGCCATGGAAAAGTATAATCTTAAGGTACCGGACAAAGAGCTGGCCTGTCTTCCTTTTGACTCTCCGGAAGGAAGGAGGTTTTCTAAAGCATTGGCTGCTGCCTGCAACTATGCTTGGGCCAACAGGCAGATGATAACTTATTATTTGAGACAAGCTTGGGCAAGCGTTATAGGCAAAGGCGGGCTGTCTATGCTTTATGATGTAGCCCACAATATAGCTAAAATCGAAAAACACAGAATAGACGGCAAGGAGGCAGAGCTGATAGTCCACAGAAAAGGGGCTACCAGGGCTTTCCCCCCCAGGCCACCCAGAGATTCCAGAAAAATACAGAGATACAGGACAGCCGGTCTTGATTCCCGGCACCATGGGCACATCCTCTTATGTCTTGTCCGGAACAGAGAAGTCAAAAGAGGCCTGGCATACTGTTTGCCATGGAGCGGGGAGAACTATGTCGAGGCATCGGGCGAAAAAAGAGGTGGGAGGAAGAGAGCTGGTTAAGGATTTAGAAGAAAAAGGGATTTTAATTAAATCCCGATCTATGAAAGGAATAGCCGAAGAAGCTCCTGCGGCCTACAAAGACGTTAACGGGGTGGTGGAAGTGGTTGAAAAAGCGGGGCTAGCCGAAAAAGTAGCCGAATTGTCTCCTTTAGCCGTAATCAAGGGAGAATAAATGCCTTGGCTTGATTTTCCTTTATCTTTCCTGTAAACTAATTTTAGTTATGTTTTTTTGATGGAAAAGCATTCAGCTGATAAAATCTTTTTAGACTATGAAAAAGAAGCTGCCAAATTCTGTGAGGAAACATATAAGAAAAGAAAAGGCTCGGATCAGGAGCCGGGTTTTAGATTATAAGAAACAAAAAGAGCTGATTAACGAATTGTATAAAAAGTTTTTGAAAACCAAAAATGAAAATTAAAGAATTATTCAATTTAGCTGTCAACAAGGCCAAAGAAGCTGATTTTAGAAGCGACGATCAAATTAACAGCATTCTGGAAAGAAAGAAAAAGAAATACCAGAAAATGCCAGACAGCAAGAAAAATGATTTTGACACAGAACTGCTTGAAAACCCCTATGCTGACTCCAGAATTCTGAATATTTCAGAAGATAAAGACATCAAAAAGGTTCTGGTTGGCATTGACATAGAGCCGGCTGAAGTTCTTCTGGCCAAAGAATTGGGAGGAATAGATTTAATAATATCGCATCATCCTTTAGGCAAGGGGCTGGCTAATTTGGCCGGAGTAATGGATCTTCAGTGCGATGTTTTACATCAATACGGAGTCCCGATCAATATCGCGGAAAACTTGATGAAAAAGAGGATTTCAGAAGTGGCTAGGGGCGTCAACTCCGCCAATCACCAAAGGACAGTAGACGCTGCCAGGCTTCTTAACTTTAATTTAATGTGCCTTCACACAATTTGTGATAATTTAGCGGCAGACTTTCTTAGGAAGAAAATCGAAAACAGCAGCCTTGAAAGAATAGAGGATCTAATGGAGATTTTCAAAAATATTCCGGAATACCAAAGTGCCGCTAAAATAGGAGCAGGTCCGAAAATATTTGTAGGGAACAAAGAAAACCGGGCAGGCAAGATAGCTCTGACCGAGATTACCGGAGGGACAGAGGGCTCTTCCAAGCTTTACGAAAAGATGGCCCAAGCCGGCATCGGAACTGTGGTGGGAATGCATATGTCAGAGGAACACAAAAAAGAGGCAGAGTCTGCCAACATTAACGTAGTGATAGCCGGGCACATGTCTTCTGATTCCTTGGGAGTTAATTTATTTTTAGACGAGCTAGAAAGGCAAGGAATTGAAATAGTGCCTTGCTCCGGATTAACCAGGGTATCCAGGATCTAAAAGATATCTAAAAAAGACTTGTCTTGGCAGCAAGACTATCAGGGCATTTTTTTTATCATATAGGTTGCCTTTAATTTGTATCCTATTTTCCTGTAGTAGTTTCTCGTTCCTACGCCCGAAATGACAGCCACTTTGTTCAAGTTGTTTTCTAGGGCTGTTTTTTCTGCCTGTTTCATTAATTTTTTTCCTAATCCTTTGTGCTGAGGAGAAGCTATTTTTTCTTTTATCAGAGGCCTTAGTCTGCCGTAGGTATGAATTTCCCGGACAATGGCGCAGTCTTTGAGAGTAGGAAGGGAATAGCTGGAAGAAATCCTCATCCTTAGAAGACTGTAAAGGCGGGTCCGGTCTTTATTCTCATAGCTTAAAAATATTTCCTTTCCTTCAGAAGCTTTATACTCTTCTTTGAAAAGGCAAAGCTTTTCTCTTGGGCTGTAATTCTTTTTCACCTCTCTGCATCTTATGCATTTGCATTTTAGGTCTTTCTTTGCCATTTCTTGTTGGACAACTTCTCTAAGGTTGGAAGCTTTAGCTCCTCCTTCTACAATGTCTTGAGACGGGATATCTCTGATTATTCTTTGAATTCTGCACCAATAGGGTATTCTCTTCTTTATCTCAATCAAAAGCTTGATTAATTTCTTTTTAGAATAAGGCTTAAATTTTCCCTTAAGGTAGTATTTGTAGAGAGGAGATTTTCTTACTAAAGCCAAAGGATATATTTTTAAAAGGTCCGGGCAAAAGTCAGGATTTGAGAAAAGCTCTTCAAACATTCTAACATCTTTTTTAAAGGTAGACCCGGGCAAATTAGGCATTATTTGGTAAGAAACTTTGAATCCCGCATCTTTTAACAGTTTTGTGGCCTTAACGGTGGCAGAAACTTTGTGGCCTCTTTTGTTGATTTTTAAAACCTCCTCGTATATGCTTTGGACTCCCAGTTCCACTCTTGTGACACCAAGCGCTCTCAGCCTCTTTATCTCTTCTTGGGTTATAAAATCCGGTCTGGTTTCTATGGTAACTCCTACAATTTTGTTTTTCGCTCTTTCGTTCTTTTTTTGCTCCTTCTTCAAAGAAGGACTGTAATGAATTTTTTTAGGAAAGTTGTTGGCTGCCTGAAAGCATCTGGCTACAAACCATGACTGATATTTTCTGGGATAATAGCTCCAGGTCCCCCCTATTATTCTTAATTCTATCTTGTCTATCGGATGGCCTATTTTAACCAATGACCTCAAGCGGGTTTGAATCTGTAGATAGGGGTCAAATTTGTTCAAAATAGCCCGCTGGACAGCCGGCTCTTTTTTGAGATAGCTTTGCGGAACGTTGTCTTCTCTTGGGCAGTAAATGCATTTCCCGGGGCAGGGATAAGGCTTTGTCAGAACAGAGACATTAACAATTCCGGAAAGAGATCTTGTTTTGCGGGTAGTCAGCAAATATTCTATTTCTCTGTCCTTTTTTATCCTTTTATTTTTAACCAATCTGTGATATGATTCTAATAGTTTGACATTGGAAACAGGCTGGAGATTTAGTTTTCTCGCTATTTCTCTTTTAACGCTATCTAAATCTTTTAATGCCTTTTTCCTGTTTTTTATTATTTCCTTGACTGATTTTTCAGATTTAGTCATATTGTTATGGATAAAGAAGACGCCCAGCGCCTTTTAAGCAAGACAAGAAAAGATTATAACCTTATTGCCCGGGATTTTTCAAGGACTAGAAATAAAATCTGGCCGGAGATTGTTTTCTTGTTTGATTTGATAGAAAAAGGAGACAAAGTTCTTGATCTGGGATGCGGCAACGGAAGAGCCCGTCCTGTTATCAAAGAAAAAAAAGCAAAATATGTTGGCCTAGACAGCTCAGAAGAGCTAATAAAGGCAGCCAAAGAAAGATATCCTGGGACAGTTTTTAAGAAAGCCGACGCTCTTCAGCTTCCTTTTTCTGACAGATATTTTGACAAAATATACAGCATTGCTGTTTTTCACCATATTCCTTCCGAAGAATTAAGAATCCGATTCTTAAAAGAGGCAAACAGGGTTTTGAAAAAAAGAGGACTGCTTGTCCTGACTGCCTGGAAGTTCTGCCAGAAAAAAGAGATATTTTTACTAGTTAAATATACCATTTTGAAATTGTTGGGTAAAACGAGAATGGATTTCAGGGATGTTCTGGAGCCGTGGGGCAAAAAAGTTAACAGGTATTATCATTGCTTTTCTTTAAGAGAGCTTAGGAAGACTGTCAGGGCATCGGGCTTTAAAATTAAAGAGTCAGGCGTTATAAAAAATGAAAGAAAAACAAGACAAAATTTTTATATCATAGCCCAGCCCCTATAGTTTAACGGATAAAACACGGGCTTCCGGAGCCTGGGATATGGGTTCGATTCCTATTAGGGGCACAGGAGGTGGGGTGTCGGAGTCCGGCTTAACGAGATGGTTTCGAAAACCATTATGGCTTACGCCATCGGAGGTTCGAATCCTCCCCCCACCGCAGCAAACAAAAAATATGTTTAATTTTTCCAAAAAAAAGAAACAAGATATTCCTAAAAAGGCCTTAAAGCAGCTGGAAGAGGTGCAGCAGAGAGTAGAACGCCTTTCAGGGGAGCTGGAGACACTGAAAGAAAGCAGCAAGCTTTCGGTGCAGAAGATAGAGATGGTAAGATACAATCCTTTTTCCAGCGTAGGGGGAAACCAAAGTTTTTCCGTAGTTGTTCTTGACGGAAACAATACTGGAATTATAATAACAAGCCTTTACAGCCAGGAAGGAAACAGGGTTTACGGGAAAAGAGTAAAAGAGGGCAGGCCAGAACATAGCTTGTCCGGAGAGGAAGAAAAAATCCTGAATAAGGCAATTAACAGAAAATAATTATGGCAGAAAAGAAACTGCAGTCCAGGGCGCCGATAGTAACAATCTTAGGCCATGTGGACCATGGGAAGTCTTCTATCTTGGAGGCGATCAAGGATTTAAAAATTACAGCCAAAGAATCAGGGGGGATTACCCAGCATATAGGAGCCTACGAAGTCGACCATCAAGGGAAGAATATAACTTTCATCGACACTCCCGGGCATGAAGCTTTTTCTGCTATGAGATCAAGAGGAGCGCAGGTAGCAGACATAGTTGTACTGGTACTGGCAGCAGACGAGGAGATAAAGCCCCAGGCCAAAGAGGCGATAGATCATATCAAGAAAGCGCAAATCCCAATGGTAGTGGCTATTAACAAGATGGACAAGCCTGGAGCAGATCCGGAAAAAGTCAAAAGAGGACTTATGAAAGAAGATGTCTTGGCAGAGTCTGTGGGAGGGAAAATTCCTTCTGTTAATATTTCAGCAAAGAACAAAGAGGGCATAGAAGAACTTTTAGAGGTTATTCTGCTTGTTTCCGAGATGGAAGATCTTGCCTCGGACAGTTCTAAACCGGCCTACGGAGTGATTATAGAGTCTCGTTTGGATCCTACCAGGGGGCCTACTGCCACTGTGCTTGTCAAGGAAGGAATCTTAAAGAAAGGGGATATTATAGGCACTTCTACTACCGTAGGCAAAGTCAGGACCTTGGAAAACTTTCAAGGTAAAAACATTGAAAAAGCCGTCCCCTCTATGCCTGCTTTTGTTGTGGGATGGGAGGAAAACCCCTTTGTCGGAGACAAAGTGCGGGTTTTCTCCAGCCTGGAAGATGCAAAAGGAGAAATAAAAGAAAAAGCAAGCCTGAATCCGGAAAAGATTGAAATAAAAGAGGGGCAAAAAGTGTTAAACATAATATTAAAAGCAGATGTGCTCGGCTCTTTGGAGGCATTAAGCGAAGTGATAAAGGAGATTCCCCAAGAAAAAGCCGCAATAAGGATCCTTAGAGAACAGGTAGGAGAAATAAATGAAAATGACGTGAAGTTGGCCAAGAGCGGAAACGCTATTATTGTAGGGTTCAGAGTCAAGGCCAACCAAACAGCCAGAGCTGCAGCTCAAAGAGACAAGGTGCAGATAAAATTGTTTGAAGTTATTTATGAATTAGCCCAGTATCTTAGGGGTGTCTTGAAATTTTTACTGGAAGCTGAAATAGTTAGAAAAGACTTAGGAGAGGCAGAAGTAATTGCTGTTTTCAGGACAGAAAAATCAAGACAGATAATAGGGGCTAAAATAACAGAAGGAGTCATTAGAAAGGGGGTCAAAGCAGAGGTCTTCAGAAACGAAGACCGGCTGGGGGAAGGAAAAATTATTGAACTTAGAAAAGAGCAGAAAAATACGGAAGAAATGAAAAAAGGAGCAAAGTGCGGCATTCTTTTTGAGGGATCTGTTAAAATGGAAGAAGGAGATATTATCAAAGCTTACATCAAAGAAAAACAGGAAGTTAACCTTTAAATGAACCCCAGAATCAAAAGAGTAAATCAGTTGATAAAAGAGGAGGTTGCCAAGACGTTGAGCAAAGACATCCAAACCGGAGGAGTCTTAATAACAGTGACGAGAGCAGACACTTCTCCCGATCTTAACCAAAGTAAAATTTATGTTTCTGTTATGCCGGAGACCAGAGAGGAAGAGATATTTGCTTTATTGAGAGAAAATATATATGATGTACAACAGCAATTAAACAAGAGATTAAACATGAGGCCTGTTCCCAGAATAAGGTTTTTAAAAGAGAAGAAATCAAAAGCCGCCGGTAGAGTAGAAGAAATATTAGAGAGAATAAAGAAAAACAAGGACAATCAAGGTTAGTGGCACGGTAGCCAAGCAGCTAAGGCAGCAGTTTGCAAAACTGTTATACGTGGGTGCAAATCCCACCCGTGCCTCTATTATGCCCGGGTGCTGGAACTGGTAGACAGTACGGACTTAAAATCCGTTGGGTATTTCACCCGTGTGGGTTCGATCCCCACCCCGGGCACAAAAAAACCTGCCTGCTTAAGGCGGGCTTTTGCGTAATGATTAATTTTCCAGTATCTCGATATTGGCAGATCTTACTCCGAAGCTCTTTGCTTGCCAGTATTCAGAGAACCAGATATCAAGATGATAACTGCCTTTTCTTGAGTTCATCCTGTCTTTTACTATAAATATTTTGTCTCCGTAAATTTCCGGAATCCTTATTTTAGTACCGAAGGGGAGAAGATTGTTGGCGACAATGCCATCTCTTACCCTATCTCCTGATGCGGTGATAAAGGGATCGCCGTATGTTTGGCTTATGGTGCTAGAATAAGCGGTAATTATCATAGGAATGGCCCGCGATGCTCTCATCGGAAGCTGGGGATCTGCTATCGGGAGCAAGCTATTGCCTTCAATCATAGACATTTCCTGGCTTTCGGGAGAAAGGGAAATTTCTCCTTTTGAGAAGGTTTTGTGCGTTTTTAAAGCAAAAACGCTCGTTCCTAATCCGATTAGGAAAACAGATATTATAAAGATTGTTGATATTTTTATGCCCCTAGTGGGGCCAACTTTATAGTAGTTCATTTTAAAACCCCCTTTCGTGGGGGTTACACCATTTTAGCTTATTTAAAAGCATTTGTCAAGGGTTTTGGAGCGGGAGACGGGATTTGAACCCGCGATCTTCTCGTTGGCAACGAGACGTTCTACCACTGAACTACTCCCGCAATTTTTGTGCCGCGGGTCGGAATCGAACCGACGGCCACATCTTTTTCAGAGATGTGCTCTACCCCTGAGCTACCGCGGCTTATTGTCTATTTTATTAAATTTGAAAAAATGTTCCAGTGGGCGGTGCAGGACTCGAACCTGCGACCTACTGCGTGTAAAGCAGTCGCTCTAGCCAACTGAGCTAACCGCCCTTTTATGGTGGTGTGGGCGAGGAGGGACTTGAACCCTCACGGGAATAATTCCCCTATGCCCCTCAAGCATAGATGTCTACCGATTCCATCACTCGCCCCCTTAGTTTTTTTTAATGTTCTTTCTATCTCCTTATTTTCGATTTTTAAAATACTTATTAAGAACTTCTTCTTTCGCCAATTTTATTTTTTAAAATTAGGCACTTTTAATAATTGAGAATTTTTCGAAACCATCTGTAGTGACAAGACCTGCGGTATAGGCGGCCTCGTTTTTTATTTTTTTTCATCTTCGGTCTTAACTTCGTTTTCGGATGCCACTTCTTTTTTTACAGTTTTTTTTGAAGAGTTATCATCTTCCGCTTTTTCTTCATTTGGTTTTTCTGAAGTATCTTTTTCTTGTTCTTCGGGAGGCTCTGGTTTTTCTTCTTCGAAAACAATGGCTTCAGCCAGATCTTTTCTTTTTAGTTTTGCTTTCTTCCCTTTGGCGGTTCTTAGATAATAAAGCTTGGCTCTTCTTGTTTTAGACCGCTTAATAACCTCTATTTTTTTAATAGACGGGGAATGGATAGGAATAATGTTTTCCACTCCGACGCCGGAAACAACCCTTCTTACCGTAATAGTAGAAGAAACACCTTTGCCGTGCTTCTTGGCTATAACCATTCCTTCAAAGGTCTGGATTCTTTCTTTGTCTTTTTCCTGAATAGACTGATTAATCCTGACATGGTCCCCGGGCCTAATGTCTAATTTCTCTCCGGTCTTTTTCAGCTGTTTTTGGTTGAATAATTCTATTTTATTGCTCATATTTCTCTAATTTGTTAACAACTTCTTTTAATTCTTTTGGCATTTCAGAAAAGAACTCTTTTCCCTTGCCGTCCGGCGCCTTTATCTTTAAATAGCTGGCATGAAGAAAGTGTCTTTTCAGGCCTATGTCTTTTTGATCCTTAAACCCGTAAAGCTTGTCTCCTGCTATGGGATGGCCGAGATGAGCGAAATGGCATCTTATTTGGTGCTTTCTTCCTGTGCGGGGTCTGGCTTCTATTAAAGTATATTCTTTGAATTTTTGCAATACCCGGTATTCTGTTACCGCTTCTCTTTTTCCCTTTGCTCCGGGCTCGAAAGGAAGGTAAGCTTTCTGCTTTTTTCTGTCTTTTTTTGCTCTGCCGATCAATGTCTTAATAACTCCTCCTTCTTTTAAGCTTCCTGTTATCAGGGCTTGATATCTCTTTTCTACTCTTCTTTTTTTAAACTGTTCTTGAAGGAATTTCAAAGAATCATTGTTTTTAGCTACCAGCAAAATTCCTGAAGTGTCTTTATCGAGCCTATGGGCTATCCCGTGTCTTGGGGCAGGCCCCGCCTTTTTTAATTCGGGATGATCTTTTAGAAGAAAATCAATAACTGTTTTTTTGGAGCTTTCCTCTGAAAAAACAATCATCCTGGCAGGCTTTTCTATCACCAGGATGTTCTTGTCTTCGTAAATGGTTTT
This sequence comes from uncultured Candidatus Saccharibacteria bacterium, assembly GCA_964493085.1. Lineage (GTDB taxonomy): Bacteria > Patescibacteriota > Minisyncoccia > Minisyncoccales > GWA2-38-27 > CAYXTC01. The sequence continues at coordinate 25,057 of CAZBLV010000004.1, forward strand.
TAACTTCATAGGCCGGTGGGCGCGACAGGACTTGAACCTGTGACCTTCACAATGTCGGTGTGACGCTCTAGCCAACTGAGCTACGCGCCCGTGGTGGGCATGCTGGGATTTGAACCCAGGACCGCCAAATTATAAGTTTGGTGCTCTGACCGCTGAGCTACATGCCCAAGGCTACTTTACTTTTTTTATTCTTGTTTTTATCTCTTTTCTTGCGGTTTTTTTAGAAGGCTTCTTTCTCTCTGATTTTACTATATTCTCAAAATCTTTTTTCTCTATGGTTTCTTTCTCGATTAGCTTTTTGGCAAGCTTATCCAGGATGTTCTTTTTTTTCTTAATGATTTTTTTGGCATTATCTAGCGCTTTCTTTATAATCTTTTCTACTTCTTTGTCAATTTGAGCGGCTATTTTTTCTGAATAGTTTCTCTCTTCTGATATTTCCTTTCCCAAAAAAACCATTTCTTCTTTTTCTCCGTAAGATATGGGGCCAAGATCTGACATGCCGTATTCTTTCACTAGTTTTCTCGCCAGCTCCGAGGCCCTTTTGAGATCGTTGGAGGCTCCAGTGGTTAATTCTTTGAACTTGAAGTTTTCGGCCGAATACCCTCCCAGCAAAGTGGAAATTTCAGAAAGAAATTCTGTTTTTGTTTTTAATCTTTTTTCCGTGGCCGGCATTTTCAGGGTGTATCCGGCTGCAGAACCCCTGGCAATGATCGATATTTTTCTTATAGGCTCCGTTTGAGGAGAAAAGGAGGAGACAAGAGCATGGCCTGCTTCGTGGTAAGCTGCGATTTCCTTTTCTTTTTCTGTAAGAATGTGGCTTTTTCTCTCGGGGCCTAAAAGAACCTTTTCAATGGATTCTATCAATTCTGTCTGGTATATTTGTTTTTTGTTTCTTCTTGCCGCCAAAAGAGCAGATTCATTAATAACATTAGCCAGATCGGCGCCGGAAAAACCGGGAGTTCTTTCTGCAATTTCTCTTAAGTCTACGTCTAGGGCTAATGGTGTTTTTCGGGAATGGATTTTTAAAATTGCTTCTCTGCCGTTTATATCCGGCAGATCCAAGGTTACTTTCCGATCAAACCTGCCTGGCCTTAAAAGGGCAGGATCTAGAACGTCAGGCCTGTTTGTGGCAGCTATCACAATGACGGTTGCCCCTCTTTCAAATCCGTCCATTTCCGTTAGGATTTGATTAAGGGTTTGCTCTCTTTCGTCATGTCCTCCTCCGATTCCGGTTCCCCGGTGTCTTCCTATGGCATCCAGCTCATCAATAAAGACAATAGCAGGGGACGTCTTCTTGGCAGTACTAAAAAGATCCCGGACCCGGCTGCTTCCTACTCCCACAAACATTTCTACGAATTCTGATCCTGAAATGGAAAAGAAAGGAACCTTTGCTTCTCCGGCCACGGCCCTGGCCAATAATGTTTTTCCTGTTCCAGGCATGCCCGTAAGAAGAACTCCTCTTGGAATCCTGGCGCCAATTTTTAGATATTTTTGAGGCTCTTTAAGAAAGTCAACAATTTCTTTCATTTCTTCCTTGGCATTTTTCAGGTCAGCCACATCGTCAAAAGTAACTTTGTCTTTAAGGGACCCCTTGGCTCCGAAAAGCTTGGCTTTGGCTTTAGTAAAACTTAGCGCTTGGGAGGCTCCGGTTTTTGCCTGTTTCAGTAAAAAGAAAAAGAAAAAGCCAAACAGCAAAAGGGGGAGCAGATAGACCAAAAGAGGCAACAGCCAGGCCCAGGTGCCGCCTTCCTGCCGAGTTTCAATTTCTATTTTTTTAATCTTTTCAGCAGAGACTCCGTAATTAAGAAGAGATTCAGTAAGAGCTGTTTCTTGCTCTTTCCTGGAGATAGCTTCTTCTCCGTCTTTGTAAGTGATTATGAGCTCTGAATTTTCCACAGTTACTTTTTTCACTTCTTCCTGCTCAACATCTTCTACGAAATTGCTAAAAGATATCTTTTTCTTCTCCTCGAACGGATTGGCAAACAAGCCGAAAATAGCTGAAATAACCAGGAAAATTAAAAGGATGCCGACAAAGTTTTTTATTAAGTTTTTAATTGATTTATTTTTCATCTTTTACTAAATCTACCATTTTATTCCCGATAATTCAAGAAAAAAGGCCCCGTGTTTTAAACGAGGCCCTTAGGCAAAAGGAAAGAAACGGTGAATGCAGGAGCGGAGAGGGCGCTACTCGGCCTCTTCGCTTTCTGGTGCGGGCTGGTCTGCTTCTTCCTGTCGGTCTTCGATTCCTTCCAGGAAGGCCTTCAGCGAACAGATCGCCGCGAAAAGCCGGCGTTCTAGCTCAGCGGCTTCCTTGACTTCCGGAGAGCCTTCTTCCAGCAGCATCCGGTAGCGTCTCAGTCTGGCCTGGTGAAAGAGCTCCCGGTCAATCCTTCTGTTCAGGCTTTCCTGGATTTCTCTGCCAGCTCTCTGGAGCACCGGCTGGGTTACTGCCGCAACTTCTTGGTGCTCCACTGTCATCCGGGTGAGAGTCTGGATGCCTTTCCGGTAGGCCATTTCCACCCGGTTGGGGAAGGGCTCCAAGTTGGCAGCGCTCTCTGCGGCTAGCTCGTTGTAGTCACGGTTGCACTGCGAGCAAAGAGGGTGGTCGGGGTGGCGGTTCTTCTTGCCGCAAACTGGGCAAGTTTCCCATCGGATCTTCTGGTCTGTCATGGCGAAAATTCCTTTCTCTGGTTTCTTTCCTTATGCTTAAAAGAACTAACTATATTATAACTCTATTATAAAAAATGTCAAGTGTTTTGGGTATAAAAAAACAGAGGGCAGCGCCCTCCTGTTCTTTTACTTGGCCAACTTCAGGCTCATTTTATGGTTTTTAGAATCGATTGAAACTATTTCAAATTTATATTTCTTTCCTATCTCTAAGGATTCTTCCATTCTTTTCAGGGCTCCAAATTCTGAAATATGACAAAGTCCCTGAATTTTATCCGTTATCTGGATAAAAGCTCCAAAAGGATTGAATTTTTTTACCTTCCCCTCGACAATATCTCCTTTTTTGTATTTTTCTTCGATTTTTTCCCAGGGGTCTTTTTTAAGAGCCTTTAAGGAAAGGGAAACCTTGCCGTTGGAGATGTCAACTATTTTTGCTTTTATTTTCTGTTTGGCCTTTACTATTTCTGAAGGGTCTTCTATAAGCTGCCAGTCGAGCTCTGAAATATGTATAAGTCCTTCTACGGTGTTTGCTTCGTCTTCTCCGACAGGAAACTTTATGAATGCCCCGAAATCAACCACTCCGGTAATTTCTCCCTCAACAACATCTCCTTTTTTGTAGCTTTCGAGTATTTCCTCTGTTCTCTCGTTTTCCTTGGTCCTTTCAGAAAGAATAAGCTTGTCTTCCTGCGGACTAAGATCAAAGATTTTAACTTCTATCTCCTGGCCTACCAGTTTCTGCAGAGATTTTAATATTTCCTGGGTATCGCCGTCTTTTACTTTGGGGTAGTTTTCAGGAGACAGCTGGGAGGCGGGGATAAAAGCAGGAACTCCTGAAACTTTAGCTAGAAGCCCTCCTTTGTTTGCCCCCACTATCTTAACCGGAAAAGTCTCGCCGTTTTTCTTTTGTTCTCTTAGCTTTTTCCAGGCCATTTCTTTGTTGGCCTGAGACAGGGAAAGCTCTATGTACCCCTCTTCGTTTTCCAGGTCCACTATTTTAGCGCAGAGAGCATCTTGATCCTGCAGTTTCTTTATTTCCTCTTTTGCATCGTAAAATTCCTTGCCGTAAATTATCCCTGTACCCTGGGTTCCCAAATCCAAATACACGGAGGCTTTTCCCTTGCCTACTATTTTTCCTTCAACTATTTCTCCGACTTTTGGCGGTTTAACTAGATTGTTGTCAGCTAGTATCTTTTTCATATTATCTTTGAAATTAACATAGAATTATTTAGAAGGCAAGGGGCTTGGGGACAATTGAAAAATCAGCTTGTTAATGATAAAATAGAAGAAATTAAATTATTACCGTAAAAAAGCTATGAACATTAATTGGTATGGGCAGACCTGTTTCAAGATAAGCTCGCAGAGAGGCAAGGGCGATTCTTTAAATCTGCTGATAGATCCTTTAACAAAAGACACCGGCCTTAGAGGGCCTAAAAGCGAATGCGATATTATGCTGCTGACTGGCCACAAAAGTTCCGGTTTAGACAAGGAATGTTTTCTGATTTCAGGGCCCGGAGAATACGATGTCAAGGGCTGCTCCGTTCAAGGAATTTCTGATCATGGAGAAGCAGAAAACACGATCTATGTTATCAAAACAGAAGAAATAGCTCTTTGCCATCTCGGGCTGCTAAAGCAAAAGGAGCTGGAGCCGGAGCAGATAGAAGCCATAGGAGACGTTGATATTTTAATGATTCCGGTCGGAGGAGAAGAAGCGCTAGACAGCAAAGAAGCTCTTAAGATAATGACCCAGATTGAGCCCAAAATTACTATTCCCATGTATTATAAGATTCCAAAGCTGAAACCGAAACTGGGAAGCTTGGAAGGCTTTCTTAAGGAAGCCGGGGTAAAGAACATAGAGCCTCTTCCCAAACTAAGCATTAAAAAGAAGGATATCCCCTCTGATTCTGCCAAGATTATCATTTTAAAGCCTTAATTCGTGAATTTTTTAGAAAAGATTAGACAATTGCCCCCGGAAAAAAGAAAGGTTATTGTTTGGGCTGTTGTTGTTTTTTTGGGAATATTGTTAGTTTTTTTATGGATTTTTCAAGTAAAAAGGACTATTATGAGGATAGAAGGAAACCCTTGGGAAGGAATATTTGATAAGGAAGCCGTGGAAGAAGACCTTCAGGATTTTCCTATGTTTGAACTCCCGGAGATTGACGAAGAAAATCTGAAAAGTTTTTTGGAAAGGCTGGAAGAAGAGGGTTTGGAAAATTTAGATCCAGAAAAATTAGAAGAAAAAAACAATGGCGGAGAAGAAAAACAGCAATAAAAATTTACAAAGAATTGATTCCAGAGAAATAATGGACGAAATGAAGACTTCGTATATTGATTATGCGATGTCAGTTATTGTCAGCCGCGCTCTTCCTGACGTCCGGGACGGAATGAAGCCTGTCCATAGAAGGATACTTTATGCCATGTATGGCATGGGCCTTTCTCCGGGTGGCAGTTTTCGAAAATCTGCTGCGGTGACAGGAGAAGTTTTAGGCAAGTATCATCCTCACGGCGATATGGCAGTTTACGATACTATAGCCCGGATGGCCCAGGACTTCTCTTTAAGGTACCCCCTGGTGATAGGTCAAGGAAATTGGGGGTCAATTGACGGGGATCCGCCGGCTGCTGCAAGATATACCGAGTGTAAATTGAGCAAAATTGGAGAAGAAATGCTTAGGAATATTGAAAAGGATACAGTGGATTTTATGGATAATTATGACGGGACAAGGCAAGAGCCCACTGTACTTCCTGCTCCTGCTCCCCAGCTTCTGCTGAACGGCGCCGTCGGCATTGCAGTGGGCATGGCAACTAATATCCCAACCCATAATCTTGCCGAAGTGTGCGATGCGGCAATTTATTTGCTAAAAAACCCCAAATCCACTACGGAAGACCTTTTTCAGTTTGTCCAAGGACCTGACTTTCCTACAGGAGGAGCCATATACGGGAAGAAAGATATTATTTCTGCTTATTCCCAGGGCAAAGGAGGGGTGATAAGCCGAGGGAAAGCGGAGATAATAGAAAACAAAAAGAACAGCGATCAGATTATAATCACAGAAATTCCCTATCAGGTCCAGAAAGCAAAACTGGTTCAGCAGATAGCAAAACTGGTTCAGGACAAAAAAATAGACGGGATAAAAGATGTCAGGGACGAATCCGACAAAGAAGGCCTGAGGATAGCCCTGGACTTGCAGAGAGGGGCTTATCCCAAGAAAATTCTTAATAGGCTGTATAAATTTACAGACCTTCAGAAAAGCTTTTATCTGAACATGATTGCTCTGGTGGACGGCATCCAGCCCAGACTGCTTTCTCTTGTGGATCTTCTAAATTACTTTTTAGAGCACAGAAAGAAGGTAATTTACAGAAGAACCAAGCATGATCTGGAGAAATCCAAGGCAAGAGAGCATATTTTAGAAGGGCTTCACAAGTGCCTGAATAAGATAGACGATGTTATTAAGACCATTAAGTCTTCAGAAAATAGGGACGACGCCCAGAAAAAATTAATGAAGAAATTCAAACTCTCTGAAATCCAGGCTAACGCTATTTTAGACACCAAGCTTTCTGCTTTGGCCAAGCTGGAAAGGAAGAATATAGAAGACGAACTTAAGAAGATAAGGGCAAGAATTAAAGAGCTGACCGCTATTTTAAAGAGCCCTAAAAGGATAAAAGGGGTAGTGGAAAAAGAACTTAAAGAAGTTAAAGAAAAATACGGAGACGAAAGAAGGACAAAAGTTTACGCCCAAAGGCTGGGAGAAATAGCAGAAGAAGATCTGATACCTCAAGAAGAGACGATCATCACCTTAACTAAGGGAGGATATATAAAGAGAGTAAGCCCCAGCATTTACAAGATTCAGAAGAGAGGGGGCAAGGGGATTTTGGGAATGAAGACGATGCAGGACGATATTATAGAGCATTTTCTTTTAGCCCAAACTCATGATTCTGCCCTCTTTTTTACTGATTCTGGCAAAGTGTTCAGAACCCTTGTTTACGAAATTCCCAAAGGAACCAGGGTTTCTAGGGGAAGGGGGCTTTTAAACTTTTTGGAGCTGTCTTCTGGGGAAAGAGTCCTTTCCCTGCAGCCCTTGGGCAAAGAAGACGCAGATTACGGATTCAAGAATTTAGTGATGCTTACTGAAAATGGTATAATAAAGAAAACTCCTTTGGAGGCCTTTAAGAATATTCGCCGTTCGGGATTGATAGCTTTAAAGCTGAGGAAAGACGATCTTTTGAAGAAAACAGTAAAAACAACAGGAGAGGACGACCTTATAATAGTGACAAGAAAAGGCAAGTCAATCAGGATAAAAGAGAAAGATATAAGGACAATGGGCAGGACAGCCTCCGGCCTGATAGGAATTAAAATGGGCAAAGGGGACAAAGTGGTTTCCATGGACGTTATAAGGAAACAAGATCCGAAAGAGAAAGCTGTTCAGCATTTATTGGTAATAACAGAGAAAGGGTACGGCAAGAGAACAGAAACCAAAGAATATCGTACTCAAGGAAGGGGAGGAACCGGCATCAAGACAGCCAACGTCACTTCTAAGACAGGAGACATAGTGGCTGCGCGCGTTCTAAGAGAAGAAGAAGATCTTATTGTTATTTCAGAGAACGGGCATGTTATTAGAATTAAGATTTCCTCTATTCCCCGCTTAAGCAGGGCCACCCAAGGGGTAAGAATAATGAGATTAGCAGAAGGCGACAAAGTAGTTTCAACTGCCTTTATATGACCTTTTTAAAGCCAGAGCAGATTATAAGGGAGATTTCTTTAAAGCCGGATATGGTGGCAGCGGAGTTCGGTTGCGGATCCGGAGGCTTTGTGATTCCCTTAGCCAAGAAACTGGAAGACGGCCTTGTTTATGCTATTGATGTCCAGGAAGCCCCCCTTAATGTTTTAAAAAGCAAGTTTATCGCAGAAAAGTTAAGCAATGTTAAGATAATCAAGGCAGACCTGGAAAAAAACTCTTCCTTAAGGGACGGATCTGTAGATTTAGTTATCATATCCAATACTCTTTTTCAGGCAGAAGACAGAAAAGCCATGATCTCTGAAGCAAACAGGGTTTTGAAACCAGGTGGAAACATGATTATTATCGACTGGCTGGAGTCTGCTCCTCTCGGTCCGGAAAGAAAAGTTTCCTCAGAAGAAGTAAAGAAAATGGCAGAGGGCTTTCAGTTTTTAAAAAACATAGAGGCCGGCCAGTATCATTACGGATTAGTATTTGCAAAGAAATAATTTTAATGTATAGTATAAAAAGCATGAGAAAATATTTATTGTCTTTGCTCTTATTCCTGCTTCCTTTGACAGCAGTAGCTCAAATAGTGATTGAGAACCCCATAAGTTCTGACACTTTTACAGAACTGATAGGAAGGATTATTGATTTTCTTTTTGTTTTAGGCATGGCAGTGGCTCCGATAATGCTGATTATAGCCGGCTTTTTCTTTGTTACCGCCCAAGGAAGGCCGGAGAAAATAGAAACTGCCAAAAAGATGATTCTTTGGACATTAATCGGTCTCGGTATTATAATAGGAGCAAAGGGATTGATCGAGTTTTTCCACAGAGTTGTAATAGGAGGACAGCTTCAGCCGCCTCCTAGTCCGTAACAAAAGGTCGGATATCAAATTAAAAGAAGATTTATGAAAAAGATTTTATCACACGTTATTTCCGCAGGCCTTTTAACGGCGCTTCTTCTGCCTTTGCTTGTTTCTGCCCAGCAGCCAGGCCCAGGGGATGCTCCGGGGTGGGGGGATGTTGATGTAATGCGAGTATTGGGCAGGATTACTGATTGGCTGTTTGCTATCTTGCTTATTGTTGCCGCTATCTTTATCATAGTAGCTGGATATTACTTTGTTACCGCTCAAGGGAACCCTGATACCGTAGCTAGAGCAAGGCAATTTGTTCTTTATGCCCTTATCGGCGTTTTAGTCGGTTTCTTGGCTAAAGGACTTGTTGTAATGGTTGATAGGATAGTTAGAGGATAAATTAATTGGCTAAACAAGTTTTCCCCGCTGAAAGGTCTTGCCTTCAGCGGGGTTAGTCTTGCCGGGGTGGTGAAATCGGAAGACACGTGGCGTTTAGGACGCCATGCCGAAAGGCTTGTGGGTTCGAGTCCCACCCCCGGCACAAAAAACCCTCTTTTTCAAGAGGGTTTTAAAAAATTAGAGCTATTTTGATTTTATTGAAAGCTTTCTTTTCTTTTCCCTTTCAATTTTAGGCATCTTTATAACCAGCACTCCGTTATTCATGCTTGCTTCTGCTCTGGAGTTATCTGTTTCCGCAGGAAGAATGATTTCTTTTGCAAATCTTCCCCAATAGCACTCTTTATAGAAATAATCGGCCCCTTCTTCCGCTGGATTCGGCCTGGCGCCTCGGATGTTCAGGCGGTCTTTCTCTATTGCGATATCAAGATTTTCAGGGCTTACTCCGGCAATCGCAGACTGGATCACCAAGTCTTTGTCTGTTTGATAGACATCAACCGTAAGCTCTCCCTCTGACTCAAACCAAGACTCTTTCAGCTTAACGGGCTCTTCCGGGCTTTTAGTATTCTCTTCTTTAACCTTTATCTTTTTGGAAGATTTTTGGTTTTTTTTCTTGGGGGGGCTGTCTTTTTGGGGACTATTGCTGACAGCAGTAATCTCAAACTCCTGGGGAGACTGTTCTTCTGTTTCCATTCCTTTTTGTAGCTTGTCTAAAAATGATTCTCCCATAATTATTTTGTTTTACAAACGTTTTTTATTTTCTTTAACCTTTTAAATCCGAAAGAGACAAATATTGCAGCTAATGCCAGGGCTGCTACTGGGACAATTATATAATTATTGTTCTCTGTTATTTTAATTATAGATAAGTTATAAACAGTGTGCAAGAAAACAGCTATTGAAAATCCCGCTAAATAATATCGAAAACGCTTATAGGTATGATAAAAAGAAAGCGCTAAGAAAAATCCGATTATACCCGAGGCTAGAGCATGCAGGAAAGTAGCTCCTATAAACCTTAAGAAAACCAGCTTTAGGGTATCCTTTAAAAGAAAGGGCGCTTCCCCCAAGGGAATTAGCATTAAGAAGTTTTCCAGCGCGGCAAATCCAAGGGCAGCGATTATCATATAAATCATAGCGTCCACGGGTTCGTCAAAAGCTGGATGCTTAATAGCTTTTTCTCTGACTACCAGGTATTTGGAAAGCTCTTCTACGGCGCTTATGGCAAAAAGGTTGTATATTAAAAGAAAGAAAAAAGAGCTTTCTTCAAACCATTTTGAAAAAGGCTCTATTGCCAAAAAAAAGATGCCTATTTCTATTAGAGCGGCCGGAATAGTGATTATTGCTCCCCATAAAAATATTTTTATAACCATCTGGTTGGATTCCGGATGAGAGTCCTTCCTTAGATAAAACAGCAGCCAGATAACGCTGGGAAGAAGACCGAAAAAGATATAAAGAGGATAACCCATATTATTTTTTAGGCCAGCTTTCGACCATTAAACAGTCAAGCTTATTTTTAATAGGCAGTTTCTGATAGATTTCTTCAGTGATAAAAGGGACAAACGGATGCAAGAGCTTTAAAGAGGAGGTTAGCGTGTATAAAAGAACTTTTTCTGTTTCCTCTCCTTTTAGGTCCTTGGTTTTCTCTATATATCTGTCGCAGAAGCTGTGCCAGAAAAAGTCGTATAACAAATGAGCTGCTTTCCCGAACCTGAATTTTTCTAAATGCCGGTCCGCAGAATCGATTGTTTTATCCAAGGAGCTTAATATTTTTTTGTCTTCTGAAGTCAGTTTATCTTTTTTTATTCTGGAGATGTCCACTTCTTTCTCTGTATTTAATAAAATAAAGCGGGCAGCGTTCCAGATCTTATTGCAGAATTTCTTGCCCATAACGATGTTGTCTACTGAAAATTTTATGTCTTGGTTTCCCATAATCTGGTAGGCAATGCCGAACCTGGTAGCGTCTGCACCGTATTCTTCAATTAGCTTTAGAGGATCTATGCCGGTGCCTAAGGACTTGGACATTCTTTGCCCCCCTTTTGTCAGGACAGTGGCGTGGACATAGATATCTTCGAAGGGGATCTTTTTTGTGAATTCCAGGCCGGAAAAGATCATTCTGGCCACCCATAGATTTATAATGTCTCTTGCCGTAGTCAGGAAATCAGTAGGGTAGAAATCTTTCATGTCCTTTGTTTTTTCGGGCCATCCTAAAGTGGCAAAAGGCCAGAGAGCCGAGCTGAACCAGGTATCCAAAACATCCTCCTCCCCTTTAATCGGAATTTTGTGTCCCCACCAGAGCTGACGGGAAATACACCAGTCCTTTATATTTTCAAGCCAATTTAAATAAGGCTTTTTGAAGTTTGGAGGATGGAATTTAATTTTTCCCTGCTTGACAGGTTCTTCTGCTGCTTTGGCCAGCTTTTCCATTTTTAAGAACCATTGAAGAGAGGGAATCAGCTCTACTAAAGTGTCGCACCTGTAGCATCTGGGGACTTGGTGGACATAATCTTCTGTTTTTGCAATCAGCCCTTCTTTTTTCAGATCCTCTACCACTCTTTCTCTTGCCTGCAAAACTTTTAATCCCTGGTATTTTCTGGGCGCTTGTTCGGTTATTCTGCCTTTTTCTGAGATTACCTCGATCATTTCCAGATTGTGGTTTTCTTTTATCTCGAAATCAGTCAAATCGTGGGCAGGAGTAACCTTTAAAGCTCCGGTGCCGAAATCTTTGTCCACCAATCTATCAGCTATAATCGGTATTTCTTTTTTAGCTAAGGGCAAAATTGCTTTTTCTCCAACCAAGCCCTTGTACCTCTTGTCTTCAGGGTTTACTGCCACGGCAACATCTCCTAGCATTGTTTCCGGGCGGGTGGTGGCTATTACAATATGTCCCCCTTTCTTTAAAGGATATTTAATGTGCCAAAGGCTTCCTTTCTCTTCTTTGTACTCCAGCTCTAAGTCAGAAAGGCTGGTGCTGCACCTGGGACACCAGTTTATTACTCTTTTTCCTTTGTAGATCAATCCCTTTTTATGATAGTGGAGAAAGGCTTTCTTAACGGCTTCTGCGTACTTTTTGTCCATTGTGAAGCGGGTTCTGGACCAATCGCAAGAAGCTCCGATCTTTTTTAGCTGGCTTAAAATAACATTGCCGTACTTTTCTTTCCATTTCCATATTTCTTTAACAAACTTTTCCTTTCCTAAATCAAATCTGGTCAAGCCCTCTTTCCTTAATTTCTTTTCTACTACGTTTTGGGTGGCAATGCCTGCGTGGTCTGTGCCGGGAAGCCAGAGGGTCTTGTATCCCTGCATCCTTTTCTTTCTTACCACAATGTCTTGAATAGTGGCATTAAGGGCGTGCCCCATGTGGAGTTCTCCTGTCACGTTTGGAGGAGGGATAACAACGGCAAATCCTTTCCCTTTTAAGTTATCCGGATTAAAAAAACCAGATTTTTCCCAAAATCTGTAAGTTCTGTCTTCTACTTCTTTTGGATCGTAGGACTTAGAAAGCGCCATAATTAATTTCTCTCTCAATTTTATCACACTTTTTCTTGTATTGCCAAATTGGCTTCAGCTTCTATTTCTTTTGTTTTTTTATCCAGGTAAAAAGAGGCAGCGATTGCTATCATGGCTCCGTTGTCTGTGCATAGTTCCTTTTTTGGGGCCAAAAGACGGATATTGGGACCTGCTTTTTCTTTTAATTTTTTTCTTAATTCTTTGTTGGCCGCCACTCCCCCTCCAATAATTATGGATTTTGCCTTATGGTCTCTGGCTGCCTTAATGGTTTTTTTTGCCAGTATGTCCGTTATGGCGTCTTGTATTTCAAAAGCCATTCCTTGGATATAGTCTTTGGAGATTCTTCTTTTCGGAGTTTGCTTCTTGTAATCATAAAGAACAGCAGTTTTCAGGCCTGAGAAACTAAAGTCATAATTCTTTTGATTGATCATCGGCCTTGGGAGAGCTGGAACGCTGGAGGACTTCTTGGCCTTTTTGGCGATTTCCGGGCCTCCGGGGTAATTTAGCCCCAGAATTCTTGCTGTTTTGTCAAAGCATTCCCCGGCGGCATCATCTCTTGTTTCCCCCAGAAGAGAGTATTTTTTAAAGCCTTTGGCAAGAATTATTTGGGTATGTCCTCCTGAGGCGATTAAAGATATTGCCGGAAAAAAGCTTTTATCTCTGCTTTTAAAATTAGCTAAAATATGAGCCTCGATGTGATTAACAGAAATTAAAGGGATTTCCCATCGCTTGCTTAGGGCTTTAGCAAAGTTTATTCCTGTCCAAAGGCAGGGCTCCAATCCCGGGCCCTGGGTTACTGCGATAAAGTCTATTTTTGGCTTTGAGTAACTTTGAAAAAAATCCTCCAATTTTCTGGCCAGTTCTTTTTCCCGCATTTCAAGAGAAATTTTCTTTTCTTTTGATTTCTTTAAAAGGCCTGCTTCCTTCAGGGCTTTTTTTAAGACAGAGACTAAATTTTTCTCGTGTTCTCTTTTAGCTAAGGCAGGATAAACCCCTCCCCATTTCTTATGAATCTTTATTTGCGAAGAGACCACACTTGAAAGCACGCTGATTTTTTCATTGGCCTTGACCACTGCTATGGCAGTGTCGTCGCAGGATGTGTCAATTCCTAAGATTTTCTTCATGTTTTAATACTATCTGAAGTCAGTTAAAATTAAAAGAGGGTTGATTTTTCTCTTTCTTTTCTTTATGATTAAAAAACTAGGTCCCATCGTCTAATGGTTAGGACACGAGATTTTCAATCTCGCGATCGGGGTTCGACTCCCCGTGGGACCGCCAAGAAGGCCCTAAACAGCAAAACCAAATTCCGGAAGCGCAAGTCCCGGGCTTTTGAAAATCATGGTATTGACAAAAATTAACTTGTATGATAGAATATTAAATTCTGAACTTTGAAAATAGTTGCGGAGAGTTTCCGCGGCACACAACAGGGTTTTTCAAAACAGGAGAAAAAAATGAAAACCCTAGCGATTATTTCGCTTGCATTTGTCCTGTCGGCCTATTCACTGGCTTCAGCAGCCGGCAGTCCGGGATGGAAGAACCTGAACGGTTCTCTTGAGCTGCCTGGCATCTGGGCCAGCTGGAACAGGAGCAATCAGGATTCTCGGGCAAGAACGAACATGGCGGTTGAGCTCGAAGATGCGTTTTTCACTTCAGGTTCTTTCGGCCTGAACTCTCTTCAAGAAGACCCCGTCGAGTTCGTCGGGAACTTCCATTGGGAGGGCTTGTTTAAGGGCAAGCCTGACAATGGCCGATCCGGCTTCATGAACGTCTGCCGCCAGGGGGTTGGCGTCAGTATGAGAAACGACGTTTCTCACGACGAAGGATCTCTTCGCCTATCGGGCTGGGCATCGCTTTTTCCGGCCGACATTGTTTCGAATAGTTTCTACTATTCGGAACAAAACATTTACGTCGGCTGGGATGAAGATCTTCAATCGCCCATTTACGAGCCTGGCTGGGTCGTCGACTACGAATTCAGGGGCACCTGGCTGCCAACCGCCACTATGACGGCCGAGGAAGTCGGTGCCATGTTTTTGGTGCCAGAACCTGCAACCCTTGGGTTGCTCTTGATCGGTTCGGTCCTGGTGCGCAAGCGACGATAGCCTCAAGGTCCCGAGAGAAAAAGCTTGTTAGGGCTTCTCTCGGGGCTTTTTTTATTTGAAAAGTTCTTAAAAATATATACAATAGAATACATGAAGCTAAGCCGTAATTAGGGCAAAAAAGCTTACAACAGAAGTCGCGGGTTCTTGTTTATGCCATTAACCTGCTTTGTCGGACAGAAGGACCAATAAAGATGTTGAGGGGAAAGGTACGGCATTCTTAAATTATTTATGGGATGGTTTAGGGTTTTGAGGAGGATCGAGGAACTAATAAAAGAAAACAGTTGCAATGGATTATCTCAAAATAGCTAGAGCTTCTGAAATAAAAGAGACCAAGGATAGAATTATCTACCGAATCTTTGAAATTCTCCCGGGCTTTTTAAGCTGGGGAGTTCTTTTTTTAGCCCTTTTGCTTTCCTGGCTGCGCCCCTTCTGGATCGCCGTTTTTATCATTGTTTTTACTATTTTCTGGTTTTTGCGTACTATTTATTTTTCTCTTCATATGTGGTTTGGCTACAAGGAGATGAGAAAAAACGAGAAAATTGACTGGATGAAAAGGGTTAGAATGATTGAAAACTGGCAGAGAATTTATCATTTGGTTGTAGTTCCCGTGTACAAAGAATCTTTCCAGGTCATCAGGGGCAACTTTAATTCTTTGGCAATGGCAGACTATCCCAAAGATAAGATGATAGTAGTTTTGGCCTGCGAAGAGAGGGCAAGAAAAGATATGGAAAAAACAGCTGAAGAGATAAAAAGGGAGTTTTCTTCAGTTTTCTTTAAGTTTTTAATTACCTATCATCCCTCCGACATAAAGGGGGAGATTGCGGGCAAAGGGTCTAATGAAACCTGGGCTGCAAAAACAGCTAAAAGGGAAATAACAGACAAATTAGATATTCCGCTTGAAGACATAATATTTTCCTCTTTTGACGCAGATACCTGCGTTTTCCCTCAGTATTTCAGCTGCCTTGCTTACAATTATTTGACTTCCGAAAAGCCGTCCCGCACAAGTTTTCAGCCGGTTCCCTTGTACATTAATAATATTTGGCAGGCCCCTGTTTTTTCCAGGATCTTCTCTTTTTCTTCTACTTTTTGGCATACCATGAACCAAGAAAGACCTGAGAAGCTGGTTACTTTTTCTTCCCATTCTATGAGCTTTAAAGCGCTGGTCGAGGTGGGATTTAAGCAAACCAATATTGTGGCGGACGACTCCAGGATTTTCTGGCAATGTTTTTTGAAATACAACGGAGATTACCGGGTAAGGCCTCTCTATTATCCCGTTTCCATGGACTCAAATGCTGCCAAAAACACTTTCAGGACTTTAGTTAATATTTACAAACAGCAGAGAAGATGGGCCTACGGAGCAGAAGATATTCCCTTTTTTCTTTTTGGTTTTTTAAAGAACAAAAAAATTCCCTTAGGAGAGAAAATAAAAAGAGCGGCAGAGTTAATAGAGGGCCATTCCTCCTGGGCCACAGCCAGCATCCTTATACTAGTCTTAGGCTGGCTGCCCATAACCTTAGGGACAGCTGACTTTACTCAAACGATTATGTCCTACAGTTTGCCTAGGACAATAAGCAGAATTATGACCTTGGCCATGGCCGGCCTGGTGTTCTCAATCTATGTCAGTTTTCTTCTGCTTCCGCCCAGGCCTCCAGAGTATGGAAAATGGAAATACGCAGTTTTTCTTTTCGGATGGGTTTTTTTCCCGATTAATATGATATTTTTTGGATCTTTGCCCGCCTTGGACGCTCAGACCAGATTAATGCTTGGCAAATATATGGGCTTTTGGGTGACAGAAAAATTCCGGAAAGAATAATCTATTCCAAATGGATGTTCTTCCCGAATCTGTTCAGTTTTTCCTTTAGCAAAGGGAATTTTTTTAAATCAGGGTCTTTTTCTAAAATTTCTTTGGCCAGCTCTCTTGTTTTTTCCACCAAAGAGATATCTTTTAAAGAATCCATCATTAGGTCCGGGATTCCCCATTGCCTTACTCCTGCGAAATCTCCAGGCCCTCTGATCTTAAGGTCTTTTTCTGACAAGGCGAATCCGTCCTCTGAATTGACCAAAGCCTTTAATCTTGTTTTCGTCTTTTGAGACTTGGATTCAGTAGAAAGGAAACAATAGGACTGGTGTTTTCCCCTTCCCACTCTTCCTCTGAACTGGTGGAGCTGGGCCAGCCCGAATCTGTCCGCTCCCTCGATCAGCATTACAACGGCGTTGGGAACGTCAATGCCCACTTCTACTACTGAAGTGGAAACAAGAATGTCTGTTTTTTTGCTCTTAAAATCCTGCATTGCCTTTTCTTTGTCTTTGGAATTCATTTTTCCGTGGAGCTGGGCCAGCTTCAAGCCCGGAAATATTTTTTTGGAGAGGCGTTCGTATTCTTGTTTTACGGATTTCATTTTTATCTCCGTTTCTTCCGTTTCTTCGATGCGGGGGCAGATTATAAAGGCCTGCCTGCCTTTTTTAACTTCTTTTTTAATAAAGTCATAAGTTTTCTGCTCGTCTGTCACTATTTCAGTAACAACTTTTTTTCTTCCTCTTGGCAAGGCGTCAATAATGGAAAGGTCCAGGTCTCCGTAAAGAGTCAGGGCAAGGGTTCTTGGAATAGGGGTTGCTGTCATAGAGAGAAGGTGGGGGACGGGCCCTTCTTTGGCGCAGAGCTTTGCTCTTTGCTTAACTCCGAATCTGTGCTGTTCGTCTAAAACAACCAAGGCCAGCTTGCCGAATTTAACCTGGTCCTGAATCAAGGTATGGGTGCCTATTAGAATATCTATGCCGGGTATCAGGTTGCCGGTTTCAGGGCTTTTTTTGCCCTTTGTTTTCTCCAGAAGCTTTTTCCTTGATATTTCCACCACTTGATTTTTCAGCTTTTTGGAGCGCCATTGGTCCTGCTTTCCCGTCAAGATTCCTATATTAACCCTAAAATCCTGAAGAGTGTCAGAGATTTCTTTGAAGTGCTGTTTAGCCAGGATTTCAGTTGGAGCCATAATAGCTGCCTGATAGCCGTCCTTGACGGCATTTAAGGCAGCGATGGCTGCCACTATTGTTTTTCCTGATCCCACATCTCCTTCTAAAAGCCGGTTCATGGGCCTTTTCTTTTCTGTGTCTTTTAAGATCTGCCAGGCTGACTTTCTCTGGGCGTCTGTAAGTTTGAAGGGCAAAGATTTAACCAGTTTTTTGATTGCATCCAGATTTATTGAAACAGGAACAGAATTTTCCTTTTCCAGCTTTAACCTTTCCCTGTTAACGAAAAGCTCGATCAAGAAAAGCTCTTCAAAAGAAAACCTGTATTTCGCCTTCTCTATTGCTTCTTGGCTATCCGGGAAATGGATTTGGCGCAGGGCCCTGTTGATGGGGAGAAGGCCGTTTTCTCTTATAATCCCTTTTGGGAGATATTCTGGTATTCTGTTTTGAAACTCAAGAAGGAGGGGCTTTAAAATGCTTCTTATCCACTTGGAAGAAATCCCCCTTGTTTCCCTGTAAACCGGAACTATTCTTCCTGTATGGACACTTTCTCTTTCCAGGACTTTTTCAAATATCGGATTTGACAAGTAGACATCCCCTTTTTTGAAGACAAGTTTGCCAGAAAGCAAGAGGTCATCCCCCTTCTTTAAGGCCTTTACGAGATAAGGCTGGTTGAACCAGACAGCTTTTAACGTTCCCTTTTTGTCTTGGACAAGGGCTTCCGTAATGACCATTTTTTTCTTCCAGGTTCTGCTTGTCTCAATTTCTGTTATTTTCCCTTTTATGGTGCAGATCTCGTTTACTTTGGCTTTAGAAACAGGGATTATGCGAGAAAAATCCTCATAACGATGAGGAAAATGGAAGAGAATGTCCTGGACGGTGGCTATCCCTAGTTTTTTTAAGTTTTTCTTGTGAAAAGCTCCGACTCTGGGGACTTCTTCTATGGGGGTGGCAAGATTCATGCGCGCTCGGCAGGACTTGAACCTGCAATCTTCGGCTCCGCAAGCCGGTGCTTTATCCATTAAGCCACGAGCGCCTGCTTGAAATTTACCACAAAAACCCTCCCTGTTCAATTGACTAGAGGGCTATTAACGGGTAAAATGACAATATCTTGGAGGAGTGCTCCGAATTGGCAAGGAAGCGGATTGCTAATCCGTAACCGTGTAAAAAGCGGTTTGTGGGTTCGAGTCCCACCTCCTCCGCACTTGCTTTATCGAGGACTCGTTATGGCAGAAATATAATGAGATTTGTTTTTATATTATTTATGTGTTAAAATGGAATAATGGCTGAGTCGGTAAAGTCTAAACACCCAAAAAGGGTTGTTTTTCCTTCTGGAGAGCAACATAATTTTTTATTGAAGGCAATTAAAAAATTAGATCTTTCATGGTTTTCCTTTGCAGATAGAATTAGCGTTCATAAAAGAACTCTTAACGATTGGAGGAGAGAACAGTATTCATTACCCATTGATGTCTTTCATAAAATATGTAAAATTGCTGAATTGAGAAAACCTAAGAATATAAGAATTAAAGATCCTTTTTGGTATGTTTATAAGGGTGCTAAACTCGGAGGGATAGCTTGTATTAAAAAGTATGGTTGTGTCGGAGGGGATCCTGAATATAGGAAAAAGAAACGGCGTGAATGGTGGGAAAAGAAAGGAAAATTTACCGACAACCCTATGTTTATAAGAAAACCTATCAAAAAACCGAGGTTTTCAAATAAATTAGCAGAATTCAGCGGGATTATGATAGGAGATGGAAGTATTACAAGAAGACAGATTATGATTACAATTAATAGTAGAGACGATAATCAATACAGTTTTTTTATAAAAGATTTAATCCAAGAAATTTTTGGCGTTCCCGTTTCAATTTGTTATTATAAGAGTAAATTGGCAATGAAATTAGTGGTTTCTAGGAGTGAGCTTGTAGATTTTTGTAATAAAAAATTAGGATTAGGAATTGGTCATAAATTGAGACAAGGATTGGATATACCCGACTGGATAAAAGCTAATAGCAGTTTTAAAAAAGCTTGTCTTAGGGGTCTTATAGATACGGATGGTTGTATATTTAACGAATGTCATAAAATTAAAGATAAAAAATATTGTTATCCTCGATGGGCATTTACGAGCTATTCCAGACAACTCTGTCTTTCTGTAATTAAAATATTAGAAGAATTGAATTTTACTCCCAAGTCGCGTGCCGGTAGAAACGTACAGCTAGAGAAAAAGGAAGATATTATAAGATATTTTGATTTAATAGGCACAAGTAACTCAAAACACAGAAAAAGGATTAGAAATTTTCTGGAGGGGTCGGGAGCGGCTGTCCCAAATAGTCTTGAAAACTATTAGGGTCGTAAGGCCCTCGTGGGTTCGAATCCCACCCCCTCCGCCAATTTTCACTTTTTGTGAAATCGTAAGAAACAGCCTCGGCGCAAAGCGCCTCGGCATGGTATTTTTCCGCAATTTTGAAGGCATTTTTGAAATCCAAAACCAAAGTGCGGTCGGCAATGCGGAAGTTCGAACCAATCTTTTTGAGAAAATCCCGAATCCTTTCGGGATTTTCTTGTTGAGCGTATTTTTCGGCTTGGTTGGCGTCTTTTAGAAAGGCA
>CAZBLV010000005.1:0-27991 GCA_964493085.1 uncultured Candidatus Saccharibacteria bacterium
CGGAAGTTATGGCGCACCCGCATTCCCCGCAAAATAAAAGTCCGCGAAAAGCAAACTCTTTGACTTTTCTTTTTTGCGGGCGGGAGCGGTCAGATAAAACTTTCTGGCATTTATCAAAAAGTTTCTTTGGAATCATTGGCTCGTGCTTTCCTTGCCATAATTCACCGTTGTATCTGAATACACCGTAATAGAAAGGATTTTGTAAAATACTTTGCACCATTGAAACGGAAAGCATTTTTTCATTTCTGGTCAATAAGCCGATGTCAAAAATTTTGTCTCTTAAATCTTTCAGAGAATAATTGCCTGTTGAATATAGCTCAAAAATTTTGCGAACGAGGCAAAATCTCTCGGGGTCTTTTATCATTGTGTGATTTTTCAAATCATTCAAATATCCAAGCGGAGCGTAGCCCGGCATTTCGCCTCGTCTTAATTTTTGCCTTAAACCTCTTTTAGTATTCTCTGAGAGATTATCAACAAAATATTTTGACTGCCCAAAAGCGATGTTTAACATAAATTTTCCCTGTGGTGTAGCTTCAAACCAAAATGTAGGAAATTTTAAAAACTTGATTTTCTCAGAATCAATAAGAAAAATAATTTTTCCACCATCAACAGAATTGCGGGCGAGCCGATCAGGGTGCCAAGCCAAAATACCGTCTGCTTCGCCTTTTTCTATTCTATCCAGCATTTGATTAAAAGTCGGACGGCCCGGCTCTTTGGCGGTCTGCGATTCGCGGAAAGTATCAATAATGGTCAATTTTTCTTTTTCCGCTAATTCTCGCAATTCTGTTTCCTGTGCGTCCAATGACAAAACTTGTCTGTCATCTTCATCTGTTGATTTTCTAATATAGAGAAAGTATTTATCCATAGTTTTGAAAATTATTTTTTTAACAATATCGCTTTTGGGGCAATTCCGCTTCGCGGAATAATTATCGCTTTGCAAATCGCCCATAAGGGCGAGAAAAAAAGATTGGCTATTCCGCCGTTGGCGGAATTCTGTTGCTTCGCAACAGCGAACCGAATTTTGCGGGAACGGGAATTAGTTTTTGAGCCACGCGGAGCGTGGCAAATCCTCTTAAAATCAAACTTTTCCGCCTTTGGTGGAAGCCGATCCGCCTCGGGCGGAGAGGCAACAAACGCCGAACATACAATTTGGCTCCGGGGGTCGGACTCGAACCGACAACAACTTGATTAACAGTCAAGGGCTCTACCATTGAGCTACCCCGGAAAGTATTAGCATTATATAAGAAAAGGAGGGGGGAATCAATATCCTCCTAGTTTCTTCAGCTTCTCATGCTCTCTAATCTTCTGAAGGGCCGAGGCCTCAATCTGCCTGATTCTTTCTCTGGTTACTCCAAACTCCTGTCCCACCTCTTCAAGAGTATGGGTAATCCCGTCCTTTAAACCGAATCTCATCGATAATATCTTCTGTTTTCTCGGGCTTAAATCATCTAGAATTTCTTTCAAACGGGCTTTCAGCAAAGATCTGCCTGCCTGTTTTGAAGGAGAAATCCCTTTCTCGTCTTCTATAAACTCGGCCAGGACGCTGTCTTCTTCATCTTCTCCCACAGGAGTTTCCAAAGATATTGTCTCCTGGGATATCTTCTTAATGTGGTGGGCCTTGGCAACGTCTATGCCTATTTCTGCTGCTATTTCCTCTACAAGGGGCTCTCTTTCCAAGTCCTGAAGCAAGCGCCTTCTGGCTTTGGTATATTTAGAAATAGTCTCCACCATATGGACAGGAATCCGGATAGTGCGGGCCTGATCTGCCAGAGCCCTTGTTATCGCCTGCCTTATCCACCAAGTGGCGTAGGTAGAAAACTTATACCCTCTTCTCCAGTCAAACTTCTCTGCCGCCTTCCTTAATCCTATATTTCCTTCCTGAATCAAGTCTAAAAGAGTAAGGTTGGGGGATCTGCCCACATAGCGTTTGGCAATGGAAACCACTAGCCTTAAGTTAGCGCTTATCAGCCTTTTCATTGCCTCCTTGTCTCCTTTCTCAATTTTTTTAGACAGCATCTTCTCTTCTTCTGCCGTCAGAAAATTAACCTTGCCTATCTCTTTAAGATAAAGCTGGATCGGATCTATTTTATTGGAAGCATGGGGTTTTTCTTCTTTTTCTTCCTTTCCCGGAATCTCTAAGAATTCTCTGCTCTCCCTAACTTCTATTCCCTGTTCAGTCAGATCATCATAAAGAGTTTCCAGACCGGATAAGTCTTTTTCTATATCAGGAAACGCAGATAAAATTTCAGGGACCGTAATAAACCCTCTTTTCTGCCCTTTTTCAATCAAAGACTGAAGTTTTTCTTTAGAAAAAACGGTTTTCTTGTATTTTCTTTCCTTGGCAGGCTTTTTCTTGGCCCTGCTTTTGGAAACAGATTTCTTGGGAGCTTTCTTCCGGGAGGCGGTTTTCTTGGCAGGTTTCTTTTTCAAAACAGGCTTTTTCTTGTAAGCGGATTTAGCAGAAGCTTTTTTGGCTGATTTCTTTTTTGGCATATTAGGATTGATTAAGGTCGTTTCTGGACCTGGAGCATGAATTGAACTCTTCCATTAATTTGTTTATTCTCTCTGCATTCTTCGCTTTCTCGGCTTTCTTTATCTCTGTTGCTATATTACTAAGCTTTTCTCTTAACTCCAAGTCCTTGATTTCTTTTAGGCACTGCTTGAAGTCTTCTGGGACGTCAAGATCTTCATTGTTCTGCAAAAACTCGGCCTTAAGGGAAAAGCGGTCGATTTCTTCTTTGTATTTTTTATTTTCAAGTCTGCCTTCTTTAATGCATTTTATAATCTCCCCCGATTTTTCAGAAAGCAGGCAAATATCTTCTTCTTTAAGCGACTGGCAGTTTTTAGGAAAAGCTGCTGCCAGGGATAAAAGATATTCTTCCAGCAGTTCTTTTCTGGATTTCGGCGCCTCTTTTTTGGGAACAGGAATCTCCTCTTTGAAAATATTGTCGGCGCCTCTTTTCTGAACCTCTTGCAGAACATCCTCTTCTTTTACCTCCAGCTCTTCTGCCAGATCCTTTATCCAGGCCGCCTTTTCAATGTTATTGGGAATCTTCCTGATTACAGGAATCAATACATCGGATATCTTTTTTTTGCCCTCTATTGTTTTTTTGTCAAAGCGGGAAAAAGTGGTCTGGAAGTAGAAATCGTGTATGTTCTTTGCCTTAGAGATCATTTTCTCCAACTGGGAGGGATCTTCTTTGGCAATGTCTGCCGGATCTTTTTCTTCCGGCATAGTCACCACCCTTATATCAAATCCCAGGCTCTGGGCCAAGTCTATGCCCCTTTTGGTGGCAGACCCCCCTGCCACGTCCATATCAAAAGCCGTATATATCTGGTCGGCATATCTCTTTATAATCTTCAGCTGGTATTCTGTTAAAGCGGTCCCTGAAGTAGCGGCCACATTCTTAAACCCCGCCTGATAAGTCATGATAGCGTCTAAGTATCCTTCAACCAGAATGCAGAATCCTTTTTCCCTAATTTCCATTCCCGCCTTATCTAAGCCGTAAAGTATTTTGCTTTTGTCGTAAAGGGGGGTAGCCGGAACGTTCATGTACTTGGCTTGCTTTAGGGCCTCAGACTCCTTCTCGGTATTAAACACTCTCCCTCCGAACCCGATGACCTGGGAGCTTAAATTGAAGACAGGAAACATTATCCTGCCTCGAAATCTGTCATAATAACCCTTGTCTTCAGATCTTAGGGCAAGCCCTGCTTTTGCTATTCTGTCTCTTTTAAATCCTTTGCCTACCAAGAAATCAGACAGACCCCGCCAAGAGGCAGGGGAATATCCTATCCTCCATTCTTTCATGGTTTCTTCTTTGAGTCCTCTTTCTTTAAGGTATTCTTTGGCTTTTTTGCCTCCCTTGCCTTTGTGAAGCTGGGCTTCAAAGAACTGGCAGGCTAATTCTGAAATATCGTAAAGCTGCTTTCTTTCTGTCTTTACTTCGGGATCTTCTTTTTTAAGCTCAACTCCCGCCTTCTTGGCTAAAATCCTCAAGGCGTCTCCGAACTCCACTCCCTCTATTTTCATAACAAACTTGAAAATATCTCCTCCTTCCGAGCAAGCTCCAAAACAATGCCAAAGCTGGCGGGCGGGAGAAACGAAAAAAGAAGGTCTTTTCTCGGAATGAAAAGGGCAGCAGGCCCGGTAATTGGCTCCGGCCTTTTCCAGTTTGATATAATTGCCAATAATTTCTACAATATCAAGCCTGTTTTTGATTTCTTCAACAGGAGAATTCGCCATTATGAAGGTATAATACCACGAGTTTTTCTTTAAATCAATCCGTTTTTTAGCTTGACAACAGCTCCAAAGAAGTATAGAATTAAACATCAGTTAATTAAGATCCCGCAAACACGGGATTTTAAAATAAAAGATGAGAAAGCTTAAAATCGCCCAGCTGGCTCCTCCCTGGCTGGCGATTCCGCCTAAAAAATACGGAGGAGTAGAGCTAATCATTTACCATCTTGTCGAAGGCCTTATTAAGAAAGGCCATGAAGTGACTTTATTTGCTTGTGGAAATTCCAAAACCTCTGCCAAGCTGGAATCTGTTTTCAAAGAGCCCCTTTATTGGGAAGGATTCCCCTGGCAAGAGCCCTACGGCCCCCTCTTTCATACAGTTTCCTGCTTTGAAAAAGCAGGAGATTTTGATATTATCCACAATCATTTTCATTTCTGGGGAATCTGCCTGGAACACTTAACCAATACCAAAGTTCTCACAACCTACCACTCAAGCTTTGAAAAGATAATAAAAGAGAAAACTATCAAGTATAATATTTTGAAAAAATACAGAAACACTCCCATTGTCCCGATCAGCAATTCCCAAAAAAGAATAAAAGGGCTGAAATTGAACTTCACCAAGACCGTCTACAACGGCATAGACGTAGATAAATTCAGCTTCCAAGAAGAGCCGGGCCGATACCTGGCTTGGATGGGAAGGATAACCCCCAAAAAAGGGGTTCTGGAGGCGATCAAGATAGCCAAAAAGGCAAAAATGCCGTTAAAGATAGCCGCTAAAATAGACAAGAATTCGGAGAGAGATATAAGGTTTTACAAAGAAGAAATAGAACCCCTTATTGACGGCAAGCAAATCCAGTATTTGGGGGAAATAGGAGGATATGAAGAGAAATCCGGCTTTCTTAAAAACGCCCTGGCTTTAATCAATCCCATCAAGTGGAAAGAGCCCTTTGGGCTGGTTATGGCAGAGGCAATGGCCTGCGGAACCCCGGTGATAGCTTTTGACAGGGGGTCTGTCAAAGAGGTGGTCAAAGACAAGAAAACAGGTTTTGTAGTAAAAAACGTAGACCAGGCGGCAAAAGCTGTAAAGAAAATAGGGAGCATCAACAGGAAAGACTGCCGGTTGCGGGTAAAAAGAAAATTCAACAAAGAAAAAATGGTAGACGAACACGAAAAACTATACTACAAAGTATTATCAGAAAATGCCTAAAAAGCCAAGAATAAACAAAATACTGGCTCTCCAATGCTTTCCTCTGTGGGGATCAGGATCTGGAACCTATGCCAGAGAGCTGGCCATAACGGTCAATCAGTATAAAAACATAAGGCAGGCCGTAGTCTGCCCTGAAAGCGAGGGCAAGCTTTCCGGCACAAAAATATATCCTTTGGAGCTTCCTTTCCCTGTTGCTTTTACAGGACATCCGGACTGGCCGATATGCAAAATATACGCGGAGTTAACCCCCAAAGAAATAACAAGGGTATTCAATTACTTCTTAAGAAGCACAGTTAAGGCGGTGAACGACTTTCATCCTGACCTTATTCATGTCCACCACACTTCTTTGCTTTTGTGGGTGGCTAATTTTATCAAATCTCTTTACGGAATAAATTTTGTAGTCACCTCCCATGGCACAGGGGTATTAGCGGCTTCCCAGCAAAAAGCCTACGTTCCCTTGTCCCAAGACGCCCTTAGGAGGGCGAAAAAGATAGTGGCAGTAAGCGGCGACACCCGGGACTGGGTTTTAAGAACATTTGGAGAAGAATTTTCCTATAAGACAAGAATTATTCCCGGAGGCATCCACACAGAAAGCTTTCCCTCTGACAGAAAAATTAAGGTTATAAATAAAAAGTACAAGCTGAAAGGCAAGAAGGTCGTTCTCTTCTCCGGAAAGCTTACTCAGCAGAAGGGAGTTTTCTATCTTATCAAGGCAGCCAAAGACATAGCAGGAGACATCTATATTATCGGAGACGGACCGGAAAAGAAAAACCTGGAAGACATGACCTATAAAATGGGCCTGAAGAACGTTCATTTTTTAGGATACATGGGTGGGGAAATGAAAAAAGAGCTGGAAGAGTTCTACTACAGAGCCGACGTCTTTGTAGCCCCTTCTGTATGGGACGAACCTCTTGGTCTTGTTATCTTGGAGGCTATGACCTGCAAAACTCCTGTTATCGCCACAAGGAAAGGCGGAATACCTCTGGCAGTGAAAGACGGACTAAACGGCTTCTTGATCAGGCCGAGAAGCAACAAGCAGATAGCAGAGGCCTGCAACAAGCTGCTGGAAGACGATGAGCTGAGAGAAAGAATGGGCAAAGAGGCAAAAGCAACCGTAGAAAGAAAATTCACCTGGAAAAAGGTGGCCCAGAGATATATAAGAATTTACAAAAAGGCCTACGCCAACGGAAGTTCAAAGAAAAAAGGCAAGAATAAACAACAGAAAAAGCCGAAAAACTGGAGATCAAGCAAGCTTTTAAAAATATTCCGAGGAAGATAAAAAAGAGGGCCGGAAAAGGTCCTCTTTTGTTGCTAGAACTCTTTTAAAAGAGCCTGTGAAAGAATTTGCTGCACTCCCTCGGGCATGGGATCATTATTAAAAGTCCCGGGCATTGAAGGAAGTTGAACCGGCATAGCCCATGTTTCCCCTTCCTTTCTGCGGCCATAGATATGGACATGGAAAAGAGGTGTTTTCCCCGGAAGAAGTCCCCAGTTTCCGTTGGCCTGGAGATTGAACCATTCGGCCAATCCCAAGTTCTTCATGATCTGGGTAACCCGAGCTGAAAACTCGAAGGCCTTCCCGCATAGTTCAGGATCTTCCCAGGGCGTGGCAACGTCGGCCTTGGGCCTAACCACCACATGAGACCCCTCTTTCTGGGAAGTATGGGGGTTTCGAGGAGTGAATACCTCAAAATCTTCATTTTCGAACAGCAGAATCTCATCTTCCTTAGAAGGCATTGGATTTCCCTTTCGTGCTAGCTAATTTGAGTGAGCTACGTAAATTATAAAACTTGTTTGTGTTTTGTCAACAGTAGCTTGCCTTCCCATAAGAAGGACCTTATAATAAAAATATGAGAAAAAAGCTAAAAATAGCAATTATAGCCCCTCCCTTTGCCACCATCCCTCCAAAGGGACAAGGAGGGACGGAAAGGATAGCCTATCAAATGACAGAAGGGCTTTCCGAAAAGAATCATGCAGTAACTCTGTTCGGAGCAGGAAAGTACAAAGGAAAAGCTGATTACGTCCAGATTTTCAAGAAAACAATCTCGGAAAGAAAAAACGACAACAGCCTTATAGAATCCTCGAGAGCTCTCCGCATTGAAACAGCCTATATCGCAAAAGTAATGGGAGAAATAGCAAAAAGGAAAGACTTTGACGTTATTTTCAACCATTGCCGCGGAGGATATCTCTTTTTGCCGCTGGCTGAATATATTGAAAAACCGATAATAACAATTCTTCATCTTCCTCTCTTTAAAGAATCAGCGGAAGTGTTTTCAGCTTACAAAAAGCCCAACCTAGTAACGATTTCTGACTCCCAGAGAAAAGGGTTTTCTAATATCAACTACCTTGCCACTGTTTACAACGGCGTTCCACTTTCTGAATTTAAGTTTCAAGAAAAGCCCTCTGACTACTTTTTGTTTATGGGAGCCTTAGGGGAGCACAAAAATCCCAAAGAGGCGATTCTTGCTTCCAAGAAAGCGGGAGTAAAACTGATAATAGCTGGCGGAAAGAAAAGAGAGCCCTATTTCTCCGAAGAAATAAAGCCCCTGATCGACAACAAGCAGATCAGATACGTTGGAAGCGTTTCGGGCAAAAAAAGAACTGATTTGTTCAGGCAAGCCAAAGGATTTCTTTTCCCTATTAAGTGGGAAGAGCCCTTCGGGCTGGTTATGGCAGAGGCAATGGCCTGCGGAACCCCGGTCATCGCTTACCCCAAGGGCGCTGTCCGGGAAGTTGTAGAAAACAAAAAAACAGGATTTATTGTCAGAAACGCCGGAGAAATGGCAAAAGCAATCAAAGACATTGATAAAATAGACAGAAAGAAATGCAGAGAAAGAGTAGAAAAATATTTCAGCACAGAAAAAATGGTGGAAGATTACGAAAAACTCTGCTACAAAGTAACAAAATAAGGCCTTTAAACTCTTTTTCGGGAAAGATTAGAGATTATCGCAGCCTGTCCGTTGGGTATATGATGCAGCCTGCCTTTTTTATCTTTAATTACCGTCCGTCTTAAATTAAGCTCTTTTA
This sequence comes from uncultured Candidatus Saccharibacteria bacterium, assembly GCA_964493085.1. Lineage (GTDB taxonomy): Bacteria > Patescibacteriota > Minisyncoccia > Minisyncoccales > GWA2-38-27 > CAYXTC01. The sequence continues at coordinate 8,472 of CAZBLV010000005.1, forward strand.
CTTCTCCTTCCAAGCCGGCTACGCTAATCTTTTCTCCTATTCTGTATTGGTCTTCCAGAAGAATGAAAAGCCCGGAAAGATAATTCTGGATCAGGTTCTTAGCTCCCATTCCAATGGCCAGACCCACTAATCCAGCTCCTGCCAAAAGAGGAGTAGCGTCTATGCCGAACTCGGGCAAAATCATTAAAACAGCTATTGCCCAAACAGCAAAGTTTTTGGCAGAATTAAAAACCTTAATAATTGTTTCTGCCCTGTTTTGCTCATTCCTACCGATAGAATTGCGGATTACTCTGGAAATAACAGCTCTGCTCAAGCGCGCAATAATCCAGGCTGCAAGCAGAATAACTGCAACTTTGATGCCGCTTTTCAGAGCCCATGATTTCAAAAAGATAATAATGTTTTGATAATCCATATTTTATTCAAGACTTAATTGTTTTGTATGCTGCAGAAGCAAACAACATGACGCCGACAAAGGCAAGGGCAAAATAAGCGATAATCATAACAACAATGCTTATGTCTGGAACAAGAACAGCAATGTTTACTGCCAAAACCGATATTAGCCCAAATTTTTTAAAATCATTTATAGAATAAGAGCCTTCATCAAGCTGAACAAGTTCGTTTTCTGCCTTTTTCGACCTGTGAATAATAAGCGCAACAAGAAAATAGAAAACGATTATTGAAGCGTAAGGAATCAACGTCTGGGGAATTCTTTCCGGCAGCAGCAAAAAAAACGCAGCGCCATAGAGAAGCAATAAGTAAATAACCAGCCCAGCGGCAATAATTTTGCTTAATTCAAAAAACCTCAAGTGCGATTTTTTCGCCAGATGATATAACCCAAAGATAATAAGCAATGTTCCAGCCAAAGAAAGATTAGCAAGTATCAGGTCATACCCGCTTCCCGTTGCCACAAAAGCGCTCATCAAAACCAGAAATATTGCCATAAGCTCTGTTTTCTTCGCAGATTTCCTAAGAATATTAACATGCTCTTTAAGGGCTCGTCCGGTCAACGCTTCAAAAGCCAGAACAGGAACAATAAAAGACATTATCGGATGCCAGAAGAAAACCAGAACCGGAAACTCTGAAATCCCTATGCCAGCAACGCTTCCTGCCATAAAACCAGCCTGACCCATATACCCAGCCCACAGAACCTTGGTTATCCAGGCTTCATATAATCCAAAAAGTGCACCAAATAAATATAATTGCGAAAGCGATGTCCTCTTAAGCTTAAAGGCAAGCCATAAAAAGAACAAAACATGGCTTAGATAAAGAGGAAATGTCAAAAGCAACCCCCATCCATCCGCAAACCATGCCTGAGAAGATCCTGAAAAAACTTCGGCAAAAAGCATGGACAGGCATCCGATCAAAAGAGCTGACAGAATAATTTTTATCTTGCTTTTGCTAATCGATTGCTCTGAAGATTGTGGTTTTCGTTCTGACACTTCTTTATTTTTGCTATAACTTAAGCTCTTGTGCAAGGATGAACTCAAGCTCTCTAATTGTTAGGGCCTTAAGGGTCCGAGGTCACAAAGCTTATAGTATTTAACGATTATTTTCTTCTTCAAGAGAAGTGAAGATTGACGGTGTGTATTTGAAAAAATCCGAACTGACTTTGCGACCGATTGGCTCGGCGGGCGGAATTCCCCCGAACCCCTCCTTCCGCCCGCCTTGCCTTGAAGCAGAAGCGAAAAGGACGATTTCAAGTTTTTCTTTGGCGGCAAATTCTTTTTCAAAAATCACGCAAAACCGTAATACTCAATTTTATAAGGCCACAAACTCTTGATTTTCTCTTTTAGATCGTTAAAAACTTTAGGACAATCATTGTAGCAATACACAGTATGTGTCTTATCTCCAATGGCTATTGTTATCGTATGAGCTATAAAATCACAACATCGAGTCCCTTCATAATTTTCTTTTAATGAGAAAAAACTACTATCTAAAATGTACCGCTTCAAAGAATCTACTTCCTGAGAGGAGACTGTTATTTGATTTGTTTTTTCGCCTTCAGTAAAAATGACTTTTCCGTCATTTTGAATAATCAGAGATTTAGGCAAACTATCATGAATTTCTAGCTCTACGCTTAATGCCTCATTATTCATAGACTTATTTGTTTTATTTGATAATTGATTTCTTTCTTTGTTCACGAAAAATACTACAGCCGTGATACTTAATAAAATTAAGATGATTACGATTAAAATAATAAATTTCTTGCTCATAGATTTATTTTACTTTATTAAATCTTCTATTGAAACGCCAAGTGCTTCAGCGACTTTCGCCATAGTGCCAAGTGCTTCAGCGACTTTCGCCATAGTTTGGACGCTTGGTTTATTAACAACCCCGCTCTCGACCTTGGTGAGTGTTGTATATTTTATGTCCGCTTTCTTTGATAAGTCATCTTGCGTCAATCCAAGTTTATTGCGAATTCTCTTAATATTTTCGCCTATTGTTTTTCCACTTGTCATAGTTTCAAAGTATTGATAGTATTGTAATATACAAGAATTTTACCTCTAATGTAATACTATCAAATTAATTTAATCAATAAAAATTCGAAAAGCCCGCTTCTAGCATTCCGTTTTGCGGAACAAAAAAACTTAATTTTGCACCTAAAATCGGCTGGCGATCCCTCGCAGAGGGCGAGCCAACAAAGACATTTCCTAACTGGCGGAGGGGGTGGGATTCGAACCCACGGTACCCTGACGGGCACACTTGCTCTCCAAGCAAGCACTTTCGTCCACTCAGTCACCCCTCCTCTTTACCGCGGAAGCTTAGAAATTAGCTGTGTCAGAACAGGAAATTGAACGGCAAACTTATAATTCAAAAGCTTCAAAAGGGCGAAGAGGTCGATAGCTTCTGACCTCAAAGTTTCAGGCCCTGAAAAGATTTCCGCTGTTTCCTTTAACACATTGACAAGGTAGTTGTTTAAAACCTGAAAATCCTTTTCTTTCTGAAGCCAGGATATTATTTTTCTAAACTCCGCCCTGTCCAGCCATATGCCCCCACATAAATTGCAAACATCAACAACCACTCCTGACTTTCCATAATATACTTCATAAAGGGGCATTCTGCAAGAAGGACACAGTCTTATGCCCCGAGCCACCTTAAAATCCTCTTTTTTGTCCCAAAGATCAATGTCCAGCCACGCCAGATCTTTGTCTTTTTCGTCCTTAGCCCACCTTAATTCTTCTTTCTCAAACCAAATACCCAAACACTTTGGACAATAGTCAACTGCCACCTGGTGAAAAATTGTTTCAGAAAGCGGTACTTTGCACTTAGGACATTCCTTATCCGTTTTTATATCCTTAATTAATCTTGCCATTTTAGGTTTTCATTCCTCTTAACCTTTTAATCCGCTCCTCGACAGGAGGATGGGTGCTGAATATCTTTGAAAAAAAGCTTTTTCCTCTTTTTCCTTTAATGGGAGAAGCGGTATAAATATGGGCTATGGAGTTGTTGGCTGTTTTAAGATCGTGGCTGTCAGCAGATATTTTCTCCAAGGCCCGGGCCAGCCCTTCAGGGTACCTGGTCAATAAGGCGCCGGTGCTGTCTGCCAGATATTCCCTTTTTCTGGATATTGCCAATTTTATCAGACTGGCAAAAACAGGGGCGAAAACAGCCAAAGCCAGAGCAATAAGAAGCATAAAAGACTGGGCCTTGTTTTCCTCCTTATTGCTCCCTCTGCTATAAAAGCTTATTCTCAAAAAAAGATCTGTCATCATAACCACCACTCCGACCAAAACTACCACCATTGTCTGAAGCAAAGCGTCTCTGTTGCCGATGTGAGAAAGCTCATGGGCAATTACCCCTTCTAGCTCCGTCCTTTCCAATTTCCCTAGAAGGCCTGTGGTAACCGCCACTACAGCATGATCTGGATCTCTTCCTGCAGCAAATGCATTGGGCTGGGCAGAATCGATTAAATAAATCTTGGGCAGAGGCAAGCCGGCTGTGATGCAGAGATTTTCTACTAATCTGTACAGTTCGGGATTGTCTTCTTTCTTCACGGGCTCAGCGTGGCTCATCTTTAAGACTACTTTATCAGACTTCCAGTATCCAATAAGGCTTGCGGATATGCTGTAAATTACAGCTATCACCAGAATAAAGTAGCTGTCCGTCAAATATGATATCAGCCAGCCAAGTCCTATAATTAAAATAAAAAAGAGGGACAAATAAAGCCATGTCTTTCTAATATTAGATTCTTTTTGGGTGTAAAGGTTCATCTTCTCCGTTGTTGCTAGCCCTCTTTAATTTTTAAAAATTGACTTCAACCGGCTCTCTTTCCGCGCCCTCTTTTGTTTCGAAAAAGTCCATTTTCTTAAACCCGAAGGAAGAAGCGATCAGCTTGTCAGGAAAGCTTTCCGTCTTTATATTCAAGTCCCTAACATTGGTGTTGTAAAACCTCCTTGCCGCCTGGATTTTGTCTTCCGTGTCCCTGAGCTCCCTCTGAAGCTCCAAGAAATTTTCAGCCGCTCTTAACTGAGGATAGTTTTCGGAAACAGCAAAAAGGCTTTTAAGGGCTCCTGAAAGCATGTTCTCTGCATTTTCCATTTTCTTTGGGTCTCCTGTTTTTTCAGCCTGAATCGCATTTGCCCTGGCCCGGGTAACGTTTTCAAAGACAGTCTTTTCGTGGGCAGCATATCCTTTAACCGTATTGACCAGATTAGGAATCAAGTTATACCTTCTCTTCAACTGAATATCAATGTCTGACCAGGCTTCTTGGGCCCGATTTCTCAACTTTACAAAAGCATTATAGGCAAATACAGCCCAAAGAACTATAAGGCCTATAACAGCTAGTATGGTATAAATTATCCAGTTCATATTTTTTCTTTTTTTATTGCTTGCGACCTTTAATTTCCACTTTTAAGATCCCTCTGGGATACTGTGGTCTGAAGGCGTATTCTGGGCTTATCCTTCATCACCTTGCCGGCTATGTCAAAAGATATAGTGACCCGGGGCTGAAATTCCTCGATTGTATTAACTTCAAACTTCTTAATTTCAAAGTCATCCGAAAGCAGGGGCAATTTTTCGCTGTCATAAATATCATTTCCATCCTGGTCTTTTCTTTTATCCCAAAGCACTCCGTCTTTTACAGAAAACTCTTGGCATTCCTTTCTTTGGTTTTTAAATTTTAACGAGTACGAGTCAGAGTCAGGGTCATAATTATACTCATAAGTCTTCCCGCTTCCAACGCAGTCTCCCTCTTCGTCTTCTTTGGCCATTCTTAAAGCTTTACTCATATACTCTAAGGCATAACTGCTTTGGTCAAGCAACCGCTGGCTGGTCAAGAAATATCTCTGGTTGCGAAGCGAGGAGGCAAAAACTCCGGCTAAGGCCGAAATAAGTATAAGGAAAACCACCATGGCTACCAATAATTCTATTAGAGTATATCCTTTTTTCATGCCGCTAGATATCCCACCAGCTATAAAGCTTGTCTTCAACTTTAATTTCATAAGATTTTCCCCTATAATCCCACTCTACTATTGACTTTATATCTAAGTACTGTCCTCTATTGTTAATTTTTATTTTCCTTTTGAATTTTGTCTCATTGCCGGAACCGCTATTGAAAAAATCATTGAGTCTCAAAAAAGGGGGATCGGAAGAAACGCTTAAGCTGGAATCATCATAGTTTGCATAACAATACTTAGATCCTCCATAAGGACATTCCATTTCCAGGTCAGATACCAGCCCAGAATGCCATTGGGCGCCCTTTACCCAGTTGTTGTCTCTAATATTCCTGACGATTTCTATTCCCTCTTGGGCCAGGAAAGATGCTGTAAGACGGTTAATAGAGTTTTGGGTGTAAAAAATCGGGGCTTGGGAAGCCAAGTAAGCAGCGACTATCCCGACCGTCAGAACAAAGACAGCTATCATTACCTCCAGAAAAGTGAATCCTTTTTCTTTTTTATCAGTTCTCAACATCGATTAAGCCCGCTTTATTGATTGTTATTGTCCTCTCGACTTCAACGTTGTTTTTTAAGGAAACGACCAAGGCGATTGTATCCCCCAGGTCTTCTCCCTCACCAAGAAAAGAGATTTCAGGATAAGGAGGCTCAAAAACCAGATTAACGCTGCTCGCAGCCAGACTTTTTATTTGAACCGGATCTTCAAGGAAAATTTCTCTTATTTCCTCCCCGCTGTCATACTTTTTATTTGGGGGGTTCGTATCCCCGAAAAGAACGTAAGAAGAAGGGGAATTGATGTCAAAGTATATGCCGTATCTTCCATGTGCTTCCTGCGCCATAGCCATCTCCTGGGCCCTCCTGATGTCCTGAGCCAGCTTAAGAGAGCTTCTGTCTAAGGCAAGCCGGTCTCGGATCGAGCCATATCCTATTAAAACAATGGCCCCTAAAATTAAGGCAACGGCGACTGTCACCATCAGCTCTATTAAGGTAAATCCTTTGGATTTGATGCTCATTGAATAAAAAGATTAAAATACCAATTAGCCAGCTCCTGCCCCCAGAACATGGCTATTATCGTGCCTGTCACCAAAAAAGGGCCGAAGGGCAATTCGCTTTTCATTTTTTTCTTTTTCAGAAGAAGAAGCCCTGTTCCTATTATAGCACCAAGGATAAAAGAAGAAAACAAAGCGACAACAACATTAACAGGGCCAAGCAAAAGGCCCATTAAGAAACCCAATTTGGCGTCTCCCCATCCCATTCCTTTCCCCCGGGACACAAAAATAACAAGCAGGAAAAAAGCACAAGCGCCAACAGCTGAATAAATGTTATCCAAAAACAGATGAAAGAGCCGATCGTTAATCAAGAAAAGATAGGCATTGTACCCTAAAGCGGCTAATATGGCAGGATATATCACTTTGTCCGGAATAATAAAATGCTTAAGGTCGTAGACGAAAACCACGATCAAGCAGGAGAAAACAAAAGAGAGGAACAAAAAGGAAACCGCATTTTCAAAGCTAAAGACTATTTCTTTCTGAGCGACAGAAAAGAACCTGAAATGAAATATCAAAGCAAAAACAGATCCGGTAAAAAGTTCTACCAAGGGATACTGGACGGAAATCCTTTCTCGGCAATAGCGGCACCTGCCCCTTAAAAGAATAAAGCTGATCACAGGAATCAGATCCTGCCAACTTAAAACATGACCGCAATAAGGGCAAAAAGACCTTCCTTTAAGAAAACTTTTTTCTTTCTCTGTCCTGTAAATCAGGCAGTTTAGAAAACTGCCCGCTATCAAGCCCAAAATAAAGATAAAGATGTAGTATAGAATCATTTAAATATTTTACCTGAAAAACCCAAATAAAAAAAGCCCTTTAAAAGACTTTTAATTGTTCGGTTTATTGGCATTTTCCGTCCTGGCAGTTGGAAAGGTCTTCCCCTATATACCCGGAAGAATCCACGCAAATAGTGTCGCCTGCCACCAAGGGAGAAGAAACGCAGAACTTGCTATCATCGCCAGAACAAAGGGGAGTCTCCCCTCCGTTCATCTTTTCTGTCTCCGATTTAATGGTCTTTAAGTTAGGGTAATCATCGCTACCGTTCAATTCTCCCCCTGAACAAATACTTGAATAAGTATTCTCGTCGCTGTAAATCTGGGCAGAAACAGACCTTATTTGAGACAGGGTGGCGGTAATCCTTGAGTCTTGCGCCTTTTTCCTGTAATGCTCAATAGCAATCAAACTTAAGCTAACAAGCAAGCCGATAATAGCTACTACCACCAATAATTCGACTAAAGTAAAAGCTCTTTTTTGAGTACTAACCATACTAACCATATTAAATAAGTTAAACTTCTTTTTTATTATACTAAAAAGTCTTTATTTAAACAATGATACTGTGGATAAATTAGGTTTAGAGACTTGCTTTTATTGCAAAAAAACCGGCGGAGAAACTTCTCCGCCAGCTTTCTTCCTCTAAAGTCAATCGACTACGGGCAAGAAGGATTATCGTCAGTCTCGTTAGCACAACTGGCTGCTGGATCGGTGTCCAGATCGTCTATCACTGTTCCTGTGCTATCGACACAATACCAATTGCCGCTATTCAGCTTAATCGAAGCACAATAGCGTTCTGAAGTATCTGTAAGTGTAACAGTTTCGCCTGTGGGAGCATTTGCATTAATGTCTGGCTCAAGGGAATCCGTCCAGTCTGTGCTATTAGCCGCAAGGCCTTCGTAACTATAACCGTTATCATTGTAATATATTTCTGCAGTAGCCCTGAGCTGGCCCATGCCTGACTGAATTCTCGCATCCATAGCCCTATCTCTGGTCCCTGAAAGAGAAACTAAGACAATGGCTGCCAAGATACCAATGATAGCAATAACCACTAACAGTTCGATTAAGGTAAAACCTTTTTGCTTTCTCATTTTTTTTGATATTATTTTTCCTTAAAAGGTCGACCTTTTTAATTTTTAACAACCTTTTATTGAATTATAACGTATTGAAGGGTTTTGAAAAGAAGGGTCTGTGGAAAACTAAACTGTTCCTATTGAATAAATCGGCATTAACACGGCTATCATCAATCCTCCCACAACCAGCCCCAAAACAATAATCAAAATAGGCTCTATCAGTTTGACAAACTCATCTAATCCCCTGTCTATGTCTTTTTGGTAGAAGTCCACTACATTGCTTAAAGTATTTTCCAGTCCTCCTGTCTTTTCTCCGACGACTATCATCTGCAAAAACAAGGGAGATATCACTCCGGGATAGCGCCTTAACACAGAGCTCATGGTTTCCCCTTTTCTCACTTCGTCTCTGGTATGATAAATAATTTCCTCAAAAACGCTATTGCCCACAACGTTTCCGGTAATCTCTAAAGACTGGACAATAGGCAGGCCTCCAGATATTAAAGTTGATAAATTAAGGGCAAATCTGGCAAGGTAAAGCTTTTTCAAAAACGTCCCCAAAAGAGGCATTTTTATCAAATAATTGTCAAAGAATCTTTTCCCGGCTTTTGTCTTTATCAATCTGTAGGCGACAAACCCGAATAATACCAATGCTAGAATAACAATCCAGCCCCTTTCCCTTAAAAAGTTTGAAGCTGAAATAACAACTTCTGTAATCCAAGGAAGCTCTTGCTCTGTCTGCGTTAAAACGCTGGCTAACTGGGGAATCACAAAGGTTATTATAATACCCACAACAACGACAAAGACAAACAGGATAAAGGCAGGATAAACCAGGGCTCCGACAAGCTTGCCGTGAAAATAGTGCTCTCTTTCCAGGTGGTCGGCAAGATAATTGAAAACATCTGTCAATTTTCCCGAGGCCTCCCCTGACTTCACCATGCTGATATAGAATTTGGAAAATATCTTAGGGTACTTGCCGAGAGCCTTGGAAAGCTGAACCCCTCCTTCGATCTCCTGGGCAATATCCATAATTTTCTCCTTGAATGTCTCGTTTTTTGTCTGCTTAGCCAAGGTGCGGAAAGACTCCACCAGGGGGACTTTTGACTGGAACATAATAGCCAGCTGCCGGGAAAAATAGACTATGTCTTTTCTTTTTATTCTTTCAAAGATCTTCAGTTTTTTTGCATAAATGGGCGGGGCGTACTCTTCTATGGCAGTGAGATAAAGCCCTTTTTCTTTGAGAATTTCAAAAGCTGCTTCTTTAGTGGAAGCTTCCACTACTCCCGATTTTATCTTTCCTTCTCTGGTTCTGGCTTGATAATTAAACTTCATTATACTTTATTTTCTCTTTACTAGGCTTCTTAATTCTTCGGGGCTTAGAGAATAATTCTGAGCCACATTCATGTCCACTTCCTTGGCTCTAATTAGATTTGCCAGATATCTGTCCAAAGAAATCATCCCTAATTCTGCAGAAGTATCGACAACCATGGGGATTTCATGGACTTTATTCTCTCTGATCAGATTGGATATGGCAGGAGTGGCAATCATAATTTCGCAAGCCGGTATCAATCCCCCCCTGATTCTGGGAACCAATCTTTGGGAAAGCACCCCCAGCAAAGATCCCGAAAGCTGGGACCTGACCTGGTTCTGCTGAGCGGCAGGAAAAGAATCTATTATGCGGTGGATTGTCTGACCTGCTGAATTAGTATGCAGAGTGGCAAGAACCAAGTGGCCCGTTTCAGCCGCTGTAATGGCTGTAGAAATTGTTTCCGGATCCCTCATTTCCCCGACCATAATAACATCAGGGTCTTGGCGGAAAGTTGCTTTAAGGGCTTTTGCAAAGCTTAAGGCGTCCTGATACATCTCTCTCTGGTCAATAATGCACCTGTCGTCTTCAAAGACATATTCAATCGGATCTTCAATTGTGATGATGTGGTCGTCCCTGGTATGGTTTATCTCGTCTATCATGGCAGCCAAGGTAGTGGACTTTCCCTGGCTGGAAGGCCCTGTCACCAAGAAAAAACCCTGAGGCTTTCTGGTAAATTCGTGGAGGATGGGGGGAAGGCTTAATTCTTCAATGTTGGAAATTTCAGAAGGAATCAGCCTTAAGGCGCAAGAAACGTCTCCTCTCTGGAAAAAGATATTAACCCTGAATCTGACTTTATCCTGAAAGTTGTAAGAAAAATCAATCTGTTTCTCTTTTAAAAATCTCTGTTCTTGGTTTTCTGCCATCAGCTCATAGGCCAGCCCTTCCGTATCTTCCCTGGTCAATTTTTCCATCTTGGCAAGAGGAACAAGGCCCCCTGCTATTCTTAGGACAGGAGGATGCCCCACTGAAATGTGCAGATCAGACGCTTTTTCAGAAAGAGTTGTTTCCAAAAGATTGTTCAGCTGGATTTTATAGTCCATAAATTATTCAATGCTTAATATTTTTTTAACTTCTTCGACTACTTCGCTCGGAGTATAATGGGATTTTATCAAATATTTAACAGCGCCCAGCTCCTTGCCCTTTTCTACTTCTTCTCTCTGGCCGAGATTGGAAAGTATCACTATTTTTATTCCGTCCGTTAGGTCGTCTCTGTTCAGTTTTCTCAAAATCTCCCAACCGTCCATTTCTGGCAGGACAATATCTAAAAGCACCAAATCCGGAGCTTCTCCTTTTCCAATCGTGCTAAAGAATTCCTCCCCGTTTTTGGCTACTTCAACAGAAAAGCCTTCTTCTTGGAATTTGGTGGAATATATATCAATTAAAAATGGGTCGTCTTCTACTAATAAAATTTTCATATTATTGTTGCTCTGCCACTCTTATTATTTCCTCAAAAGAAGTTTCTCCGTTAATAATTTTTAATATGCCGTCCTGCATCATGGTTATCATGCCCTGCCTTTTCGCCTCTTCCTTAATTTTAGCTTCCGTGGCCCCTTTGTTTATTACTTCCGCCAGCTGATCTGTCATTTCCAGAATCTCAAAAATGCCGATCCTGTCTGCATAGCCTGTTTTGTTGCATTTCTTGCACCCTACGGCTTCGTAAACATAGATGTCTCCTGAAAGATTCAGTTCTTGCTGAACTGATTCCGGCATTTCTTTCACTTCTTCCATTATAACCTTCTTTTTCTTTTCTGTGGCCTTTACTCTTTTTTTGCAGGCAGGACAGAGTTTTCTCACCAGTCTTTGGGCTATCGCTATGCTTAAAGTCGGAGGAAGAAGAAAAGACCTAACGTCCATGTCTACCAAACGGGGAATAACGCCTAAAGTGTTTGAAGTATGGAGAGTGGACAAGAGAATATGCCCCGTTAAGGCGGCATGGATAGCCAAAGAAGCTGTTTCTTCATCCCTAATCTCTCCCACCATCAAAACATCAGGATCCTGCCTTACCATGCTTCTTAAGCCGGTGGCAAAAGTATAATTGATTTCAGGCCTGACTTGCGACTGGTTAACTCCTTCCATGTAATACTCTACCGGATCTTCCAATGTTGACACATTAACTTCGTCCTTGTTTAAAAGATTTAACATGGCATAAAGGGTGGTGGTCTTGCCAGACCCGGTGGGGCCTGTGGCCAATATCATGCCGTACGGCCTCTCAATGGCCTTCTTAACCGCCTTTAAGTTCCGGCCGCTAAGACCCAGTTCCTTAAACTCTATTTTTCTTTGACCGGGATCCAATATTCTAATAGCCACTTTTTCCCCTAAGGTAGTCGGCAGGGTAGAAACACGGAAATCTACCTGTCTGTTGTCTATGCCTGTGCTAAACCTGCCGTCCTGGGGAATTCTGGTTTCGTCAATCTTCAGGTTGGCTAAAATCTTAATTCTGGCAACCACCGCGCTCATTACGTTTTTTGGCAAAAAAATACTGGAATGAAGGATTCCGTCCAAGCGGAATCTTACTCTTACCTTTTCTCTGCCGGGCTCAATATGGATATCCGAGGCCTTGCCGTCAACCGCATGCCTTAAGATCACAGCCACTACCTTTGAGATCGGAGCTTCCTCTACCACTCTCTCGACTTCAGTTCTTCTCATTCTGCTTTTCTTTTTCTCTTCCTTCATTTCAGTCTCCAACTCTTCTAAAGCCCGGCTAACCTCCCGCCTTAAATTGCGGTATTTTTTCAAAAGAGCGTCGAAATTTGAGAGGGTGATCAAAAAAGTGTCGTAGGAAAAATTCGCCTGCCTTGTCAAAAATTCCAAAGCCTCTTTGGCTTTAACGTTTTCCGGATAAACCATTCCTACCTCCAAATGATCTTCCTTCTTGTTAAGGGGGATCATCTTGTAATATTTTGCCGACTCTTCCGGAATAGTCTCCAATATTTTTAAAGAAACGCTGTCTACAGAAACTGTTTTCAAGGGAATATTAAGCAGTTTGCTCTTTAGCTCAAAAAGAAAATCTTCAGAAACTATTTCCTTGTCCAAAAGAATCTCCTCTTCTGTAATTCCGCTGTTTTTCGCTTCGTATTCTAAAGCCGCTCCTTTTTGTTCTTCCAAGACACCTCTTTTGATTAACTCCTGAATAAGAGACATAAAGTAAATGAATTAAGCCGCTAAAACTACTCCTCCTCTTCGACAGGCACATTTTCTTCAGTTGAGGGCAACTCCAAAAAGGGATTCTTTTTCCCTATTTTCTCTGGCATGGAAATTTTTACAAAGGGCCGCATTTCCTCAAAGATCCCAAGCTCTAATATCTCAAAGTTAATACTGATATTTCTGCCCTTAAAGCTGGAAGAGAAATCCCTGCCCCCCCCAGAAGGAGAGTAAAATCCTTTCCACCAGATAAAAGCTGTCACCGCTATAATCAGCAAAAGGGCTCCCAGTAAATATTTTTGCTTTTTGTATTTTTGACTGAATTTTAAAGCCATAAATTTTCTATCTCCCGAAGGATTCCTCTTGGCCTAAGAATCCTGACGGAAGATAATGCGTCTTTAGGTTTAGTGCTATTTTGAAAAATCTGCTGTCTGAAGGAGATTTAAAAGAAATGCTTGCGACGTCGATCATTCTGCTGTTTTTGTAAAGCAGATCAAGAAAATCTTTAAATTTCTCGTAAGATCCGCTGATTGTGGCAGAAAATTCGAATTCCTGCGAAGAGCTACTGTTTTCCGGGCTCAGCTCCTTTCCTGAAGACATCCCTTCCAGCACCAATCCGTTAACCGCGCAAAGCTGCTGAAAAAAACTGAAAAGGGCGGGCAGAGAGATCTTGCTTGGCAGTGCATATTCTATTTTTTCCAGCTCTTCGTCGTAGTTTTCCAATCTATCTTCATACTCTTCCAATCGGGAAAAATATTCTCTTTTTTCCTGAATCTGGCTTTCCTTTGCTGTTAATTCTTTTCGAAGATCAAAAAACTTCTGAAACTGGGGCCACCACAAAAGAGCTCCCAGCGCTATTAAAACTATTAAGAAGACTATGCTTATAATTGGTAAAATCCTGGCCATTATTCTAAAACTCCGGGTTCGAAAACAAGCTGGAGCAAAAAGATGGCTCCTCCTTCGTTTTCTTTGCCCATTGAGAGCTGTTCTAGCTTTATCTCTTTAACTAGATCGTTATTTCTTAAAATCTCCATTTGCTCCCCCACGACCGAAAAGCTGCCCGCCTTTCCTCCTAGAGAAACCAAGCTTCCCTTTGATTTGAAATTAAAATCGGTAAACAAAACCTGGGGATGGGCGACTTTTTCCAAAAAAGAGAATAGCTGGGATGTTTTCTTATGCTGTCTTAAAATCTTGCCGAATTCTGAAATCCTTTGCGAGGTATTAGCTAAGCTGTCTTCCATGCTTCTTTCTTCCGGAGTCCTTGCTAGCTCCTTGTCAATCTCTTTAATTTCTGCCTCTTTCTGCCGAGAAGAATGATAAAAGTAAAAGTAGGTTCCTGCAACAGCTAAAAAGACTATTATGTCTGCTATCAGAAGCATTGTCACCCATAACGGGATTTTCACTTTCGGCCTAGGTATAATCTCTATTGCCATTGGTTTATAAAGCTATTTATTTTTTAAGACCTTTAAGGGCTAATCCCACAGCAACTGCGTAGGAGGGGCCCTCCTTTTTAAGAACCTCTTTAAGTTGAGGATTGAATTCAAGCTTGTTAAAGGGATCGGCAATCCGAGTTTCTGTTTTTATTTCATTGAAAAAGTAATCTTTTAATCCTGGCATTAAAGAAAACCCTCCGCTTAATATCATTTTGTCAACTTTCTTCCCTTCCTCCTGGTAAAAATTGCGCAGAACTTTTTTGACTTCTCCTAGAATAAAATCTACCAAAGGCATTAAAATCTTTTTTATCTCAACGGGCTTGCCGTTTGCTTGAACCTGGCCAGAAATTATTCCTTGTTTTTCTTTTATCTCTCTTGCTTCATTATAGCTTACATTAAGGGAACTGGACAATGTCTCTGTTAACTGATTGCCTCCGCGGTTAAAGCTATGGCTCAATTTTACGGTTCCTTCTTCCACAATGCTGCAAGTAGTGCTCCTGGCTCCAAGATCCACCAGTCCCACAATGCCGTCGTCCTCTTTTACAGTTGACCTGACTAAAGAGAATATTTCAGGCTCTAAAGATTTAATGTCCAAATCTGCTCTTTTCGCTATTTCCTGGTATTGCTCGACAGTGTCGTTGGGGATAGCAACCACCAAAAGCTTAAGCGGAGTTTTGGAAACTTCGCCTTCCACCACCAGCCACTCCACCTTTATTTCAGAAAGAGGAAGGGGGATATAGGGCCTGACTTCGTAGCGGATCGCTTCAGGCAGCTCTTCTCTGCTCATAACAGGAAGCTCGAGAGTGGTAAAAAAAGTAGAAAAGTCCGGAATAGAAAAAGAGCACTCTTTTGTCTTAATCCCAGACTCCTCTTTAACAGCGCAGATAGCGTCAGCAACGCTTTTCGGGGAAAGCAAAAGGTTGTCCTCTTTGTAAAGGCGGTATGAACGGCCGTTAGTGCTGGAAACCTTTAATTCTCCGTAATTCTGCAACTCAAAATTCCTTCCCCTTTTTCCTATCTCAACTACTCTTGTGGAGAAGGTGCCTACATCAATACCTACATGGTTCTTGGAACCAAAACTGAAAAGACTGCCAAACATTAAGAAAGATTATAACATTTTTATTTAATACCAGCCATGTGGAAAAAACTCTTTCTTTCTTAATTATACCGTAATTAAAGAACAGAGTACAGGATTTGCGCCGGTTCATATGATATCATTCAGAAATGTGGGAGGACGGACATCCCACAAAAAATCTTTACACTAAAAAGTTCTAAACTAAATTAAACGTAACATTTGCGTATATCATATCGCGATTTACCGAAGTTCGCCGCTAATCTAAAGAATTATATTCTTCTTTCCATTCAATATTGCCTTTATCAAATTCAGCTTTTAATTTTCTTTTTACAATCTTCAACATTTCTGACAATTCTGGAAACGATTTTACAGACTTATTTGCATAATTTGCAATAAATTCTGGTTTGTCATATATTTTGTGTCCACTTTCTGCTAATTGAGTTAATGTTTCTATTTTATCTAAAGCTTTTACAAGTTTAGCTTCTTTAGTTTCGCAATCATTATATTCGTGCCATAAATCTTTTGCCTCATTTTCAATTTCATATAACGTCAGGGATATACGAAGTTGCGAGCTCGCGTCACTTTACATAATGTTTTACAACAGCAAGACAATCGTCGCAACCTTTCCATAAAAAAACTTCTTGCTTCAATTTTGGATGTTTGCGGATGAGCTTCACAAGAGAAGATGCCACCGCCCTCCAAACAAATTTTTCTTGGTCTTTTGCTAAAACTTTCAATAATTTTAAAGATTCTTCTGGATATGACTGGCCGAACCAAACCCCCAAACACATAACCACATTCCAGCGGACATTTTTATTTTTGACTTTCATCCACTTTCTAAGTCGCTTGAATGTGGTGTCGGGGTCTTTGTAGCCCACATGCGACAAGGCAAAAGGACCGCAATTTTTCCTTACATAAACATCATTGTCATACATAAGTGGCTCAAGTAAATCCAGAGCATGCGGGATGTGTTCCTTTTTGATACGCAATAAACCAACTTCAACGGCACGGCGAATGTTAGGGTTTGGTTCGGCTACCCACTTTTTCCAAATAGGCAGATATTCCAAGAAAAATTTGTCATTTATTGATTTAATATCTTTAGTGGCATCTTCTCGTACGCCCCAATCAGGCGAATCCGCCAGTTTTCTGATTTTAGCAAGAAGTTTTTTGTCTATCATGTTGTTGCATTAGCGAGCTCGCAATTTGGGTGGAGAAACCTGCAAGGTTTCGGAACCGTTAAATTCCTGTTATATTCCCCGAAGGGCTGAAATTTAGTGCAACATCCCGAAGGGAAATTTCAGAGTTGTCGTGTCTAAAATAAAATTTTAGTCGGGCACACGCTAGTCTTCAAATATTTTTTCAATCAATTTAAACTTTTTATTATGGCAATCGATTTCGGCTCTTATTCCTAATGGTAAAATCCATTGTGGATCAGTATGACCAAAATCCATATTTGTTATTATAGGCATTTCAGGATGGTTAAATTCTTTAGAAACCACATCTATAATATTGTTTTCTAATTGTTTCTTTTCTTCTTCAGCATAATCTCTTGCCCTTCCAACAAATATGGCCTTTATCTTATCAAAAATTCCTTGTATACCATAATTTCTTAATGCGTATTTAACGTAGTCTGGTGAAGGTTTTTCTTCAGATGTTTCGATAAATAAAATTTTATCCTTCCAAAAATTTATTCTAGGCCAATATTCTGTTCCATTCAACATCTCAAAAATTTCAATACAACCACCAAATAATTCACCTGTTACAATGCTCTCTCCTTGAATCCAATTCCAATTTGTATTTTTTTCAATCTCCTTGACCTCTCCAACATTTTCTTTTTTAGACCAATCTTTATAGCTATTAGTCCAATTTGAATAGGGTTTATACTCATAATCTTCGGGATTGTTAAATAAAATCTCCTTGATATGCTTTTCAGCTTCTGGAAAGTTGGCCATTTGAGAAAAACCGGCCATTATAGAGGGTCCATTAAAAGTAACTAAACCCAATTGATTAAAAAAAGTAGTTAAGGTGGTGGTATCCGAATATCCCATAAAAATTTTGGGATTATTTTTGACTATTTCCTTGTCTATATATTTTAGGATTCTTATGGAATCATCACCACCAATAGAAGTGAATATAGCCCTCACACTTTTGTCTAAAAAGGCATTGTTAATATCTTCCGCCCTAATTTTTGGATTTTCATATAGCTTGTCTATATTCATTTTAGCTGTGGGGAATTCCTTTATTTTTAATTCAAAATTTTCTTTAAGAGTTTTTATTCCATTATCAAAAACATGTGGGAATACGGAAGGTAATCCCTTTGATGGAGAGAGAACTGCTATAGTGTCTCCTTTTTGTAATTTTTGTGGTTTGATTGCCATAATATTTTAAATAAATTGATTGATATAAAAATCTTTGTGTGCCCGACTATTTCAAATTAATTTACACGACAATTGAATATAACATCGGGCTTAAACGAAGTTGCGACCGCAGGGAGCAATTTGGGAAAATTGCGAGCCGAGGCATTTTCCGTTTAAGCCCTGTTATAAGCCTCGACGACCCAAGAGAGGAGGGCGCAGCGGAGCTCGACCGAAGGGAGAAAGTAATATTGAGAGGCCGTGTTTTATTCATGTACTTTCAGATATTCTTCAAGCGCGATAATGTGACTACATACCTTATTTTCTTGGAAGAAATTACAATTGCAAATCCACCCTTCTTTTTGTTTTGTTAAATTTCTAGTGCCATGATCTGTCGTGATGCTGACATCATTTTGATTTATTGAGAATCTGTTTGGTTCAGAAACATATCTTTTAGCTTTTGCGATTTTTCTCAATAAAGTTTCAAGATATTTCTCTTTTCCGTCGCGATTTTCTTCATTTATCTCTATTAAAAAAATATCGTTTCTTTTTTTGATAGCTTCAGTAAATTCATCGCTATAAACTTTTGATAAGGTTGCGATACAAGTATTTGGAGAATCAAAATATTTTTTGGCGAGTGCTTTGAATTTTTCGGAGAATAATTCCATTTGTCCAATTTCATCGAGAAAAAGAAAATCGTGCTCATTAAATTGAGCCACGCTTGAGATTATTTCATCAAGGTTCTTAATATCTACAAAATACCTTGAAACTTTGAAGTGGGTTTTGAAGTCCACATTCGCAAGCATAGACTTTTTGCCTTTGTGATTTTCTAACTCAAAGCCGATTCTTTCTCCATCCTTGCGAACTTCATTAGTAACAAAACCAACTTTTTGGTCAAAGGTAGTAATCAGTTTTTTTAGAAGGGTGGATTTGCCACTTCTTGGCATACCTGTGATTAGAACATTTTTTCTCATATTATCTGAAAATACATTTATTTATATAAATCTTGTTAGGTTTCTCAAAATTATTTCGTATATCCCTTGTTAAGCGAGGGCGAGGAGCGAATTTGGACGGAGCCTGCAAGGCGGAGTCTCTTAATCGCTGTTATGTGTTTTTTCTGCAAGAAAAAATGCCGAAGCGAAGCATAGGCACAGTATGACGCAGGAGAAAGTTTTATTCAAAGAAGTTATCAATGATTTTTTTTGCATCATCTAAATTTGTATATTCTGCATTAGTAACATCTGGAGAACCAGCAATCATTGCAGAAAGTCTTTTTCCACCTTGAGGGCGGTATAAACAAAGAATTCTTTTGTTGTTTTCAATTGCTCGTCCGATTTCATATCCTACCCCAAGTGAAGCAGTCGAAACTTCAGCAACTAGAACATTAGAATCTAAAAGCCAATCTAAATCTCGTTTATGAATGTAATCATTTGTGAGGCCGTCTTCACCGAGCAATTTAAGATTTTTATCTCCAACATGTTCAGTTAGAACTTCACCGTACCGTTTTAGATGGTTAATTATTTGGAGATATAAGCCTGCATCATCTCGTCCTCCTCCAATTGAACCTGCAAAGTAAATTTTCATATTATTAGATGGGGAAAGATTGTAATTTATAAAACTTGCCCCGAGTAATATTGCACATAACAGCAATTAAGAGAAGTTCGCGAAGCTAATTTGGGAAATTTCAGCAGGAAATTTCCTCTTAATCGCTGTTATGTGGGGAGCCTCGCAGGTGCATAAAATTTCCAAAAACTCTAAAAGTGTAAATTGGCGGTGTTTTTTGACTGATGTTCGAACATTTTTTGACGAAAATCCTGAAAACTAATTTGGACTCGGCGGGGCAAACTATTTTTCTGGGGGAATGG
>CAZBLV010000006.1:0-57661 GCA_964493085.1 uncultured Candidatus Saccharibacteria bacterium
CCCAAGAATATGTGGTGTTATAATCTAAGTCGAAAATCTCCTTACTGTTATTAGTTTGCCCTGAATATATGACGCCGTTTATATCGATCTCATATTCTGTTTGAGGGTCATATCCAAGAGGATCGTTGTCTTCGTCGACATAAGTCCAGCTTAATTCTACGGCCGGATTTTCCTCGCATCCGTCTGTCTGCTGCGGCTCTTCGGGGTTTGCTTCCGGGGGTTTATTGCCAGATAAAACCTCAATAGTTGCTGTATCTTCTGCCGAAAGAGTAATGTCAGGATTAACGATCTTTTCTACTATTACTTTGGCGGTGTAAGTGCCGGAGTCAGGATAGTTGCAGGCGTCGATTCCTTTTACTTCCTTTGGATTGTCATCATCGTCGTTGAAAACTTTTGGGTTGTCATCATCTTCTCGGCAGTAAAAAGTATAATTAAAAGGTTCCGTGACATCTCCTGAAACAGTTGCCTGAAGGTCAATGTCCAATGGAGCCGAGCCTTCGTAATTGTCTTGCCAATCTTCTGTTTCGGCTTTTCTCACCTTCAAATCAACTGACAGCTCCGGGATCCCTATATCAACATAATATATGTCAGTCGAGGTAGAAGAAACGGGATCTACTGGCTTTAAAGGCATATGAAGATAAAGGCAGGGAACATTCCTGTAGCACCAGCAACCTTCATATTGGGGGTCGTCAGGATCTAAAATGAGGTTTGGGAAAAACATATCTTCTGGGCATCCCGGAGGAGAGCCGGAACTTTCATCTTTTTGGCACCACTTAAGCATAGGCGCTGATTCTGAAAAAACTCCTTTTTCGAAATAAGCAAAGCAGTCAAAGGTATTTTCAATTTTTATCTGGCCCTCTTCTTCACTGACCGGCTGACAGCTTATTTCCATTTTCTCTTTCAAGGCCTGATTAGGCCCATTAATACTGCAAGGGTTGTCCTCCGTAGCAGTACAAGAATTAATAACGTCATCTTCCTCGTCCACTCTTTTTATTTCGCAAGACAGCTTTTCAACGCTTAAATCTATCTTTCTATGGCAATTGACTTGAGTTCCTACGCAGGCGCTTTTAGGGTCAGAACCGATATTCGTGAAATTGCTGTAAGGGAAAAGATAGGTTGCCAATCCAGATTCGTCTTCATAAGAACCGTGGTCACTGCAGAAGTTCTCAATTCCCTCAGCATCCAGATCATCAAACTCGTTATAATAACTGGATAAATCATCCCAATCATAGGGACAGCTCTCTTCCAAAACTTGCTCTGGATTCTGGCTACGGCATTTTGTGTTTGAATAATAGTAATCGTCAACCCAGTTTACAGAGCCGGTATACATCTGATTAGACGAAGTAAAAGCGCCCCCGGAGGACAGCGTGCCCTCAATTTCGCCGCCGATAGAGATGACGGTTGGTTCGTCTTCTTCTTCGGATAGAAGCAGGCCTTCTGATTTGATGGAATCGTAGCTGTTATAAGCTAACCAACCAAGGCCTAGCCCGAACAAATCCCAATCTTCACCCTGGCTGCAGTCATCGAGAGAGTCCCATTCGTTATAGAAAAAATCGCAACAGGGCTGTTCGCACGGGGTGGATGTAGGGAGACCGCAATTTGGTCCTGTTCTCGGGCATTGAAATTCAAGATCTGCCCCATAATAAGCTGAAGCCAGCAGAGGGAAGAATAGTAAAAAGAGCAAAAGGCCTGCTACCTTAAAGTTGTTTTTTCTTTTCATAAATTTTCTGTAAAAATAAACAATAATGCCGACTAAAATTAGCACAAGAAAACCGATACCAATCTTTTTCAACGGCAAGACCGGCGCTATTTCTTCCTCTCTTGGAGTAAAGTTGTCAATATTGTATTCTGTTTCAATGCTGTCTACAAGATTTTCTTCCTTGTAAAGCTTTGAAACGACAGTTAGCCGGTCAATGTTTTTTGAGGGCTTAAATTTCTTTTCCAGACCCATGGCAGCGGGAGTTATTCTCCCTTCGTACTCCATTTGGGCGATAACTTTGTCTTTTTCCTTTACTTCGACAACAATTTTTCCGTTAAAGTCGGTGAAAGCGGCGGTGTTGGAAAAACAGCTGAAGAGAGTAGTTTCTTCGCCTCTTTTCAAAGGAAACTTATCAAGACCGCTGAAGAGAAACCTTCCTCTTCCTTTTTCAACAGCAAATCTCACATTAAGCATTGTTTTCTGGCCTTCTCCTTCAACTATGATTCTTGCGATATAGTTTCCCGGAGAAAGAGGAGGGATGGTGAATTCCAGCAGCTGATCTTCGCTCAAAGAGACTGATCTTTTCTCGTTGTAGTCTGCGAATTTTTCTTCTTTGTCGAGTAAGTCAAAGTAATAGACGCCAAAGGAAAGATCGGCTGTTCCTTGGTCCAAGGTGCTTTTTAGAGGCACAGAGAGAGAAATCTCTTGGCCTTCTTCTATGCCAGCACCTCTAGCTGAAGAAACAGCTTTCTTGTTATTAACCGATATATTGTTCTTGTCCAGCCAAAATCCTTTGTCTGGGCCAGTTATTTCAAACGGCATTAGTTCCCCGAAAACCATAGGATTAAAGCTCAAGCCGCTTAAGCTAAACCGATGCGAAACAGAAAAAAAGAGAAGAGCTTTATATTTTCCGTTCATAGCATTTTCCGGCGGGTTCCAGTCAAAGCTTATTTTCTTTTTTTCTCCTGGCCAAAGGCCCACATCTTCAACTGCCACAAATTCGTCAACCAGAAAATCTGCGTTTGGGGTTTCAGGATCATCGCGGTAAATCTTGGCGAAAACCAAACCGTCAGCTACAGGGTAGCTGTTATTGTTCGCTACGCCAAAGTTAAAAGAAAAAGCCGAGTCCTTTTTGCTGACGACAGCGTTTTTAAACTCTATGCTTCCGAAAGCGTAATGGTCAGAGCAATCAACTAAACTTCCCCGCTTGTCTTCAGTGAACAGGTTCTCCGGGACCAAAGCAGCGAAAGCATTCTTTGCAAGGCTGGCCAGGTTCGTTATTGGCTCCGGCATTTGAGCAAATTGCCCAAAAACATTTTCAGGAAAGGAGGGGTCGGAAACAGAGGAGGGACATGACAATCCCGGTAGCCCGTTGGTTATGAATCCCCCGTCGTAGCCCAACAAGAAGCACTCTTCTTCGCAACCGCAGGGGCCCGGCCCTAATATGCAGGCAGGGCAAGCAGGTTCCTGGCACAAATAGCGAGGATCACACGCAACAGTAAACAATGTAGGTCCGTCTTCGGGAGGATAGTCCTCTACTCTAGCTATACATGAGGCGGTACAGCAGTCTCCAATCACAAATGCACAACATCCTGGGACGGTTTCATAGACGCACTGCTCACAGGTTCTCTGTGTCCCTTGCATCGGACTGCCCCAATCCAAAGTACTCCCAGTATACTCATAGTTATCGTAATTCTCCAATACATAACTTATTACCTCGCTCTTGAGGCCGGCGACAGAACATGTGCCATCCCCACACTCGTATATATAGTGATCAAACGGACTCGGCGTCTCCGAGAAATCGGGACAGACCTCTTCCATAGAAGGTTCCGGGCCACAGTAAGAGGGCCATTCCCACCATGATCCTCGGACAGCCGCAGGTGAGGCTAAAGAAAACAAGGATAAAATAATAATGCCAAAAAATAGTATCTTTTTTTCCATAAACTGTTTGGTTACTTTTTCTTAATCCATTTTATTATCTTGAAGCGAAAAAAGCAACTTCTTTAATTTTTCTGCGCGGGCTTTAAGACATAAACAAATCGCCAGCTTTGTCGGCGCAGGATCGGGAATCAGTAAAAGCAAAAATGAGGCAGGAGTTTCTTTCCTTCAGCTTGCCCAGGCCCATCTTGATTTCTGTCATGCGGAAAGCGCGATTGCTTGGCTTTATGTGACAAAGGATTGTTTTTTTCATCACATCAGTCTGTGCTGGCTTGATTTTTTTGTGATTAAGGGCTAGGATAGGCGTTGTCAAAAATCTTAATTGACGATCTCCAAACCATGAAGGCATGGTAAGGCCTTGGACCTTGAAAAGGAGTTGGAAAAATGAAGGACAAAGTCGACGTTAGAGAAGCTACGCACGTCAGAGTGAACGGCCGGGTAGAAAGGATTGTCTCTAAGTGGGGCATTGACAGCGATGGTCGTCTCGCGAAGCCGTCAGAGGGCGGATTCGGAGTTGTAACAGAAAGCGGCCTGCGCGTAAACATGTGGCAAGCGCATTCGTACCTGCGCGAAGAGAATTAAAAGAAGCATTTTTGCACTACTAATCATGGGTCCCTTCGGAATTCAATCTGTGGGGACTTTTTTTAATCTCGTGAACAGATTTTTTGCCGACAGCCACCTCATTTTTTTAAGATTCCTCTAGCTTAAAACGGACTTCAAAAACAAAGTAAGAGGATTATAAAAAAAAGACGCATTTTTGCGCCTTTTGAAATTTAAGAACTCATTCTTCTATCTCTTTGAATACTTCTTCTGCTCGGGATGGCGGGAATATCTTTTCGATAACTACAAACTTTGGAGCCTTTTCAGGCGCCCTAATAATCGCGCTCTCTCCGACTGCTTTGCCGTCGATGGCACGTCCAAGCGGGCTGCCGATGGAAGCTCTTCCCTGCGTTCTTTCTACTAAATAGCCGTCAATAACGTAGGCTTTCTTCTCGCCATTTGGATATTTGAGAAGGACTCCGTTTCCGAGATCAACTCTTGCGTCTTGTTCGCGAATGCTTTCTACGCGGGCGCAGAATTCAAGTCTCTGAAGGCGGGCCAATTCTCCCCGCCACATATTTTCTGAAACTTCTCCGATTTTAAAACCTTCGTCGTGCCATCCGTCTTGTCCTGCCGCAGAATCCCCTTTAGAGGAAATGGCATCATTGATTTCTCTTCTTGCTCTCTCTATTGCATTAAGCAGCTTCTGGTGCCCTTCCGGAGTAAAGATTACATCTTGCATTGTCCTTATCCTTTCTTTTTAAAGAACTCAATTTAGACAATAGGTTAAAAAATCTTTTTTGTCAATTATTGCTTTTTATTACTAGATCTCTATATGGCTCGGAAATAATATCACTTTTATCCAGCTTGAGCCGTTCTAATAGTTTCAAATTTTTCCTTAGAGCCTCTTTTTCTTCTTTTTTAGTAGAGGCCCTTTCTTCAATTTCCAAAAACCAGCCAAGCTCTTTAATTTTATCAAGGGCTATAATGCTTTCTCCCGAAAGAAAAGTTTTCCTCTCTTTAAAAACCCTAGCCACCTCTTTAAATCCTAAGGACTGAAGCAACTTATTCATTTCTTCTGCAGAACAAGATAAAGGTATGTTGATTTCTTCTTTCCAGAACTGCTTTTCTCTTTTCATAGAATTATTGGAGGGGCCTTTGTAGGTTAATTCTTTGTATTGGCCTCTTTCTCTTATTCTTAAACACTCTTTAGACTTAATAAAGTCTCGGTAAGGGGCTGTAAAGTAAATGTCAGCTTCTGTTGTTTTTCCCTAGGATAGGCACTTTAATTGGGCAATCTTTCTCTTTACCGCTTTTATTTTTGAGGCAGGGATCTTAGCTTTTATTTCAACCTCTTTGCTGTTTTTTTCTCTTTCTACTGAGCAGTAAAAATAAACTCCTTTAATGGTATTAATAGTTCCGAAGCGAGCTTTTCTGTTTTTCGGCTTGCAAGGCTTGATTTTTTCTTTGAAGCTCTCAAGGGTTAAGAAGCTTTCTCCTTTGTCTCCCAAAAAACAGACATAATACCAATGCCATATTTTAGAAAGAGCGCTTGACTGAGTAGGGTCGTCAATGTCTACAATAATTAGTTGCCTTGAGATATTGATAAGCTTTTTTAGGAGCGCCTCTTGGTCCTTGTCTGGTATGTGATGGAGGGTGTTCTTCAGGATTATTAAATCAAATCTTTTATTAAATGGCAGGCTTCTTGCATCGTGGTTTGTCAAAATAATATTGCTTTTTTTTGTTTTGATCTTAAAAAAGACAAAACCTTCCATGAGATATCATTTCCTATACACAAGCGAGGCGAGAACTTTTTCTCTATTTTAAAAATCAAATTGTCGTCTCCGCAACTGGCATCCATGACTGTTTCCGGTTTTCCAGAGATAAGGGAGAATATTTGAGCCTTTATCTTATTAGAGGCGATGTTTCCCAGTCTTTTTACCAATAATTTGTTTAAAAGATAGCCAAAATGGTGTCTTTTAACAGTTTCTATCTCTTCGTAAGGAGGGTCAAGGAGCTTTTCTTCCATTGCCTTTTTCGCAAGCTGAAAAATCTTTTTATTCTGAAAAACCATTTTTTTAGGAGCATTTTTTTGATAAACAATCCTGACATTCGAAGACTCTTCTTTAACCTTTCCTCTGGCCAGAGCAGTGAAGGCGATTCCTCGGTGAGATGTTGTTCTGTTTTTCCATTGAAAAACATTAGTTAAAACCGCAATAGGCTGAAGTTCGTCAATAGAAACCCCAGTTTTTTCCAAGACAATTCTATTAACTGAATCCTCTAGCTTTTCTTTTTTGCTGACTGTCCCCCCCACCAGCTCCCAGCCGATATTTTTATTCAGGTCTCTTATTAGAAGGGTTTCCCTTCTTTTGTTGAAAATGCTAATAGTTACAAAGTTATACTTTTTTTGGCACAATCTGAAAAAATTGAAATCCACTTCTTCTTTGTATTTCAATTCTGGGAGGCTGTATAATTTTTTATAGATATCTATAATTTTTTGTTCCATTGAGGCGGAGAAGAGGTAAGGTTTATTCCCTCGCTGCATCAAGACTTTTGCATCGCCTTTTCCGAATTCTTCTAGAAGTTAGTAGCTTCAGCGGCAAAAAGATGTTGGCAGCGCTCTTCTGTTAGGTTGCTTTTTGTCTTCAAGGCGGCCTCTTTTTTATTAAATCTTGTTCTTTGGGAAGATAAGGCAAATCTTCTCTTCTTTGAAGGGCAAAAAGGAAAGTATAATTCCAAAACACCCTTCCTTCATTGATTTCTAAGAAGCAAAACGCTTTTAATATAGTAGAAAATGAAAAATTAGTCAAATAATTTAGGCAATGCGCAAGAGGCCTTTCGGGCAACTCAAGGATGCGCAAAACCGCTTTTCTTTATTACGCAAAAATAGTAAAATAATCCATTATGAATTCAGAAGACATTAAAGAAATCTGCAAGCTCTATCCGGACTGGGCCGCAGAAACCATCAATGCGAGAAAAGCGGGGGGACAGACAAACAGGAACTGGATAGTAAAACATAAAGGAAAAAAGTTTTTTGTCCGCCTTCCCTGGCAAATGGCAGAAATTGTAGACAGAAATGTTGAGTCTAAGAATATTCTAGCCCTAACAAAGAATAAAAAAGCATGTTGCATAACCCCTAAAGCCCATCTCTACATTATGAAAGGAAGAGATGTTCTGGGGAACTCTTCGGAAAAATACGATCTTCCGGACGGCACTATGGTCGCAGACTACATTGAAGGGAAAGATATAGACGGCAAAGATTTAGAGAGCCCCGGGATCCAGGACGCTTTAGTCGGAACTCTGCATAATTTTCACTCAAGCGGGGTGAGGTTTGTTAATGACTATGACGTCTTTAGAGACGAAGTGGAAAAATACAGAGAAAAAGCCCTGACTTATCCTGTTTCCGAATTAATAAGCAAAGATAAGATTAACGGAATAAAAGAAGTAGAGGGACAAGCAAGAGACAATTTAGAGATTAAGGGAGGGGTTTCCACCCATAACGATCTCATCTTTGAGAACTTGAGATTAAGCAAAGAAGGAAAAGTTTTCCTCTTGGATTTTGAATATGCAGGATTTAACTTGAGAAACGGCCTTGTTTATGATCTAGGGATTATTTTTGGAGGAAATCTTTTTCAGAGCAACCCTATTAGTTTAGAAAGCTATAAACAGATTTTGAATAAAGCATCTTCTGTTTACGAGAAAGAATTTAGTTTACAGGAAGTCCTGTACGGGGCTTTGACTAATATTTTAGTAATGTTTTGGTGGGGTATTGTAAAATATTTTAATTCTGAAGAGGATAAAGACTATTTTAAAAACTACGTATTGGTGAGGGGAGATAAAATATTAGAACTCTTTGAATCTATAAAAAAAGGGGGAGTTAGTTAACTCCCCTTGTTGGCGAAATGCGAGATTACGTCAGCTACTCCTCTGGCGTACGGGTACTGCGAGATGTGCCCTTGTTTTGCTTGAACGAGATTTTTACATTCTTTATTCGCGTTGAACGGACAACCGACAAACCCTACTTTTTCCAGGAAAGAAAGATCGCCGTTGGAATCTCCGATTCCCAGCATCCGGCTAGGACAGAGTCCGGACACTTCAGCTAGAAAGTCCAGGCCCGAGGCCTTGTTGATGTCGGGCGGAGCGATGTCTATTGCTACGTCAGAATGGCTTATCCTAACGAATCCCTTGTCAACCAGCTCTTTCAGCTCTCTTTTTACTTCCTTAAAGATGTCAGAGATTCTTGCCTCTGATCCGTGTTTTCTCTCAATGGCAATACAAACCATATTGCCTGGATAAAGAAAAAGATCCGGGTGCTTGCCAAGAATCCCTTCCACTGCTTTCTTCACCTGATCCTCAAAGACCATTCTCCCTGCTTGGGTAAGCCGGGGGTTGATTCTTAAATCTTTGGTAGAGGGATTAAACAAGGCAATTCCGCTTTCAATTACAGACCAGAAGTCAGGCCATCCTAAGAAAGCGGCAACAGCTTCAACGTAATTGCGGTCTCTTCCCGTACAAAAAGCAGTAGGAAACCTTTTTGCAAAACAAGAAACTTCTTTCAACCCTTGATAATAGCCATCCGGAACCTCTCCCTTGTTAAGAGTCAAACATCCGTCCACATCGATCAGCAGCGCTTCCATGCAGTTCGCCCTTTCTTTTTTTGGGTTTTCAACGAACTTGCCTCTATCTCTATTCTACAATTTTTATTTAAAGACACAACCCTTTTATTTAATTTAAACTGTATTATAATGATATTGTGTAAAAAACAAAGCCATGAAGCAGAGAAAATCTATAATAGAAAGAAAAACAAAGGAAACAGATGTTAAAGTAAACTTAAGCCTGGACGGCAAAGGGAAAAGCGACATTAAAACTTCTATTCCTTTTTTGGACCACCTCTTGGATAATTTCAGCCGCCATGGCCTTTTTGATTTAGAGATTAAAGCCAAAGGAGATCTTGAAATAGATCAGCATCATACAGTAGAAGACATAGGCATCTGCCTGGGAGAGGCCTTTAAAAAAGCGCTTGGAGACAAAAGGGGGATTAACAGGGCCGGCTATTTTGTCTTTCCGCTTGACGAGTCCCTGGCCGTAGTTTCTCTGGACGTTTCCGGCCGCAGCTATTTGAATTTTGACTGCAAGTTTAAAAGAAGCAAAATCGGAGACTTGGACTCTGATTTAGTTAAAGAGTTCTTTTGGGGATTTGTGCGCCATTTAAAAGCCACTTTGCATATTAAAGCCCTTTACGGGGAAAACGACCATCACAAGGCAGAAGCTATTTTTAAATCGTTCGGCAAAGCCATGAAAACAGCCTGCTCCAGAGACAAAAGGATCGGCAAAGATCTTCCCAGCACCAAAGGCATAATCTGAAACAAATGATAAATCCAAAAAAGAGACTCCAAATAAAAAAAGCCGGACCCTTTTTCTTTGATAAAGGCAGCAAAACAGGGGTTCTTTTGCTTCACGGATTTACCAGCACCCCTTATCAGTTCCGGGAACTGGGGAAATATCTGGCAGAAAGAGGCCTTACCGTTTACGCCCCTCTGGTGGCGGGCCACGGTACTTGTCCGGAGGATTTGAAGAACACCTGTGCTGAAGACTGGAAAAAATCCGTAGAAGAAGCTTATCGTTTTCTAAAAAGCAAAACAGAAAACATAGTTATAATAGGAAACTCTTTTGGAGGCAACCTTGCCTTTTATTTAGCCAGAAAAACAAACAATGATCCCAAAGCGATTATATCTTTGAGCGCTCCCATAAAATTAACATTCGGCTGGTTTATCAAATTAAGGCTTTATCTTTACGGCTGGATGAAAGAATACTATAGAAAGGCGACCAAAATATATCAAATCGACTATACCGACATGATAGACGAGGTTACTTATCCTTTAATTCCCATAAAAAGCCTAAGAGATTTCTTAAGCTTTGTCAAAGAAGAAACTATTCCCAATTTAAAAGAAGTGAAGGCTCCTATTTTGATTGTTTACGCCAGCAATGATCTTGTGGTAAGCCCCAAAAGCGCCCGCTTTATTTACGAAAACGTGAGATCTCTTAATAAAGAGATTTTCGAGCTTAAAACCAACCACCATGTAATATTGACTGACAAGAAAAAAGAGGAACTTTTTAAAAAAACATATGACCTTATTAAAAAAGCGGCAAGTGCAGCTTAAGGGAGAGTCTATTTTCATAAGAAAAACCCTACCTCAAATATTCTTTGAAACGGCATCAAGGCTTCCCAACAAAGAGGGCTTTTTTTACAAAGAGGGAGGTATTTACTATTCTCTAACCTTTAGGGAGGCGGAAGAAGAAGTAAAAAGCTTTGCTAAGGGAGTTCAGTTTCTTGGAATAAAAAAAGGGGATAAGATAGCTATTCTGTCAGAAAACAGGCCGGAGTGGGTTTTTACGGACTTAGGAACAATGCTGGCAGGAGGAGCGCTGGTTCCTCTGCACACAACCTTAAACCACAACGCAATAGCCAACCTTATCAATCATTCCGAGTCAAAATTGCTTGTTGTTTCCGGCAAGGAATTATTGAATAAAATTCTTTTGGTTCAAGACCGGATTCCAGATTTAGAAAAGATCATTTATCTCGGCAGAACAGAAAACATTGACAAAAGAGAGCTCCAAAAAGAGATTATAGGGTGGAAGGAGTTTATCGAAGAATCAAAAGAAAAAGAGTTAAAAGAAGTTGAGACAAGTCCGGAAGAGGTTTGCACTATCATATATACTTCAGGGACCATGGGAGCGCCTAAGGGGGTGATGCTTTCCCATAATAACTTTCTGTCAAACGCCAGGGCCGTCACAGAAGTTGTCCCGATAACAGAAAAAGACACCTTTTTGTCTTTTCTTCCCCTTTCTCATGTATTAGAGAGGCTGGCAGGATACTACGCCCCCCTGATGTTCGGGGCCACTATTGCCTACGCAGAAAGCATCAATACTTTAGCTGAAAACCTCAAAGAGACCAAGCCCACTATTTTAATTTCCGTGCCCCGTGTTTTCGAGAAGTTCTACGACAAGGTTTGGGACAAAATAGAAGACTCTTCCAAGCTAAAAAGAGGAATGTTTTTGTGGGCATTAAAACAGAACGGCAAGGGGGTAAAGCCCGTTATCGCAGACAGGCTGGTCTTTAAGAAGATAAGAAAGAAAATGGGAGGCAACTTGAGGTTTGCCGTTTCCGGGGGAGCTTCTCTCAATAAAAGGATAGCCAAGTTTTTCCAGAAAGAAGTAGGCATTAAGATCCTTGAAGGATACGGCCTTACAGAAACCTCTCCGGTAATTGCCGTTAATGGGCTAGAGGACATAAGGTTAGGCACAGTAGGAAGATCCCTTCCGGGAGTAGAAGTTAAGATATCTCCAGAAAAAGAGATTTTAGTAAAGGGCCCCAATGTCATGATGGGGTATTTTAAAAACCAAGAACTTACCCAAAGAGCTATAGATTCTGAGGGGTGGTTCCACACAGAAGACCTCGGTTTTATTGACAAAGAGGGCTATCTCACTGTTACAGGAAGAAAAAAAGAATTGATTGTGACTTCGGGCGGCAAGAATGTATGGCCCGAAGAAGTAGAAAAAGAGCTAAACCACGACCCTTTTATATCCCAGTCCATGGCGCTGGGGCATAAGCAGAAGTTTATCTCAGCCCTTATTATTCCTGACTGGGAGGAGGTTAAAAAACACCTTTTGTCTCACAACTTGGCAGTTCATGACCCCGATGAGATGATTTTTCAAGAAGAAATAATTCAATTGTTTAAAGAGCGCGTTAAAGAGGTTAACGATCATCTTTCTCATCATGAGCAAGTAAAGGATTTCAGGCTGGTAAGCAAAGAATTCAGCCAGGAAAAAGAAGAACTGACTCCTACTTTGAAACTAAGAAGGCATGTTGTCGAAGAACACCACAAGAAAGAGATAAAGAGCATTTATTCTTAGCATCAAAGAAATGGAGCCTCTCGCTTCTAAAATTAGACCGAAAAACTTGAAAGAGTTTGTCGGCCAAAAACACTTAGTGGGCAAGGACAAGCCCCTTAACGTTGCTATTAAGAAAAAGCACTTGTTTTCTTTTCTTCTGTGGGGTCCTCCGGGATCCGGGAAAACCACTTTGGCTCAAATATATGCCAAAAGCCTTAGGGCTTTCCTTTATGAACTGTCTGCCGTTTCAGCCGGGAAAAAAGACATCAAGGAAATACTGAAAGAAGATTCTCAAGGAGTTCCCAAAATACTGTTTTTAGATGAAATCCATCGTTTTAACAAATCCCAGCAGGACTTTCTTCTTCCTTATGTTGAGAAAGGAGATATAACCCTTATCGGGGCGACAACGGAAAATCCCAGCTTCGAAGTAATTCCTCCCCTGCTTTCCAGGTGCAGAGTTTTTGTTTTAAACGAGCTTTCTTCCAAAGAGATGAGAGCTATTATCAGGAGAACCGGATTCGAGCTTGATAAGGATTCCGAGGATTGGCTGATTAACATGGCCAACGGAGATGCCAGGCAGGCAATAACAATGCTGGAAAACACGGCCCGGCTTTACAAAAAAATCACAATAAATAACTTAAAAAACACTCTTCAGTCAAAGTTTTTAAGATACGACAAAGCCGGAGAAGAGCACTACAACATTATCTCAGCCTTTATTAAAAGCATGAGAGCCAGCCAGGCCGATGCTGCTCTTTACTATCTGGCAAGAATGGTCGAATCCGGGGAGGATCCGAAGTTTATAGCGCGGAGAATGGTTATCTTTGCTTCAGAGGACATAGGCATGGCCCAACCCACAGCTTTGGTGGTTGCCAGCGAAGTCTTCAGGGCAGTAGAAACCGTGGGGCTGCCCGAGTGCGCCATTAATCTTGCTCACGGGACTGTTTATTTATGCCAGTGCAAGAAAGACAGGAGCTCTTACAACGCCTATTTTAAGGCCTTAAAAGATGCAAAAAAATACGGGAATCTTCCCGTGCCCTTGCATCTGCGCAATCCGGAAACAAAGCTTATGAGGGATCTGGATTATGGAAAGGGGTATAAGAAGTACTCTAAAAAGTCTTTTTTGCCGGAAAAACTAAAAGGAAAAAAGTATTTAGGATAAAAAAAACAGAGGCCTTGCCTCTAATTAGTTTAATCCTAGCTCCTGGGCTACTTTGGGGTTAAGTTCTGTGGTAATTAGTTCTTTGATTTCTTCCGGGTTCACCCATTTTATCTCTGCTATCTTCTGGGTCTCTTTCGGTTCGGCAATGGGCTTTGAAGATTCTGTCTCGCAGAGATGGTAGGCTATCATTACCGGGAATTGAGAATGCTCCAGCACAAGGTCTATCTGGCGGCTTACTTTTATCTTGTATCCTGTTTCGCTTAACACGGTTCTTTCAACGCATTCTCCCCTTTCTTCTCCTGTGCACTGGGCGCCGCCGGGAAAAGACCATTTCAGGATTGCCTCGTTCTTTCCTTTTTCCGGATTTTTTCTCTTTATCATTAAAACCTGCCCTTTTTGGTTTAGAACTATCCCCAGGTTTATAAAATCTTTGTGTTCTTTTGCTGCCATGCTTAGCTTAATCTAATATAATAGCACATTCTTTATAGAAAAAACAAGCTTTTTAAGAATTTACGGCATTTTCTATTTTTCAAAACAAGAGAAAGTGGTAAGATAAAGAAAATGGGATACTGGATAATTAAACTATTATTTGGACCGGTTATAAAATTAATTTGGGTTAGAAAAACAGAAGGACTGGAAAATCTCCCCAGAAGAGGAGCTTGCATAGTAGCGGCAAATCATTCAAGCTATTTTGATTTTATCTCCTTAGTGGCGGTCTTGCCCAGAAGAATTTGCTTTTTAGCAGCGGAAAAGTTTTACAAAAGTACTTTTTGGAGGCCTATAATGAGGCTAACAGGCCAGATTAAGGTGGAAAGAAGCGACAAAGACAAAACAGAAGTTTATCGCAAAGCAAGAGAAGCATTAAAAAAAGGGAGAGTAATAGGCATTTTTCCGGAGGGGACTAGATCTCCTTCCGGGGAAATTCAGAAAACGTATACCGGAGTGGCAAAATTCGCCCTGGAGAACAAAGTTCCCGTAATCCCCATAGGGATAAAAGGAACCTTCGAAATTATGTCTAGATATGACAAGTCTCCCAAACTTAAAAAAGAAATAGAGATAAATATAGGAAGGCCTCTTTTTTTCGAAGAATACCATAACAAAGAAAAGAACGAGGATGTTTACAGGCAGGTTACAGATATAGTAATGGGAGAAATAATGAAGCTTAGTGGGAAACAATGACTAATGAAAAAAATTATTATTTTTGATCTAGATGGGACCCTTATTCGGGGTCAATCTCAGAAATTACTAGTTAAGTATGCCTACAGAAGGGGATTAATTAATTTTTCGACGCTTTTTAAAATATTTTTATGGTTTTCTTTATATAAAATAGGGATCAAAAAAGATCCTCGGAAAATAATGGAATTTGGATATTCTTTTTTAGCAAATAAGAGAATAGGTTACTTTGAAAAATTTTTTGATGATTTTTTCAAAAACGAATTAAGAAATTATATTTACAAAGAAGCCGTAGAAATAATAAATGGGTACAAAGAAGAGAGCGTGGAAATGGTGATTGTTTCTAATAGCATAAAAGAGATTCTATCTCGAGTTGCAAGATTCTTTGCGATAGATAACTATTTCGGCACTGAACTGGAAAAAAGGCATGGAAGATTTACTGGGAGAATAAAGAATGGCATAATTTATGGAAAGAACAAGTTAGAGTTGTTAGACGGATTTATTGTGAATGAAGGCTTAAGTTTCAAAAATAGCATAGTGCTTTCAGACCATCATTCAGATAGATTTCTTTTAGAAAAGTCTTCTTGTCCAATTGCGGTTAATCCTACCTTAAAATTGAGAAAAATAGCTCAAAAATACAACTGGAAGATTCTAACATTTAAAGAAACCATTAAAAATGAATTTTAGTTATTTTCAAATATCCACTCTCATTACCGCTTTTGTAGGATTTTTCTTTGGGGTTTTGGTCTATTCAAGAGAGAAAAAATCAAAGACAAATTTATTTTGGCTTTTGACCTCAATCGCAATTAGTGCTTGGAGTATAGGCCTTTTTGGAGTAGTTTTCTCAGAAAAAAAAGAAAGCGCTTGGTTTTGGCAATACGTTTTAGATATCGGGGGAATAGCGACTCCTATTCTATATTTTAATTTTGTTTTGTTCCTTATAAAAAAGAAGGCCTATAAGACAAGAGCTTTTTCTTTCTTAATAGGAGTGATTCTTGTTATTTTAAACTTTACAGATCTTTTTAAAAAAGGAGTTTCTTCTAAGTTCGGGCTAAATTATTGGATAGATCCCGGGCCGCTTTATTTTTTATTTCCTGCTTTTTTTATATTTTTTGTCATATCGACTACTTTCTATATTATAAAGAAGCATAAAAGAACTTCAGAGAAAATAGTAAAAAAACAGTTAGAATATTTATTATTTGCGCAACTTTTTGGTTTTGGCGGAGGTTTCACCAATTTTTTCCCGCAACTCTTTAACGTATATCCTTTCGGGAACTATCTTGTTATTTTGTACGTTGTTTTTATAAGTTATGCTGCGGCGAAACACCACCTTTTCAACATAAGAGTTATAGTTACAGAATTATTAACTTTTGCTTTAATAGTTTTCCTTTTGGTTAAAACTGCTTTTTCTGAAACATATCAAGAGCTTATTATCAATGGTGGAATACTAGTAGGAGTCTTAATAGTCGGAGGGTTATTGGTTCGGAGCGTTTTAAGAGAAGTAAAACAAAGAGAAAAGGTAGAGCAAATGGCAAAAGCATTGCAGGAGGCTTACGAGGTAGAGAAGAAAGCCCACAAAGAGCTAGAAGGCCTAAGCGAAGCCAAAAACCAGTTTATTATGGCCACTCAACACCATTTAAGAACTCCTCTTACTTCAATGATAGGATATATTGACTTAATACTCTCTGGAACCTATGGAAAGGTTTCTCCTAAAATGAAGACAGCAATACTTAAATTGCAGACATCTACTAAAAGATTAATCAGGATAGTTAATGAAATATTGGATATTTCTCAGTTTCAGCTTGGCAAGCAGGTAGTAGACCTTCAGCCCGGTATTGATATGGAGGCAATAATAGACGAGATAGTGGAAGAATTGTCTTTTGAAGCGAAGTCCAAAGACATTTATCTAAAGCTTAGAAAGCCAAAGAGGGGCCTTCCTAAAGTAAGGGCGGATGAAGAAAAGATTAAAGTTGCCCTTTTTAACCTAGTAGACAACGCCGTCAAATACACAACAGAAGGAGGCGTTACTTTGGAAATAAAGACAATAGACCATAGTCTAAGGGTCGTCACAAAAGACACTGGCATAGGAATAGCAGAAGAGAACCTCCCCAATCTTTTTGAGAAAATCTTTGAAAGAGGAGAAAAAGCTAAAGAAGTTTTCGCCACAGGCAAGGGCATAGGCCTCTTCATCTCAAGCAGAATAATTAAAGCCCACAACGGCAAAGTCTGGGCAGAATCAGAGGGTAAGGGAAAGGGAAGCACTTTCTTTGTAGAGCTGCCGATAAAATAATTATGAAAAAGGAATTCCTAAAAGACTTAAAAGAATATACTCCCGGCAAGTCAGTGGAAGAAGTGGCGGAAGAATTAGGTTTGGATCCTGAAAAAGTAATTAAACTAGCCTCAAACGAGAATCCTTTAGGCCCCAGCCCTAAGGCAGAAAAAGCAGTCCTGGACAATATTGAAGACCTTGCTATTTTTCCAGACCCCTTGAGCATCAGAGAGTTAAAAGAAACAATCTCTAAGGAACTAGAAGTTCCTCAAAAGAATGTTGTTTTGTCTTCCGGGAGCGATGGAGTCTTTGACGTGCTTTCTAAGATATTAATAGACAAGGGGCAGGAAGCCATTATTCCCTTGCCCACCTTTAGTATGTATGAGTTTGTAACCCGGGTGGCAGGAGGAAACCCTGTTTTTGTGAAAAGAGACAAAAACTTTAATTTGCCGTCCGAAGAGATAATATCCAGAGATAGCCAAAACACAAAACTTATTTTCATCTGCTCCCCCAACAACCCTACGGGAAACCTTGAAAAAAAAGAAGATATAGAAAGAATATTAAAGGAAGTAGACAGCTATGTTCTAGTGGACGAAGCCTACATTGAATATGCAAAATCCGGTTCTTCCTGCTTAGACCTGTTTGGAAAATACAGCAATTTGATTATTACCCGCACTTTTTCCAAAGTTTACGGTTTAGCTAACTTGAGGTTGGGATTTGGAATTCTTCCCGACGAACTTGTTGCAGATTTCAACAAGGCAAACCTGCCCTTTTTCACCAGCTCTTTGGCAGTAAAAGCGGGAAAAGAAGCAATGGAAGACCAAGAGTATACTAAAAAAGTGATTGAAACAAACAAACAGCAAAGAGAATATCTGACAAAAAACATTAAATTCAAGGTTTATCCTTCAGAAAGCAATTTTGTTTTAACAGACGTCAGCCCCAACAAGGCAGAAGAGGTAGTTTCTAAAATGAAGAATAAAGGGATTATTCTTAGAGACTGCTCTTCTTTCGGAGAAGGCATGGAAAGTTTCGTAAGAATCAGCGTGGGCTCCCCTGAACAGAACAAGAAACTGGTTGAAGAAATAAACAGGATTTGATTTTTCTGTTTTAAAAGATATAATAGAACTAGATTTATGAATAAGAAAATATTTCTCATAGAAGACGAGCCTACAATTATAGACATATACCAGACTGCCCTAGGAGCAGAAGGCTTTAAGGTAGAATCTTGCAAGCTGGGAGAAGAAGCCTTGGGAAAGCTTAGAGGACTAGAAGAAAAAGATCTTCCGGATTTGCTGCTTTTAGACTTAGTTTTGCCAGACATTAACGGCATAGAGGTTTTAAAGAAAATGAGAGAGGATGAAAAATTGAAAGATATCCCTGTTTTCATACTCACCAATTACACCAGCGATGAGATTAAAAAACAGGGCTATAACTTGGAGGCCGAACAGTATATTACTAAAGCGGACTTTACTCCCAAGCAGATAGTGGAAAAAGTCAAGAAGAGATTAAAGGCTTGACAACCTCTCCTTTTTTGTTAAATTAAACACAGCGATGAAAGTAATTGTCCGTTGGGAAACGGACATTTTTAATAAAAAATATGGACATTAAGAACTTTACTTCAGCAATGGCTCAAATCGCAGAAGAGAAAGGAATACCTGTAAATAAGGTAACAGAATGTATTGAAGCAGCTATTGCTGCAGCCTATAAAAAAGAATACGGAGAAAAAGGACAGATAATCAGAGCAAAACTTGATCCGGTTACCGGCGATGTTAATTTTTGGCAGGTAAAGGAGATAGTTTCTGAAGACGCGATCTATACCGAAGAAGAACTGGAAGAAATGAAAGAGAAGAAAAAAGAAAAAGAAGAAAGAAAGGTAAGATTTAATCCGGAAAGGCATATTCTTCTAAAAGAGGCGAAGAAGAACAACAAAAAGGCAAAAGCCGGAGAAGAAATTGAAACCCCCTTGGAAACCAAGACCCAATTCGGAAGGATTGCCGCCCAGACAGCAAAACAGGTTATTCTTCAGAAGATAAGGGAGGAGGAGAGAAATACCATTTACTCTGAATACAAAGAAAAAGAAGGGGAGATAGTTTCAGGGGTTATCCAAAGAGTGGAAGCCCGCAATATTTTTGTGGATATTGGAAAAACCTTAGGCGTTCTTCCCAAAGAAGAAAGAGTTTATGGGGAGTTTTACAGGCCGGGCCAGAGACTGAAGTTTTATCTTTTAGAAGTGCAGGAAACCCCAAAAGGCCCTCTTGTTGTTCTTTCCCGGGCTTACCCCAAGCTTGTTTCTAAATTATTCGAACTGGAGGTGCCAGAAGTTGCCCAAGGAACAGTTGAGATAAAATCTATTGCCAGAGAGCCCGGCTCCAGAACCAAAATAGCGGTGGCAGCAAAAGAAGAAAACATAGACCCTATTGGCAGCGCAGTAGGACAAAGGGGGACCAGGGTAATGGCAG
Organism: uncultured Candidatus Saccharibacteria bacterium; assembly: GCA_964493085.1. GTDB lineage: Bacteria > Patescibacteriota > Minisyncoccia > Minisyncoccales > GWA2-38-27 > CAYXTC01. The sequence goes on from CAZBLV010000006.1 coordinate 19,131, forward strand.
TTATTAACGAGCTTGGAGGAGAAAAGATCGATATTGTGGAATATTCGGACGATCCTGAAGAATATATCAGCAACGCCCTTTCTCCCGCCAAAATAGAAGAAGTTAAGATAAAACCCAAAAATACGGCTCTTTGCGTTGTCCCTGACGACCAGCTTTCTCTTGCTATCGGCAAAGAAGGGCAGAACGTAAGATTGGCAGCCCGCCTTACCGGATGGAAAATAGATATCAAGACTCCCGAGGGGGAGAAAATAAAAACAGCCGAGCCCGAAAAAGAAGAATCTTCTGAAATAATAGAAGAAGAAAAACCAGAGAAAGATTCTTCCCAAAAAAAGAAAACAGCAAAGAAAAAACAAACTACTAAAAAAGAGTCGTCTTCTGATAAGAAATAATTAATCCCAGCTCCGGAAAACAGCCGGCTGGTAATACTTATGTTAGATTATTTACCGATTCTTGCTTCCTTTTTAGCCATAGGTTTTGTTATTTTTCTGATTAAAGAAATCCAAAAAATGCCTGAGGGGGAAGGTAAAATGATAGAAATAGCAAAAGCAATTAGGGAGGGAGCTGCCTCTTATTTAAAAAGACAATATAAGACGGTAGCCGCGGTGGCCATCATCCTTTTTGTTCTCTTATGGATTGCCGTGGACTTTACGACCGCCCTTGGATTTTTAATAGGGGCCTTGCTATCTGCTCTTTCCGGATTTATCGGCATGGTTACTTCTACTCGGGCCAGTTCCAGGGTGGCAGAGGCTGCCAAGCAAAATTTAAAGAAGGCCCTAGGAGTTTCTTTTAAAAGCGGACTAGTAACAGGGCTATTGGTGGTCAGTCTTGGATTACTGGCAGTAGCAGGTTTTTACTATTTGTTCAAAGATATTTCAGCCCTGATCGCCCTAGGCTTTGGAGCCAGCTTAATTTCGGTATTCGCAAGGCTAGGAGGAGGCATTTATACCAAGGCAGCAGATGTGGGAGCTGATTTAGTCGGGAAAGTGGAGCAGAGAATTCCAGAAGACGATCCCCGCAACCCAGCCGTCATTGCAGACCAGGTAGGAGACAATGTCGGGGACTGCGCCGGCATGGCAGCCGACATTTTTGAAACCTATACTGTTACAGTTACGGCCACCATGCTTTTGGGAGCCCTTCTCTTTCCCCAGAATCCCCAGTTTATCTTTTTGCCTTTAATATTAGGGGGGATATCTATTCTAGCTTCTATTATTGGAAGTTTCTTTGTTAAATTGGGGAAGAGCGGCAAGATTATGAGAGCCCTTTACAAGGGACTGGCAGTTTCTGCTGTTCTTTCTGCAATAGGCTTTTATCCTGTAATAATGAAAATAAGCACTGAAAATCTTGTTTTTTCCACCCAAAACCTTTATTGCGCCTCGCTAGTAGGGCTATTGGTAGCAGGAGCCATGTTTGTTATTACAGAATATTATACTTCCACAAAATATAAGCCCGTGAAGGACATAGCGTCATCTTCTGAGACAGGGCATGCTACTAATATAATTGCGGGACTGGCAATAGGCATGAGGGCCACTGCCCTTCCCATCGTTGTCATTTCAGCGGGAGTTGTTATCAGTTATGCCATGGCCGGAATATACGGAGTGGCTTTAGCTGCCATGACCATGCTTTCTCTGGCAGGCATTGTGGTGGCCTTAGACGCTTATGGTCCAGTGACAGATAATGCCGGAGGGATAGCTGAAATGGCAGATTTGCCAGAAGAAGTAAGAGATACTACGGACAAGCTTGATGCTGTAGGCAACACTACTAAGGCGGTAACTAAGGCCTATGCTATAGCATCAGCCGGTTTGGCCGCTTTAGTGCTTTTTGCAGCCTATGCCCAGGAATTAACCAACAGGGGAGCGAAAGCTGACTTTGTCTTAGAGAATCCCAAGATTATAGCAGGCCTTTTTATAGGAGGGCTTTTGCCTTATCTTTTTGCTTCTTTGGCTTTAAAGTCAGTAGGAAAGTCAGCTTCTGCCGTAGTTACTGAAGCAAGACGGCAGTTCTCGGAGATAAAAGGGCTTATTGAGGGAGAAGCTAAAGCAGACTATGGCAGGTGCGTAGACATTGTTACCAAAAGCTCTATTAAGCAAATGATAATCCCGGCCCTGATCCCTATAATTTTTCCCATTTTTGTCGGTTTGGCCTTAGGGCCCGAAGCCCTTGGAGGCCTTCTTATCGGAAGCATAGTAACAGGACTTTTTGTTGCTATTTCCATGACCACGGGCGGGGCGGCATGGGACAATGCTAAAAAGTATATAGAAGAAGGCAATTTCGGAGGCAAAGGATCCCCTGCCCATGAGGCGGCAGTGACCGGAGATACTGTAGGAGATCCCTACAAAGACACAGCCGGTCCAGCTATTAATCCGATGATCAAAGTTTTAAACATAGTAGCTTTATTAATTGTTTCTTTCTTAATTTAATTTATGAAGTCTGAAATTCAAAAAATTCCAAAATCACAAATAGAACTTACAGTAGAAATTTCTCCTGAAGAATTTGCGAATTACGTTGAAAAGACTGTTGACCAGCACCGGCAGAAAATAGAAATTAAGGGGTTTAGAAAAGGAAAAGCTCCCAGAGAAAAAGTGGAAGAAAAAGTGGGGAAAGAAAAGATTTTAATTGATGCAGCTGACTTAGCTGTTAAAGAAGCTTATCTCGAGGCAGCAAAAGAAAATAATATTAAAGCAATTTCCCAGCCCAAGATAGAAGTGGAAAAAATGCCTACTCCCCAAGACTCTGGAGCCCCTTTTATTTTCAAAGCCAAGGTGGCAGTTTTCCCGGAGATTGATTTGCCGGACTACAAGAAAATAGCTTCCAAGAGCGAGAAAAAGGCTGTTAAGGTAGAAAAAGAGGACATTGAAAAAGCCCTTAAATGGCTTCAGAGGTCCAGGGTCAAGCTTTCTGCCAAGCAGGGTTCTGCAGAGAACGGGGATTTTGTAGATATTGAATACCGCTCTCCTCAAATTGCAGCCCTAAGCAAAGGCAAAAAAGATTCTTTTATTCTGGGAGAGGGCCATTTTATTCCGGGGTTTGAAGACGAATTAGTCGGCATGAAACCCGGAGAAAAGAAAACAACTACCTTGAAGATACCTGAAAGCCATTCTTCTAAAACATTGGCAGGGAAAGAAGTTGCTTTCGAGATAGAGATGAAAAATGTTCAGAATGCAGAATTTCCCGAGCTTGACGACCAGTTTGCCAAAAATCTTGGCAAGTTCGAAACAATAGACCAGATAAGAAAGAATATAGAGCAGGGGCTTTCTGAAGAAAAAAAGCTTTCCGAAAAGCAAAGATTAAGAAACGAAATACTGGAAAACATTGCCCAGCAATCTAGCTTGGAGATTCCGGAAGAGCTAATAAATCAGGAAAAAGCAAGAATGCTGGAAAACCTGAAAAATCAGGTTGCCCAGAGGTTCCAAATGTCTTTTGAAGAATATCTAAAGGAAATTAGAAAAACGGAAAAAGAACTACTTGATTCTTTCCAAGAAGAGGCAGAGAAGCGTCTTAGAGGAATTTTAGTGCTAATGGCTATCGGAGAAAAAGAAGGCGTGAAAGCTGAAGAAGAAGAGATAAAACAAAAAACAGACCAAATATTAAAAAATTATCCTAATCCTGAAGAAGCAAAGAAGAATATTGACCCGGAAAGATTAAAAGAGTATACTAAAGAAGAGATAAAAAACGAAAAAACTTTGGCGGAACTTGAGAGTTTTGCCAAGGATCAATAAGGTCATGAATTTAATACCCACTGTTTTAGAGAAAACTAAAAGCGGAGAAAGAGCATACGATATATATTCACGGCTTTTGAAAGAAAGAATTATCTTTTTGTCAGGGATTGTTACTGACAATCTGGCCAATTCTGTTATTGCCCAGATGCTTTTTTTAACCAGCAAAGATCCCAAGAAAGACATTCAGCTTTATATCAACAGCCCCGGAGGCTCGGTAACTGCCGGTTTAGCAATTTACGACACCATGCAGTACGTCAAAGCCCCGGTTGCCACCATCTGTTTTGGGCTAGCGGGGTCTATGGGAGCTGTATTGCTGGCGTCTGGAGCGAAGAAGAAAAGGTTTGCCTTGCCAAACACAGAGGTTCTCCTCCATCAAGTGGCAGGCGGAGCCACAGGCCAGGCAGTTGAAGTAGAGATTACAGCCAAACAGATTATCAAGATAAAAAACAAGCTGAACAAAATCTTGGCAGAGCACACAGGGCAGCCTTTGTCCAAGATAGAAAAAGACACTGACAGAGATTTTTACCTCACCGCCAATGAGGCAAAAAGCTATGGCATAATTGACGAGATAATCAAAGGGAAGAGATAAAATCTACTAAAACCATCTTTCTTTTAAAAGCCGCTCTTATCCGGAACGGCGGGTTTTGATAAATAATTAAAAATATGACAAACCTAATATTCCTCATAATCGCAGTTGGCTCCTTAACAGCAGGGGCTATTCTTGGCTATTTCGCCAGACAGTCCATTGCCAAAAAACAAGCCAACACGATTGAGGCAAAACTTCACAAAAGGATATTACAGACAAAGAAAGACGCAGAAGAGCTGACCCAGAAAGCCAAAGAAAGGGCCAGAAATCTTCTGGAAAAAGCCAAGAGAGAGACAGAGCGGAGGAGCAAGGCTTTGTTCGAGAGCGAGCAGCTTTTGCTGAAAAGGGAAAATGCCGTTTCAGACAAAGCATCCAAATTAGAAGAAAGAGAAAAAGTTCTAGAGAATAAAATAGCAGAAGTTAAAAGGATAAAGAATAAAGCAGAAGAATTAAGGGAAAAGGCCACTGAAAGGCTGGAAAAACTGGCCGAGATGACAAAAACAGAAGCTAAAGACGCCCTTTTAAAAAATTTGGAAGACGAGTACAAAAAAGACCTTTTAGACAGAATGAAGAGACTGGAGACAGAAGGGCTGGAAAGTTACGAGAAAAAAGCCAGAGAGATTCTTGCCCAAGCTATCCAAAAATACGGCTTACCCCAAACTCAGGAGATTACTACCACTAATGTCAATCTTCCCTCTGACGAGATAAAAGGGAGAGTTATCGGGAAGGAGGGGAGAAATATTAAGACTTTGGAGAAGCTGACAGGGGTGGATATAATAATTGACGACACGCCGGAGGCAGTGACTATTTCGGGATTCGATCCTGTTAGACGCCATATAGCCAAAGAGTCTTTGGAAAGGCTGGTTAGGGACGGAAGGATACAGCCTGCCCGCATTGAGGAGACGGTAGAAAATGTAAAAAATGAGATTGTCAGCGAAATTAAAAAAGCCGGAGAGAGAGCAATTTACGAAACCGGGATTATAAACCTTGACCCCAAAATTATACAGCTTTTAGGAAGATTGAAGTTTAGGACCAGCTACGGACAGAATGTTCTTCTCCACTCTATTGAGGTTTCCCATTTAGCAGGAGCTATAGCAGAAGAGATAGGAGCTGACGCTAAGGTAGCCAGAAAAGCGGGTCTTTTGCATGACATCGGAAAAGCAGTTGACCACCAGATCGAAGGGTCTCATGTTAATATCGGAATTAAAGTTCTAGAAAAGTTTGGCGTAGAAAAAGAAGTGATAGTTGCTATGAAATCTCACCATGAAGAATATCCTTATGAAAGCCTGGAAGCCGTTGTCGTTCAAACAGCAGACCAGATCTCCGGCGCCAGGCCTGGCGCTAGAAAAGACAGCTTGGAAAATTATTTGAGAAGACTGTCAGAGCTGGAAAATATCGCTGCTAATTTCTCCGGAGTGGAAAAAGCCTATGCCATACAGGCGGGACGCGAAATCAGGGTGTTTGTAAGGCCGGAAGAGGTCGATGACTACAGGGCCAAAAAAATGGCTAAAGAAATAGCCAAACAGATTCAAGAAGAATTGAAGTATCCCGGAGAAATAAAGGTGGTAGTGGTCAGGGAAAACAGGGCCATAGAATATGCTAAATAAAAAAACACCCCGCTTTTCAGCGGGGCGTTTTATTCCTGCTTTTTGTAAAATATCTGGTGCCAGCTTTTATCTGTGTACAAATCGTGGAAGATTACCCCTCCTATAATTCCTAACGGAAGAAAAGAAAGGGAAGAAACAACAGCAAAAACTCCCATCAACAGAGTGCCTGTGATCCAATGATGGACATGAATTCTCCAGTTCCCTATTTTCAAAACCAGGCTTTTTACTCTGCCAGTTTTGTGGTAGCGCCTGAGAAATATCTCGGTGGCGCCGTATCCGATGATTACTCCTGCCGCCAGAAGAGACGACACATACAGAGAAGCTGAAAGGGCCAGTCCCGGGAATATGTATTTTTTTGCCTTTTTTCCCATATTTTTTGGAGCGGGTGAGCGGATTCGAACCGCCATCTTTTCCTTGGAAGGGAAAAATAATAGCCATTATACGACACCCGCAGCTATTGGTCGGAGAACCGGGATTCGAACCCGGACTAAATCCTCCCAAAGGACTCGTGCTGCCATTACACTATTCTCCGGATTCTTTTCCCTTCAAAGTCTGTAAACTATAACAAAATATAGCATTTTATCAACTTCTGGTCAATCGCCAAAGGTCTATGTTATAATAACTGAAGAGGTTTAAATATTTTAAAAAATGAAAATTTTAAAGAAGATAAATATTTTTTCCGAATGCCACGATTACGGCATTCCTCTTTGGCAATGTCCCCAATTTCTTTTTACAATAATGGGGCTTGTTATAATATTTACGATTATAGTCTCCTATCTGATCGGAGTCCAGTTTATTGCAGATCCTGCCATTGTTTTCCTGATCAACGCTGCTATAACTATTATTCTTCTTTTAATTTCTTTTACTATCACAAAGACTTTTGAAAGAGTGGTAGAGGCCTCCCGGATGAAATCAGAATTTATTAATATCGCCTCTCACCAGCTGAGAGCCCCCCTAACAAATTTAAAATGGGGGATTGAGTTTTTGGGAATAGAAAAAATAGATCTTTCCAGAGAGAAAAAGGAGGAATATTTTAATAATCTTCAAGAAAACGTAGCTCGGATGGTGGAACTGGTAGATGACCTTTTGGTGGTTTCCCGTCTTGAAAGAGAAGCTTTGCCTGATATTAAAAAAGAGATTGACCTTAAGGAAGTAGTCAAGCGGCTGATTTCCCGGTTTGAAATTTTTGCCGAAGCTTCTAATGTTAAGCTGGAAATAGTGGCAGACCCAGATCTCCCTAAAATATTTATGGATCTTTCCCAGCTCAAGCTTATTGTAGAAAACCTTATTGACAATGCGATCCGTTATTCCAAAAGAAAAGGAGAGGTTAAAATTTATTTAAAAAGGGAAAACAAATACTATAATCTTTTAGCGATTCAAGATAAGGGCATGGGGATTCCAAAGGAAGAAGAAAAGCATATTTTCCAGAAGTTTTTCCGGGCCCAAAATGCCAACAACCATAAAACCAGAGGATCCGGTTTAGGGCTGTATGTAGTCAAGTCTATTGTCGAAAAAGCCGGAGGGAAAATTTGGTTTAAGTCAAAGGAAGGCAAAGGGACAACTTTTTTCGTTACTTTGCCAATAAAAACAAAATAGTATTGAAGCAGAAAAAACCCTTAGCGTTGATCTGTTTCAACAAAAAATGGCAAAAATATTATTTGTAGAGGACGAACAGTCTCTCCAGAAAACCTTCGGAGATCTTTTAAGAAAAGAAGGATACGAAGTGGTCAGCGCCTTGAACGGGGAAATAGGCCTTCGATTGGCAAAAAGCGAAAAGCCTGACCTTATACTTCTTGATTTAATCCTTCCTCAAAAAGACGGCTTCCAAGTATTAAAAGAGCTGAAGAAAGAAGAGGCAACAAAAGATATTCCTGTTCTTATTCTGACTAATTTGGAAAGCCCTTCTGATGTGGAAAAAGCTATTAATCTCGGGGCTGCCACTTTTTTGGTTAAGACTAATTACCGCCTCGAGGAAATATTAGAGAAGATTAAAAAGAACGTTCAATAAAGAAATATGAGAGTAGAGCCGGAAAGACTAAAAGCCTTTCTCGTAGACTCTAATCTGGTTAGCGGAAAAGAGTTTGACAAGGCCTTTAAAAAAGCAAAGAAAGCAGGCAAAGAGGTGGACGATGTTTTAGTTTCAGAAGGAGTGATCAGCGCCCAAAAGCTTGCTGAAATGAAAGCCTATATCCTAGGCATTCCTTTTGTTGACTTAAAAGGGAGAGATATTCCCTCAGAGATCCTTAAAATAATTCCAGAGCCAATTGCCAGAAGGCACAACATCATTGTTTTTAACAAAGACGGGAAAAAGCTGGAAGTAGCCATGCTTGATCCGGAAGACTTAAGGACGATAGAGTTTATTAAAAAGAAAGCCGGCTTAAAAATTTTGCCACGGCTTACTACAGAAGAAAGCATTAAGGAAGCGCTTAAGCAATACCAGGAAACCCTGGAAGCTGAATTCGGGGAAATTATTAAAAAAGAGGCCGGAGGGGTTAAGGCAGTAAGGAAAGAAGGAAAAAAAGAGGAAAGGGAAGATTTGAGGAAGGCAGCAGAAGAGCTTCCGGTTATAAGGATCGTTGATACTTTGATCAAACATGCTGTTTTGCAGCGGGCTTCGGATATTCATATAGAGCCTACAGAAAAAGAAGTTATTGTTCGTTACCGGATAGACGGCATTTTGCACGATGCCATGGTTCTGCCTAAGTCGGTAAGCTCCGGAGTGGTGGCCAGAATAAAGGTGTTAGCCGATTTAAAGCTTGACGAGCACCGCCTTCCTCAGGACGGGAGGTTCAAAGTTGAAACCGACGAATACAGGTATTCCGTGCGCGTTTCTATTCTTCCGGTGCACGATGGGGAAAAAATCGTAATGAGGCTGCTGTCAGAGACCGCTAAAACCTTTTCTTTAGAAGAGCTGGGTTTCCGCGGAGAGGCCCTGGAAATCGTCCAGCAGAACATCAAAAAACCGGTAGGCATGATGCTGGTCACGGGTCCTACCGGATCAGGCAAGACAACTACTCTTTATACCATAATGGAAATTTTGAACGATCCATCGGTTAATATTTCCACAGTAGAAGATCCTATTGAATACAGAATGCCCAGGATTAATCAGACTCAGGTGAAGCCTTCCATAGGTTTTGATTTTGCTTCAGGCCTTAGGTCTTTAGTGAGGCAGGATCCAGACGTTATTATGGTCGGGGAAATCAGAGACAACGAAACCGCCGGCCTGGCAATTAATGCGGCTCTTACCGGCCACTTGGTTTTATCTACCCTGCATACCACTGACGCAGCCGGCGCCATTCCTCGCTTAATAGACATGGGAGCTGAGCCCTTTCTTATTTCTTCTACTGTTAATATGATTATTGCCCAAAGGCTGGTAAGAAGGCTGTGCCCGAGCAGAGAAAAATACCGCTTAAAAGATTCGGACTTAAAAAATCTGAAAAAATACTGCGACTTAGAAAGAATTACCAATATTCTAAGAAAAGAAAAAATTATAGAAGAAAATCAGGACCTCAAAGACATTGACTTTTACAAGCCCAAAAAATCCAATGACTGTCTCGAAGGATACAAGGGAAGAATAGGGATATACGAGGTTTTAAGCGTTTCAGAAAGCATAAAAAATCTAATAGCGAAATCCGCTACTGCCGATCAAGTCCAGAAACAGGCTCAGGAGGAGGGAATGAGAACAATGGTGGAAGACGGGTTTATTAAGGCAGTCGAGGGCCTTACTTCCATAGAGGAGGTCTTGAGAGTAATATCAGAATAACATTTTATTGTGGCACGCTATTCTTATCTTGCAAAAACTCTAGACGGGGAGCCAAGGTCCGGCAACTCTGAAGCGCCGGATAAAAGCACATTGGCCAAAGCCCTTCGCAGCGAAGGGCTGGTTTTGATTTCAGCGGAAAAAATATCCCGGAAAACAAAAAAAAGCAGCAAGATTATTTCCCTTCTGCCCTTTTTAGGCAAGGTTTCCCTAAAAGACAAGATAATGTTTGCTAGAAATTTGAAAGTAATGATTTCTGCCGGCATTTCTCTTCCCCGTGCCCTAAATACGCTTTCTAAGCAGACCGATAGCAAGAAGTTTAAAAAAGTTTTGGATGACGTTGCCAATCAGATTATAAAAGGAAGCAGTTTTTCCGAAGCCCTTAGTTCTTATCAGGATATATTCTCTTCTTTGTTTATTAACATGATCAAGGTTGGAGAAGAAGCGGGGAACATGGAAGAGGTTTTGGAGGTGCTGACTCAGCACATGGAAAAAGACCATGAATTAAGGTCAAAAATCAAAGGAGCTATGGTGTACCCGGCCGTGATCATCGTAGCCATGATCGGCATAGGAGTTCTAATGATGATAGTTGTCGTCCCAAAGTTGGCGGAGACCTTTGAAGACTTGGGAGTTGAGCTTCCTTTGACTACCCGGCTTGTTATCGGCGCTGGCAACTTTATGGCAGATTTTTGGTATTTGGCCATAATTTTCCTTATAGGGCTGGCTTTTTTAGCAAAACTTTTTTTGAAAAGCTCTACAGGAGAAAGGATTACCTCTTCTTTGTTTTTAAAAGTGCCGGGAGTGGTTGTTTTGGTTAAAAAGACAAATGCTGCCTATACTGCCAGGACGCTAGGCTCTTTGGTTGATTCTGGGGTGGCGATTGTCAGAGCGCTAGAGATTACAGCCGGTACTTTGAGCAACGCTTGTTACAGAAAAGCTATTTTAGAATCTGCTCAAAGAGTGAAGAAAGGAGCTCGGCTTTCTGAAGTTTTGGGAAACTACGACGATCTTTATCCTTCTTTAGTTATCCAAATGATGGCAGTGGGCGAGGAAACAGGCGCTACCGGAGATATGCTTCAAAAGTTGGCCGAATTTTACGAGTCAGAGGTCAGCAGGATTACCGATAATATTTCTTCGATTATAGAGCCTGTTTTAATGATTATTATCGGCGCGGCAGTTGGGTTTTTTGTAATCTCTATGATTCAGCCGATTTACGGCATGATGGGCGCCCTCTAATTTTATGAAAGAAATTCTCGAAAAAAAAACAGGTTTTACCTTTATAGAGCTGTTAATGGTCCTTGCGGTTTTGTTTATTTTCGCCGGTGCAGGCATATCCGTGATGCATTTTATTCAAAAAGAGAACGCCTTAAAGGGAGACGCAGACAAGGTTGTCAGCGTGTTAAAAACGGCTCAAAATAAAACGTTAGCTTCTCAGGGGCCGGGGAATTACGGAGTTTATTTTGATCAATCTTCTCCTTCTCGCTATATTTTGTTCAAAGGAGAAGAATATGCCTTAAGAGAACCTTCTTTGGACCGCTCTTATAATTTTTCCGAGGATACAGTAATTTCCGAGCTTAATTTAGAAGGAGACCAGGTGGTTTTCAATAGAGTTTCAGGAATAACCAACCAAGAAGGAAATATTACCATTGCTCTTGCAGATGATCCAGGCCAGCAAGAAACAATTTATATCCAAAACAGCGGGGCGGTGGGATTAGAGCCTTTTTCATCCCCGTCTGATTCGGAAAGGGCAAAGGATTCGCGGCATGTCCATATTATTTACGGCAGGTTTATTGATACAAGCGCTGAAACTATTGAATTAGATTTTGGAGAGACAACCAAGAGCATCAATATCGCAGCCAATATTGAAGACGGTCAATTTTTTTGGGAGGGAGTAATAGAAGTCAACGGCGCATTTCAGAGGATAAAAATTCATACCCATAGACTTAATGATCCAGATACCCAGTTCTGCATTCATCGGGATATGAGATATAACACCGAAAGCGTTAATATCAGTCTTTCAGAAGACACGACAGGAACGTTGATCGAGTATTCCGCTGATGGCCTTGCTACTAACAATACTTCAATTTATGTTACAGAGCTTTCTTGGCAATAAAAGAGGATTTACAATATTGGAAATTATAATAGGAGTATCGATTATCGTTATAGGGCTTCTGGCCCTTCTTGCTGCTGCCAATTTTTCTTTAAAGGTTTCTGGATCTGCTTCCGAGAAAACCAAAGCTCTTAACTTGGCGCAAGAAGCCGCTGAGGCAGTTAGGAGCTTCAGAGACGGAACAAGCTGGGACGACAATGGAATCGGCACCCTAAATACAGACATTGATTACCACCCACAATTGGACTCTTCGACGTCACCCTTTTCTTGGGATATAGTTCAGGGAGAAGAAATAATCAATAAATTTACTAGAAAAGTCGTTTTTAAGAAAGTTTCAAGAGATCCGGACACAGGAGTGATCGAAGAGGCTTACGATTCTGTCTATGACGACCCCGATACCAGGAAGGTTGTGATTAGAGTTTTATGGGGGGGAGAAACTCTGGAGTTAAGTACTTATATCACAAACTGGAGGCAATGAATAATTTTTTCCAAAAAAGCTTTACTTTGGTAGAGGTCCTTATTTACATTACCATTTTTTCAATAATAATGACCGCTGTTGCAGCAGTCACAATATGGACTGTGTGCTCTAACGCAAGATCCGAAGCGATAAGGGAAACGAGGTGGGGAGCAGAACGGGCCATGGGAGCAATAATTCACGAAATAAAAGAAGCGCGTTCAATATATTCCCCTACCACCAGCTTAAATCAACTTTCATTGGTTACCGAAAAATATCTTCCCGGGGGCGAGAGCTCATCTTATATAGATTTTTATCAATGCGGAAACCGCTTATGCTTGAAAAAGGAAGGCCAAGACCCCATAGCTTTAACCTCGGAAGAGATAACAGTAACCAGCTTGGAGTTCATTGTGTTAAAATCAGGGGGGAGCAGTTCGGTTATGATTAATTTAGAAGTAAAGTATAATACCTTAAGCAATCGTCCAGAATATAATCATTCTTACGGCTTAAAATCAACAGCTTCTTTAAGATGAAAGCATTAAAGAACCAAAAGGGCTTTGTTGCCATTATAATAATTATTGTAGTTCTTTTCGTTATTTTGGGAATTGTTTTTGTGCTTTCACTGCTAACATTAAGAGAGCAGAAAGCCATTAACAACACCACCGCTTCTCAAGAAGCTTATTATCTAGCCGAAGCCGGGATAGAAGACGCCCTTTTGAAGCTAAGGCAGGATCCTAGTATGCCAGAACAAACTTATGCGCTTAATGTTGAAAGCGGAACTGCCCAAGTTGTTTTGTATCCGGAAATCGGACAGTCCCGGGTAATTGCTTCAACCGGAGATAGCGGCGGGAGGATAAGGAAAATAGAAGTGGTCTATGAGCTTGATTCCAGCGCAGTGTCTTTTCACTACGGAGTGCAGGCAGGAGAAGGAGGAATTGAAATAGGGAATAATGCCAGAATTATCGGAAACGTCTTTTCCAACGGGGACATTGTCGCTCCCGGGGGAAAGGGAGAAATTGATAATACTGTGGTGGTGGCCAACAACGGCAACCAAATAGTGGGATTAACCATAGGGGAAGACGCCCTTGCTTACAGTTGTGACAACTGCACTATAGGGGGGCACTTAACTTATGTCTCCGGCGGAACAGCAAGCGGTTGCAGTGCCGGAGAAGGAACTAGTATCCAGCCCGAGGAAATTCAGCCCGAGAGCCTTCCTATCTCTCAAGAGCAGATAGAAGAATGGAGAATAAAAGCGGCAGCAGGAGGAGTTATAGAAAGCGACGCGGTCTATGATGGCGTTTCTAATTTTTTGGGGCCTGTGCAAATCGGTACTCCGGAAGACCCTAAGGACTTGTCAGTATTTAATGGCGCAAATATTACCTTAAAAGGAACTGTATATGTAACAGGAGACATTAATATCTCGAATAACGCCGTAGTAGAACTAGACCCCGGGCTTTATGGATCCTTGAGCGGAATACTTTTCGCCGACGGCAGCATTATTATTGGCAATAACGGCGTTTTGAGGGGGAGCGGCCTTCCCGGAAGCTATATCTTAGTTCTTTCTACTAGTTCTTCTTTAAATGCCGCCGAGCCTGCGATACTGATCAGCAATAATGCAGCAGGTGATATTTTTTATACTACCAGCGGGTTAGCTTACGTAAAGAACAACGTTGAAGCCCGTGAGGTTACAGGATATAAAATTTTGCTTGACAATAATGCCGAAGTTAGTTACGAAAGCGGTCTAGAAAGCGCTCTTTTTAGCAATGGACCTGCCGGTGGATGGGTAGTGAAAAGCTGGAAGGAGGTAGAATAAATGTTATAATACCTACAATGAGCCTTTTAAGTTTAAAAGAAAATACCTTTGGCTTGGATTTTTCCGATCTTTCCCTTAAGGCCGCCGAACTAAAAAGAAGAGGCAAGTTTTTTAAGCTTAAAAGTTGGGCTTGCCAGGAAATAAAGCCCGGCGTTATAGAAGAAGGAATAATCCGGGACAGGAAAGAGACGGTAAAGGCAATTAAAAAATTGGTGGTTCAAGCCGAGAAAAGAGGATTAAGAAGCGATAGGGTGGTAGCTTCCTTGCCGGAAAAAAAAGCTTTTCTTCAAGTTATTCGCATGCCCAAGATGGAAGAAAAAGAACTTTCTTCGGCTGTTCCTTTTGAGGCGGAAAACTATATTCCTCTTCCTCTTGACCGGGTGTATTTGGACTTCCAGCTGATACCTTCTTCTGACAAGAGAGCTAAGCATTCAGACGTTTTGATCGCCGCTCTCCCTAAAGACACAGTAGATCCTTATGTTGATTGTCTTAAAAAAGCAGGTCTTTCTCCTCGCGCTCTTGAGGTAGAGTCGCAATCTATCAGCCGCGCTTTAATAAAAGGCGGCTATTCCTCTTACCCTGTTTTAATAGTTGATTTTGGCAGAAGCAATACTAGCTTTATAATCTACTCAGGATTTTCTTTAAGGTTTACCTCGTCTGTTAGCATTTCTTCTCAGAAAATAACAGATAAAATTTCTGATGCCTTGGGAGTGAATTCTTCTGTAGCCGAGAAGCTAAAAATTAAATACGGGCTTTTCCCGGAGAAGGAGAAAATCAAAGGGAAAAGAATCAGCCGGAAGAAATATGTTTCTGCAACAGAGTCAGCTGCAAAAGAGCTTCAAGGCCAAATAAAGAGATATGCTGATTATTATCAAAGCCATACTAAAAAAAACGGAGGACCTGTTCAAAGTATTAAAAAAGTTGTTTTTTGCGGGAGAGGCGCCAATCTTAAAGGGTTTGCCGATTATCTTTCTCTATCCTTGAAAATTCCAGTTGAGCTGGGCAATCCCTGGGTTAATATTCTCCCCGAACCCTTAAAAGAAGTCCCCGGCCTTTCTTTCGAAGAGTCTCTTGGATATACCACCGCCTTGGGGCTGGCTTTAAGAAACCAAAAATATGATTAATTTGCTGCCCTCCTTTGAAAAAAAGAAGATCTTAGAAGGCAAACGAGTGAAAAAGATGTTAATCATTTGGATTTTGGTTTTTTTGTTTTCTCTGTTTTTAGTATTGGGTCTTTTTTTTATTAATGTCTGCTTGGAACGGAAAATATCCGGGTTAGAGCAAAGAATTTATTCAGAAGAAGGCGCCTTAGGCCATGCCGAGATAGAAGATATGCGTCAAAAAGTATCCAAAGCAAACAAGCTTCTCACCGAGCTGATGTCTTTTTACCAGAAGAAACTTTATTTCTCCGGCATTTTCAGCGATATTTATGAAATAATGCCCGAGGGAACCTATCTTACCAACGCATCCTTTACTCAAAACGAAAACGAGAAAACGATAAATGTTTCCCTCTCCGGCTTTTCTCCTACCAGAGAAAAATTGCTTACTCTAAAGAGCAACATTGAGACAAAAGAAGGTTTTCAAGAAACCTTTTTTCCGCCCTCTAATTGGGTAAAGCCGGTTGATATTAATTTTTCCGCTAACTTTAAAATACCTTTAAAGAAACCATGAGCCCCAAAAAGAAGTTAATTTTAATGTCGATTATATTTTTGGGAACAATTGTTCTTTTGTTTCTTTTTGTTTTAAATCCCCTGAAAAGCAAAGTTGAAGAAAGTTCTGAAAAATACGCTCTGGTTAAGCAGGATCTGGAAATGATAGAAAGCAGACAAAAGGAACTAAAGGGAGCCAAAAAGAACTATGAAAAAGTAGAAGGGGGCTTGGCTATTATAAAAAGATCTTTTGTAGATCCCGGCGCCCCTGTGGAGTTATTGGAATTTTTAGAAGACAGTGCCACAGAATACGGGCTTTCAATTTCTATTTCTCCTTATAGCTTCAAAGAAAAGAAAGAAGAGAGCTTCTGGGAGGAAATCGGTTTTCAGCTGTCTCTGGGCGGCTCCTTCTCGGATTTCTTTGGATTTTTGAATAAGATAGAAGCCAGCTCTTACTTGCTCGAAGTCCAGAGTTTAAGTATTAATAAGATTTCAGAAAATGTTTTAAGGAAAGAAGGAGAGGAAGAGCTTTCAAAAAATGACATTCGGGCTAATTTATTAATTAAGGATTTAACCAAATGAAGATGGATTTCTCAAAAGCAAAAAAAGAATTAGGGCGCTTTGCCAGAATACCTTCTCTTATAACCAGGCATTTTTGGATAAGCCTTGCAGCGGCCCTCTTTTTGTCTTTGGCAATAACAGCATTTCTCTTTTATCAGTATGTTATTTTTCTGCCCGAGGAAAGATCGATTAATCATCAAGACCGTTTTCAAGTGAATGAAAAAGCTTATGAGGAGGTAATGGAATTAAGAAAAAGCAAATCCTTCAAAGAAGATAATTTTCTGGAATTATTCGGTCCTTTTGAGGAAGAGTCGGTTGACTAGAACAGAGCAGAAGAGTATAATAAATTTCTAGTCCCCGTAGCTCAACTGGACAGAGCAGGACTCTTCTAAAGTCAAGACTGGAGGTTCGAATCCTCCCGGGGACGCAGGAAGCTTATGGTGGCCGTAGCTCAATGGTAGAGCACTTCGCTGTGGCCGAAGTGGTTGCGCGTTCAAATCGCGTCGGCCACCCACTCAATATGGTTTCAGAATTTTTTAATAAAAAAATATCAACTCCCGTAGGAGTTGTTATTTTGTTGGCTATTGTTTTGCTTGTCGGCTGGATGATTATCCGTCAGTATGAAAAATTAATGGAAGTGAGAATAGAGCACGTAGAAATCCGGGCTTTGGGGAAAGAACAATGATTATTTTTTTTCTTCCAGCTTAACCTTTATTGTTTTTTCTTTCCCTTCTCTTAAAATTTTCAGGTTTATTTCTTCTTCAATTTGGCATTTTTGCAAGATATTGTCTAAGGGGTTTTTCGTAGAAACTTTTTGTCCTTTTGCTTCCAATATTATATCAAAGTCTTTAAGGCCTGCTTTTTCTGCCGCAGAACCTTTGACGACAGGGGAGACTCCCAAGTTTTCCCTTACAATCAAGGCCCCGTAATCCACCGGAAGATGATTCTTTTCTGCTATTTTCTTATTTAAGATAATATATTTTATCCCCAAGAAAGGTCTTTTTATTCTGCCGTATTTTTTAACTTCCTCGAGATCTTTTTTGGCGTAGTCTATGGGAATGGCAAACCCTATATTTTGAGCTCCCATAATGGTGGCTGTATTTATTCCTATTACATTGCCTTCCATATTTATTAAAGGCCCTCCTGAATTCCCGGGGTTAATGGCAGCATCTGTTTGGATTAACCCTCTTAGTCTTGCTGTGTTCTCGTTCAGGTGGTCGTCAGCTTGGATAAAGCGGGAAAGGCCGGAAACGATTCCGGAACTGACAGTGTCTTGAAATTCTCCAAGGGCGTTTCCTACAGCTATTACCTCTTCTCCTATCTCGATATTTCTGGAGCAGCCCATCTTTAAAAAAGGCAGGCTTCTCTTGGGATTTACTTTTAAGATAGCGACGTCGTTAATGGAGTCTCTGGCGAGAACCTTGGCCGGATATTTTTCTTTGGGTTCTACAATCACGGTATATTCTGCCTCTGTATCTGCCACAACGTGCCTCGATGTTATAATCAATCCAGTTTTAGAAATAATGAATCCAGATCCTCCCCCTATCTTTACTTTTTCTTTTTTCCCGTTGTTGAATTTAGGAAGAACAAAATTTCCTTTCTTCAAAGGAAAGGTATAAAAGCCTTCTATTTTGGGCAGGTCTCTGGAAACAACAATAGTTATTACTGCAGGACAGACTTCTCGGACTATTTTGACTGTCGGGGTTTCTCTTTTCATGGTATTTATATTATCAATAAAAGACGTCCCAAACAAGTGGAAAACTATATAAAGCTCGCCCTGGTATTATTCGATTATAGATAAAAAAATTGCATTTTTTGAAAGAGAATGCTTTTGCAAAAGGCATCTTGTTGAGACGTCTGCTGTCTTCTGGCAGAAAAGCGCCATTTTTTAAAATTAAGGTAATTTTAATATAAAAATAGAGTAATCCGATATATATCGGATAGCTTTTCCCCTTTATTTTGCCTTAAATCCCAAGATTATTAAAACTTTTTTTTAGAAATGTTTAAATATCCTAAATTTATTCTAGGCGGGCCAGATTGGACAGATTAGGAAAGATTTACACTTTACGCCAATAACTAAAACAGAGCTTGCAGAAAAGTTAAGATTTGATTCTTGGCTTAAGTGGAAAAGGAACCTGTGGACAACTCGCTTGCAAAATGCCTTGATTGTTCCATAATTTAATAAGAAAATACTTTTCATGATTGACAAAGGTCAAATATATAAATCAAAAATCTTCTGATCCTTTTTTCAGTTTTTTTGCTGTCTTTGTCTTTGCTTTTCATTTTTTCCCAAAAAAAGAATGTAAGCATTACAGCTGAAATAGGGAAAGCTTTTTATTATATTCTGGCTAGCAAGGAAGAGCCGCCTTCAGTTGTCAAAGAAAAAACAATTTATGTGGACAATCAGTTAAGCGAAGATTGTCTTGGGACCTACTCTGTTTTAAAAAGAGATTGTTCCGGGAATGACGGAGACGCTTATAGATACATTGTTCAGGCAGCAAACGTTGCTCAAGCAGGAGACACGGTTTATATCAGGGAAGGAGTTTATGGAAGAAACCACGGGAAAAACTACAATGACGTTCTCTGGCCTAAGAATTCTGGCACTCGGAAAAATCTTATTGTATTTAAATCGTATCCTGGAGAAAAAGCCGTTCTTGCGAATTACGATAACGGTAGTTATCCGAATGATTCAAGCTTAGTGTGTAAAAACGGCGTCCCGGACGGAGTTTTAGATTCTGGCAGGATTTCTATAGCAAGAGGGGTTATTTCTTTGTACAGGGTCAGCCACATTGTTATTGAAGACCTGGTTGTTGAAGATGTTGCCGCATGGGTTTTTGCGAGAGAGTCTTCCTATATAACCATTAATAATGTTAATTTTAGAGAGGCTACCTGGGACATAAAAGGCGGCGCAAGATTTTATTACACAGACCACCTTAGGATTACAAACAGCACCTTTTACAAGTCGCGTTACGACGCTTTAGTCCTTCAGGCAACCGATTACAGCGTAATAGAAAACAATTATTTCGAGGGCGCCGAGCATGCTGTTCTTGCTATCAGGTGCGGGAGCTATAATGTGATAAGAAACAACTATTTTAAGAACCCAATACAAAAGCTAGTCGAAGTTTATGATTGCAAAGTTCAAAATTCCGAATGCGAGAGCGACGGAGATGCTGTTAATCCTGCTTGGACTGATCCTCCGCAGTATGATTCAGCGCAGCATAATCTTTTCGAAGGAAACTTCTTCAGCTATATTCCTTATGCGTCCGGCAAAGGGGGGCAGCCGTCAGCAATGCAGTTTTCCGGACAGAATAATATTATAAGGAAGAATATATTTTCAAATCCTGTTAATGTTACTGATACGTCCTCTTACCCTCTTTCCGACAAAAATCCTGGCTCTGGCGGAAGAGCTTTAAGTTTTAGATGGGGAGGATCATGGGAGGGATGGAAGTGTTATGAGGACAATTGTAAAATAGGGGGAGAAGGACACGAAGCCGGCTTTGTTTATGGGAACAGGGTATATAATAATGTTTTCAACGGTTATGATACCGGCCAGGTTGGCGTTTCTGACGAATCAGCGACGGATTCCTTCCCAACTTATGCGCCCATGAAAATGGTTGAAAATTATGAAGATTATCCTTTTAGCTATACTTGGATTTTCGAAGACAATGTTTTAAAAAACAATATTTTCTATGAGGGCAACTTTTCTCCTCATATTAACTGGACTTACTACGAGAAACTTTCTGGAACGCCAGTTCAGGCCTTGATTCCTGGCGGGAAGAACATTCCTTATTTTGAGAATAATAATTTTTTTGCAACAGGAAAATACAATGACTTATCTCCCAGAGAGGGATATCCTTATGAGAAAGCCACTGATTGGCTTATTTATTCCCACGGGCTTTACCCTTATTTAGGGGCAAGGCCTCCGGAGTTTTTCAACTCAAATCATCCTGACAAGTTTTCAGGGAACATTCAGAAAAACCCTGATTTTAAAAATCCGGAAGGAGAAGATTTTGACTTGAGTGACAACAGCGAAATGATAGATGCCGGAGCTTTTTTGACCAGAACAGCTTCTTCTGGAAGCGGAAGAACATTGCAGGTAGAAGATGCTAAATATTTTTATGATGGCTTTGGTATTTCAGGAGAAGTCGGAGATACCATACAGTTAGAGGGGCAGAGCCAGTCAGCGAGGATAACGGACATTGATTATAATGCGAATACAATTACAGTTGACAAGAGCTTAAATTGGGATGCGGGAGCGGGAGTCAGTTTGGAATATTCTGGCTATGCTCCCGATATCGGCGTATCTGAGAGTGAGGGAGAGCCTCCTGTTGTCAGAGAATGCTCTAGGGACTCGGACTGCTCCACGAGAGGCCCGGGGTTTTTTTGCAATTCAGACAGTCAATGCGGATGGAAACCACCCATCGGAATACCAAAACCTGAATTCGGGATAGAAGAAACATACAGGATGTATGATGATCCCGCGAATAGGAATCCCGAATTGACGTACACGAAGAATTCCGAGGGAGGGTATTATACTCATTATGTTGATAACTCTGGGGATTGTCATAATCCCGAAAGCGTGACAGATTTCGGATCTCCCTCAGATCCTTTATGTAACTTTCCTCAAACTTCTGAGACATCCCTTCTTCCTCCAGGGAGCATTGTTGAGATTCATGGTGATGTATATGATGGTGGAGGGCGCGGATGGCGCAGAATTGGATCCGGGGGGACGGAACAATATCCTGTATTTGTGAGAGGTTATTCAGAGAATGACAAACCATTATTTACCGGATACGGGAATTCATTAAGAATCGGCGGTACATATTTAATTATTGAAAATATCCAGGTAAATAATAGCTTGGTATTTCATAAAGACTTTACAACTCATGATTATATCTCAGTGAGGAATGTTGAGATAACTGGCGCGGGTTCAGGAATCAGTATGGGAAAAACAAATTATTCTGTTTTTTACAACAACTACATTCATGACACTGCTGCGGATTTCAAGGGAGATACGGATGTCCCTTCTGGCGGGGTCGGCATAATGGTGGGCTCTTATTCTAACCATGTATGGGTCTCGGATAATCATGTCCATGGAACTGGCTCAGATTCTTTCCATTCTGGACACGGCGGGGTTGACATCCGTTATGTTTATGTCGGGAGAAACGAATTCCATCATGATAAGGAGAATGCCATCGACATAAAGGCTGTAAAGGATTTTATAATCTCACAGAACAAGGTGTATGGTTATAGGGATTCATGCAGTTCCGGGGCAGATGCAATCCGGGTGAATGATGAAGGCGATCAGGACAATATCTGGATAATCTTTAATGAGATCTATGACAGTGATGTGGGGATTGCCCCTTATAGTGCAACATTCAGGCCTTATATAATCGGGAATATTATTTATGATACGCCCAGCAAAGCAATCAATGATAATGGGAATACCAGTAAGGGGGGTTCTACGGTCGTGTATAATACATTTTATGATACCGGCATAGCGATTAATAAGGTAAAAGAATGCAACAATAATATAATTTCATCTGCCAATACTCCGATAGTTGGCGATTGTAATGAACACAACAATATCTTAGATGAGTCACTTGTCAATATGCCTGAGTTTTGTGAGAGAATAAATTATTTTGAATATTATACAGATTCTGCCGTCTTGACCAATACAGGCAATAGCACGACTATTAGTGTTTCCGATGTTGATTTTGAAGATATGGGAATAGAATACGATGACAGAGTCTCTGTTGAATATATTCCAGAAGTGGCTTATAACTCGGAGACTTGCCCAAATGGATGCTTTGCAGGAGGGACAAGCACAAGACCTTTTTGTGCATGGCAGAGGGTTGGTAGTATAAGCGGAGACACCATAACATTAAAACCATCCGTTTCTCCTTATTCAGACAACATTGCGTGTCCTGATACAACAAGTGTTTCCGGGGTTAATATAAGAATCTGGTATTAGCCGGATGAAAACCCGAACGAATTGTTTGTTGATTCTGGTTTGGATTTTCAGGTTGGGGATATTATTGAATATAATTATGATGGAGTTGCCAGGACAATAACTTCCATTACAGGCGGATTTTCAGATCAGGAAGGAAATCCTAAGGTTAAGGTTGACTTTGCCCCGGCTCTAAGCGTTAAAGCAGAAGGAGATATGTCTTTATGCAACTGGAGAACTAATAATAACCTTGTCAGAGATTTGAGGCTTGCTGCTGGAAGTGCTGCGATAGACGCAGGGAATAAAACGGCATTTTACGAGCTTTTTGAGACAACGTGGCAGAGTGATTTCGCAGCACTTAATAGTGAAGAGCAACTGAACATAAGGTATGGTTTCTACGGTAATCCGAGACCAATAGACGGCGATGGGGATGGAAGCGCAGAATGGGATATAGGGGCTTGTGAACATGCTTCAGGAAAGGATGTCCCTGTTGAGCCAGTTTGCGGAAACGGCATAATTGAAACAGGAGAGGTCTGCGATGGAAACTCAAAAGCATGCACAGTCAATAAATACCGGGGAACTCAGCAATGCAACAATCTTTGTACGGGATGGGAATCTTGCGTAACCACAGAAAACTGCGAAGACGGGATACAGAACGGCGATGAAACGGGGATTGATTGCGGGGGCAGCTGTGTCAGCGGTTTAGAGATTTGCGATAATGGATTAGACGATGATAATGATTGTAAAATAGATGAAGATTGTTTTAATGGGGCCAGGTGCGATCCTTTTTTCGACGCTTCTTGGACTGCCGAAGGCGACATATTGGCTGGAGAATTTGATTCAAGCAAATCTTCGGACTATTTGTCTGTTGTTAGCTCTGATGGCGAACATGTTTTACAAGCTTCTGGAGAATTGGGCGAACATAGGTATGAGAGGGTTGTCAGAGAAAATATCGGCTCGATGAAAGCATGGGGAGGATCTATATCTGTAAACCTTAAAGATCTTGAATATTACAATTTTATTGGGGACCTCGCTTTTGTCGGGGGATATGAATATCCGGGAGATTGGTCAAGCAGGGATTTTGTTATTGGTGCCGACAAGCACGCTAATAGACCTTATATCTATGTAATGGGATACCACAATAATGATCTTGCTAGGAGTTTTGGCGATGAGTATTTTGCTGTTTCAGATGCCTTAACGGATTGGCCTGACAGATTCATAACGATTAAATGGTATTTTACTTCTTCTAATAAATTATTTGCCAGCGTGGATGGCGGCGAGTGGAGGGAGATTGATGTGGGGTCGCACATAGTCAACCATGAGGAGGTTGCTATCGGATGGGTGAGCTCGTATAACGGAGGCAATGTTAAGATCAGTAATTTAAAACTGTATGACGGAAACTGTGTTCCCATAGAGACTGCCCAACATACTATAACGGCTTCAGCGGGCACGGGCGGGAGCATTAGTCCCAGTGGCGCAGTAAAAATAAATGAAGGGGGAGACAAGACCTTTTCTATAACAGCAGATGAGGGCTATGAGATAGCTGATGTCTTAGTAGACGGGGCGTCAGTAGGCTCCGTATCAACCCATACTTTTGATAATATAACCGAAGATCATGCCATTAGCGCAAGCTTTGAGGCGAAAACTTATAATTTGACGGTAGAGGCAAGCAATGGAACAGTAACCAGATCGCCGGATAAAGAAAGCTATGACCATGGCGAAGCAGTAGAGCTTACTGCCGTGCCAGATGCAGGATACGATTTTCTTAACTGGAGCGGAGATGCGAAAAGTACAGATAATCCCTTGGTTTTGGCTATGGACGAAGACAAATCTATTGCAGCAAACTTTAATCCGACGCCCGAGGGATGCCAAGACCAGGACGGAGACGGAATATTAGATTACCATTCTCAACTATGCCCTGCAGGGAAAGATATCTGCGTTGAGAAAAAGTCAGATATCAGCGATTTTACGCCCTATAGGCCAAAATCCAGTAAATTTTCTCTTAATTACAACAAGAGCGATGACTTGGAAGATATATCTGACTTTAGGATAGAAAAACAGGAAACCGCTCAAATTTATTTTCAAGAAAGTCTTAATTTATTGAAACTTAACCCTGACAATGGCTGTTATGTCCAAAAAGATTTAGACGAAGGCATAGAAATAGAAAACAAAAGAGTTTTTATAGACACAAATAAACATCCGGATTTAAACAAAAAAGCCAGAATTACTTTTTACGGTATAGACTATGAAGAACCAAAGATGTTTAAAGATGGGCAAGCGTGCCAAGAGCCCCAATGCAGAATAATAGAATACAACAAGGAAGACAGAACCTTGACCATAGAAGTCCAGGGATTTTCAGAATATAAGGTGGTAGAATGCATTACAGTTTCTGACTGCGAAGAAAAGACCTGCCAGACAGCCAGTTGCAGCGAGGGAACATGTCTTTACAGTGACATGGTAGACGGGGCTTCTTGCGATGACGGCCTGGTCTGCACAGAAAACGATTCCTGCCAGTCGGGAGAATGCATTGGAGATTCTGTTGATACAGACGATAGCATAGCTTGCACTATAGACGGTTGCGACGAGATAAACGGTATAACCCATGTCCCAGACGACGACCAGTGCCCTTCTGGCCAGATCTGTGATGTCGAACAGGGATGCATTTCCACCGAAGACGGCAGCGGCCCTGGCGGAGGAGGAGCCAGCAGCGACAGAACAGCCCCCCTTATAAGCGAAATCGAAGCTTCAGCTGACCAGCGTTCAGCTGTTGTCAGCTGGGAGACAAATGAGCCTTCTATTACTTGGCTAGTCTATGGGCAGGACACAGATTATAGCGAAGAAATGAAAATTACGGATTACAGCACCTCTCATTCTGTTGATATATCAGATCTTTCTCCCGAAACCACTTATTACTACCGAATAAAAGCTAAAGATTCTTCTGGCAACATCAGAGAATCAGCCGAGAAAACCTTTGTTACTCCAGAAGAAAAGGAGGACGAAGACGAGCTAAGATTGAATTTAATCGCTTTGCTTTTAAAGAGGATTATCTATCTTAAAGATCTCTTGGCCGGCCGGGAGGAGGGCCAGGTTATTTATGGAATTCCGGCAGAATTTGAATTTAGAAGGAATTTGTTCTTGGGGCAAAACTTAGAGGAAATACAATATTTGCAGATGATTTTAAATTCTTATCCCGACACTCGGCTTGCCCAAAGAGGATGGGGTTCTCCGGGCAATGAAACAATTCATTTCGGCCCTCTTACCAGAATAGCTGTAATTAAATTCCAAAACAAATATGCTTCGGAGATCTTGCATCCGACAGGAAGGCAGGCTGCAACAGGCATTGTGGGGCCTTCGACAAGAGCTAAGTTAAACGAGCTGTTAGGCAAATAATCTTTTTTAAGCTAAAAAAAGCGCAGCTTGCAAGAAAATTCAAAACTTGTTAGCCTAATTTAGGCCCCTGTAGTTCAACAGGAAAGAACGTCTCCCTCCTAAGGAGAAAATGGAAGTTCGAATCTCCCCGGGGGCACTCTTGACATTAACTCTTACTTTATTAAAATACCGTATGGGGGATGAGGGATTTTGAAAACAAAATTCCCAATAGGACATCGAGGATTGACAAAAGAGGTTTGAGGATATCCCTGGACCCACGTCCTAGTTCAGCCTTAAGGAGTTAAACCGAATTTGTCGACCTCGTTTCCCCCTTAAGAACAGCCCGTTTATGGGCTGTTTTTAGTTTATTAATCTGTTATAATTAAATAAAAGGTCTTTATTAGTCAACAACTTTTTTAAAAATGGCAGAACAAAAAAACAATTCTCCCGAAGGGGAGCAGATCGGACAAGTAGTTCATTTCTTTTCTCATATAAGCGTAGCTGTCATTAAGCTGGAAAAACCTTTGGCTGCGGGAGACAGCATCCGCATTATCGGAGGAGAAGATACGGATTTTACCCAAGAAGTGGAATCCATGGAAGCAGAACACGAAAAAGTGGAAAAAGCCAAGTCAGGAGATGAGGTGGGGTTAAAGGTAAAAGAAAAAGTAAGGGACGGCTATAAGGTTTATAGGGCGTAATATCTATGGATCTTTCTTTATTGGAGTTTTTTGGCCAGATCCTTCTGGCTCTAATATTAGGCGGGCTAATTGGCCTTGAGAGGGAAAGAAAAAGAAAAGCAGCAGGGCTGCAGACCTATACTTTAGTTTGCCTTGGCGCCTGTCTTTTTGTCATTATATCCCAGCAGCTTTTCTTAGGACTCGAGGGCACTCCCGAAGTAAGGCTGGATCCCTCAAGAATTGTGGCGGCTGTGGCAACGGGCATAGGCTTTATCGGAGCAGGAGTGATTATCCATAAAGAATTCAGGGTGGAAGGACTGACTACTGCTGCCGGCCTCTGGGCGGTTTCTGCTATTGGAGCAGCTGTCGGAGCCCGCTTGTATCTTTTAGCTCTTGTAGCGGCTCTTTTTGCAATTGTGGTATTATTCTTTTTCGGCATTCTGGAACAGAAAATATTTAATAAGTAAAAGACAATGGGCCTTTTTTTGAGGGGCTTTGCAATCTTGGTAGGAACTATCATCGGAGCCGGAATTTTTGGCTTGCCGTTTGTAGCCATGAAGAGCGGTTTTTTTGTTGTTCTGTTTTATTTTTGCCTGATGGCTGCAGCTGCTACTTCAGTTCTTTTTATCTACGGCAAAATATGCGCTGCCACTCCAGGAAAGCATCGTTTGCCGGGCTATGTTAAAAAATACATGGGCAAAGGATGGGAAAGAGCTGTTTTTTTAATATTGCTTTTAGGAGGGATAGGGACCATTCTCGCCTATATTATAATAGGGGGGAATTTTCTTTATTCTTTTTTTTCTCCCTATTTCGGAGGAAGCCCTTTTATTTACAGCATTATATTTTGGACGCTCGGGGCCTTGTTGGTTTTTTTGGGCATTAAAAGCATATCTCAGACAGAATTAGTTTTGTTTGTTGTTTTTATGGCAATAATAGTCCTTTTCGTAGTCAGGGCATTTCCTTTTATTAATCTTTCTTATCTTAAAGAAATTAATTTGGAGTTCTTTGCTTTGCCCTACGGAGTGATCCTTTTTTCTCTATGGGGATCTGCTGCTATTCCGGAGATAAACGAAATGTTTGTTCAGGCTAAAGAAAAGAGACCTCTTTTAAAAATGAAGAAAGTGGTCGCAGCTGCTGTGATTTCTTCTGTCCTAATTTATGCTTTATTCACCTTTGTTGTCCTTGGAGCGTCAGGATCCGGTACTTCTAAAGAGGCGATTTCCGGTCTTCTGAAAACAACAGGCAACGGAGCGATAAAAATGGGATTTATCTTCGGGGTTATCAGCTGTTTTACTTCTTTTCTGATAATGGGCTTGACCCTTAAAAAGATTTTTTGGTATGACGTGGGTTTTTCTAAAAACCTTTCTTGGTTTTTGGTCTGCTTTTCTCCCCTAGTTTTATTTCTTTTGGGGCTAACGGAATTTATCAAAGTGATCAGTTTTACTGGTGCTTTGGCTACTGGGGCTGAGGCGATAATTATTATCCTTTTATACAGAAGTTTTCTGAATAAAGAGTTTTCTTACCGGATTCATCCTTCTTTCTATATCCTGCTTGCTATTTTCGGATTGGGGATTGCCCTGGAAGCTTTTTACTTTTTAGGCCTATTGACATAAAAAGATAAAACTGGCAGAATAAAGAAATATGTTTAAGCTCCTCGATGTTATCACGATTATCTTGTTTGTAGTACTTTTATTTTGGTATATTTTCAACAGCATTCTTTCCGATGCTATTTAAGGGCAGCGCTTTTAAATGAAAAAGAATTATTTTCAATCTATGGCTATAAAGGATTTAATGCTTTTTTCTCTATATTTGGCGTTGGACAAAAACAAGAAATGTACTTTTTCCAGGCTTGTGAAAAAATGCTTTCTATCTTTTCCGGAAATATTTTCTTTTTCTGATATTGCAGAATGGCCGGATTCCAGGAAACTGGATCGCCCCTTAAGAATCTTAAAAGAAGAAAAGATGATTAAGGGAGAGCTTCAGGGCTCTTTTCAATTAACTAAAAAGGGCGAAAAAAAGGCCAAGGAAATCTCCGGGCGCTTAGCCCAAATGAGATTAAAAATATGACATTTTATTTTCTTGCAGGCAGTATCCGGATAATTTATCGCTCTAGCTGCTGCGCTAAAGGTCTGACAGAAAACTTAAATATTAATTTACTAAAATGAGCAAGACAAGGGCTCATTTTTTTCTTTCCGGAAAAGTCCAGGGCGTTTGCTTTCGGGCAGCCAGCAGAGAAAAAGCCCGGTCTCTTGGAATCAAGGGCTGGGTTCGAAATCTTGCAGACGGCAGGGTGGAAATAGTGGCCGAGGGAGAGAAAGGCAAAGTTAAGAAATTTGTTGATTGGGCAGAAGAAGGCCCTGATTTTGCCGGAGTAGAAAACGTAGAGCTTTACAAGGAAAACTATAAAGGGGAATTTGATAAATTCGAGATAAAATACTAAAATAGTCTTATATGTCTTACCTTTATGTTTTTATTGCGGGCTTCGGGGGAGGAGCCCTTAGGGGAATAGTCGGGTTTATAAAACACCAGTTCTCCTACAAGAAAGTGGGATTTGATCTCCCTTATTTTTTAACAATGACTTTTCTTTCTGGAGTCGTTGGATTGTTGGTAGTCGCAGCCATTCAAGAAAGCGGTATTAATATTTTAGATTTAAAGGCTCTTACGCCCGCCTTTGCTTTTATTGTCGGGTATGGAGGGGGCGATTTTCTGGAAAATCTTTATAAAATAATCCTTAAAAAATCCAGCATTTATAATGGCAGGCAATAATAAGAAAATCTGGCTTTCTCATTCTGGCATAGATGTTCTTTACAGGTGTCCCCGGTGCTTTTGGCTAAGGTATAATAAAAAGATTTATCAGCCCGAAGGCATAAGGTCCCGTTTGCCTGACCGTTTTGATACAATAATCAAAGCTTATTTTGATATCTCAAGAGAAAAAGGGGATCTTCCAGAGATAGTGAAGGGAAAAATGAAAGGCTCTTTGGAGAGGCCCTTTCAAGAGAAGTATTTTCGTCCGCTTAATGACAGTTTCGGTTTTTGGGGCAAGTTGGACGAATGCCTGATTGACCCTAAGGGGCTTTATATCCCGGTTGATTTTAAAACAGCCAGTTCCGACCCAACAGAAAGAGATGTTTTTCCTTCCTATCAGAATCAATTGGACGAATATGCTTTCTTGCTGGAATCTGCCGGCAAAAAAACAGCAGGAAAAGGATATTTAATATATTTTTATCCCCGTCAGGACGACGGTCTTCACAACGGATTTCCCATGAAGATCCATGTCCAAGAGCTTAAAACCGATCCTAGGGCAGTGATTCCGAGATTAGAAAAAGCCATGAGGGTTATCGTAGGAGGCATGCCATCCCCTGCTGCGGACTGCCCTTTTTGCAAATGGTATAGCCAGATAAAAAAAGTTTTGGAATAATCTTAATAAAACAAAAACCCCGACTTATCACGGGGTTTTTGTTATAGTGGCAAACTTTTATATTTCAGGAGTTTCTTCTTCTCCTCCTTCTTCAGGAGTTTCTTCTTCTCCTCCTTCTTCAGAAGTTTCTTCTTCTCCTCCTTCTTCAGAAGTTTCTTCCTCTTCTCCTCCTTCTTCAGGAGCTTCTTGAAGGTTTAATTTTTCTAAGATCATAATGCTTAATTTAATGAATTGTCTTTTGAATCGTCTTTATTCCTTCTCGACCTTTTTTGAATCACTTCCTATTATAAGGTTGGACTCTTTCTTGTCAAGTCCTGTTTTCTCGCTTTTTTTGTTTGTGGTATTATACGAAAAAGCCAAAGATATTATTTAAAAAGATATATTGTTATGGCGTTTGAAAAAGCAAACATTAAAGGGATATTGGGATGGGCGCTATTGGCAATCGGATTGCTAATAGTCTGTTGGCCCCTTTATTGTTCTTATAACATTTTCTCCGGAAAAACAGAGGCCCCTCAAGTATTTACCGATCAAATCCAAGCCGAAAAAAACACAGGTTCCCAAGCGATAAATCCCCAAGAACAGGCAAAAGAAGAAACAGAGCAGATTATTGCAGACCAGATTGAAAAGATAGTGCCCTCTTCTTTTATCCCTCGGATATTTAATCTAATAAGCTGGTCTATATTTGTTGTTATCTTAATTTTCGGAGGCAGCAAGATTTCTTTGCTGGGGATTCGTTTGATGAAAAATAGCTGTTAATGGAATTTGCTGCTGATTTTCATATCCACTCTAAATATTCGCGGGCTACCAGCAAAAGCATAAGCCCCGAAATTTTGGATTACTGGGCCGAGATCAAAGGGATAAAGGTTTTGGGAACGGGCGACTTTACTCATCCCGTCTGGCTTCAAGAATTAAGAAGATCATTAAAAGAAGCAGAGCCCGGCCTTTATAAAATTAAAGAGACCCGGTTTATTTTAAGCTCTGAAATAAGCTGTATTTATTCTAAAAAAGGAAGAGTCAGAAAAATACATATTGTTGTTCTTTCTCCTTCTTTTGAGGATGTGGAAAGAATAAACTCCAAGCTGGAAAAAATAGGAAACCTTAAATCAGACGGCAGGCCTATTTTAGGACTGGACGCCGAAGAGCTGGTTAAGATTGTTCTGGAAACTTCTCCTGAAAGTTTTATTATTCCAGTTCATATTTGGACCCCTTGGTTCTCTTTGTTCGGCTCTAAATCCGGTTTTGACTCGATAGAAGAATGCTTTGGGGAATACTCCAAAGCTATTTATGCCGTAGAGACCGGCTTAAGCTCAGACCCTCCGATGAATTGGAGACTTTCTGCCTTAGACAACATTGCTTTGGTAAGCAACTCTGACGCCCATAGCCCCCGCAAGATCGGGAGAGAAGCCAATGTTTTTGACACGGATCTTTCTTATTCCGGTATTATAGAGGCCATTAAATCAAAGGATCCTAAAAAGTTTCTCTATACCGTAGAGTTTTTCCCTCAAGAAGGGAAGTACCACTATGACGGCCATAGGGCTTGCGGCCTAAGGGTTTCCCCGGAAGAAGCAAAAAAGTATAATAATATTTGCCCAAGGTGCGGCAAACCCTTGACTCTTGGGGTCTGCCACAGGGTTGAAGAACTGGCAGATAGAAAAAAGGGCAAAGGCATCATTCCTTTCAAAAGCTTAATTCCTTTAGAAGAGATAATAGCAGAATCTTTGGGATATTCTTCTTTTGGCAAAAAGGTGGAGAGAGAATACCAGAACCTTATTGACAAAGCAGGAAATGAGCTTGAAATTCTTTTGAAAGTCAGTTTCGAGGATTTAAAAAGGATCACTTTGCCCGAAATAGCAGAAGGAATTTTAGAAGCAAGAAAGGGCAGAGTCCAAATAGAGCCGGGATATGACGGGGTTTTTGGAAAGGTGAGCATATTTTTTAAAAAAGAAAAAGAAAAGCAGAAGAAACAAGCCACTATTTTTAAATGAAAGCCGATCTTCACGTTCACACCAATTTTTCTTATGATGGAATTTCCAGTCCCGAGGAGGTAGTTCAGGCAGCTTTGGACAAAGGCATAGGCTGTATTTGTATTACAGATCACGAGGAGCTCGGAGGAATTAAAAGAGCTCTTAGATTTGCTTTCGGCAAGGACATCTTAATAATACCTGGCATAGAAGTCAGTTCCCGATCAGGGCACATTCTGGGCATAAATATAAAAAGAAAAATACCTGCCGGCCTTTCTGCTTCAGAAACAGTAAAAGAAATAAAAAAACAGGGAGGGATTGCAATAGCGGCCCATCCCTTTGACATCTATCCTTTCGGGTTTAGGGGAGGAGAGGAAGCTATAAGAAAAATCGACTTTGATGCCATAGAAGTTTTTAACGCAGGCCGTATTTTAAGAAACTGCCATGATAAAGCTTTAAAACTTGCTTCTCAGCAGAGTTTTCCCATTACCGCGGGATCTGACGCCCACAGATCCTCCTATGTGGGCAGAGGATATTTAGAATTCGATCAAGAGATTGGTTCTTCCAGAGATTTGGTAAAGCTAATAGAAGAAAAAGGAGGAATGCCCGGTGGCAAAGCCCTTAATCTGGCAGAGGTATTATGGAACAGCGCCAGAGCCAGAATATTTTAACAACAAAGACAGAGCCAGTTTAGTTTTGTTATCAGATGGGGTATAATAAAAACATGAGGAAAAAATTTCAAAAAGGCATAGCCCTTTATTTATCAATAGTTATTCTAGCTATTGTTTTGGCCATGGTTTTGGGGCTGGAAGCCATTTTATACGGTCAAATAAAAACCATAGAAGGCATGGGAAGCTCTGTTATCGCTCTTTATACGGCAGATGCCGGAATAGAAAGAGTTTTACGGGATTATTATTCTAATAACGGAACTCTTACGCAATCGAAATATCCCAGCAGTGATTTTGAAAACAACGGGTCTTCTTATGAGGTTACAGTCTATTGCTGTGATTATCAAAAACTCAGTTGTGATTTGGACCCACCAGGAGAGGATAATGCCTGCCCCTTTTCTTCAGAATATATAGACGAAAACTGTGAGGCCACCAAATACTGCGTTCGTTCTGTCGGCAAAGCCGCTCCCAACATCCAAAAAGCCATTGAAGCAAGATTGTTTTCTGTGGATTAATTATGGAAAGGGAAAAGGCGAAACAGAGAATCGAGAAATTAAAGAAAACAATTAAACGCCACAGATATCTCTATCATGTTCTAGACAGGCAGGAGATTTCAGAAGAAGCGCTCGATTCTCTCAAAAAAGAGCTCTTTAGCTTGGAGCAGAAGTTTCCAGGCCTTGTAACTCCCGACTCTCCTACTCAAAGGATCGGAGGAGAGCCCTTGGATAAGTTCAAAAAAGTAAAGCATCCCAAGCCGATGCTCTCTTTTAATGACGCTTTTTCTAAAGAAGACATGGAAGACTGGAAGGGAAGAACATCCCGCATTATTTCAAAAAAAGAGGCTGATCGGCTGGATTATTACTGTGAATTAAAAATAGACGGCCTAGCCGTTGAGCTTATCTACGAAAAAGGTGTTTTGAAAATAGGATCCACCAGAGGAAACGGCAAAATAGGAGAAGATATTACCCAAAACCTTAAGACAATAGAGGCCATTCCTCTTAGGTTGAGGAGCAAGGAGAAAGTTTTAAGCGACCTCAAAAGACAAGGTGTTTCTTCTTCTATTCTTAGAAAAGTTGGTAGCTTTAATTTTAAAAGCCGGTTAGTGGCAAGAGGAGAGGTCTTTATCTCCAAGAGAGATTTTCAGAAAGTTAACGAGTATAGAAAGAAACACAATCAAAGCCCTTATGCTAATCCTCGCAATTTGGCTGCAGGATCTGTAAGGCAGTTAGACCCAAAAGTTGCTGCCCGCAGGTCTTTGGACTTTTTCGCCTACGATCTGGTCAACAAATTTGGAACTGAAACCCACGAAGAAAAACACAGAATTCTAAAAGCCCTCGGGTTTAAGATTAACCCTCATAATAGGCATTGCTCTGGCTTAAAAGAGGTTTATGAATTTCACAGGAAAGCCAAGGAATTAAGAGATAAGCTTAATTATGAGATAGACGGAGTCGTTGTGATAGTAAACAGCAACAGAATTTTTGAAAAATTAGGGACAGTGGGCAAGGCTCCTAGGGGGGCTATTGCTTTTAAGTTTCCGGGCAAGGACGTCACTACTGTAGTAAAAGACATTAAAGTCCAAATTGGCAGAACGGGAGCTTTAACCCCGGTGGCAGTATTAAAACCTGTTAGCTTGGGAGGAGTTACTGTTTCTCGCGCTACCCTTCACAATGAAGACGAAATAAAAAAGTTGGGAGTCAAGATAGGAGACACTGTTGTTGTGGGGCGGGCAGGGGACGTTATTCCAGACATTATCAAAGTTCTTCCTGAAATGAGGACGGGCAAAGAAAAAGATTTTAAAATGCCCCAAACTTGTCCTCTCTGCGGAAGCAAGGTCAAAAAAGACGGCGCTATTTATTATTGCACTAACCCTAATTGTTTTGCCAAAGAAAGAAAGCAGTTTCACCATTTTGTCTCCAAAAGCGCTTTTGATATTGAGGGGCTCGGTCCTCAAATAGTGGATCAGCTCATAGAAGAAGGCTTGGTTTCGGATCCGGCTGACTTGTTTAAGCTGAAAGAGGGAGACCTTATCCTCTTAGAAAGATTTGCCGAGAAAGCGGCGGGCAATCTGGTAGAATCTATCCAAAAAAGCAAAGAAATACCGTTGGACCGCTTTATTTACGCCTTGGGAATCAGAAATATAGGGGAAGTCACTGCCCAGGATATGGCAGAGCACTTCGGCAACATAGAAAAGCTGAAGAAAGCGAACAAAAGACAGCTGCAAGAAATAGAAGATATCGGACCTGTGGCGGCAGAATCAATTTATAACTGGTTTTCTAAAAAGAAAAATTTTAATTTGATAGAAAAACTTATAGCTAACGGAGTGAATATCAAGAATCCCTCCGAA
This sequence comes from uncultured Candidatus Saccharibacteria bacterium, assembly GCA_964493085.1. Taxonomy (GTDB): domain Bacteria; phylum Patescibacteriota; class Minisyncoccia; order Minisyncoccales; family GWA2-38-27; genus CAYXTC01. Next base: position 53,774 of record CAZBLV010000006.1, read on the forward strand.
AGAAAAAGCCAGTTGCTGAAAGGCAAGAAGTTTGTTTTAACGGGCTCTTTGGATTCGATGCCCAGAGACGAGGCGAAAAAAAGAATAAAAAAATTAGGAGGAAGCGTGTCCGGATCAGTATCTGGCAATACTGACTTGTTGGTAGCGGGGGAAGATCCCGGCTCAAAACTCGAAGACGCCAAAAAAAAGAAGGTAAAGATTATCGGAGAAAAAGAGTTCTTGAAAATGATTAAGAAATAAAGTCATGGGAAAAAGATTAAAATATGAAAACCTTTTTCTTGGTGCTGTAAGAATAGGTATTTTTTTAGCGCTCTTAACTCCCTTGGTCATGGGCCGGTGGGGACTTACTTTGTCTGCTTTTCCCAAATCAGTTTTTTTCCGGTCTTTAATAGAGATTATTTTTATTTTTTATCTGTTGCTGGTTTTCTTAAACTCTAAATACCTTCCCAAAATCTCTTCTTTATTTTTGGCAGTTTCCCTGTTTGTTGGAATTTTGCTTTTTACTGGGATTGTCGGGGTAAACTTTCACAGAAGTTTTTGGGGAGACCCCGAAAGGGCAGAAGGCATAATAACTCATCTTCATTTATTTGCTTTCTTTTTCATATTGACCTCGGTATTCTTTAAAAAAAAGGAATGGCTTTATTTGCTAAAGATTTCTGTAGGGGTTAGCGCCTTATCCAGTTTGGCCGGGCTTTTGCAAAAAACGGGCGCTTTTTCTTTTTATGGAGTGAGTCTGCCCGGCAGAATATCGGGGACGCTCTCCAATCCCGATTTTTTCGGGCCTTATGTTGTCTTAACTATTTTTTTGACCCTCCTTCTTTTACTGATAGAAAAGAAGAAAGACATGAAGATAATATGGGGAAGCGTTTTGGGAGTCCATGTCTTGGCCTTAGCGTGGTCTGGCACCAGGGGGGCTTGGATAGGCATGATATCCGCCTCGGTTTTAGTTCTCTTTTTGTGGGTTTTTCGATGTCCCCGGTTTTATCCTCGGGCAAGAAAAGCTTTTCTTTTCGGGTTTTTAGGTTTTGTTGTTATTTTGCTTTTTTTCTCCTTATTCTCCGCTTCTCTTTCCAAGAGCGAAAACCCTTTTGTGGCGAGACTGGCCAGTATTTTTAGCGTTCCCTTGGGAAGCAGGGCCGCAGTCTGGAATGTAGCTCTGGAGGCGTGGCAGGAAAAACCGCTATTAGGATGGGGGATTGAGTCTTTCAGCTTTGTTTACGGGAAATACGCAGGAAAAGGAGAATTCCAGGTTATCCCTCAAAGCATTTATTTTGACTATCCCCACAACAAGGTGCTGGAAACAATGGTAAGCGCAGGGCTGTTGGGCCTGTCAGCCTACCTTTTTGTTTTTGTAGCTGCTTTTTACTTAATTTTTTCTTCTTTCCGATTTGACTTTGAGAAGCCGGAAGCTTTTTTGCTTTTTCTGCCGGGATTTTTCACAGCCTATTTTGTCCAAAACCTTCTTGTTTTCGATACGATTTCTTCTTATATCCTTTTCTTTTTAGTTTTAGCGCTGATAAATAATTTTTCCGGAGAAACAGTTAAGAATAATCTTAAAAAGCCCGAAAAGAAAACCGGCATTTTTCTAAAGTCTTTTTTTGCGATTATTCTTGTTTTTTGTTCTTTAGCTCTTTTTTACTGCCATAACTGCAAGTCTGTTTTGGCGGCAAGACTGTTTCCCGCCTCTTTTGAATACGAAAAAAAAGAGCCCCTAAAAGCAGTTTTGGGCTACAAAAAAGCAGTTGATATAGCTACTGTTTACAAAGAAGATTTTAGGCTGATTCTGGTTGAAAGAGCGCTTTTGGTCCTGGATGAAAGTCGAGTTAAGGACGACGAAGAAAAAGGAAAAATAATAGAAATTATTAGAAACCAAAAGTCGTTCTTAGAAAAGTCCCTGGACGCTCCGAACCGCCGCCCTTTGTCTGTTTATAAATATCTGGCAAAGATAAACGAGGAAATATACCTTTTTTCAAAAAAAGAGCAGTCTTTAGAAGAAATGGAAGACATTCTTAACAGAGCTTTATCCTTTAACAGCCAAAGCCCGTCTTTTTATTATTTAATGGGAGAACTGGAAATTTTGAAAGGAAATTACAAAAAAGGAGAAGAGCTTTTTGAAAAAGGATTTTCTTTTGATGTCAAGAATTCAAAAAACAGGATTAATCTCTGCAGGCAGACGGGGGCTGCCTATCTAAGGGCGGAAAATCTAAAAAAAGCAGGCGAGTATTTTAAAAAAATGGCAGATATAATGTATTGCTGCCAAAAAGATAAGCCCCTCCCTCCGGAATCTGAAAAATATAAGCAGGAAGCAGCCCTTATGGACAAGGCAGCCAATCTTTATTGCCGAGAGTTAAGGGATTTGGACACCTGCCGGGAAATATATGATAAAGCAATAGAGGCTTATCCGCGCTATAAAAAACTTTTTCAGGAGAGTTTAGAGAAGGCGGAAAAATAAAATAATATATGCTAACAATCGTTAAAAAAGCAGACTGGCCGTTGTTTATTGTATCTCTGTTATTAACTGCCATGGGCTTGGTTTTTATTTATGGCTCCCAGGGAAGCCTTGTAAGCTTTGAAAAACAGGCCGTTTTTCTTGTCTTAGGAATTATTCTAATGGCTCTTTTTTCTTTTTTTGACTGGCGGGCTATCCGCGACAACCCTTCTTTAATTTTAATATTGTATATTTTTTCCGTGGTAGCTTTGGCTGGCCTTTTTGTATTCGCCCCTTTTACCCGGGGAGCGAGAGGGTGGTATAAAATAGGGCCTGTTTCTGTTGATCCGCTGGAAGTTGCTAAAATAGCCTTGGTTATTCTACTTGCCAAGTATTTTTCTAAAAGGCACGTTGAGCTTTATCGGTTAAAGCATATTTTGCTTTCTGGGGTCTATGTCCTGATTCCTTTTATTTTGGTAATTCGCCAGCCCGATCTTGGGTCCGGCCTTATTATTATTGGCTTATGGACCGGCGTCCTTCTTGTTTCAGGAATTAAGCTTCGCCACTTTCTTGTCTTAACCTTATGCGGGCTTTTATTGGTTCTTTTGGCTTGGTTTTTCTTTTTGGAGGATTACCAAAAAGAAAGAATAGTCTCTTTTCTGGCGCCGGAAATAGACCCCCAGGGAACAAGCTGGAACCAGAGACAGTCTAAGATTGCTATTGGCTCGGGAGGGCTTTTTGGCAAAGGGATTGGCAAGGGCTCTCAAACTAGATACGGATTTTTGCCGGAAGCCCATACTGATTTCATGTTTGCAGCCATAGCAGAGGAGACAGGGCTTGCAGGAGTTTTTGTCCTATTTTCTTTATTTTTTATTTTAATCTGGAGAATTATAAGGGTTTCCCTTCAGGCCCGTTCTAACTTTCCCCGGCTGTTTGCTTTTGGGTTAGCTATTATCATTTTTTTGCAGTTATTTATCCACGTAGGAATGAATTTAGCTGTTCTACCTGTTATCGGCATCTCTTTGCCGCTGGTTAGCTATGGGGGATCTAATCTTCTTGCAACTTATGCGGCCCTAGGCATTCTTCAAAATATGAAAATGCATCAATAGAATAAAAGTTTTTCACAGCTATTCCACACCTTCCCCCTTGTCAAGCACTTTCCAGGTTTTATAATTAAAATATGTGATCCGGATAAGGGAAAATATTATGAAAAAAACATTATTAATAAGCTCTTTAATCTTAACAATAGCACTGACCGCCTTTGCCTATTTTGAAGCAGGCATAATTAAAGCTGCAGAAGACTCCCAAGAAATAGACGTTACTTTGGACGTGACAGGCGAGATCACTCTGACCGCTCCCGACAACATATCCATGAGCCCTGACTTGGACATGACTAACGACAGCTCTGTGGGCACAGGGGACGCTTGGAATGTGAAAACTAACAATGAAGTAGGTTACAA
>CAZBLV010000007.1:0-1822 GCA_964493085.1 uncultured Candidatus Saccharibacteria bacterium
GAGAAGCATCCCTATGATCCTCAAATATATTATGTCCTGGGAGTATATTACCGGGAGGGGGCGAAAAAACTGGGAGTGGATAATTTAGAAAAAGCAGAGCTTATTTTTCAAGAATCTTTTAATTACTCGGAACTAAGAGCGGACTATTATAACGAATATGCCAAAGTTTTAATGATGCAGGGAAAATACGAAGAAGCCGAGAATCTGATTAAAACTTATCTTGAGAAAGCAGGAAGGACAGACCCCCTCTCTTTAGTCACAATGGGCCACCTGTATTTCGTGCAAGGAAAGTATGAGCCAGCCTTTGAGTGGTATGAGAAAGCAAAAGACAGGGGTTATGACTTTACAGAAGTAGAAGGGGAATACGGCCGTTATCTTTTGACCAGCCAGGAAACCGGGAACTACCAGTCGCTTGTTGATATGGCAAAGAGATATCTAAAGACTTGGGAGAAATTATTTGAGGAGGAGAAGTATAGAACCGATCTGGCAAGGACTTATTATAATATAGCCATAGGATATTATAATTTAGGGCAAACGACCGAAGCTAAAGACTATTTCCAAAGAGCTCTTGATGCTGACAGGGATAACTATGAAAAGTACAAGACATTTTTTGACAATCTTTGATTTTTGGAAAATAACTGCTATCATAACTAATGATGAAGCCTTTATTTAAAAAAATAATTTTTCTTTTCTTTTTTTCTTTTCTTTTTATAGGAAGCAGTGTTTTGGCTGCTAAGTCTTTTTATATCGATTCAGATTACGACCTTCTCGGCAGAGAGGAATTAAGTGCGGAGCTGGTAGAAGAAACCAGCCTGCTTTACTTTTATATTGACCGAGATTGGTGGGAAGACGTTTCCTCTTCCAGAAAAAAGGAAGTGGAAAATTCTCTGGAGACATTGGGAGAAGAGTTTAAAAATACTATTTATCCTGTCTTAACTTCAGAATACGGTTCTGAGCCCAAGCCCGGCATAGATAAAGACAAGAAGATAACCGTTCTAATCCATCCTATGACAGGCGGAGTAACCGGGTATTTTAACAGTGGAGACGGCTACAGCGTTTACCAGAGCCCTTGGTCCAACGAGAGGGAAATGGTTTATCTTGACGCAAGGCATATTGCAGACGCGATTACGCCAGCGTATCTAGCCCATGAGTTTACCCATTTAATTACATTTAACCAGAAGGAAAAATTAAATAGCGTTCAAGAAGAAGTCTGGCTTAACGAAGCCAGAGCGGAATATGCTCCTACCTTATGCGGATATGACTATGATTATGAGAAGAGTAATATAAAGAGGCGGGTCAGCGATTTTATAAGCAACCCCTCGACTTCCCTTACCGGATGGCGGGGCAGGGTTGCAGATTACGGGGTGCTTAATGTTTTTTTTCAATATCTTGTTGATCATTACGGAAAGGAGATTCTGACAGATTCTATAAAATCTTCTAAGGTAGGAATCGAAAGCATAAACGAAGCCTTGGAAAACAGAGGATTTAACAAGGAGTTTTCGGATATTTTCTTAGACTGGGCAATAGCCATTCTTGTTAACGACTGCTCTTTGGGCGACAAGTACTGCTATTTAAACGAAAACCTGAAGGATTTAAGGGTTGTTCCCCAAAGCAATTATCTGCCAATGGGATCTGAGAGCATTCTTTCTGTTTTTTATCAAACCGATGACTGGACAGGAAACTGGCATAAGATATTCGGGGGCCAGGGCACTTTGGAATTTGAATTTGACGGAGGAGATAATGCAAACTTTGAAGTTCCTTTTGTTCTTTGCCGGAGAGACAGCAGTTGTCTTGTAGAATTTTTAGAGCTGGACGGCAAGCA
>CAZBLV010000008.1:0-38023 GCA_964493085.1 uncultured Candidatus Saccharibacteria bacterium
TTGGGAAGTAAGAGTCAAAGACCAAACAGAATGGGGAGAATGGACCACAGGAGAAAGCTTTACCCTTGAAAAATGGCCCTGGCCTCAGTTTGGCTATGAATATTACCAAGAAGAAGAAGGGGAATGGGTTTCTCAAGGGTCAGGATTCTGCCAATATACCAATCAAACAGATTTTTGCACTACTCTGGAAGAGGACTACGAGTTGAAGCTGGATCTTACAAACAATACCTTAAACTGCGGACCGAACGGATGTGACTTTGCTTGGGATTTTGGCGACAGCACCAGTTCTAATTCAGAAAACCCGGAGGATCATATTTATCCTCCTAACAATGAATATACTTTAAAGCTCCGGGCGCGGTGGACAGACGATTCGGACAAAGAATGTTATCAGGATATGAAGATTGACCTTGGCGGAGAAGCCGCCAAGCCGCCTAAGTGGTGGGAGATAGCTCCATTTTAAAAATTTAGCACCGCTTTTCTAAGGAAGAGGATCATTGTTGCCAGAAACAGGACGCAGGAGCGCTAAAGCCGGTAGATCCTTAATAAACAAAAACGCTTTAATGGCAGAGGGAGATTGTCGAATGCTGAAATAAGCCGTCGTCTTGCGGAAGAGTAGCTGGAAATTTATTTCAGAAATCCCTTTAGTCTTCTTACAATCCCAGCCAAAGGCGGCTAGTTGTCTTTGGTGGACCTAAGTGGAATCGAACCACTATTTCCGCAATGCGAATGCGGTGTTTTTCCATTAAACTACAGGCCCTTATTTTTTGAAGCAGTTTTTAAAGATTCCCTGATAGTAAAAAGCGCTAACTCCTCTTTGGCCATATTACCACAATATCAAATATATAGTATAATGTGAACAGTTTCTCCAGCGCTTTCTTGATAATGATTTTGCGCTAACCGATTATGCTTGCATCAAGCTATCCGCTAAGCCTAATTGCCGTTTGGAAACGGACAGACAAGCTTACTCTTCTAGCTTTGTCTGCCCAAAACAGAAAAGAAGCTATTTCTCCTTTTCTGCTGGCAGCACTGCTTTTGTGGCTTGCTCCAAGCTAAGGGCAAAATAAAGTTTTTAGAGAAAAAATCTAAGATTAATCAATAAAAATTTATGGCAAAAAATTCTTATTCTAATAAAAATACCCGACCGGATAAACAGAAAGGTTTTGTGGCCGGGCGGACGAAATTCTTAATTATCGGCGGCTTGCTGGTCCTCGTTTCCGGCTTAGTGGTTTTAGCGGCCAGTATGAGCAATAATATCTTTTCTGACAAAAATAAGGCTGACGACGCTAATAATATTCCCACGGATTCTGTTGACGACCAAGATAGGCCGGCAGGCCCTTGGACCTGCGGCGATACTCTAATTGACGAAAGAGACAGTAACGAATACTCCACGGTGCAAATCGGCGGCCAGTGCTGGATGGCTGAGAATTTAAACTACGGAACTTTAACTAGCACAGCCAATAGCCAGGGCAAAAATTGCCCGTCAGCGGCAGAAACAAAAAAATACTGTTATAAGAACACTGAATCTGGCTGCGCTTTGGACGGCGGACTATACCAGTGGGAACAAGCCATGTGCGGCTCTGATGTCCCAGGCGCTCAAGGTATTTGTCCGGATGGCTGGCATATCCCTACTGACAAAGAATGGAAAACCCTGGAGGCAGAGCTGGGAATTGCGCAAGATCAAATTGATGATATCCGCTGGCGGGGCGTAGACGAAGGCGGCCAATTGAAAGGAATAACTGTTTGCGGGTCATACCCTTGCTGGGATTCTCCCAATGCCGGAGCCACCAATTCCAGCGGCTTTACTGCTTGGCCGGCCGGCTTTTATACTGGCAGTCTTTTTGATCCTCGCGGCGTATCCGCTGTTTTTTGGTCCTCTTCAAAGGACGACTCCAGAGCCAGCATCCAGGCCTGGGTAAGGTCTCTGGGCGCAGGCGAGGGAGGAGTCTACCGAAACACCTTCGGGGAATCATATAGCTTTTCAGTCCGCTGTCTCCAAGACTAGGTTGGCTGTTTTTTTAAAAAAGCCGCTGACATAAAAAAGCCGCAGTCTTCGGTAAGGCCTTTTTGGCTTTCGGGGTTTTTCTCTTAACCTGAAGGTTAATTATAGTCGGGGCACTGGGATTTGAACCCAGAATCGCACGAACCCGAATCGTGCATGTTAGCCGTTACACCATGCCCCGTTGATCTTTCTTCTGCGCTAGGAAACCCAGTATTTCTTTTTAGTCATCTCGTCTTTTTTTATTTCTATCTCGTCTCTTTTTTTTCTTGCTTCCCGGGCCTTCTTTTGCAGTTCCTTGTCAGAAATGTCAGAAAGCTTTCTAATCTCTTTTTCTAAAAAATCCCTATTATTCTTTTCCGGGCTTGATATAACATAACCTAAAAGAACATCAAGGATCTGTCCTACTTTAGGTCCCGGCCTAATGCCTAAAAGCTCCATAACGTCCTTTCCTGAAACTTTTAGTTTTTTCGCTGAAATGGGATCTTGGGAAACCTTCTCTATTAAATATTTTAAATGCCTTAATTTATAGGGTTCAGCTTTCGGCACTCCGGATCCTATCCTGTCTGCCATTCTCACCTGAATTAATTCTTCCATATTTTCCAGCCCTACTTTTCTGACCAGCTTCCTGACAGAGCTTTCTGAAACTTCGCCTACATTGTAATAAAAAAGGTGATAGCGGACTAATTTTACTATTTTCTCAATGTCCTTTTTAGAAAACTTTAACCTCTTCAAAATATTGCGGGTCATCTTAGCTCCTATAATTTCATGGTTGTAAAAAGTGGATTCCTTGCCTTCGCCTTCTTTAGAGCGGGGCTTGCCGACATCATGCAGCAAAGACGCCAGTCTTACGTGCTTGTTAAATCCCTGCTTGGCAGCATAATCCAAGGTCCTCAAAGAGTGCTCATAGCATCCGTAAATATGGTGCTTGTTCTGGCCAACTCCGTATCCTTCTTCCAGTTCCGGGATAATATATCTTAAAAGGTTTAGTCTTCTCAAAAGATCTATTCCTTCAGCTGCATTTTCTGACATTATAATCTTTAACAGCTCATCTCTGATTCTTTCTTTGGAAACGGCTTTCAGCCAAGTAGAATTGTTTTTTATTGCCTCCTTTGTTTTGGGCTCAATCTTAAACCCCAGAACAGTAGCAAACCTCGCAGCTCTCATTATTCTTAAAGCATCTTCTGAAAATCTTTCTTCAGGTCTTCCCACCGCCCTAATCAGGCCCTTTTCCAAGTCTTTTTGCCCGCCGAAAAGGTCTATTATTTTAGAGCCGGGCTCTTTTAATTCAACTGCCATAGCGTTTACAGTAAAGTCTCTTCTGCTTAAGTCCTCCCTTATATCCCTAACCCACTCTATTTTGTCTGGATGCCTCTTGTCAGTATATTGTTCTTCAGCCCTGTAGGGAGTAATTTCTACCTCTTTTAAAGAAGGTTTTTTAGAACCTGTTAAAACAGTAACAGTGCCGAACTTGTTGTTAGAAAAATGTTCGGGAAATATTTTTTCTATCTGAAGGGGCTCAGCATCAGTGGCTATGTCCCAATCCTTGGGATTTCTTTCTCTTAACAGGTCTCTAACACATCCTCCTACCAGATAGGCCTCAAATCCCTTCTCTTTCATCCTGTAGATTATGCTTTTAACTTCTTTTGGAATTTCTTTAGTCATTTCTACTTTAGGATAGCTTAAAATTTGATTTTTTTCAAATTTATAGTAAAATTTAAGAAGCCCTCGTAGTATAATGGAAAAAACAACAGGTTTCGGCCCTGTAGATCTCCGTTCGAGTCGGAGCGAGGGCACAAATCTCTTTTTTTCTTTCTAAAAAATGATATAGTAGAAGAATGAAAAAAATATTTACCTTAATATTTTTTCTTTTCACGGGGCTCTTTTCCTTTTCTTCGGCTTTTGCTCAAAGGACAGGGTGCCCGACAGAAGGATTGGTCCCCTGCGGGACGGAAACATGCCCTTGCACTTTATGCGATTTTTTTGTAATGTTCGAGAGGATTATTGACTTCCTATTAGTTCCCTGCTCCTTTAACAGCTACTTCCCCTTGGTGCCGGCCATTGGAGCCCTGATGCTGGCCATCGGAGGATTTATGTATGTTTTTGCTTATGGCGGCCTGGAAGAGATCACAGACAAGGGAGGCCCAAAAATGCTTGGCCAGGCAAAGAAGCTTTTCTCCTCCGTAATAATCGGGTTTTTAATAATTTACAGCGCCTGGCTGGCTGTAAGCTTGTTCTTCCAAGCCATAGGAACTTCAAGATGGACTGGACTGAAAGAAGGCTGGTGGGAGATCGAATGCGACGTGGATGTAGTCTACGAGGGCGAGTGGCATTGCAAACAAAAAGGGTGTTTCTGGGTAGAAGATGAATGGATTAATGATAGGTGCGTTTGCCCCGAAACAGCAAACAGTTGCAATGACTGCTTTAATAACAGAGAATGCTGCGAAAGCTTAAGAGACAGGGGGCTTTTTTGTAAGATGAAATCCATAGCTCCCTTTAAAGAAATGTGTGTGCCCCGCTAGCTTAATGGCAAAGCTTCCGGCTCTTAACCGGCAGACTGCAGGTTCGAGTCCTGCGCGGGGCACTTAAAAGAAAAGTTTTCTTTTTATCAAAGGTTGTATAATCGAAACAAATCCGATAACAATTAAAAATATGCTGACCACAGAAGAAAAAGAGAAAATTATAAAAGACTACAAGCTCCACGAGACAGACACCGGGTCTGCAGAAGTGCAGGTTGTTTTGCTTACAGAAGAGATAAAACAACTTCTTTCCCATTTAAAAAAGCACTCCAAAGACTTACACTCCAAAAAAGGGCTTTTAAATATGGTTTCTAAAAGAAAGAGGCTGTTAAGATACCTCAAAGAAAAGAATGAGAAAAAATACAATGAGATCATTAAAAAAATAGGGCTTAAAAAATAGCTCTGTTTTCTATTATTTATGGTTATAAAGCACAAAGGCCAAAGAGTAGGGGTTTTGATTGACGTTCAAAACCTTTACCATTCCGCCAAACACCTTTACAACAACGCCCGGGTCAATTTTAAAGAAATCTTAAGAAAAGGAATAGACAACAGAAACCTAATCCGGGCTTTCGCTTATGTTGTCAAAACAAAGACCGGAGAAGAAAAACCCTTTTTTGAAGCCTTGCTTAAGCTGGGAATTGAAACAAGAGTCAGGGATTTAAAAGAATTCTATGGGGGGGCCAAAAAAGCAGACTGGGACGTAGGCATTGTTATAGACGCCATTAGAATGTCTCCCAGCATAGACGTTCTTGTTTTGGCTTCAGGAGACGGGGATTTCGTTTCTTTGGTGGAATATCTTAAAAACCAGGGGAAGAGAGTGGAAGCCATGTCTTTTGGAAGATCAACTTCTTCTGAACTAATCGAGGAAGTTGATGAATTTGTCGATTTAGATAAAAATCCTGATAAATATTTGCTTAAAAAGTAATCATGCCGGAAAAAACATACAAGAAAAAAATAGGAGGAAAAGAACTTACTATCCAGCTGAAAGACTGGACTGAACAGGCCAACGGCAGCGCCTTGGCAAGGTGCGGAGACACCGTTGTTCTTGCCACCGCAACAATGGGAGAAGAAAAAGATTTTGGTTTTTTCCCTTTAACAGTGGACTACGAAGAGAAATTCTACGCAGCAGGCGCCATCAAAGGAAGCCGCTTCACCAGAAGAGAAGGAAGGCCCAGCGATGAAGCAGTCTGCAACGCAAGATTAATAGACAGGACCATCAGGCCGCGCTTTCCTAAAAGCCTATCAAGAGAAATCCAGGTAATAGCAACTATTTTTGCCTGGGACGACCAAAACGACCCGGATGTTTTGGCAATGGTCGCCTCTTCTGTCGCCCTTGGGGTTTCTGATATCCCCTGGCATGGGCCTATCAGCGCAGTAAGAATATGCAGAACTAACGGAAAGTTTATTTTAAACCCTTCTTATCAGGAAAGAGAAGGAAACGATCTGGACATTGTTTTTGCAGGAATAGTAGAAGGAAAAGATCTTTTAGTAAACATGATCGAAGGAGAGTTACAGCAGACAAAAGAGCAAGACATCATGGAAGCCCTAAAAGAAGCAGAAGCTCCCTTAAGAGAGCTTTTCTCCTTTCAGCAGGAAATAATTCAGAAAGAAGGAAAAAAGAAAATCGATCTCCCGGAAAAAGAAAAAGACAAGGGTTTAGAAGAAGAGATAAATGCCTTTTTAAAAGACGGCTTAGAAAAAGCAATTTACCAAAAAGACAAAACAAGGAGAGAAAACGATCTTTCTGATCTTAAAAAAGAACTCACTGAATATTTGGAAAACAATTACCCCGAAGACGAAAACAAAATAAAATACGCCAGCGACTATTTTGACCAAGAGATCGATCGACTTATCCATGAGAATATTATAAAATACGAAAAGAGACCGGACGGAAGAAAAATAGATGAAATCAGAGATATCTCCTGTCAAACCGGTCTTCTGCCCAGGTCCCACGGGTCAGGGCTGTTCTGCCGAGGAAAAACCAAAGCTCTTTCTTTCCTAACTCTGGGGGGGCCGGGAGACTGCCGGCTAATAGAAGGAATGGAGATTACCAAGGAAAAAAGATTTATGCATCATTATAATTTTCCGCCTTACTCGGCCGGCGAAGCCAAGCCCTTAAGGGGGCCGGGAAGAAGAGAGATAGGACACGGCCATTTGGCAGAAAAAGCGGTTCAGCCGGTAATTCCTCCGAAAGAAGAGTTTCCTTACGCCATTAGAATAGTTACTGAAATTCTTTCTTCTAACGGATCCACTTCTATGGCTTCCGTATCAGGGATCTCCTTGTCTTTAATGGATGCTGGGGTCCCCATAAGGGCCTCTGTGGCCGGAATAGCGGTTGGCTTAATAAGAGGAGAAAACGGCTATAAAGTATTAACAGACATCCAGGGGCCAGAAGACCACCACGGGGACATGGACTTTAAGGTGGCAGGAACCAGCCAGGGCGTCACGGCAATCCAGATGGATGTTAAAATAGACGGGATAGACGCAAAAATTATAGAAGAAGCTTTAGAAAGAGCAAAAAAGGCCAGAGAACATATTCTTAGCATACAAGATAAGACAATAAAAGAACCAAAGAAAGAGCTCTCTCCCTACGCTCCAAGAATAGAAAGAATGCAAATTAATCCGGAGAAAATTGGAACCGTAATCGGCCCCGGAGGATCTGTGATAAAAGAGATTATAGAGAAAACCGGAGCAACAATAGACATAGAAGACAGCGGAGAAGTCTTTATAACGGCCAAAGAAGCGGAGGCAGCAGATAAGGCGATCAAATGGATTAAAGGGCTAACCAAAGAAGTGGAGCAAGGAGAAATCTTAGACGGAGAGGTTAAGAAAACAACTGATTTCGGCGCCTTTGTGGAGGTCCTTCCCGGACAAGACGGACTGATCCATATTTCCAAACTAGCTGAAGGAAGGGTAGAGAAGGTAGAAGACGTAGTAAAGGTGGGAGACATTGTAACGGTAAAAGTAATCTCCGTTGACGAACAGAACAAAATAAGCTTGAAGCTTTTAAAGAACAAGGGTAAATAAATTCAACATTATGCCGGAGAAGGAAAATATTATTAAGGGGGCAGACATAAGAACAATGAAAAAAGACCTTGCCCGCTTAAAACGAGGCGAGTTCCCGGAGGAAAAAGCCGCTTCTCCTGAAAAACCCCAGCCGCAAACAGAAGAGGAAAAAAGGCGAAAAGAGCAAGAGGCAAGAGCCAGAGAACAGCTTAAAAAAGAAGCTCTAGAGGAAAAAAGGCAGGAAGAGGAAAAAAGAAGAGAGGAGGAGAGAAGGAAAAAAGAAGAAAAAGAAAAGGAGCTTGCAGAAAAGCGCGCAGAAGAAGAAAGAATAAAAGAAAAAGAAGATAAGAGAAAAGAAATTATTTCTAGAATAAGGCAGAGAGCAGAAGAAAAAGCTAAAACAGAAGCTGTTTCCGAGGAAAAAGAAGAATTTTTTGTCTTCCAAAAAAATCTTCTGAAAGAGAGGCAAGAAGATATAGATAAAAAAATATCGGAATTGGAGTCTCAAAAAACTCCTTTAAGCGCCCAGAAAGAAGAGCTTGCCCAGGAAATTGAAAACATAAAAAAGAAAATGGCTCTTGTTGTGGAAAGAGAGAGGCACCAAGAACAAAAAATTTCTGATTTAGAAGAAAAAGAGGCCTCTGCTCAAGATCCGAAAAAGAAAAGAAAAATCGAAAAAAAGAGGTGGGAGGCAGAGGAAAAAAGGCAGGAACTAGAGAAAAAGCGCTGGCCTTGGGACCAAAAAGTCAATGAAATAGACAAAAGAGTAACAGAAATAGACAATAGGTCACAAGAAATAGACAAGAGGAAAAACGCTCTAGAGAAGGAAAAAGCTGAATTAGAAAAAAAAGAGCAAAAAATACAGGCAAGCCTTAAAAAAATTGAACTGGAAAAGCTCTTAAAGGCTTTTCGAGAAAACAAAGAAAATCTTCAAAAAGAAAAAGGCAGTCTCTCGGACCAAGCCAGCAAAATAAAAGAGGACTTAGAAGAGACGATCTCTCAAGAAAAGCAGATTGAAGAAGAAATAAGGTTGATTACAGAAGAAGAAAAAATAACAGAAGAGTTAAAAGAAAAGCAAAAACTAGAAAAAGAAAGATGGGCTGCTGCCGCGAAAAGGAGAAAAATAGAGGAAGAAAGGTGGAACAAAGAAAAAGAAAAAGAGAAAATAGACGCTGAAATTAAAGGAATAGACAGCAAGATCAAAAATTTAGTAAACAGAGGAAGCGAAATTATAGAACAGATAAAAGAGATAGATCGAGAACTTGGCAACGCTTCCCCAGAACCAGAAGAAAAACCCAAAAAAGAAAAGGTCCCCGAAGAAAGAAAAAAAGAACAGCTGCCCCCCGAAGAAAAACCTTCTATTTCTGATCTAGATTTTAAATTCTGAACCATGTCTATAGTAGAAGCTATTAAAAAAGCCCGGGATAGAGGCGTTTCTGACACAGAAATTATCCAAGAAATCAAAAAACAGAATCCCGAAAAAGCTGACTCTTTAAAAAAAGCTCAAACCAGAGGAGCAAGCCCAAGCGAAATATTAGAAGAGATTATCAAGCAAAATGCCCCAGAAGAAAGAGCAGAAAAAAGCAGGGAAGAAGCTGAAATAGAAAGAGCCAGAGAAAGAATCGAGGCTTTAAAAAAGAAGGCTCGGGAAAAGGCTCCTCAAGAGCCGCCAAAAGAAGAAGGGCCGCCAGAAGAAGGGCCGCCAGAAGAACCCGAAGAAAAGCCAGTCAAAAAAGCGCCTTTAAGGGAAACCGAGCCAGAGCCAGCAAGAAAAACTCTTCACCGAAAAAGCCAAGAGCTTTTAATAGGGCGAAGGCCGGAATCCGAGGGCCCTAAAAAAGAAAAGGTTAAGCCCCAAATCAAAAAAGAAAGGCAAAAACCCGCTCCCCAAAAACCTATTCGAATGATCAGGCCTCTTCCCCAAAAACCCAGCTGGCACCAAAAGATCTGGGTAAGAGTGCTGATTTTCGGACTGGTTCTGGTTTTGCTCGCCGGTCTTTCCACTTTTTGGTATTGGTATTTAGTTATAAGGAAAGAGCCTCCTCCCATTTCTCCTGAAACAGCAGAAGAAGAGGGAGAAGAAATTGAAGAAGAGTCGCCAGAAGAAGATGCGCCCGTTATTCCCGCTTCTTTATTTGCCACGGAAGAGAAAAGAATCTTTAACATCGCGGAGCTAGACGAGGTCTCCCCCCTCTTAAAGCAAACTCTTACCGAAAAAGAGGAACGAGGAGAATTCAAAAGAATAGCAATTAAAAAAGGAGAAGAGATAATCGCTTTAAAAGAGCTTATAGACAGTCTTCAGATAAGGATAAATAATAACTCTTTTTATGAAAACCTGGAAGAAGATTTCACCTTGTTTATATACTCTCAAATAGAAGGAAACAGAATTGGATTTGCCGTCAGAACAAAAAACAGCGAAGAGATAGAAAGCTTTATGCGCGACAAAGAGGCGTCAATGAAAGAAGACTTTCAGCCTTTCTTTAATTTAATAATGGAAGACCAGGCTCCGATCGCCCATTATTTTAAAAACTCTTCTAATGTGGTAGGGTACCAAGGACCCAATTTCAGGTTTCAAACCTTAGCCAGAAACGATATTGGAATTTGCTATTTGGTGTCTGATAATTATTTTGTTTTCACTAGTTCTTGGCAGTCCATGAAAGCAGTCATAGAAAGACTAAATATTGCCGGCGAAAAAATAGAAATAACCTCTGACCTAAAAATAAACGACAGGGGATACGAAGTAGAAATCCTCCAGACTTGGCTGGCAGAAGACGCCACAATTTATCCCAGCGGCGCAGTCAATGGCTGGTTCGGCCCCCAAACCAAGGAAGCCGTCATCAGGTTTCAAGAGAAGCACGCTTCAGATATTTTAGCGCCCCAAGGATTGTCAGAGGGGACAGGAGAGGTGGATCTGTACACGAGAATTAAACTGAACGAAATTTACGGAACTTCCGGGGCTATTCCGCCTCATCCGGAAATAACCAGAGACTTAAAGTTTGGAGACAGCGGAGACCAGGTAAGACTGCTCCAGACTTGGCTGGCAGAAGACGTTGCAGTTTATCCTAGGGGCATAGTAAGCGGCTGGTTCGGCCCTCTTACCAAGGAAGCCGTCATCAGGTTTCAAGAGAAGTACGCTTCAGACATTTTAGCGCCCCAAGGATTGTCAGAGGGGACAGGTATTTTAGACGGCTATACTCGCAGAAAATTAAACAATCTTTACGGAGAATAAAATGAAAAAAGAACTTGTTTTAAAGTTAAAAGAGAAACTGGAAAAAGAAAAAAGCTCTCTTGAAAAGGAGCTGGAGGGCTTTGCTGAAAAAGATGAAAGAATAAAAGGAGACTGGGACACCAAATATCCGAGAACAAGCGGAGGATCTTTAGAAGAAGCAGCCGACGAAGTAGAAGAATACGGAAACCTTCTTCCCGTAGAACACAGCCTTGAATTAAGACTAAAAAACATAAACAGGGCTTTAGAAAAGATCAAAGAAGGAGATTACGGCAAGTGCGAAAAGTGCGGGAAAAAGATAAGCGAACAACGG
The DNA here is from genome assembly GCA_964493085.1 of uncultured Candidatus Saccharibacteria bacterium. GTDB lineage: Bacteria > Patescibacteriota > Minisyncoccia > Minisyncoccales > GWA2-38-27 > CAYXTC01. Next base: position 11,061 of record CAZBLV010000008.1, read on the forward strand.
CTTAAGGTTCATCCCTCTTCTCTTTATTGCAAAAAATGCTCTCAATAAAAGAGCATTTTTTCTTTTACCACTTCAGCTGACTACCTAGGGGGTATGAAATAAGAAAGTTTCTGGCTCCCCTAACCTCAAAATGAAGATGGCAGCCGGTTCTTCCTATAGTATATCCTGTGTTGCCTATATATCCTATAATATCTCCCGCGTTTACTCTCTGGCCTGGAGAAACCGCTATTGCGGAAAGATGCCCGTAATAAGTTACCACTCCGTTTGAATGCAAAACCGTTACCCTGTTTCCTCCAATACTTATATACCCTGCCCTTTGCACCGTTCCTGAAGCTGCGGCCACCACTGGCCTGCCGCACGGATTTGCTATGTCCACAGCGTTAGCAAACGCTCCGTGGGCTCCCTGGCTAATTTTCCCTTCAGCAGGAAAGATAAAATAAGAGCTTGCAATCGGAGAAGATGAGGGTTGGACAGCTTTTTCTTGAACCTTTCCTCCGGGCACTAAAACAACATCCCCTATAAAGATATCGTTCTCGTTTTCAAGTTCGTTGTAAGAAATAATTTCGCTTGTTTTGACCTCGTATTTTTCAGCAATATTGCTTATGGTGTCTCCCTTTTCTACTAAATGAAGAACCCCCGAAGTAGGAAGAACAATTATTTCTTGGCCCGGCTTAACGACTGATTTTCGACTGATGTCATTAGCCCAAAGAATAGTGTTGACTGAAATGCCGAATTTCTCCGCAATAATAGAAACATTTTCCCCCTCCTTGACCGTATATTCTATTATTCTCCCTCTGTCCTGCTCTTCCGTTGTTTTTGTAGCCAGAACTTGAATATCTGCCATGGCAGGAGGGATCACTCCCATTACAGAGTTTTCCTCCACAAAAACCATTTGAGGAGAACCTGTTAGAAAATTGCGAGCGGGCTTTAAAAAAACATCCCCCTGATTAGGCATCGTTTCTGCTATCAAAGCAGCAGATAAAAGAGGAGAGTTTTTAAGTAAAAGCGGCTTTAAACTAGAGCTCGAACTAAAAATAAAGGCGCTGAACAGAAAAAACGCCATTAAAACAGGAAGGATAAAAAAGATCCTTCCTTTGGAAGATTTTTTTCTTAGAATCCGCTTCCAGCCCGTAAAAATTTTCTTGTATAGACTCGCAGGTTTTTCGTCCAGCATAGTTTCTACTATTTTTCTATGATATCCTTATTACAGAGCAAGTCAAGTGCCTTTTCCACAATATATTTTAAGGAGTAAAATAATATAAAATGGCTTTGGGTTATAGGAAAAAAACAAAAGAAGCCCTTGCCGGAGAGGGTCCCTCTAAAAAACTGGGGCAGTATTTTTTAATTGATAAAAAGGCAATAAAAAGAATAATGGCGGCTTCCGGCGTTTCCTCTGACGACACTGTTTTAGAAGTTGGCCCGGGAAGCGGAGCCCTGACTGAAGAGCTTTGCCAAAAAGCAAAAAAGGTTGTCGCCGTAGAGAAAGACCCCAAAATGGCAAAGTTTCTAAAAGAAGATCTAAAAAGCTATAAAAATCTAAAGGTTTATCAGGGAGATATTCTTTCTTTTGATCTTGAGAAATTAAAAGAATATAAGGTGGTGGCTAATCTCCCTTTTTATCTTACCAATCCGGTTATCAGAATGTTTTTAGAGGCCGAGAAAAGACCGAAAGAAATGACTCTTTTGGTCCAAAAAGAATTGGCCCAAAGAATTTGCGCCAAGCCCCCCAAGATGAACCTCTTGGCCGTTTCTGTCCAATTTTACGCCTTTCCTAAAATAGTTTCCTATGTCAAAAAATCTTCTTTTCTGCCACAGCCAAAAATAGATACTGCAGTTTTAAAAATAATTCCCGACAAAAAAAGAAGGAGCTTAGAATTTGACTCTAAATTCTTCCAAATAATAAGGGCGGGTTTTGCCCAACCGAGAAAACAGCTTGCCAATAACTTAGCAAAAGGTTTAAAATTAAACAAAGAAGAGGCTGGCCGGCTGCTTTTGAAAAACAGCATTCAGCCCGACAAAAGAGCAGAAACATTAAAAACCGAGGACTGGATTAGCTTAACTAAGTTTTTTTAGAGCCGTGAATTGCCTGTTGCCGATTATCCACTACTAATTTTTTGCTTTTATGATACAATATTTTAATAAAGCAAATTTATGAATCTTCTTTTTCGTTGGTTTAAAAAAGGCGAACTCCCGCGGTCGCGCTCTAATAGAGGAGCAATCGTTACTGGGGCGTTAATAGTAACAGGAGTTTTAATGATAGCAGTAGGAGCTGCTAAGGGGCTGGGAACGGAATGGTCTAAGGTAAAACTTGTTGACTTTTTTTCATGGCTCGTAGCGATTATACTGCAAATCCCTCTGGCAATAGCAAATGTGTTCTTTAGTGTTTCTCTTTATTTTCTTTCAATAGTAACTAATCCCGATTTTATCTCTCTTTCTTTTACTCGGCTCGACAATCCAGTTATTGCAGCAGGATGGACCATGACAAGAGACTTGGCAAACGTGGGCATTATTCTGGCCCTAGTCTTTATCGGGTTAGCCACTATTTTGCAACTTGAGGGATACCGGGCCAAAAAAGTCCTCCCCACCTTAATAGCCGTTGCTCTTCTTATTAATTTTACCCCGGTTATTTTAGGATTAGTAGTTGACGCAGCCAATATTTTAATGGACTTTTTATTAAAAGACTTTACTGGCTCTGCCCTTGGAGTTTTCTCGCAGGTTTTCAAAGACCAGCATGACATGGTTTGGGATTTGTGGAAAAGTGCAGCTGGGTCAAGCGAAGGAATCTCTTTTTCTCCCATGGGAGGAACTGTCGTTCTGCTGATTTTTGCTATTACGGGCACGGTTATTTTTACTTTATTTTCTATTCTTTTCATAATGCGCTATGTGGCTATTTGGATGGCAGTGATCCTTTCTCCGCTGGCCTTTCTCGCTTATGTTCTGCCGGCCACTAAGCCATTATTTAAGAGGTGGCTTAATTTCTTTATCCAATGGTGTTTTGTTGGAGTAATCGCTGCTTTTTTTCTATATTTAAGCAAGATCCTAGTGGGAGCAGCGCGAGAGGGCCTTATAACAGGGGATGTCCCTGGCGCTCGCCAAGAAATCGGAGGAGGAGTCATTGACACGTTCCTCCCTTATATGGTAATTATCGGCTTTCTCATAATAGGTTTTATAGCCACCCTTACAATTAACGCCGCCGGAAGCAAGCAGGTTATTGCAGGGGTGTCTAAGAATTATAAGAAGCTGGGCAAAGGAGCATGGGGAGGGATTAAAAACAGAACCATAAGAACGGCTCCCGTAAGGAAAGCTGCTGGAGGGGTTGTGAGAGCAGCTCAAGCAGTACCCGGCCTTAGGTACGCTATCCCGCAACAGCTAAGAGAATTAGCTGAAACAAAACCCACCCTCAAAAGACACCAAAAAGAAATAGATTTCATGAATTCTAAAAATATAGCCGAGGCTTCCATGTCAGGGGAAGGCAAGTTTAGAAGAATAGCCAAAAGTCCTTGGGTCAAAGAAAAGTCCACAGCCGGACTATTAACAGCTTTAAGCCGAGGAGATGCTGATGATTGGCTAGACGTTGCCCAAGAGAGATATAAAGCCAATGACACCACTGAACTGTTTGAAAACAAGAACTTCCGCAAAGATACTGCTGAATTATTAAAAGTCGCCAAAAGAGGAGGAGAGCTTAATGCTGTCCTTAGGGGAGATCCCAGGTTCGCCAAGATTGCCGCAGAAGAAGGCGTTCTAAAGACGGCCAACCCCGAAGAAGCAATCCAAAAAGCCGTTGGAGAGGCCCGGGGACAACATATTAGCCAGTGGGAACCGGGCGTTCTAAAAGATCCCGACGTAATTGAGGCTGCTATGGGCTCTTTTGACAGAGACAGGTGGCTGCAAATCAACAGATCCGTAAAGGGCGGACAAGACGCAGCCCATGAAGGAATGAGAAACGCTTACAATAAATTCTTAAAAACAGGAGGCCTGAAAGACAATAAAGAAAGCCAAGATAAATACATAAAACACATAAAAGACTTAAACAAAAACAATAACACCCGCTTCTTCGACGCAATCGAAGATAAGCGAATGCAGCAAACAGGATGGAAAAAACCTTGGGATCAAACTGCCGCTCCGGAAACGCCGGCCACAGGGATGCTGCTAACACCAGGTGCCCAATTTGATATCGAGAGAGAAAAAGGAAGAAAAAAGAAACCACAAAACGTATCGGAGGTGGAAAAAGTAAAAAAGAAAGATGAGGCCAGGCCTAAAAAAATGAGAGAAGTGATAAGGGAGGGAAAAAAGAAAAGAAAGAAATAAAAGAAACAAGAAAAGCCCATCCTTTTTTAAGAATGGGCTTTTTGTTTTATTGTTTCTTCGGCAGAAGAAAACTCGCTAATTGAGACAGGGCTGCTCTGAGCACCTCGCGTGTTTCGGGAGAAATGTTTAACTTCCCCTCGTTAATTTGCTTGTTCACCTTGCCTCTTTCAGTTTGGATGGCCTCAATAGCCTGCTCTGGACCAACCCCGAGCTCGTCTCGGACCTTCTGTACCTGTTTCACCAGGTGTCTAATCTCCACTTCTTCGGCTGTCCGCTGATGCTCTTCCCTCGCCTGGAGCCCAGCCGCCTCAGCCACCTCCCCAACTACGATAATCTCGTTAACCGTAAATCGGTTGATTGTGATGCCAAGGCTCTCTTTGACAAAAGAGCCGTTTCCTTGACGAGCTTCTTGAATTAAGGCACGTCTTCTCTCGATTGCTCTTATGAGCTCGTCTTTTTGATCAGGCGAAAGTTTCGAGACCTCGTTTTCCACCTTTTCCCATCCCTCCCCCCACTTTTTTTTCTCGTTTTCCAGGGGAGGTTTTTGGGGCAAGGCAAAATATTTCAATAAAATAGGGGTGGGGACACCGGAGGGGATTCTTTCAAGCTCATCTCCTAAAATGGCTTTCAAAAGAACAGCGATAGCCTCATCGCCAGAACCCATCGCTTCTACCCAATCAGCAGGCCCTTCTTCCCCGGACATAGCCCAATTTCTTAGACGATCACGAATTATATCGTGGAGAATACTCCTAATACCCTCGTCTCCGCCACTATTCAAAAAATCAAACAGCAGGTGGCGTGGTTTGGCCGGATCCTGTAACCGCGCAAGGTTTCTGCTTTCTCCCGTGCAAGGAGTCCAGGTAATGCTTACTTTAATAGCAATTTCTGCTCTGTCTGGAGTGCGAACACGCTGTTCTTCCAAGTCTTGGTTTCGCTTGGTAACATCGACCATTACCACATCAAATAAGATGGGGTAGATGGGAAAGAAATGGAATCCTTCATCCAGGATCTTGTCCTGTCTTTTGCCACAAAAAACCAAAACACCTTTATGGGGCGGCTCTTCGGGAATTTTAAGAAAGCCATTATAAACAAAATAAAGTAAAGCAATAATTCCTAAAGACAGCCCCAGCCAAAGCCAGGTAACGGCGATAACTATTGCCGTAATTATTGTCAAAACGGCCAAGATGATGATCGTCGCTGCGGTTCTCATTGCCTTTTCCTTATAGTTTTCAAGGTTCAACATTGGGCCAAGAAACTATTTCTCGGCCCTTATATTATATTATACATAAACATTTTTGTCAAGAAAAAAACCTCCCGGAACAAAGACCGGGAGGTTCTCATAAAATCGTTTTGGCTAACTGGTCTTTATGGGCATTACCACATAAAGATAGGTGTTGTCCCCCACGGGCTTGATTACGCCTGGTCCCGATTCTCCGTTAAGTTCAAAAATTATTTCAGAGCTCTTAATGTTAGCTAAGCCGTCTAATAAAAACTTGTGGTTAAAGGCGACGTCTACTGCCTTTCCCTTTACGTCCGCTTTAATATCGGAACTATATTCTCCTATTTCAGAGCTTTGGCTGACAACCTTAATTTTTCCTTTTTTAGAATCGGTCTTAATATTGATCTCGTTGGTCTTGCCGCTGAAAAGGCTGGCCCCTTTTATTTGGTTCAAAAAACCCGCTTTATCTAAGACAATTTGCGTTTTATAGCTGTCCGGAATAATTTCTTGGTAGCTGGGGTATTCTCCTTCGACCAACCTGGAAACCACCTGAACGCGGGGATGGTCGGTTTCTTCCATTCGGGCTTCAAACATTATTTGGTTAGGAGAAAAATGAACCTTGATTGTCTTATCTCCTCCCCCAAAAATATTAATTATTTCCTTGGCTGTTTTTTGAGGAATAATTAAAGAGCGCTCTTTTTTAAGGGCGTCTTTTTCTTTTTTAAGAGAAATCTTTTTTTCTGCCAGCCGAAAACTGTCTGTTCCGGCAATAGTCAAAAGGTTTTTCTGGAAGTTTAAAAAAACGCCTGATATTTCCGGCCTGCTGGTAGAATAAGAAACAACATCTGCGACCTGGGCCAAGCTCTCGCAAAAAATAGGAGCGCTCAAAGAAACCGTGTCCCCCTCTTCTATTTGGGGAATAATAGGGAAGTCGTCGGCAGGGAGGCCTTTGATTTGCGTTTTTCTGTCTCCGCACTCTACCAGTAAAACGTTTTCTTTTCCCTCAAGGCCGATTTTTTTATCGGGAAGCAAGCCCGTAAAACTAGATAAAACATGAGCGGGAATAGTTACTTTTCCTTGTTTTTCAACCTTAACCAACCCCCACCAACGAATACCGATTTCCAGATCTGTAGCAGAAATGTTTAAAAAATTCTTTTCTGTGGAAAGCAGGACGTTGTTTAAAATAGGCAGAGTCAGAGACTTAGAGGCTATTTTTTCTACCATAAACAATCCTTCTTTAAGTTTTTTTTGGGGGATTAATAGTTTCATAGTTATTATTAAATATTATTATTACTATTACTAGGCAGTAGGAAAAATGGGGATAATTAAGGTTTTTATTTCAAAAAAGCCCTTTTTTCTTGTTAGTTTTTAGTGGATTAATATGTTAGTTAAAAAAGGAAAAAATCAATCTTTCTTTCTCTCTTTTTTTATCCTGTCTTTATCCCTGTTAATTCCACTACTTTTTCCACACCTAATTAACTGCTATTAAAGACCCTTTCTTTTATTAAAGATATTTCTTCTTCTAGTTTTTTGTTGGTTTCCAGAGCCGCCAGGATTTTTTTGTAAGAGTGAATGGCTGTGGTGTGGTCTTTGCCGCTGAATTTTCTGCCGATAAAAGGGAAAGAGCTCTTTAATTCCTCTCTTAGCAGATACATTGCTATCTGCCTTGGCCTCACTATCTCTTTTTTCCGCGAACTTGTTAATAGGTCTTTTTCCTTTAAATCATAAAACTCTGCGACCTGTTGAATGATTTTTTTAGGAGTGGCCACTCTGGTAGGAGAAAAGATCAGATTTTTAAGAAGGTTTTTTGCAATCTCCAAGTCGGGCTTTTTGTTGTTTATCTTCTCATAAATGATAAGGCGGTTTAGGGCGCCCTCTAGTTCCCTGATATTTCTTTGCACCATAGAGGCGACGTATTCGTAAATTTCTTTGGAAAAAGACTGGTTTTTCTCTTGGGCCTTTGTTTTCAAAATAGCCACCCTGGTCTCGTAATCAGGCGCGCTAATATCTGCTATCATTCCTCCCTCGAAACGCGACCTCAATCTTTCTGCTAAAGAGTGTATGGATTTTGGGGGACGGTCAGAAGAAATTATTATCTGCTTGTTCTTCTCGTATAAAACATTAAAAATATGGAAAAATTCCTCCTGGGTCTTTTCTTTGCCTGCTAAAAACTGGACATCATCTATTATTAGGACATCAAAGGCCTTGCATTTCGCCTTAAAAAGATCTGCTTTTTGATTTTTAATGGCTTCGATTACTTCGCTTGTGAATTTTTCCGAAGAAATGTATTTTACTTTTTTCTTTGGAAAGCTCTGGTTTATCTTGTTGCCGGTGGCCTGGAGGAGGTGCGTCTTTCCCAGTCCAACTCCGCCGTATAGAAAAAGAGGATTGTAAACGGAGCCCGGTTTCTCGGTTACAGCAAGAGCTGCTGCGTGGGGGAGTTTATTAAAGGGCCCCACCACGAAAGAATCAAAGGTGTATTTTGGATTTAAGTTAGTTTCTCGATTTACCTGGAAGGCCTGGAAACCCAGCTGCGCTTCTTCTTGCTCTTCTGGTTCAAAGCTTTGCTTTGGAGTGGATTGTTTTTTTGAATTCTTATTCTCAGACACAACATAATTGATTTCTTTTATGCTGCCGTCTAAGTTGTATAGCGTTTTAAATATTTTTTTATGATACTTGTTGGCCAGCCATTCTTTTACAAAAGAGTTGGGAACAGTTACTACGGCCTTGCCTTTTTCAACGTCTTCTAGGGAAGTGTTTTTGAACCAAGTGGCAAAATTAGCAGAAGAAATGTCCAATTGGACTTGGGCAAGGACTGCTTGCCAGAGCTCTTGAGTATTCATAGGGCTGGATTGCGATTAACTTTCTAATACTTCATTTAATACCCCTTTGGCTTGCCTGTCAAACAAAACAGAAAATAAGATAGAGAAAAGAAAAACTGTTGAAAAGATGGGGAAAAACTGTTAAGCGCCTGTTATTTTCTTTTTGACAATTGACCCCGGCTTTATTAAATACTATACTGGAAGCGTTAAGAAATTATAAAAAATATGTCTATAACCTATCAGCCCAAAAAAAGAAAAAGAAAAAAGGCCCACGGATTTCTGGCTCGCCAGAGCAAAAAAAACGGGAAAAAGATTTTAAAGAAGAGAAGGGCTAAAAAAAGAAAGAAAATTTCTGCCTGATTTGCTATGCTCGCTCCTTGCCACCGGCTTAGAAAAGAAAAGGATTTTGAGAATGTTTTTAGAAAAGGAGAGAAGGTTAAAGGAAATTTTGTTTATTTAAAATTTGCCCCCAATAATCTTTCCGAAAGCAGGTTTGGAATTGTAGTCAGCAAGAAAGTTTCTTTAAAGGCCGTGGAGAGGAATAAGATAAAAAGAAAGTTAAGGGAAGCGATAAAAGAACTTCTTCCTTTTGCCAAAACCGGGTTTGATGTGGTTTTATTGGTGACCCCTTCTTTCCCGGTTGGGAGAAAAGGGTCTTATCTGCCATTGGTGAAAAGTCTTTTTGAAAAAGCTCACCTGTTAAAAGGATGAAAAGAATTTTTTTAAAAACAATCAGGTTTTACCAAAGCGTGATATCCCCTATTTTGGGGAGAAGGTGCAGGTTTTATCCAAGCTGTTCCCGATATGCCTATTTGGCAATAGAAAAATACGGAGCCAGAAGAGGAGTTTTAAAAGGAATTAAAAGAATCTCAAGATGCCATCCTTGGAACCAAGGGGGCGTTGATTTACCTTAAGCAACATGGATTTTTTAATTAATATCTTCAGAGCAGCCCTATACCAGCCATTATTAAATGTTTTGGTTTTGCTGTATCTTTACTTGCCCGGGCACGACTTTGGTGTGGCAGTTATAATTTTGACTTTAGCAATTAGGTTTTTAGTTTACCCCTTAAGCAAAAAAGCCATTAAGTCCCAAAAGGCCCTTTCTGCTCTTCAGCCAAAAATGAAAGAAATCCAGGAAAAATACAAAGACAACAAAGAAGAGCAGAGCAAAAAACTAATGGAGCTATACAAGAAAGAGAAGATAAACCCTTTTTCCGGCTGCCTTCCAATCATAATCCAGCTGCCCATATTGATAGCCCTTTACCGCGTATTTTGGACAGGACTAAAAGAGCAGCAAGCAGACCTTCTTTATCGTTTTGTTCACCTGCCCCAGGCGATCGACCCACATTTTTTAGGATTAGTTGATTTGTCAGAACCCAATACCGTAATTGCGGTTTTGGCTGGGATCTTTCAATTTTTCCAAACCAGAATGATGAAAACCAAAATGCCCCAGCAATCCTCTTCAAAGAACGGGAATTTCGGTGAAATATTTCAAAAACAAGCCCAGTTTATCTTTCCTGTGTTCGCCTTTATTATCTTGCTCCGGCTGCCTTCTGCTATTGGACTTTATTGGATCACCACTTCTCTGTTTACAATAGGCCAGCAATATTTTATTTTTAAAGACAAAGAAAATGTTCGGGGATAAAACATTAAAAGAAACAAAAAAAGTTGTTCAGGAGTTTTTCAAACAAGCGGGTTTTGAGGCAGGGATAACGGCTGAAAGAAAAGAAAACCAAAAAATTTCAGTAAAGATCACAACAGAGGAACCCAAAAGGCTAATCGGGCAAAGAGGAGAGACTTTGCTGGAAATTCAAAGATTGATTCGGGCAATAATAAGGAAAAAAACAAAAGAAAGTTTTTATTTGGACTTAGACATTAATGAGTATAAAGAAAAAAAAGACCAGTATCTAAAAGAAACTGTTCGCTCTTTAGCAGACGAAGTTGCTTTAAGCCAAGAAGAGAAAGCGCTTCCTCCGATGTCTTCTTATCAAAGAAGAATTATTCACTTAGAGCTGGCGGACAGAAAAGATGTCAGCACTAAAAGTGTTGGCGAGGGAGCTGATAGAAAAATAATAATTATCCCCTCTTCTGGCTTTAATAAAATTTTATAGAAAGAAGCCTTAACTCTGTGGCAGCGAGCACAGGACATTTAAGAAGTCCCCACCAATAACACGGCTCGAACTTTACCAGCTCTTGGAATCTATTAAGATTGCTTTCATTGTTGGTCAAAACAACAATATCATCTGGCGTAGATTCCTTTGCGATAAGAGCTACAAGATCTCCTTCGATTTTAAGGGACGCTATGGGGAAAGGAGTTTTACAAGCTTGTATGTGCTCAGTAAAACCCGCTTGCCCGCTTCCGTATTCTGGGGGACAGTGAGATTCTCTTGCTTGCGCGTAGTCTTTGTTATAATTTACTTTTTGGTAGGCCGTTGCTCCCCAATAAGGATCTGGGGTATAGTTTAAAACAAAGGGCTTGATTTGTTTGGGTGGAGATATTTGTTGTTCGTAAACTCCCCCTCTGTTCTCGGTATTTAAAACTATTGTAGTTTTTCTTGAAGCGCTTTCAGTAACCAGGGCGCCAACTTCTTTAAAGTTTTCAACAGTGCCCCCGGCCGTGTTTCTTAGTTCTCTTCCTCCCGAGTCTACTTTTTCGGGAATAAGATACAAGTGCCACGAAGAAGAAGCATCAGGGCCTTCAATGTCTTGGGCATAATTAACATAATAGCAGTGCTCCATGAATTCTGATATTATACTAGAAACTATTTCTTTGTGCCTTTCTTTCTCCCCTAAAGAACTTTCTCTTTTATAGGATTCAATAGAATTCCAAGCCCTTTGTAGATTCACTTTTTGATCGCAAAGCGCTACCCCGGGAGCTAATTCTTCTACAAATATTCTCGGCGCAGCTATTTTAATTAAGGTCCCTGTTTCAGTGTTAATTGTCCGAATAATTAAGATAGAGCCGAATAAGATAATTAGACCCAAGAAAGCAGCCTTAATTCTGTCTTTAGCTTGTTTCATCTTTTCTGGCATTCCAGCAGAGGTAAGATATTGGAAGCCAGCAAACGTAAGGACTCCTAAGGCGATAAATCCGCTGACTCCTAAAGCAAAATAGTAAATATATCTAACATAGGACGGCAGAGAAGGTGCGCCGGACTCTTCAATTTCATAGCCCATTATTTCCGGATACTCGATTTCCAAAGAATTTCTTGCCGCGAAAGCAAATTCATTAAAAATAAAACCTATCAGAATCGCCGAAATAAAAATTATAAAAAACTTTTTCATTTTATTATTCTATTTTGATTATATCCGACACAATTTTTATTATTTCGTCACAGACACGATTAATCCGTCCTTTAAAAGACTGGATCTCTGACAGCTTGTTCTGTATTTCATTAACAGGACAGGGATTTCCGCCCCCGCATCCGAGCGGGAAGCAACCTAAAGAATTATGGCATCCGCCCTCGCAAGTGCCGCTGCAGACCGTTTTTACTTGAGGCAAACATTCGTCAGGCAACTTGGATATCTTATCTATTGGCTGGGAGATATCGTCAACTAAGACTGTCAGCTCGTTAAGTTTTTCTTCTAATCTTTGAAAAAGGTGGCGAAGCCTTGATAGCTTGCTTATTTCTTCTTCCCATGCTTTTATAAGCCCTTTTTCTGTCTTTCCAGCTTCTTCTCCGGCCCCTTTCTTTTCAAGATTTTCCAAAAAATCTTTTTCAGCTTCAATCTTTTCGTTGTAATGAGATATTAATTGTTCCAAATTATTAATCCGTAAAAGAAAGTCCTTTCTCTCTGCAGCAGCCCTGTTTTTATAGTAAAGGATTTCGAACATCGAAGCAACAATGTCTTGTTGCCTTTTTTTTATTGTTGCGCTGTTGGGGCAAGGCTCTGTCGGTTTTTCAGAATAACAATAAAGAGATTCGCAGCTTCCCATATAATCTTGGCAAAGACACAGGGGGTGGGTATACTCGCAGCTGCATCCTAGGGTATAAAACCTTATGTCTTGGCCTATTTTTTCTATTCCCTTATCCGGATCGCTTAGAACGTTTTTAACCGTGGAGGCGATTTCTGTAATTCTCCAAAATTGATTGGGGTAAACAGGAGGAGAGTCTGGCGGCCTGTCTGGCGGGCGGGGAATTATTATTTCTACATCTTCTATTTCCTCTAATCCCGGCACCTTTACAAGGGTTAACTGGGGGTTAATGTTTATTAAAATCAAATAAGCAGAAGATAAAATTATTATCCCCCAAAAAGCAGCCAACATTTGCTTTTTGGCCGTTGTTAGTTTTTCAGGCTCCCCCGATGACAAGAGGTAGCGGATTCCTCCCCGGATTAATGCTCCGAAAGCGATAAAGCCCGAAATTCCTATAATAAAATTAAAAATGTATTTAACATAAACCGGAAAAATATCTTCTTTAATGGTTCTTAATCCTAGCCCTGGATATTCTATTTCTAGTCCCCTTCCTTGGGCGAAAACAAGACCGGCAGCAAAAAAAGAAGGGAGAATCAACAGCAATATAGAAAAATAGAAATTTTTGTTTTTTCTCTTCATATTAAGCATTATTGGCAGCAATAGAAATTAAGAGAGTGGCGGCACAGAGAGATTTCCTCTGCTTTTGCTATTCCTGCTCGTTTCGCTTCTTCGCTTTTTCTTTTAAGGCAAGACTTAAGGCAAGTTTTGTATTCTCCTCCTGATTTTAAGTAACACTCGTTCAAGCATGCCTTGTATCCCTCTTCTTCCATGCAGCAAACTCTTATTGTTTCTCCCCCGGGATCGGTTTTATAGAATGCTTCGGAACAAGAAAACAACGCTTCTTCGCTTTCTTTGGTGTGGCAGCTGGCCATGTGAAACCTGGATTTTTCTAAATCACTAAGGATCCCCGGGACTACGCTGTTAATTATAGGCAAAATCCCTATTTTTTCTTTTTTGTTTACGCTTTCTTCGGAATTTTCAACTACATTTTTTATTCCTTCAGCTGCTTCTTTGGGGTCTCTTTCATAAATTTTATCGATTATTTCAATCTCCTCGTCGATTTCCGAAGAAGGGCAAGGACCCAAAAGAGAAACACAAGATTCAATACATCCTCCTTTAGTGGGAATACAAATAGAGACACACATGGGCACTTGAGAAGAGCACTGGCTTACTAAAACGTTTAATTCGTCAGCAGCAGAGATAATTTCTTTATTCAATTTAACAAGCATTTTCATCCTTTCCTTTAAAAGGCGGCCTGTCCTTTGGGCGCGGTCAATAATTTCGCCTACCGGGACTTCAGCAGAACAAGGAACGCTTTCTTCTGGAATGATTTTTTCCTCTATTTCTTCCTCTTCTTCAGAATCAGAAACAGGGGTTTCCAATGTTACTCCTCCGATGGTGCAAGTAAAGCTTGCCCAGTCCGTGACCTGCTCGTTTCTTTTATTGAGGTAAGGGATAACTATATTATTCCAAAATGGCATTTCTCTAACTATCCCTCCTGTGCTTGTATAAATGTCTTTTACTGCAACAAAGAAAGAATAGCTCTGTCTCAAAAACTCAGGGCAGCTGCTTATAAATCTTTTTACTCTTTCCAGTCTGCCCAGCTCAATTTCTAGGCTTTTAATTTCAGTAAGTGTTTTTTTCTGCTCTCTCTTTAGGAGGTCGATTTGCTTTAAAATATTTTCTTGCGTATCTTCGATTGTTCCGCGGACGCTTTCACAGGGGTCGCAATCGCAAGACCTTCCAGAAGAACAGGGATCGCAATCGGGAGTAAGATGCGAGCAAGAGCATTGCTTGGTTAGTTCTTTTAATTCATGGCTGCTTTCTTTTATTTTTTCAGCAATATCCCGGACTTCGTTTGCATTTTCTTTAATTCTTGTCATTCTTGGCTTTTCTCCTTCTTGTGGCGGAGTTGTTTTAGAAAAATATGTTTCAAAAATTCTTCCTTCGATTATCCTTCCGAAGGGCAGCTCAACATCAATAGAGGAAGCTACGGCTTCCTCTTCTATGTCCGGCACCTCTTCTTTTTGGATTATTTCTACTTCTTTTGGGGCCTCGATTTCCGGAGTAAAAAATTGAGGATTGATAATATCTAAAATAAGGTAGGAAGAAAATAAAAGAAGAAGGCCTAAAAAAACAGACAAAACAGTTTTTTTGGCAGCTATTAGTTTTTCTGGTTTTCCGCTGGAAGTTAAATAAAGAAACCCGCCATAGATTAAGACGCCCAGGGCGACTAAGCCCGATATCCAAACAATCAGGCTAAAAAAATATTTAACATAAAGAGAGACGATCTCTTCTCTAGGAGAGCCGATAAAATCTTGGGGAGGAGCCGCTCCGGGTATTCGCGGATAATTTATCTCTAAGGCATTAATAAAACTTGGCGCTTGCAATAGAAAAAGCAGAAAAAGCAAAAAAAATATTATTGGAGAGAATCTTGTTTTCTTTAACATTTTGATTAAAAAAACAATCGAAGGAGAAAAGTGGGGAGAACGCTGCTGATTATCGGCAGACGTTCAATTAAAAACGGAATAACAATGCTTTTTATTGGCACCTTGGCGATAATAACCAAAAGAAGGCAAAAAAACAGATTCAAAGGGAGCATTATTACTTCTTCGATAAGAGGCCAAGGGACAAAAAAATCAATCGCCTCCATTGCGATAGCAAAAAAGACCAAAATTATTCCTCCCGGAGAAAGCAAAACGTCTTTTGGGATTTTTTGAAACCACCCCCCCTTTTTTTTAGATGGCGAAGACGGCATGATTTTTAATTTTCGAGACTCCTTTTAGCCTCTTTTATTTTCTCCACCTCTTCCGGGTCGGTGGTAATTATCTGATCTTCTGCGTAGGAAGCAAGCACCTTGATAAGAATGTGCTTTCTTCCGGCAAAAAATATTCCTTCTCCCACGGGAGACTCTAAAAGTATCATTTTTTCTTCTTCCGTCAGATTAAATGTTTTTTTGATTATTTCAATGGTTGCTGTGCTTTGCTTCATCAGTATGGTAAGGGAAGAATTGGTAACAATCGGTTCGCCGTATTTTGACTTCATGAAGTCGTTAACGTCTTGAGTAATTGTGGTCACTCCCAGCCAGTATTTCCTGGCTCTTTTAACTGTGCCGAACAGGAAAGAAGCTCCGTCTTCGTTGTTCATTATCCACCAGGCCTCGTCAACAATAAGGATTCTTTTTTTCATATTAGAAGCGATGGTCTTCCAGATATATTTTAAAATCATAAACAGGGCTATTGGTTTTAATTCGTCCTCCATGTCTCTTACTCCAAAGACTATCAGTCTTTTTTCCATATCAACGTTGGAATGCTGATTGAAAAAGTTGGCGTAAGTTCCTCTGGTAAACTTCTGCAGTCTTCTGGCCAAAGATTCTGCCCCCTCCATGGTCAAAAGGATTTCTTCAAGGTCGCTCATTATCGGAAAGGGAAGCCCATTGCCTTCTCCCCACATAGAAGGATCGCTTTTCGGGGTAATGTCTTTGGCTTGATAGGTGGCAGTAAGAGCTTGATCGATAATAGCGTCTTCTTCCGGGGTGAGCCCGCCCAGCATAACCCTGATCAATCCTACCAAGTTAACAATGTTTGTCCTTAAGACATCTTCTGTGCTTTCGTCTTCTCTGGGCTGGGGCAAATCAAAAGGATTAACATGGTATTTGGAAGAAAGGGAGATGTTGAAAAAAGATCCTCCCACGGCGTCAGACAGGGACTTGTACTCGTTTTCCGGATCTACAATAATAGCCCCTACGCCCATCATCATATATCTTAAAACCTCTAGCTTGACAGCATAACTTTTTCCTGCCCCGGACACTGCGAAAATACAGGAATTGGCATTAGGCAAAGTAAACCGGTCAAACAAAACCAAAGAGCTGTTGTGCCTGTTTATTCCGTAAAGAATGCCCTTATTAGAGCTTAGGTCAAAAGAGTCAAAGGGAAAGGCGCTGGAAAGAGGGGCGGTGTTCATCATTGTAGTCACCATAAGAAGGTCCAGATTATAGGGAGCAGAACAGGCAAAGGCCTCCTTTTGGCGATAAAGAGCGGGCTTGATATAGATAAGGCGGGATTCCAATACCCCTCTTAACTGGCTTTCAATGTCTTCTAGTTCTTTTTCAGTTTCTCCGTAAACTGTAATATATAAGCTGAAGTGGAACATTTTCTCCTGTGCTGTCTGGAGCTTATCTCTTAAGTCCTCAAGGTTTTGGTAGGCAAACTCCAAGGAAGGATCTCGGACCAGCCCCTTTTCTTCCCTTTCTCCTATTTCTGCCTCCACTTCTGTTACCCTTTTCCTTAATTTTTTCAAGACCCCTTCAGTAGGGATCGGATGGAAGTGAAAACTGATATCAAGGGGGGTTTCCATGTTAATGACGGGCGAGAGCCAGCCAGTGGTCAAATAGCGGGGATAAGAAAAGACAAAATAAGTTTTAGCCATTACCTCCCCGATATTTAAGTATTTGGGCTTTATTTCGATAGAAGAGGGGGAGATTATGTCAATAATATTCATCGGCTCTTCCGAAAAAACTTCGCTTTGGATCTCGGGCTTTTTGAATAATTTGTTTAAAAAAGGAATTTTCATACAAGTTTATTGAATTAATTCCGGGGGCAAGTCCGGATAGTATCCTCCTTCTGCTTCTTTGGTGTGGTGGAGCGCCCAGAACAGTTCAGCAAGTTCGGCGTTGTCGAGGGAAGCTGCCTGGATGCCGCATTTTTTAAGACCCAAAACAACAAACTCTGTTCTTTGAATAAGCTGGGCCTTAGCTCTTTGGAAAACATCTTCTGTTAGCTGAAACCCTTTACTCCTACCGGCCTCTATCGGCGCAAAGGGAACCACTACGTAAAAATTCTTTTGCATTACGTTTCCTTCTCCGATAAGCTCTGATATAAAGTTCTTGTATTCTTCTATCTGCATCTTCAGCAATTCGTTTTTTTCTTCAGAACGAATCTCGCTTAATTTATCCAGGTATCCGGTTATATTCAGTCTTCTGGACTGAATAATTATTTGACAGGAGAAATCAAGAGAATTGAGAAAGTTCTGGAACTGATACAAGATTGACTCTTGCTCTTCTGGCGACTTAAGGGCAAAATTTAAAGAAGAGACCATAAGGACTTTTCTCAGTCCCTTGTTTTTTAAAATAACAACGCCGTCTTTTATTTGATTAAGCTGGAGAAAATCTTGGGTTGTGCCTTCTGCCATGGTTTTAAGATTTTATTTTATCTGATATTTTTTTGAGCCGGTTTTTTTTACCGATTTTCAGCTCTGATTCCTTTTCTTTTTTTGGCTGAATCGCTTTCTTAGTTTTCATTTTAAAAACCGGGGGAGCTGTCTTTTTTTTCCAGAGATATATTTTGGGACGGAAAACAAAAACTATGAGGTTTTTGATTATTGAATAAAGAGGGGCTTTGTCTATTTTTACAAACAGCAAGGCGGCCGATCCCCCCAAGAAAAACAGGGTTCCCAGAATAAAAATATAAAAAGGCAGAAGAAAGTAAAAAGCAATGCAAAGAGCGGCGGCAGAAACCAGAACAACCAGCTGTTTAAAGGTTAAGGGGCCGACTATTTTGGGCTCTCTTTCTATAAATTGAGGAACAGTGAACTGCATCTTTTTATTCTAAGAATTCTCTGTATTTGTCTTTTTTTTCTGTCTTTTCTTTTTCGGGACTGATTTCTTTAGGAATTTCAATTTTCGTATCCAACAGGGCCTCCAGCGTTTCTTTTATCGGCTGGAACACGGATTTAGTTATTTCTACCATAATTTTTCTGGCTGCAGCATTTTCAATTCCCGCCTCTTCTATTAAATTTTTTTCCATTTCTTCCGGGTTTATTATTCCCAAAATAACATATCCCGCTTGCTCTGAAGCCTGAGAAATTTTATCTTTTTCTTTTATTCCGGCCTTTTCGCAGGCTTTTTGAATGTTAAGAGCGTTCTCTTGAGAAAAAAGAGCGTTTTGCAACTCTTCGGGCAGGTTGTCGTAGAGCTCTTGGAGTTTTTCTTGGGAATATTTTTTCATATTTCTTGCTTTATTATATCATGAATCTGTCCCTTCGGCCAAAGGCAGGCTGTAGTTCATGAATTGTCTCCAAATAGGCCCTGCAATCACCAGCCCCGGCTGTTTTGCCATAGAGGAATTGTCATTATTTCCTGTCCAAACGCCGACTGCGATTGAAGGAGCGTATCCTATAATCCAAGCGTCTTTGAAGTCGTTGGTTGTGCCTGTTTTAACGGCTACTTGGTAATCTTTAAAATTCATTAGAGAGTTAGAGCCGAACATGGGAGCCCTGGCCTTGTTGTCAGATAAAATATCGGTTATCAGGCTGCAGGTTTCTTCCGAGAGCACTCTTTTAAACCCCTGGCTGCTCTCTTCTATAACTTCTCCCCGGCTGTTCTCTATTTTAAGGACAGAAACTGGATTGTATTTTTTGCCCTTGCTGGCAAAAACACTGTAAGCTGACACCATATCTAAAAGCCTTACTTCTCCTCCTCCCAAAACAATAGAAAGGCCGTAAAAAGAAGGATCTCTGTTAAGGGTGGTAATGCCCATTTCTTGAGCCTTTTTTATAGAATCTTCTTGTCCTGCCAGATAGGCCAGCACTTTTACCGAGGGTATGTTTAAGGATTGAGCCAAAGCCCGCCTAAGAGTTACTTCTCCCCGAAACAAACCGTCGTAGTTTTGGGGGATATAGGGCTTGCCCCCGTAAATCCCAAAGTTTGTTTTTTCGTCTATAACTGTAGTTTTGTCGTCATATCCTTTTTCAAAGGCAGTGGCATAAACAAAAGGTTTAAAGGCGGAGCCTGGCTGCCTTCCCGAGCTGTAAGTTGCCACATTTACCTTTGGGTCGAACTTACAATTAACCCCTGCTTTGCATCCTTCAGGGTAAGGATCTCCAAACCAGTCAGCAGAACCGACCATAGCCAGAATTTCTCCGTTGCCGGGATTTATTGCCACTAATCCTGCGTTGTGGGCGCCGTACATAAAGTTGGCTTCCACTCCTTTTTTAACTACCTCTTCTGCTTTTTTTTGGAAATCCCAGTCAAGAGAGGTGTAAACTTTAAGCCCTTCTCTTTCCAGGAATTCCCTGCCGTATTTTTCTAAGAGATAATCTTTTACGTGGAAGACAAAATGCGGTGCTTTAATTGAAGCTTCTGCTTCTTTAAAATCAATTTCTTTTTCTTTTGTCACTTCAGCTTCTTTTTCTGTAATAAAATTCTCTTTTGCCATTCTTTCTAAAACATGATCTTTTCTTTCCAAAAGCTCTGGCAAATGATTCCCGTAAGGAGAAAGGTAGCTCGGGGCCTGGATTAAGGCTGCAAGGACAGCCGCTTCCTCCAAAGAAACATCTTTAGCCGGCTTGTTAAAATAGTTTTGGGATGCGGATTCTACCCCGTAGGTATTAGGACCGAAAGGAATTTGGTTGAGGTACCATTCCAAAATTTGCTCTTTGTTGTGCCTTCTTTCCAGCTCCAAAGTTAAAATCATTTCCCGAATCTTCCTTTTTATTGTTTTTTCTCTTGTTAGGAAGGTGGAGCGGATAAGCTGCTGGCTGATAGTTGATCCTCCGTAAAGAGGCCTTCCGAGCTGGAGATTAAGCTTGACGGCTCTGAAAATTCCTCCGATGTCTATTCCGTGATGCTTATAAAAGTTTGCGTCTTCTGCTGCCAAGGCAGCCTTTTTTATGTAATCTGATATCCTGTCGAAGGGGACCATTTCTCTTTTTTCGTCTCCGTAAAGCTCGTAAAGAACAGTCTCTCCTGTTCTATCGTAGATTTTGGTAGTCTGGGTAATGGCTCTTTCTGTGAATTGCTCGGGCCTTGGCAGGTCTCTGGCATAATACACGAACAGGAAAAGGGCGAACACAAAAAAGGTCATTACAAAAAGGCCGAAAGCTTTTAATATCCAGAAAAAAACCTTTCTTTTTTTGCTTGTTTTGTAAGTTCTTCTTTTTAAAATCCTTTTGACCATAAGTTTTTTTTATTCTATACTAAATCAGTATGAAAATAAACAGCGAAAGAATAAAAGGGTTTCTGCAGAGAGGAGTGGCAAAGATTATTAAAAAAGACAGTTTGGAAGAAAAACTGAAGTCAGGCAGAAAACTAAGGATAAAGCACGGGGTAGATCCCACTACTTCCGATCTTCACATAGGCCACTCCGTGGTCTACTTGAAAATGAAAGAGCTTCAGGAAATGGGCCACCAGATTGTTTTTCTGGTAGGGGACTTTACAGGAAGATTCGGAGATCCCAGCGAAAAGCTTGTTGCCAGAAAACTAAGACCCCAAAAAGAAGTAAGGGCTTTAGCCAAAAATTATCTTGAACAGGTAGGGAAAATAATAGATTTGAAAAAGACCGAAGTAAGATATAACAGTGAATGGTATGACAAAATGTCAGCAGAAGGCCTTTTAAAGTTAATGAGCAGTTTTACGGTTCAGAGAATGCTGGAAAGGGATATGTTCCAAAAAAGAATAGAGCAAAACAAAGAAATCCGCCTTCAAGAACCGGTTTATCCGGCTCTTCAGGGGTACGACTCAGTGGTTTTAAAGGCAGACATTGCCATTTGCGGCAATGACCAGCTATTCAATGAAATAAAAGGGAGAGAGCTTCAGTCAGAGTTCAGCCAACCTCCTCAAGACGTAGTGGCCACCAAATTATTGGTCGGGCTGGACGGAAGAGAAAAAATGAGCCAGAGCTTGGGCAATGATATTAAGATAAAAGACTCTCCCCAGGAGCAATACGGAAAGATAATGTCTGTCCCGGACAGCCTTATTCAGGATTATTTTGAACTGGCAACCCGAGTTCCTTTAGAAGAAATTAAAAGAGGGAACCCTAGGGATTTGAAAGCAAAACTGGCCCGGGCTATTGTTGAGATTTATCACAGCAAGAAAAAAGCGGATAAAGCAGAGCAAGAGTTTAATAAAGTGTTTAAGAACAAGGGAATTCCTGACAATATGCCGGAGATAAAGATTTCAGAGAAAAAGCTTCCTATTTTAGATCTTTTAACAAAAACAGGCCTTGTTTCTTCAAAGTCTGAAGCCAAGAGGCTGGTTCTTCAAAAAGGAGTGAGAATCAACAGAGAGGTTCAAGAAAGCTGGGACAAGGAGGTTGACGTTGAAAAAGGAATGATAATCCAAATCGGGAAGCGAAGATTTGCTAAGATAGTTTAATCTTTCTATCTTTTTTGACGACGTAGCAAAGGGCGACTCCCAAAGCGTCTGTGGCGTCGTCTTTTCTTTTGTTTTTATCTTCCGGTCTCTCTTCTAAGCAAAGTATGGCTTGAATCATTTTCTGAACTTGCTTTTTTTCTGCCCTTCCATATCCGGAGACTGCCATTTTTACTTCTAGGGGGGTGAATTCAAATACCGGAATCTTCTTTTTAGCTGCTGTCAGCAAAACCACTCCCTTGGCTTGGGAGACCGGCATGGCGGTTTTAAGGTTTTTAAAAAAATACAGCTTTTCTACAGCCAAAACATCTGGCTTGTATTTTTTTATAATAGAGTTTAAGTCGTTGTTTATCTTCTTTAGTCTTTCGGAAGGCTCGTCCTGAGGATTGGTGGTAATGCATCCGTAGTCCAGCGCTTTAAGTTTTTTGTTGTCGTTTTTTATTAGTCCGTATCCCAGAGTAGCGGTTCCCGGGTCTATCCCTAAGACAATCATCACTCTTTAAGATTTGAATATATATCTTGAACCGTTTCGCTTTCGTCCAGCGCCTCAAAAAGCTTTTGGCACTCTTCTTTTTCTTTTTCTTCCGGGCTTACCGTCTCTTTAGGGGTCCAATCCAAAGAGGCAGATTCGATCTCTATTCCTTTTTCTGACAAGGATTGTTTCGTCTTTTCCAAATTATCCGGACTGACAGAAACAACAAGACAATCGTTGTCCCAAGAGATGTCTTCTGCTCCTGCATCAATGGCTTCCAGTTCTAGATCGTCTTTTTCTTTTTCCTGCGGAGGCAGGGATATTACGCCTTTTTTTTCAAACATCCATCTAACAGATCCCTCGTCTGCCAATTTGCTTTTGTGGGCTGCCAGTATTTTCTTTATTTCTCCCAAAGCCCTGTTTTTATTGTCTGTTATCCCTTCGATAATAAGGGCGGTTTTTCCCGGGCCGTAAGCTTCAAAGGTAACGGCCTCCAGTTTCTGTCCTTCCAATTCGCCGGTTCCTCTTTTAATGGCTTTTTCAATGTTGTCTTTGGGCATATTTATTTCCTTTGCCTGATCAACAGCCATTCTTAGCTTGGAATTGGTTTCCGGGTCTTTCCCTCCTTCTTTTGCTGCAACTGAAATCTGCCTCGATATTTTGGAGAAGACCTTGCTTTTTTTGGCGTCAGCTGCGCCTTTTTGGTGCTTAATGGAAGCCCAGTGGCTGTGTCCGCTCATAATATTATTAACTGTTTCTCTTTAATTCTATATCAAATTAGAGGAATTGTCTATTTCTATCCCGCCAGACAGGGCGGTATCATTATTTCAAGCGGAGCGAATAATTAGATTAAAAGAGCGGAAGGTTCTTTGCTCTTTTTCGTTTCCCGCGACAATGTGATAAAATTAGAAGAAGGGTTTTTTTAATTTTTTTAAAAGAAGTATAATTAAGATACATAAAGCTTAAAAACAAATTTTAATAATTTAACAAAATGAAAAAGATCATTGTTTTTTCTCTAAAATACGCGGCCATAACAGGGCTAGCCCTTTTTTGCTTATTTGCGGCGAGTCAGGCAAAAGCGTATGACTGCACTTTAAGCAACATAGATTCTGTTTGTCTGCCAGAAGACGAATCAATATCAGTTCAAGGAAGCTTTATTGCCAGCGTAGTCAACGAAGGACTGTCTTTTTCTTTGAGAGACGGAGACGGCAACTTGCTTGAATCCGGGCTAAGGGCGGAAATAACAAGCAACTCTTTCGAAATTTCGGGAGCAGAAAGCGTTTATTTCCCCTCTGGCGAGATAAACAGGGACGGCATAGACGTTGATATTTCTGCTGAGAAATACGATCATTCATCCGTAGACTTCGGAGAAACCGGCGTAATAAACGCTAACAATATAAGGGTTGTGGCGAACAATGCAATTTCTGCCTCAAAGACCTTTTCGGCGAAAGAAAGCGTTTATTTAGCTGCTCAGGGATTAATAAAGTACGGCAACATTAAAATTGAAGATCCCGACAAAGAGGTAACCATTCAGGCCAAAGACGGCGGCCGGGCAAGATTGGCAATGGGAGGGGATATTTACAGTCAGGCGAACAACAATCTGGAAAAAACAGGGAGGGGTGGCAACATTACCGTTAGGGGAGAATATATTATGATCGGGAATATAAGCGCGGCCGGCTATAAGGCAAACGGAAGCAAAGTTATTCTTGACGGAAATTATGTTTCAGTTTTGAACATAAGCATTGTTTCAATATGGGGTTATCGCAAAGTAGAATCGGTTTATGATGAAAAGAGGGAAAGAAACCTGTGGGAAGAAAGCCCAAACGGAAGCTGGAAGGGAGACGATTATGGCTATGGCCAGCCGGGCGAACTAGAGGTTTCAAAGGTGACATCTTTTAGGGCGGAAGATATTCTCGCCTATGGAAAGAGGCCTCGAGATCTGACAATTCAGGCCAAAGAATATATTGAAGTTGGAGCGATCGACACCCATGCCGATGCGCCTACAGCAGGAAGCGACTGTCCTGCAGGCAGCAGGTGCGGCATATTGAAGTGCGACTGGGGGGAATTATGCCAAAAAGAATTTGACAAAATTAAAGAAAAAGAAGCTGAAGAAATAGAAATGTACGGGTATTCCATGGGATCTAATGAGCCCCGTGATTTTCCTTGGCGGGAATATTACGGTACCAGCTACAAAGGAGGAGATGTAAATTTGCTTGTTTCTGGAGGCCAAGCTGACAAGGGCGGCATCTGGATAAGGGGAAATGCCAAGACTAATAGCTATAGCCAGGTTTCAAATGACATGGGGGGGCCATCGTTGACCGGGATGGGGCCGGCAGGCTATTTTACTGCCAAAGCAGCAAACAAGTATTTGAGAATAGACGGATCAATAGAAGCTGTCGGCTCTCATTCTGGCACTTCAGTCGATATAAGCGGCAAAAATGTACAGATAAAAGACATTGTAACGAACAATATTGACGCCGAAGCATTTCCGGAAGAAATATCTTCGAGCGGCGCTGGCGCCGGAGACGTTGTGGTTGTGGCAGCCAAAAACCTTATCTTAAAGGGTTCTATTTCAGCTCAAGGCAGATATGCTTTTTCCCCGGACGGAGGAAGCGTTATTTTGAAAGCGGGAGAAAGGATCTCCGGGAGTATTAATGTTAAGGCCCAAGGAGCTAGTTTGCAAAACTTTCCAGAGCTAGAAGACGATGAAGGTCCTTGGGACGAACCTGCTTTTGAATGGTATGCCAAGAAAGGAGTGAGCTCTAACGACAGCGGAGTAGGCATTTTTCCCGAAGAATATTGCGCAAACGGAACAAGAGAGTATTATGACGGCACTGACGGAGACTTCGGCCCTTACGGAGGCGACGGAGGAAACGTAACTATAGAAGCCCCGGTTCTTTTATGGGAAGGAGGCGGAGTTTCTGTTTATAACCAAGGAGGCAACGGAGCCTACGGAGGAAAAGGAGGGACAGGCTCTTATTGTTCTGAATACGAGGGAGAAGACAGCCATGTAATACCGAAGTCGGGACAGGGAGGAGCAGGAGGCAAAGGGGGAAACGGAGGAGACATTACAATTTCATCTTCTGACATCCATTGTGTCGCAAGACTGGATTTAGAAAGTCAGGGGGGCAGAGGAGGTTATGCCGGCTATACTGGCTATGATGCTTCAAAGTATGCTTCCCAAACTTACGGCATCAGACATACAAGTCCAGTACCTCCTTATACTTGCAATCTTAATGGCTGGAGCTCGGAATACAGCAAGGTTCCAGAAAGAATATCTTCTTCTGTGGCAGGACAAGGGGGAAATGGAGGCGAGATAACTTTTTCTCCAGCTCCCACAGACCAGCCCATAGCGGACGTTGATATCTCCGCCTACGGCGCAAGGCCCGGTCGTTTGTCTTTTCATGATGATCCCTATCCTTATTACTGCGACGACCCCAAGGACGCAGGTGTTCTTGTGGCAACTGCTGCGGGAATTTTAAGCGAATTGCGGGAGGTTACTAAGGAATATTCTGACTGCCTTGGAGAACCGAGCGAAGGAAATTGCGAGCCTACGGGATGCTATGCAGCTAATGATCCGTCGCAGGGCGGGGAATCAGAAGAGGATTGGTGCGATTGCAAATGTGAATGTGCGAAAGCAGCGGCCCAAGCCGCGTCGAATGCTATTTATGGAGAGTCTAATTGTCTTGATGTAGGAAGTTGGTTTAGGAAGGGCGGGCACTGCGAAGGATACGAATGCTCTCTAGCGGTCAGTGGAGAATGTAGGCCAAAAATGCCTGCAACTCCCTGCCAAGATAAAGGTTTTTCAGGAAATGAAGTAGGACCGGAGTCTGGCTCTTTTAGCATCAATCCTGACTCTGGCTCCGGCTTCAGCGTTAAAAATGCAGAGGGCTACGCATCTTTTAACGGAGCAAACGGAGCAAACGGAGGAAACGGAGGTGATGTTGACATAGACAGCCTATTGGGAGATTCTTATTCTATAGACGTAGACACTGACGGAGCAAACGGAGGAGACGGGGCTGGTGGCCAGAGGTCCTATGCGACAAAGCCCGGAGACGGAGGAAGCGGAGGAAGCGGAGGTAACGCCGGTACTGTGAAAATGACTACTCGGCCCGAAAGATTGGACACTGATGGGGGGTCTGGAGGAGATGGAGGCGTCGCCGGAAGCAATGTTCCCATGGAAATAGCAGTAGCCGATTCTCTTTGTGGCGGCGGCTTTGCGGATTTCAATAAAATCTGTGATTATGAACAAGGGACAGAGGGAGAAGGCTGTGATTCAGAAACTGTATGGACAGCTCCGGATTGCCCAAAGCTTCTTGGAGACGCGGTTGATGAGATGATCTACCCAAGCCCCGGGTTCGGCGGCTTTTACGCTCACGAATCTTGTTATTCTGGAACTGCCGAATCTTGCAGAACTGGAAACATAGCCGGCACCTACGGGGTTAATTATAAGAACTGGGGAGAAGAAGACGGCGAAAAAGGTTCTGACGGCAGCTCAACTGAATTCCAAAGGATTTCTCCGGCGGCAAAAAGTTCGGAGAAATCTTGCAGTTATCCGGGAGAAGTTCCCGAGATACCGGATTTGCCGGATACTTTTGGCGACCATAATATATGTGTTGCTGACAAATGCATTAATGTGGATTGTTTTGAAGAAGATTGTTCTGACGAATGCAATAATGACGGCGAGTGCGAAGACAAGCATCGGGACTGCGATAGCGAGGGTTGCTGCGTCTTGGCAGAGGGGTCAGGGGTTGATCAGTGCACAGAAAACGAAGATTGCCAAGCGGACGACAACAATCCCCCCAAAGCAGAAGAACTCAATTGGGAGCAAACAGGAGGATGCGAGGAATATCCGGCCGTAGAATTAAGCTGGACTTATGTCGACGAAGACAACGATCCTCTCGGAGAAGACCCTCAAGCAGAATATGAGATCGATATAAACGGCGTCATATATTCAGGGCAAACTAATAACAGTAAGGAGATTTTCGACTTAGATTATAACACCACATATTCTTGGG
>CAZBLV010000009.1:0-3472 GCA_964493085.1 uncultured Candidatus Saccharibacteria bacterium
ACATGATCCGGAAGAAGAAAGAGAATTAAAAGATAGAATCGCAAAAAAAAGCTATATATGGATGGATCATCAATACATGCGTAGGCCGGAGGATATGTAGGATAATAAACATTGTGCCACTCTATCCTGCCCTGTCCCCACCTTATTGATCACAATGGATAAGGATTGGGGCAGGATAAAGAGGAAGCTAAAATGAAAAACATTAAAGTAGAAGAAGAAAAAGAGATTGCTCCTTTACAAAAAAGATCTAAAGCATTAGTAGATGAAGCCCGAGTGTTTAAGGTATCATCTATTAAGGGAGTAGAATCGGCTAACGAGTTTCTAAAAAAGATAAAAGTCGCCAAAAACTATGTTGCGGAAAGGAAAAATAGCGTATTGAGTCCATTGAACGAGGCGAGAAAAAACCTTATATCCTTATTCAAGCCGATAGAAGAACAGATTAATAGTGCCGAGTATTCTGTCAAGAGATCACTTTTGGAGTATAAAATGAAGGCCGACAAGCAATCAGAGGAAAGGAAGAGTGAAATAGTAAAAAAGGTTGAGTCCGGAAAGGTTAACTACAAAGAGGCGAGCAGGAAAATAGAGGCGCAGGAAAAGAAAATGGATAAGTTTAACGTCAGGAAGCAGAGAGATATTGAAATTGTTGATGAGAAAAAAATACCTAGAGAGTATTTGTCGCCTAATGTAAAAAAAATTAAAGAAGACGCTTTTAATGGCAAAGATATCCCGGGAGTAAGGGTCTTTGTCAAAGAAGTGGTCGTGGTTAGATGACTTGGAAGAAATTAGCGTTATCAATGAGAAAAAGCCGGAAAATCCCAAGACAGAAAAAAACAAAAAAAGAACCCAAAAGCATTGTTCTTTCTCAAGTCAAGTTAAGCGGCTATCAGCAATCCGCGCTGACTTCTCCTATTCCCCCAGAGTTTGTTAAAACAAGAAAAATAAGGGGAGGGGGATCTGCTCCTTATATTGAAGTAGGGTTAATAATAGATCGCCTTAACAACTCTTTAAGCCCCGCTGGTTGGGATTTCGAGATTTTAAAAGAGGAAATTCTAGACAAAGAGGTTTGGGTTAGAGGCAGATTAACCCTAAAAGACCACAAAGGACACAGCGTTTCCAAAACGCAATATGGGCAGAAGGAAAGATATCCAGGGGCTGTCCCTCTTGGTGATACTCTGAAAGCAGCGGCTAGTGATAGCTTAAAGAAGTGCGCAAGCATGCTGGGAGTAGCCCTTAATGAAGTATATTGGACTCAAATAGATGAGAATGACAAAACTCCTAAAGAGATTAAAGAGGAAAAGACAAAGCAGAAAAAAATGACTAAAGATGAGGCCTTCAAAAAAGCGCTTGAAATGATACCTGCCCAGAATAGCGTTCAGTTGCTGAAGGAATTGAGAATAAGAATTAACGGAAGCGCTTATAGCGTAGATCAGAAACAAAAGTTAAATCGAGCAATAACTAAAAAAATAGATGAGCTTGAAAAATAGAGCGAGGCCATATATTAGTTGGAGTCAGTATAATCTGTTTAGAAAAAGCCCAGAAAAGTATAAAGAGATTTACATCTATGGCAAAAAGGAAAGCAATGAATATATGAGGTTCGGGAGGGAAGTTGCTGATATTTTAGAGGGAACAAAGAAAAGCGATGATCCCATGATTGAACATATTAAGCACTTCCTTCCGGGCCTTCCGGAAAGAGAGTTTGAGATTAGTGTTAACTGGGAAGGAATACCATTGTTCGGAAAACTCGATGGCTTTGATCCTAAAAAGATAATAATCGAGGAAAACAAAACAGGGAAGAAGTGGACACAGGGAATGGCAGACAAAAGCGAGCAATTGACTTTTTATTCTGCTATGGTCTGGCTTAAATACAACAAAATCCCTGAAATACTTCTTTGCTGGATGGAAACAGAATGGGGATTGGGAAATATCGTTCCTACAGGGAAAGTGAGGATCTTTAAAACAAAGAGAAGCAAGGCGGATATTATTGGATTTTATAAGCCGGTGAAAGAGGCGTGGGACGGAATTGGGAAGTTATGTGAAAAAGAATATAAATCATTAATAAAATAACTATGACCCAAAAAGAATTATTGCAAATACAATCTGTTATTGATAAGGTTCAAACTATGGTTGATGGAGGCCTTAAAATAACGATACAGACAAACGAGATGAATCCGGAGGACTCTGCTTCCTTGTTTGGAATGAAGGGAAAGGCCGGCTGGATGCTCTTCAAGCCAAGCATAATTAAGGAAGAAGATATTATCGATGTTCCGGAAGAAGTTACAGAGTTTAAAAAAGACAAAACACCGAGCCAAAGGTTGAGGGCTGTCTTGTATATCCTTTGGGAGCAAAGAAAAAAAGAAGAGGACTTTGATACATATTATAAAAGACGAATGAATATCTTGATCGAAAAACTAAAAGAGAATATAGATCAATGATCGGGGAAATAGTAAGAATAGATCCCCTCAAAAGGGCTAATAAGAAAAAGGGGGCAAAGAGTTTTCGGCGCGTTTATTTCAAGATGTCTGATGGAAGCTGGAAAAAGACAGATCTGATCCCGGGATTTAAAAATTACAATAGGTGGAAACCATTTTTGAAAGTAGGAATAAAGCTTATTGGGTTAAAAGAAAAAGACAGGGTAACAATTGACGCAGATAGCTTGGTCAGAGAGCATATGACTGAAGATGAGGAACTGGAAATGCTAACTAAACTAGGCGTATTTGGATAACAAAAAACTATGATAATACATTATGCCAACAGGGGTTTATCAACACAAAAAAGGATACAAAAGGAGCTTAAAAAACTATGAAGAGAGAGATAAAATGAACCAAAAATATCAAGGGGACATCTCTGTTATCCAGCTGACAGAAAATCAACTCCCCAAAAGTCTAAAATTTAAAAAGCTGGAAAAAGATTTAATAGTGGCTTATGGCGAGGCAACAGGACACACCCATAGGGTTAAGGTTAAAGAGCCAGAAACGCTGGAGTTCGGTCAAGACAAAAACGGCATTTTTATCAAAGCCAAAAAGCAGACTACCCTGGAACACAATGTTCACGGGGAAATAGATATTCTTCCTGGCATTACCTTTATAGGACACCAAGTAGAATACGATGAGGCAGAAGAAATAAGGAGGGTTCAAGATTAAATGGACTACGATATTAAAACTCACAACTTAATTGAGAAAATCAAGAAACTGAACTTGAGGCAAAAAATACCATTTAAGCAAGACAAAATTATTGAATGCCTTAAGGAAATTGACAAGATTTTGGGAAGAAAAGAAATAAAGAAAGTTAAGAGATACAACAATTTTAAAAAGTTCTCTTCCTCGGCTTACTCGGCTTACTTGGCTTCCTCGGCTTACTCGGCTTCCTCGGCTTCCTCGGCTTCCTCGGCTTCCTTGGCTTCCGTTGATTATAATTTCAGAGAGTTTATAGTCTCTTATGAGTGGAGCTTGAAAAACAAAGGAAATAAAGACGA
>CAZBLV010000010.1:0-117253 GCA_964493085.1 uncultured Candidatus Saccharibacteria bacterium
AATTGTAGCAGAAGCTGATTCACCTTCGCTATAGACAACACTGTCAACGTTCTCAACGTCTACTTTCAAGGCCAGAGTTACTGTTTCGTCTTTTGCGACTTCGTACTCACCCCAGCCGTCAAAAGCAACATCACCGTTTTCTGCAGTACTTGTGCTGGCCAAGAGTTCATCATCAGCATACAAGTATGCTGTTGGGAGCACGGTGTTTTCATCAGCATCAGAAGCGATAGTAATGTTAGCCCTTACGCTTGAAATTAAAGCGTCGTTGTACTTAGCTTTAAGATCGTGCCTCAAAAGAACAACGTCTTCTGTGGTAGATGTGTCGCTAACTTTAACAGCTTGTTCTGCTGGCGTGTCTTCGTTAGTGGAACCCTCTAATTCAGCAACATCGCCCTCTGTTACAGTAAAGGTCCTGCTGGGAGTAAGGTTTCCTGATGGCTCATAACTTGTTACGCCTGCGCCGTCAGTTGCCCTTACGCCGTTCGGTTGAAAGGTAAGAATGATATCCTGAGAAGTAGCTCCGGCCGGCAAAGATGAACCGTCAACCTTAACAGTAACTGTCTTTGTCTCATCCTCCCTGACTACAATGTCAAGGCCGGTGAAGCGAACCAGATAATCTGATCCTGTTGTTACTGTTGTAACGTTACTGGAACTGATAGCTTTCTTTGACTGTTCTTCACCGTCTGCCCAAATTGAGACAGCGTCTAAATACAGCCATACTCTTGAGTCAAAATTGACATCCACTCTCTCTATTCTGGCGTCGCCTTCTGTGGCTTTTGCGTTAAAAGCCCCGACTGCGACATCCTCGCTTGTGGTGTACAGCTCAACTCCAGTAGCAGGACTGGCTGCGATAGTAATTGTCAATGAGGCTTCACCGCCTGAGAGCTCTTCGTCTTCCTCTTCTTCCTCTTCCTCGTCTTCGTCCTCATCCTCGTCTTCATCCTCGTCATCCTCGGCAGCTAAAGCGTTGTACTTGGCCTGTGAAGCAGGACCAAAGTAGCCTCTGTAGTTACCGACGGATACGCCGTTGGCTTCTTGCCATTCGCCTACTGCAGCTTGGGTAAGAGAACCATAATACTGGGTCTCGTTACCGGGAGAACCTGGGCCAGAAGAAGCTACTGGGTAGCCTTCTGCGTTCAGGTACTCCTGCAGGCATTGAACGTCAGCGCCTGTCATTTCAGGATAAAGGTTTCTGGTAAAGTTGCAGGAAACTGCAACACCGTCACCATCGTCTCCTGAAAGACCGGCAATCTGGTCCTCAATAGCTGCAAGCAAATCCTGCAACTCCGAGAGGCTCATTCCGCTAACGTCAACTGCGTTTGCTGCTGCGGGAGCGGCAACTGCAACAACGGCTAATGTTATTGCACTCGCAATTAATTTTTTCATTTTTGTAATTCTTCGATCATCAGCCTTTTGTTTGTCAACCTTCGGCCGATAATCAATTTAAATTTTATGACCGTTTATAATGTGTCGCTGTCGACCCTGCCTCGAGCTTTCGGGTATAAAATATTTTGGTATGCACCATACCGGTGCGAGTTAGCAGAACTTTTCTGCTTACCCTATGCACCTAATAGTGCATGGGCCCAAATACTCAAAAACTCAAGAAAGCAACGACCTAATCCTTCAATCCCGCTTAAGGCGGGCGGATTAACTTGAAAATATTCTTCCATTATACCATCTCTGTCCACTTGTCAATTGTGGAAAAACTAAACCTAAATACTAAGCAGTTTTTCCAGAGCTTCGGTATATCTTCCCTCTTCAATATCTGTCTTTATTGCTTCTAATGTGCTGATATCTTCTTCTTTTAATGATCTCTTTTCCAAATCTTTCACTTGGGCTTTCAGCATTTCAGTAAGAGCAACATTCAATTCTTGGTTTTCCGGCACTTCCACGCCCAAAGACTCGATTTCTGCAGTTTTTTGGGCTAAACTCTTGATTTTCCCCACAATCTCTTCTGTTGCCTGGGGATTGTCTTTCACTTCCTGCTGAATAGCCTTGGCAGTCTCTGAAACGCTTGCCTGATACTCGTTTATAGCGGGAGCCAGGTTATTAACATTGTTTTCTCTGGCAACCTTGTTTAAGTCCTCTAATCTTTTGTTGGCAATATTAAAATCTCTTTCCATTCTGTCTAAACTGAAAAGTCCTGTTCCTGTCTCCCCTGCCCGTTTTATGGAAAAAAGCATGTCTCCCGGCACTGATTTCTGGGCAAATCCAAAAGTTCCTATCATTACCAAGAGCACTACAACCGAAGCAAAAGCTAATTTGTGCCTGAAAAGCAACTTTAATCCTAATACCAGCTCTTCCAAATTGAAAAAGGAAGACTTTTCTTCCTCTCCTAATATCTGCTGTTTAGATAAAATCACCCAATCTTCGTTGGGTTTTACCTGTTTAAGCTGCTTAATTTTGGCAATAACCTCTTTTTCTTCCATAAAAGGCTGGTTTTTTACCTTTCTGTTTATTTATGACGCAAAAACCTCTGTTTTGTTACAGCTTAAAAATCAAGCTGTTTTTCTCTTGTTTTCTATCTCTTTTCTTAGAGCATTTAAGGCCCTGTGGACTTGAACCCTGACAGCCCCTTCTGATTTGTTGGTTATTTCCGATATTTCAGGGGCAGACATCTCGTCTAAATAATACCAGATCAACACTTCTTTGTATTCGTCCTTAAGCCCAGACATGGCATTTTCAACCTCTTGCAATTCTGAATTGATAAAGGACTTTTCCCTAGGTCCGTCCTGGGGGTCGGTGATGGAAAGATTGTCTGCAGAAACAATCTGTGTCCTACCCTTTTCCCTATAATGGTCTATTACAAGGTTTCGGGCTACTTGATAAAGAAAGGCCTGGGGATTATCTATTTTCTTGCTGTTGTCCTTTGATTTTTCCCAAAACCTTAAAAATGTCTCTGAAGTCAAGTCTTCAGCTATATCAGTTGAACTTACTTTAACATAAACAAACCTATAGATCTTGTCTATATAATTATCGTATATTTTATTAAAATCCCTTCTTATTCTGCTCATTTTACTTGTTAATATGACTAAAACAGGTAGGACATATTACATATAAATACTTTGTCCTATCATTTTTTTGTTTTGTCCTAGCAAAAAAATATATGTCCTAGCAACTTCTCCTTGCTCTTTTTCTGTCCTAGGATCAAGCCTGGTAAGTCTTGAGGCGATAAAAGGTTTCGCTGCTCTCCCCTGCTCTTTCAATTAGTCCCCGCTCCAATAAATTCCTAAAATCTCTCCTTAGCGTTCTTTTTGAGGTCTTGGGAAACATCTGGCAAACCTGGCCCACCTGTACTTTTTCTCTTCTTTTCATTAACTCTAGAATCTTGTTCTTTCTGGGGCCTAATTTTACTTCTTTTTTAACTTCAGGCAGATCGATTTGCTCTTCTGCGCTGTCAGAAACAGGAGCTGCCTTGGGTTTTAGAGAAAAGTCCAGTTTTTCAAGCTCTCTTTCTTTTTCAGCAAAATTCCGGTTTTCTTTTAGTTCTTCCTCTATTTTATCATATTCTCTCTTAATTTCTTCAATAGCAGGAATACTGGCCCATTTCTGCTCTTTGGCAATGTCTAAAAACCCTTTTAAGATTGACAAATTGCTCTTTATTCTAATTTCTCTTTCTTTTACTTCTTCTTCCTTTTTATCGGAAAAGTTTTCAGAATCTACTTCCCGATTAATAAAGTCAATTAAAATATCGCTGGCTGCTTCTCTGGCCTTATATCTTAAGGGCTCTTTTTTCGGAAAGAGAACAGTCAGCTTATAAAGATAATTGGTAAGTTGAACAAGGTTGCTTTTATCCACAGCTTTAAGCTATTTTAATTGCTCTATCTTATCCTGAAGAGAATCTAGGCTCTTCTGCATCTGGCCTAGTTGTGATTTCGTCTCCCTTATTTCCCTTTCAAGGGCGATTATCTTGTCTTTCATCTGGTTAATCTGTTTTTCTTTGGGAGAAAGAATATTGTTTTCTTCTGTTTCAATCTTTTTTGTTTCCTGCTCTTCCTGGTTTTCTGAAACAAAAACTGCTGCTCCTTGGTTTTCTTCTTTCAGGCTTTCTTCTGTTTCTTTAAAATTAAGATCTGAAACCTCCGTTAAAGATTCCGGAGGAAAAAGCTCATCTTGGTCGGTTTCCAAAAAAGACAGGGCGCTGCCGTATAAATCTGCCAGGGCCTCCTTTACTTCTTCCGTTTTGCTGCTTAAGGTCCATCCTGCCAGAAAAAGCAAAACAAAAAGAAAAATAAACAGAATCTTGCTTTTATTTTGTTTTTCCATAGGTTAAAAGGCTAAATCTTGGAATAAAACTTTTTTTACAGCAAACATCCTTTCAATACAAAACCTTAACAATTACAAGGAAAAAGTCAACAGATAATTCGCAAACTAAAACAGATTTTGCCTTAAGATTTGGTGATAAAAAAAGCCCCTGAGCAAAATAATCAGGGGCTATACTCCCACAACGTCGCATGAGTTCATACTTGAAAGAGCTAACCCTACCAGTCGTCCATAACAAAAATCGTCATGGCTTTCCTTTCTGTCCCTCTTGGGACATATTCAAGGAAAATCTGCCTTGCCTTCCGCTGCGATTACTCCATTTCCACCTCCCTTCTGGAAAGGGCGAATCTGCAAAAGTGCTAATTTAAGAATATCAGGAATAATAAAAAAATCAAGACCCCGATCTCTGATGTTTTAGTTAGCGGGCTCGGTAGAGGTTTCGGAAACCTCCTCTTTTATTTCTGTTTCAACAGGATCAATGTCTTCCCCAGAATCAGTGTCCTTCTCTTCTAAAATATTGCTTGGAGTAGAAGAGTTGTTTATAGAATTTGATAAAGGAGTCGAACTGGGAGTTGTTGCACTTTCAGAGTCTAATGGCTCTACCTCTTCTTTATTTCCCTCTTCTTGGTCTTTTTCTCTCTCCTCCTCTTCATTTTCTTTTTGATGGCTCTCTTTATCCTCTTCTTGGTTGTTTTCTTCCTCTTCGTTGTTCTCTTCTAATCTTTCCTTAGTGGAAGTAGATGAAATGGATTCCGTTCCAGAAGACGCCGAAGAATCAGAAAAAGGCAAAGCTGATTCTTTGCCAAGATCTAATGCTGGCGAACTATTGCTTTCGGTTTTAATATTGAGAATAATGCAAGATCCGTCGTCAATGGTGGCTTCGGGATTATAGTTTTCAGCTGCGGGATCCATGCAACCTTCTATGTCATACTGACAAGATCCGTCGTCAATAGTGGCTTCGGGATTATAATTTAGAGCTTCGACATCTGTGCATCCTTCGATTTCCGGGTCAGGGCCGGCAACTAAAGAATAAAGAATTATATCTGTAGCGCTATTCTCTTTCTCCTCTTTTCCAACGATATATACCCTCCCTTCTTTCCCTATAACCGGAGAAGAAAAACCGAGATTGGCTGATAAAGCGACTTTTTTACTATTTTCGTCAGTGTTTTTCAACAAAAAGACTTCCTTGTTCCTAGAAAAGATAACATTGTTTCCAATATCTGTTTGAGCTTGAGACATCCTATTTCTTTCTTTTTCAGCTTCTCCTATCGTATCTCCATTAGAGCTATACATTTTCAAAGAACTAAAAGTCCCCCAACTATTGCCCTTTATTCTTTCGGTCCAATTATCAGAAACGGTAATTGTGCCGTCAGGGGCTAAAACTGGAACAGTGCTGTAACTGTCCAGCCTGCCCTTTTGCCACAACTTTTTCCCCTCGCCGTTAAACTTGTAAAGATCTCCGCCTAAATCCCATCCGTTCCAGCCGGCTACAATATAAATATTTCCGTTAGAATCCACAACGGGGGCTGTGGCAGAATACTCAAGAGAGGCCTGCCATTTCTTGCTTCCGTCTTCAGGATTATAGGCGCGCAAAGAACCGTGAGCGCTGTCTTGAAGACTTCTAAACCCTGTCCAGGTTACATATATTGTATTATCCTTTCCTATAGCAGGGCCCAAAAAGGCCGAACCTCCTCTCGGAGCATTTCCAATTTTCCAATTAAGCTTTCCTTGGGAATTAATGCTGTAGAGATATTGATAATCAGTAAAATAAATATTATGACAGTCCCCTATGACGACAGAGTAAATTGATTTGGCCCAGTCGGATTCTTCTTCTCTGCCAGTACTAAACTCCCATTTCTTCGTGCCGTCGGGGTTAATAGCATAAACAGACCCCCCGGAAGTAGGAAAATACACTGTCGCATCTGCTCCTATGGCAGGATTATAGATATTTTCTTCTGTTGTCTCGTAAGTCCATTTTTTCTTTCCTTTAGAGCTAATAGCGTAAAGAGCGCCCCAGTCGTCTCCCCGAAGAGCAAAATAGATGGTTTCGTCTTCCCCTATTACTGGCTGAGTGCTGCCATACACCCTTTCTTCTGAATCGTGGCTTTTTAGAATAAGGCTCCAGTCCTCTTTTAGATTCTGAGGAAGCTCATATTTGGATTGGCCTGTATGTTGAGGATTCTGCTGTATCATGGGCCAAGAAAAACTTTCAGCTGCAGGAGGATAATATATTTCTCCTTTAGAGTTAGTGGGAGTAGGATCATCTCTGATTTCAAAATCAAAACTGTTAAGGTCTGTATCTTGATACTGAGAGCTGGATATTCTGTTCAAACTCTTTCCCTTTGGGGCGGGATCGCAGCTTTCACTTTCTTTAATTTCCACGTCTCCCCAGCCCACAGCGTCTATTCGCCCGTTCTCTGCTTCTTCTGAGGTCTTCCCCTCAGGATCCCAGGGGAATATAGCCACACTACCTTCAGAGTTGCCCAGCAAATCAGAGGCATAAGCCTGCCATTCGCTGACCGGATTTCCCAATATATCAGAATAGCCCTTTAACCCTATAAGGTAATGGCTTTGAGGAGGAATAACAGAGTTTTCCGGAAACTGCTTGTTACGATAAGGATTATTCCATTCTTCCCGAGTAGAGGGATAATAGGAAAAATACCATTCTGAAACATTGACTTCGGTTTCTTTTGGGTTATAAAGTTCTACAAATTCATTGTCAGCCAGCTTGATCTCCGAGATAACAATGTGGTCTAAGAGCTTGTCTTCTGGCTGAATATTTAATTCAACTGCTACTCTTTCTTCTGAATTGCCGGCTAAGAAAACAATTTCAGCAGAATAGCTTCCAGAAACAAGTTCGGAAGGATCCACCATGACGCTGACTTCTTCAGAGCTAGTAGCGGAAACAGGCGCTATTGCCAGCCAATCTGCCGCAGGGGACAAACTGGCTGTCCATTCTAGCTCCTGCTCGCTTGTATTTACAGAAATTATTTTTGTCGAAGAAGAATCCTCGTCTTCTTTGACTTCAAAGGTTAATTCTTTAGGAAAAATCTCTAAAACAGGCTCTGAAACGCTTTCCGGTGGCTCACTATTTTCTGCTTTTGGAGTCCCTTTTATGTCACCCTCTTCTTCTCCCGAAAAAGTATGCCACAATAAATCTTCTCCCCTTTCCATTGTTCTTTTTTCTTCATTGTCCCCTGCCGGCCAATCGGGATCAGCTTCAACTTTGTCTTGAAGCTGGCAATCATTATTAAAAAGATAGAGTGCCTCGTTGTTGTTGTTCAGTCCTCCGGTATAAATGAGATCAGCCGCAATTCCAGGAACCGAATCATCATCCGTTCTTTCTAGCAAATAAAATTCCCCGGGCTGCAAATCGCCAGAATCAAAAATTACTTTTATTTGTTTTTCTTTGTCTAAAACCTGCCAGCCGGAGAGGCTAACGGCTGAGTCTGAAATGTTTTTTAATTCTATCCATTCGTTGTTCGAAGAATTGTCGGTTCCCATCCAAGCAACTTCGTTGATAATTACCTGATCTTTAACAGGATCGCTGCCCGGAATATCGCAATAATTAGGATTTTCATCATCAATACTTCCTGTTCCGCTTCTGCTATCATTCTTTTCCTCATTCTCCTCCTCTTCTTCCTCAAAGCCAATCCCGTCAACAAAAACACATCCCTGCTCTTTTATTTTCTGCAAAGTTACTGATCCGATTCCGCTTATTTCCAAAAGGTCTTCAACCGAATAAAAAGACCCTTTTTCTCGGTAGTCGATAATTCTCTGGGCTATAACATCGCCTACGCCTACAAGATAAACAAGCTCTTCTTTGGGAGAAGTGTTAAGGTCTACTTCATATTCACAGAAATGATTGTCGTCTTCTGGGTCTTTTTCTTCTTCCTTAGTCTCCTCGTCTTCTTTCTGACCTTCTTTAAGGTCCTCTATTTCTTCATTTAAATCGTTAAGTTTTCTTAAAAGATCCTCTAGGTCCTTTTGCCGGTCTTCCCCTAAAGAAGGTTCTGGGGAATCCGGGAGATTTTCGAGAAGATTTTCTTCCTCTTTTTCTCCCTCTTCGTCTTCCTCGCCTTCTGAATCTTCATTTTCCTTTTCTTTATCACCAATCGGCTCTTTTCCCGGATCATCGACTTCGTAAAAGGTGATTTCGGGAACTAATGCTGCTTGAAACGGGTTTAATCCGGAAAAGAAATCCTTTATTTTATCATAAACCCCCTTTCCCAACTCTTTTCCATAATCTGTCGTCTTTTCTGATATACCTTTTAATATTTCTAAAAGTTTTTCCCCGGCAACTTTTGTTTTATTAAAATTAGATTTAAATTTATTAACTTGCTTTTCAAGAAAACCGATCTCCTTAAATTCAAACTCTGGCACTGGCTGATTAAAAATAATCTCGATATTAGGACCGGCAGTCCAGTTATAATAATAACCAGCTCCAACCCATACTTTTTCCACTTCGCCACTTATTTCTATTATAAAAGGAGGCAACTCTTCTATTCCTCCTTCCCATTGGATGCCACCCGAGGGACGAGGAGTCTTAATCCTCCCGGAAGAATAAATATTTATTCCCACCTCTCCACTTCCAGAAGATAAGGGCTTGTAGGCGAAAATATAAGAAAACTTGGCTTCCTGCCATTTATTTTGATAATCTTGATAAGAAATTTTATTTAAATTGCCAGGAGCTACCCTAATTTCTTCTTGTAAAAGCCACTCCATCAAATATTCTTTTGCCCTATCTACAGTAACGCTCTCTATTTCTTCGATAACCTTTCCTATATCTTTGGTCAATATTAAACGGGCGGTTTTAAGGGTCGCTTTTGCTATCTCCTTGCCTACTTCTTTAGAAAATTCTATCATCCAATAATTTAGCGCCTCAATTTTAATCCCCTTAATAACGAGCGAGATAACAGCCTGATCTTCCAGATTATAATTAGTAAGGACGGCATCCCTCTTTCGTTTCTCTAGATAATGCAAAAGTGACTTAAATATTAATTTTGATTCTTTTTCTTCTATACCTATTTTACCTTGACTTTCCATCGCTTCTTCCGGATTAAGTTCGGCTAGCCCTGTTTTGGGCAAAAACAAAAAACTACCTATAAAAATCAAGGATAAAGATAAGAAAAGAAAAGTCTTTACTCTGTCATTCATTAAAAATTAATCCAGAAGAAGATAAAAATTATTTAATAAGAATAATTTTATTTGTTTTTAAAGGAGCTACTAAAAGAACTAAAAAGAGCTATTTGTTGATTTCAACTGTTTCTAAAATTTTATCAAACTCATCTACACATTTTTCGGAAAAAATAAAACCCGCTTCGAGAGAATAAACCGCATCACCTATAGGAATTTCAACAGTAATACCTCTAACCGAATTATCTTTAACATAGTCTCTTCTTAATGATTCATGTCCACTTATTAAAAAAGTAGAGCATTGATAGCCTTCCTTATTTTCTTTCTCTCCGTCTTTCAGTCTTTGAATTTCCATCCTAAGGTAATCAGCGTCTGTTGCCAGTAGCGCAGGATCTGTTCTCCCTTCAATATATATCCCGCACCCCCCCTCTTTTAGACTGTCGAAACGAAGAACTCCGTTCTCATCGAACTCTACTTTAGGACTATAGAGACCAACGCCATACCGCTCTTTTCGCACTGTCCATTCTTCTGGTATCCCCACGACCAATCCCATTTCGGTGTTTTCTAACACTCTACCTGACGGGGCTTCCTTAATCTCAAATTCTTCTCCACCAACATACGGCGTTTCCCCGTTCCTCTCCCACAAAATAAATCCCCCTATGATAAAAAGAAGGACAACCAAAACTAGCAAAAAGATTGATTTCTTCTTAGAAAGATTAATTTTCATAGCAAATTCTTATAAAAAAGAGTGATTTTGATCTTTTATAATACCATTAATACTACTTCAGAAAAACCAGATTTAATCAAACCTGTGGAAAACTCAAACTGCAGAGGTCCGGCCTCTGTGAAATTTTACTTTTTCTTGTAGGTCTTGCTGCTTTGACGTTCTACGGCTAATATTTTAATATTCTGATCTTTTAATTTATGAAAAATAATACGTATAGAACTCTTTCTAACCCTGTAAATGTCGTTTCTCCCTTTTAGTTTTTTAAGATCCAAGCTCTTAAAATCACCCTTTTCAATTTGTTTGAGTACAGATTTAACCTTTTTCTTTTCTCCGCCACTTAGTTTATTCAATAATTTTTCAATTCTATCCATAAATACTACAAACGTTTCAAAATCTCATTAATATCAACCCCCCCTTTCTTTATTTTGGTGAAATCTATTACCTCCTCCCAGTTTTCCTCTTCGACGGGAGATATTTTAAAAAGAGGATGAGATCTTTTAAATACAATAAAAGACCGGCCTTTTTTTACTTTCTGAGCATATTTTTGCATGTTTTCCCGCAGATTTTTAAGCGTGATAGTGTTTTCCATAATTAAATAAGTTTAATTTTAGTTCAACTTAAGTTTAACTTATAACGATATTTTGTCAAAGATAAACCCTGTGGAAAACTTAATTCCCAGAGACCCGAACCTCTGAAGGATGGGTTCCGGAAAGTTATAATCAGTCCCATAACTTATAAATAGAGTGTTCCCCTACCGAATGGAACCAAATTGTATCAGAATTCGCAAACTCAAAAATAATTCTGTGTTTTCGATCTATAGAAAAAGAAAGGAAACCCTTAAGATCCCCTTTTAATTTGTGAGTTTTAAGTTTTGCGTTAAAAGGATCTTTGCGGAAAATCGCTTCTTTTTTTTCGGCAATTTTCTTGACAGACAAAGGCAACTTTTTATACTCTCGAATAAATTTACTCGAATATAAAATTTTCATCTATGCCAAACGCAAGATTACCTTAACTCTTTTAATGATTTAAGCTCTTTTCCCTTGCCAGAAGCAATCTCTTCCCTGCTTTCTGATAATTCTCGAAGGATTCTACCTTCAATTCGCATCCTTAAAAGATCCCGAAAAAATTCGCTTTTAGTAGCATAACCGCCTTCTTTCATTAACTCTTCGACTCTCTTTTTTAATTCTTCTGGCAATGATATGTTGATTATTGAACGCATATTTTTGTAATAATTTGTATTACAATTCTATACTATCATGCATAAAAGCTCTGTCAAGCCCGATTATCTAAGATTAGGCCCTTATAGTATACCCAACACAAGGGCGCAACTCCTGTTTTTTCTTAATACTATTTTAAGAAAACAGACTCAAACAAACCTGTGGAAAACTCAATTCCCAAAGACCATCCCCCGCAGCTAATTAAACTTAGTTTAGCTTTTTACTTATAGGCATCCTACCGATGCCCTATCCGGATGATAACCACTCTTTTGTGGTATATTTTGTAAATAATCCGGTAGGGCCAAACCCTAAGAGAATAACAATCTTTTAGTTTTCCCTTAAGAGGCTTGCCTTTGAAGGAAGGATTTCTTAATTCAAACAAAGCCGCGATAATTCGCGGCTTATGTTTTTGCTCAATCTTATTTAGATCTTTTTCTGCTTTTCTTACTAGAACTACTTGGCGCATTTTCGGAAATAATCATTCCCTCTTTTGCCAATATTTCTTTCAGGGTTGAATATCTGCCCTTCTTGTAGTCGTCTTCTGCCTTCTTAATGTCTTCTTCAAGGGCAGGAAAGTCTCTTACTACTTCCAAGGTTTCTTGCCAAGACTCAAATTCTCCAGCAGACAAAACTACAGCCTTGGGCTTTCCTTTTTCTGTAAGCGTATAGTAAATAGAGGGTTTTTGGACCTTTTCCGCTATTTTAAATATCTTTTTTCTGGCTTCAGAGATTGATATGGTTGTCTTAGAGTCCATATTCTAAAATTTACTTTATTACATGTACATTATAACGTACATCAGGAAACAATGTCAATCCCTCCTGAATAAAAAATC
The DNA here is from genome assembly GCA_964493085.1 of uncultured Candidatus Saccharibacteria bacterium. Lineage (GTDB taxonomy): Bacteria > Patescibacteriota > Minisyncoccia > Minisyncoccales > GWA2-38-27 > CAYXTC01. The sequence goes on from CAZBLV010000010.1 coordinate 12,177, forward strand.
TGCATAGAATGATTCTCCGCAGATAAAAAAAGCTCCGTTTTATACGGAGCTTGCGTTTTTTTTATAACGAACTTGGTTCTTCTGCCCATCTGATTTCGCCGAGGGTTACCCCGAGCTTTTTAGCGTCAAGCATATCGATCATGGTTTGAGAAGAAAAGCCAGTAGCCTTTCGGGGCACGACCAACCCATCTTTTCTTACGGGGAAAACAGAAATGCTTCCATTATTTCTCTGCGCGAAAAAAACTTTGTTTTTGTGGTGGCCATTTGTTGGCCTAAAAAAACCTGCAGACACGAACCCAAGCCGAATTCTTGAAGAATACGGCTTCCTCCGGGCGCTCATCTGCTGTTCTGAAATTGTCTTTGAATCCTGCTTTTTCTTTCCCGTCCTTGGCATAAACCGATCCCTTTCCTATTAGGGGTTTCAAAGAGCAACAATAGCTCTAATTTATCAAAGAAAAAACCTTTGTCAAGAGACAATCGTGGCTTTAGTAATGTATGCAGGCGCATTGCTTTCCTTTGCCGATAGTCAAAACCAGTTAAGCTTAGTTTGCTTTCACTACAAAAAGAGCCCCCTTAATCTTAAATTGAGGGGGCTTTGAGGTCAGTCGAGTCTGGTACCGTCAGGGAAGATGAAGAGAACTTCGCCCTTCTTTTGGGCCAGAGCCAGGCCTTCGAAGAAGGGACTAACAGCGTCGTACCTTTCCTGGTAGGCAGGCTTGCCGTCAGGACGGATGTGGAACTGTTCGCCGTCCTTTAGGGCCGGAGCCAGGCCTTTTGAGAAGGAGCCAACAGCGTCGTACCTTTCCTGGTAGACAGGCTTGCCGTCAGGACGGATGTGGAACTGTTCGCCGTCCTTTAGGGCCGGAGCCAGGCCTTCGGAGAAGGAGGCAACACCGTCGTATCTTTCCTCGTAGGCAGGCTTGCCGTCAGGACGGATGTGGAAGTGTTTGCCGTCCTTTCGGGCCCAAGCCAGGCCTTCGCAGAAGGGACCGACAGCGTCGTAAATCCGAGACAGCTCTTCTTTCGTCAGGATAATCATCTTCTTTCCCTTTCTTTGCCGGAGATTTCTGGGGTTTTAGCATTAAAAGAACTGCTTATATTGTACTCTCTTTCCTATTGTTTGTCAAGGATTTATACTGAATAGGCATTTGACTTTATTGCTCTTTTATCTTATTGTGGAACGGGTCTTTGAAAAATAACAGGAGAAAAGGAATGGTTTACACTTGGTATGTAGAGCCTTTAAACAAACAGACAAACGATGTGCTGGCTTCAACTCTAGAGGAAATATCCTTTTACGAAAACATTATCTGCGCTGACGGCCTTCCGCACAATCTTTGGCAGTGCCCAGTCGCTTTTATTTCTTGTCTAAAGCAGAGCTCAGCAGGAGTCCCATCGATCAAATTCAGAGTTTTTAACTGCAAGGGCAACGGCAGAATAAGAGAGTGTACTTTTCTCTACTCATAGAAAAAAGGGGCGATATCAAGTCGCCCTTTTGTTTTAAGCCATTAATCCGCTAAACTTTCCTTTTTTAAGTGAAGCTTTTTTCTGCTAAGCAAAGTTTTCAGCATCAGTATATATTTATTTTGTCCCCTACCCTTATTCCAATATCTTGGCAAATTCCGCCTTTTACCTCCAAAACGTACTTTGCCTTTTTATCCGAAGCGACAACAGGACAATTATTCTTGCAGGGCTGGGCGTTTTCTTCAATAAAAACTATCTCTTTATCTTTGTTTATCCAAATAATATCTAAAGGAATTAATACGTCTTTCATCCAAAAATTTCTTTGTTTTTCTTCAGAATAAATAAAAAGCATGCCCTCATCTTTGGGCAGGATTTCTCTGTTCTTCAGCCCCCGCAGCTTTTCCTCTGCAGTTCTCGCTATCTCAACATTAAAACATATTTCTTTTATGCAGACTGCGGTTTGGCTTTTTCTCATAATAACTATTGCACACAACGCTGCAACAAAAAGAATAGCCACTAAAATCCAGCGGAACATACTAAAACCCGCTAAATTCCCTAATCTCTTTAATGGAAACTGCTTTTAGGCTTCCTTCTTTATTGGAAAGAAGCAGGCCGGTCAACCCCCCCTTGATATTAAAAAGCGGACCTCCTTGCACTGATTCTTCTTCTTGAATGCTTGTTTGGATTATTTTTTGAGTATAGTGTTTGATAATGCCCTCGTTAACCGATCTCTCGTATCCCCCATCAAGTTCTATATTAGCTAGGGAAAAAACCCTTTGCCCCAATTCTAAACTATCATAGCCTGCAAACTTAACTGGGATTAAGTTGTCTTTTTCGAGCTTTATTAGTGCTAAATTCTTATCCAGGTCCTTTTTTAAGATTTGGTACTCGGGTTTTTCGTTCTCCACGGAAAAAGAAAGGCTGCTTCCTGACGGAACCGACTCTGCCAAGGCAACAACTAGTCCGTCTGCAGTTATCACTACTCCGGATCCCAGCAATCTTCTTCCAAGGGTGCCGGCAATTTCTATGGCAACAAGGCTTTTTTCTACTTCCGGCACTATCTGCTGCAAGAACTCATTTTCTTGGATAATAGTATTTTTCTCTTCTATAACTTCTATTGGTTTTTGTTCAAGCCGGTATTCATAAAAAAGAGGCCTTTCAATAAAATAAGGCCAAAGGATTTGGTCAGCAAAAATTCCGCCTGCTATGCCGAAAATAAAGACAATGAAAATTTTTGCTATTCTTTGAAACATTTCTTAGGACTTAGCACCCGTTGTTGCTTTCTTGTTTTTCACTTCCCTCGGCGCCTTAACCATAATCTTCCCGTTTTCTGCTGTAACAATAATCTGATCTTTTTCCTGAACAAGGCCTGCTACCATTTTTAAAGATAAGGGATTAAGCACTTGTTTTTGAATAACCCTTTTAAGGGGCCTGGCGCCGAGATTAGGATCATAGCCTAATTCTGCCAGCAGTTTTTTTGCCTTTTCTGTAACTTTTATCTTTATATTTTTCTTGGCCAGACGAGAAGCTACTTTATCAAGCTCTAAATCTACTATTTCTTTAATCTGTTCTTTGCTTAGATAATCAAAAATAATGATCTCGTCTATTCTATTTATAAATTCAGGTCTGAATTTTTCTTTAAGAGAATTCATTACTTTCTCTCTAAGGCCCTCTCTTCTCTCCTCTTTTTCTCTGGCAAAGCCAAGAGAACTCATTTCAGCAATGTACTCTGACCCTATGTTTGAGGTCATGATCAAAATAGTATTTTTAAAAGAAGCCGTCCTTCCCTTGGCATCTGTCAGCCTCCCATCTTCTAAAATTTGCAGAAGAATGTTAAACACCTCGGGATGGGCTTTTTCTATTTCGTCAAACAGGATCACGCTGTAAGGCCTTCTTCTTACCTTGTCTGTCAGCTGGCCTCCTTCTTCGTGCCCGACATATCCGGGAGGAGAGCCGATTATTCTGGAGACAGTGTGTTTCTCCATATACTCTGACATATCAAGCCTAATCATTGCATTTTCATCATTAAACAAGAAAGAAGCCAACGCCCTGGCTGTTTCCGTTTTTCCGACCCCTGTGGGCCCTAAAAAGATAAAAGAACCCAAAGGCCTATCTTCTTCTGATATCCCGGCCCTTGACCTGCGAATGGCATTAGATATAGCCTCGATGGCCTGACTCTGGCCCACCACTCTCTTGCTCATGATGTTTTCCATTTTCTCAAGCTTTTTAGCTTCTTCTTCAATAAGCCTGGTCACTGGAATTCCTGTCCAGCGGGAAACAATCTTGGCAATATCTTCTTCTTCCACTTCTTCTTTAAGAACTCTTCTGTTTTTTTGGATTCTCGCCAGCTTTCTCTCTGCCCCTCTGATTTCTTTTAATAATTCCGGTATTTTTCCGTATTTAATTTCTGCCACCCTTTGAAGATCAGCTTCCCGCTGAGCCACTTCCGCCTGAAAGTTAAGATTGTCTATTTCCTTTTTTAGGTCTTTAATCTTCTGAATAAGCTCTTTTTCGTTTTTCCATTTCACTTCAAAAGCCCTGGCCCTTTCCTTAAGATCGGCCAAAGAGCGGTTGATTACCGTCAGTCTCTTTTTCTGACCTCCTTCCTTTTTAAGGGCCTCCTTTTCTATTTCCAACTTTTGTATTTCCCTTTTTAGTTCGTCAAACTGGGTGGGCTCTGATTCGATTTCCAGCCTCAAGGCAGACATGGCCTCGTCTATTAAGTCTACTGCCTTGTCCGGCAGAAACCGATCTGTAATGTATCTGGAAGCCAGCTCGGCGGCAGCCACTAGAGCGGCGTCTTTTATTTTAAGACCGTGGTGGACTTCGTATTTTTCTTTAATTCCTCGAAGAATGGAAATGGTGTCTTCTGTAGAAGGCTCTTTTACATAAATCGGCTGGAATCTTCTTTCCAGGGCTGCATCTTTTTCAATATATTTTTGATATTCTTTTAAGGTGGTAGCGCCAATAGCTTTAAGCTCCCCCCTCGCCAAGGCGGGCTTTAACAGGTTAGAGGCGTCTATGGCGCCTTCAGCCCCTCCGGCTCCTACTAAAGTATGTAGTTCGTCTATAAAAAGAACATACTTGCCTTCTGCTTTTTTTAACTCTTTTAAGAGCGCTTTTACTCGCTCTTCAAACTCTCCTCTGTACTTGGTGCCTGCCACCAAGGTGCCAAGATCCAATCTTATAAGATCCTTTTCCTTCAAGCTCTCTGGGATGTCGCCTTTCGCTATTCTGCTGGCCAGACCCTCAACAATAGCGGTTTTTCCAACTCCTGCTTCTCCGATAAGGACAGGGTTGTTTTTTGTTCTGCGAGAGAGAACTTCCATCAATCTCCTTATCTCGTTTTCCCGGCCGATCACAGGATCAATTTTTCCTTTGCGAGCTTCGTCGGTAAGGTTGGTTGTATATTTTTCAACAACCTGGTATTTAGATTCAGGATTGGGGTCTGTAATCCTTTCTCCTCCCCTTATTTCATCTAAGGCCTTTGACGCGGCATCGTAATTAAGTTTTTCAGCTTCCATGCTGTGCACTCCTCCTTCCGCCCTAAGAAAGGGGGTCTTCTCCATAATCTCTTTTGCCTTACTGTCAACGGTTAAAAGAGCTAAGAAAAGATGCTCTACGGAGATAAAGTCATCATTCATTTTCATGGACTCCTGCCTTGCTTTTTCAATAACTTTGGCCATATCTTGAGTAAGATAAAACTGGCCGAAAGGCTGGGCTCCCGAAGAAGAAGGCATATTATTCAAAGCACTGCCGGCCTTCTTTTTCAGTTCTTCCACATCAGCTCCCATTTTTTTAAGCAAGCTCAAAACCACGCTTCCCTCCTGGGAAAGCAAAGAGAGTAGAAGATGAAGCGTATCAATCTGCTGCTGACCCCTTGCTTGAGCAACAGATTGGGCATTAATAATTGCTTGTTGGGCTTTTTGGGTAAAATTTGTACCGTTCATAATTTAAAAAATAGATGTTTTTCTTGTTTTTTTCTAACATATTTTTCTTAAAAAATCAACGATTAATAAAAAAGCGGCCGATTAAGAAAGGCCGCTTTGTTTAAGATTAAGAATTTGTGGATTCGCTAAAAGAAACCTCCTTATTTTTCTCAAGGCCTCCTCTTTTATCTGGCGGACCCTTTCTATGCTTAAGTTAACTTTCTTTGATATGCTCGTAAGAGTCTCCTCTTGGCCAAGAAATCCGTAATGCCTAGACAGAACCTCTCTTTCAATATCGGAAAGCCCGTAGCCTCTCCTGCTGTCAACAATTTCTCTTATAACCCAGGTAGAATCCGAGGGATTTGTTTCCGGTCCATCTTGAGACATTGTTTCCAGCACAGCAGGGTCAACCTGATTTACTTTAGAAGCATCTCTTTCGCTTTTCACTAATCTCCAGTAAGCGTTTACGAAAAAATAAGTGGAAAACTTGTTGCACCTCGAAACATCGAACCTTTCAATGCATTTAATAAGAGCTAGGTTGCACTCGGAAATACGCTCTGGCAAAGCTAAGCGCGAAGGAGAAAACCTTTTAGCCCTTGAAACAGCCAAGGGCAGATTGGCTTCAATGATCTCAAGCCGCGTTTTTTCTGCGCGCTGAAACCAAATAATCATTTTTCTTGCCCTTCTTCTTGAAACAGCTCCGGATCGAACTTTTTTCAGCAAAAATAACTGATAGCGAGCATAATTAAAACGGAGGAACAAAAGTTTTTCTTCTTCCCGGCTCAAAACTCTGCCTTGAAGAGGATTTTCTGAAGAACCTCCGCCTGAAAGCGGACGAAAGCCTCTCCAGCCAGCAATTTCTATCGCTTCTGCGTCCTCCCCGAAGAGATCTTCTTCGATCAGAGAATCCTGAAAATCAGGATGGCTGATAAATCTGACCTCTTCCGGTATCTGAAGATAAATTTGTAGCTCCTTGGGAGAAAACGAAGGTAAGATTCTTTTTCTCATTTAGTTTCCTTTCTTTAAATTTAAAAGAACTGCAATTGCTGCATTTTAAACCCTTAGAAAAAGAAAAGCAAGAAAAACGGCCTTAGAAAAGGCCGTTTGGTTAAATTTACAGAGAGCGGTTAATGTCTTCTACAAGACGCGAAAAGTCAGAAAAAGTAAGGGATTGGGCTCCGTCAGAAAGAGCTTTAGCTGGATCTGGATGGATTTCCACCAAAATCCCATCTGCGCCAGCGGCAATGGCCGCTTTAGCTAAACTTGGCACGTACTCAAAATAGCCGGCAGCATGGCTCGGATCTACGACCACAGGCAGATGGCTGAATCTTTTAACAACAGGAACTGCTCCAATGTCCAGAGTAAAGCGGGTGTAATTCCCGAAAGTCCTGATTCCTCTTTCGCAAAGGATGACTTCGCTCTTGCCCGACCTAAGCAGGTAGTCTGCAGCCGTAAGCCATTCTTCAATAGTGGAGGCTAATCCTCTTTTTAAAAGAACGGGGAGGCCGGAATTACCTGCTTTTTCAAGCAGTTTAAAATTCTGCATATTGCGGGATCCAATCTGAAGAATATCAGCGTAATCTGAAACCAAGGCAACATCTTCAGAAGAGACTACTTCTGTTAGCACTGCCAAACCGGTTTTGTCCCGCGCCCTTGCTAAAAGCTTAAGGCCTTCTTCTCCAAGACCCTGGAAAGAAAAAGGAGAAGAGCGGGGCTTAAAAGCTCCCCCTCTTAAAACTTTTCCTCCTATCTTTCTAACAATTTCAGCGCAAGAAAGAATTTGCTCTTCTGACTCTACGGCGCAGGGCCCTGCCATTATTACCGGCTTTTTCCCGCCGATTATTGCGTTTCTTACCCTAACCACGGTATTTTCCCCGTGGAAATTGCGGGAAGCCAGCTTAAAGGGCTTTTCAATGCGGAAAACTTTTTCTACGCCAGACAGGCGCTCAAAATTCTGAGTGTCTGTCTGCCCTGTCCTGCTTCCTAGAACAGCAATAACAGTTCTTTCCTGGCCGGAATTAAGCTGGGTCTCAAAACCTTTTTCCCTAACGAGAAGGCAGACATCTCTAACCTGTTCTTCTGTTGCGTCTTGCGTCATTTCTATAATCATTCTTTTCTCCTTATCTAATTTTCAAAGAACAAAAAAGCCTCTTCTGAAAAAGAGGCTGGTTTAGTTTATCTTCTCTAGATTCAACTTAAGCCAGCCTCTTTTCCAAAAAAGGCAAAATATCCAAAAAACCAATTGAAAAAACGAAGCTCCATATTAATTCTTTTTATTACAATCTTAATATTTGTCAATAAAACTACCCGCTCTTCTTGCCTAAGATTATTTTCAGAGTTATTTCTTTTCCTGCCCTTAGAACTTTCAAGTCAACGGCGTCTCCGGGATCGTAGTCTAATATTATGTCTGACAAGGTTTCTTTTTCGGTAACTTGTTTTCCGTCAAGCTCTAAAATAATATCTCCTTCTTTAATCCCTGCTTTCTCTGCTGCGGAATCGGGCAGCACTGCCGGCTCTCCCTGATCTCCTCTTTGAATCCAGGCTCCGTAGTCAATTGGCAGTTTGTTTTCTTCTTGGATTTCTTTGTTCACCACTAAATACCTTACTCCCATAAAAGCGTATACTATTTCTCCCTTTTCTTTGACCTGGCTTACGGCCCTTTTGGCATCGTTAATAGGTATTGAGAATCCGATACTCTGGGCTCCGGAAGCAATAGCCGTGTTTATTCCCACTACCTCCCCCCGAAGATTAAGAAGAGGCCCTCCGGAATTTCCTTTGTTAATGGCAGCGTCTGTCTGAATGACATCCTTAAGGGTAGTTACAAATTCCCCGCCCGTGGCCGTAATCTGCCTTCCCAGCCCGGAAACAACTCCCACAGAAACGGTATTTCTAAATTCTCCCAAGGCATTGCCTATTGCTACCACTGTCTGCCCTATTTTTAAGGTATCGGAGTCCCCCATTTTTAATACGGGAAAAGATTCTAAGCTCGGCTCTCCGGTTTCGTCGATTTCTTTATCTTGCTCTATTTTTAAGATAGCTAAATCTTTGAAGGGATCTCGGGCTAAAACGCTGGCAGAAAAACTCCTTCCGTCATTGGTAAAAACGGCATAATCTGCTTCTTCTTCCAGAATCACATGCTTGTTTGTCAAAATCATGCCGTCTTCTGAAACAATAAAGCCAGAGCCTCCCCCTATTTCTCTTTTTTCTGTTTCCTCCTGGCGATATTCCGGTAGCTGGAAATCGTCGGGCACAGGCCCGAAAAATTCTTCAAACTCTTTAAAGGGGTTGATATAATTATCTTCTGTCAGAGGCACGTTTTTGGAAACAATGATGCTTACTACGGCAGGAGAAGCTTTCTCTGCTACTTCGACAACCACCTTTTCTTGAGGGACAGCAGGGGTGTATTCTTCGACTCCTTCTTCTGTCTCTAAAACAATGGGAGCGATCTCTGCTTTCTCCAAGTAGTCCTGAACTTGGAAATAGAAATAAAGACTGGGCCCCATTCCTGCCAAAAAACCGAAAACCGAAGCCAATAAAACGGCCAAACCCAAAACCGCAATACTGTCTTTCTTTTTCTTCTTATTTTTTTTGCTTTTAAAGTTAAACTGGGGAAGCTGATAGAGGTCGTTCATATATAGAATATTATAAAGCTTTGTCTTTATTCTTCAAGTGGTGATCAAACTTGTAGTTAAGATCTTTTCTCACAGGCCCCTTCAAGACCATGTGTATTTCTGAAAAAAGATATTTGCCGGCTGTTTTGCACCATCCGTCAGTCTCGAATCTTCTTTCTGAAACATAAAGCTTTTTGGAAGTTAATATTCCGTATTTGCCGAATTTTTTAGCCCTTCTGGCAAGGTCATGATCTTCTGCCAAAGTAATTGTTTCGTCAAATCCTCTTATTTTTTTAAAAACCTTTTTTTCTATGAGAATTCCCATAGAAGCATGGGGGAGAACCCTTTGCATTAAAAGGGCGGGAAAGTTGTAAAAAATGTTAAAAAGGATGCGTCCCTTTTCTAGGGGATTAAGGCAAAAGCTTGCGATTTTAAGATTTCTTTTCTTAAATTCCCTTAAGTTGTCCCTTAAAAAGCCAGAAGGCAAATAAGAATCTGCGTCTAAAAACAAAAGCAGGTCGCCTTTAGCATAAAAAGCGCCCTGGTTCCTGCCTTGAGCCGGCTTGCCTCCTTTAACAATTTTGCAATTATAATAACGAGCAATCTCCCGGGTTTTGTCTTGGGACCCGGCGTCCGCCACTATAATTTCGTAGTCGTCAAAGCCTTGTCTTTTAATAGAGCCCAGCAGAATGGGCAAATGTTTTTCTTCGTTAAGCGCTGGAATTATAATAGAAAGCATATTTTGCTAAAATAATTTTTTTGCCTCTTCCCAAATTTCAGGCCTATTGTTTTCTTTCTTCATCCAATACCACCATTCAGCTCCCCAAAAGTAGAATTCTTTCAAACCGGTTCTTTTGGCAAAGTTAACATTTTTTCGAAATTGTTCCAAGTCCATAGTTTTTTTCTGCTCTTCCAGGGTGGAGTTATATATTAAATTAGGGGTCCAGGGCTCTGCCTGAAGCTCCACACAAATAACTTCTTTGTTAAAAAAATAGTTAATAATTTTTGCTCTTCTGGAATAAAAAACAGGAGGGAAAAAATGAGTGAAATAAGTGTTTAACTCTTTCATCCAGACTTTCCTGTAAAGGGTGGCCCCCACTATGTCTCCTGACAAAGCCGGTTTTAGCCAGAAAGAGAATTCCCCGGTCCCTGTTACTAACACGGGCCTTTTCAAGGGGTCGTTCTCTTTAATCAGGGCTATCTCTTTTTCTAAAAAATCCCTGTCTATTTTCCAGGGGCATTCGCCAAAGGCAAAAAAGGGCTCGTTTTCCGCCTGCCAGGCCCAAATGGTTTCTTCCTGCCGATACCTTAAAATAATTTCTTTTACCAGTTTTAAAATTCTTTCTTTTTGCTCTTCTTCTTCTAATTCTTGCGCCCATTCCGGAAGATGGCATTCGGGCCAGCGGGGTGTTTTTATTCCCACCGCCAAAAGGACCTTAGCCCCCTTTTCTTTTGCTTTGTTGATTTTCCAGTCCAAACTATCAAAGCTATAAACATTTCTTTCCGGCTCTAAAAGATCCCAATAACTGGCTATCTTAATTTTCCTAACGCCCAGCTCGTTTAATAGGGCCGAGTAAGCTTCTTTCCAGTCCATGCCAAGATTGGTGGCGTGTTTTTGGGAAAAATTCACTCCCCAGCCTAGGTTTTTCTCTTCTGAAGGAAAACCGACAAAAAAGAAGACTACAAAGAGGAAAAGGAAAGAAAGAAAAACTATTAAAATCATTCTGATTTTATTCATTGATAAGCAAAGATTTTAATTCAACGATTTTATTAAAAGAATCATTTATTCTTGCTTCATCTATTTCCCCTGCTCTTGCCAGGCTCAATAAGGCCTCTACCCCTTCTGGAGCCGGCTTCCGCCAGCCGGAGAAAATAAGGAGATCTACTCCCGCTTTGACCGGCAAGCCGACAATTTCTTCCAGGGAAAACTTGTTTAGCAGGGAACTCTGGGAAAGATCGTCAGAAACAATGATAATATCTTCTGAAAAATACTCCTTCAGAAAACTTACTCCCTTTTTGCTAAAGCTAAAGGGAAGGTCTTCGTCTATTTCTTTATACACCACGTTGGAAACCATTACCATCTCAGAAAGCCGGCTGGCTTTTTCAAACCGGGAAATTTCAGGAATCTTTTCCACATAGGCTAATTCTTCTTCCGGATTAAAATCGATATTGTCGTATCCCGGAAAGTGTTTAAGGCAGGAAAGTATGCCTGAAAGCTGCTGGCCCTGGACTAAGGCAGCAGCCAGCAGAGCCCTATTCTCCTGCTGAAAGCTTCTGTTGAAAAGAAAATCCTTTTGGCGATTGCCGTCCACCAAAGGGGCGAGATTAAGATTTATTCCCATCTCCCTTAGGTCTTCTCCTCTTAGCCTGCCTATTTCTAGGGCTTTATCCGGGCCTTCAATCCGAAATTGCGGCGTCTTTTCCGCCCATTCTACCCTGGAAACCAGTCCCCCTTCCTGGTCTACGGCTACAAAAAGAGGCAGTCCCGAACTTTCCATTGAAGTTTTTTGCAGAAAAGAAACCAGCTCTTTCACCTGATCCTTGTTTACAATGTTTCTCTTAAGCAGAAGAATGCCTCCGGGGCGGATTTCCTTAATTAATTTTTCTATTTCCCTGCTTGGCTTTGTCCCTTCTATGCCTATTATAAAAAGCTGGCCGATTTTTTGTTCCAGGGACGGGTTTCTTTTTTCTTGGGCAGAGTTGTTGTAGATTGAAGTTTCTTTTTCTTCTGACCCGCGGCTTATTAAAAAAACCCCAGTCAATAAAAAAAGGCAAAAGAAAGAAAAAATTAAGGTTTTTCCAAAGATACTCATGTTAAAGATAAAATCGCAAGGCCTGCAGCTATTGTAATTATCGCCACAGATTTTTCTATAATGTTTCTTTTCGAGAGCTTTTCTTTCCAGACCCAAGGAAACTTATAAGAAAGCAAAAGCGAAAAAGCGAATAAAAAAACGTATTGGACTCCCATAAGAGCGTTGATCACGGGCAGAAAAGTAGTGTCGGCCAAGTCCACAGCCCAATTTTGAAGAATAAAAGCTGCTGCCCCCATTCCCTGAACAAAGAAAAAAATTGGAAAAGTTTTTTTAGTAAAAGCGAATTGGCCCTTAAAAATTTCTCTTTTCACTTCTTTGGAAAAAACAAAGAATAAGGCCGCAACAAAGCTTCCTATTCTCATCCAGATAAACCCTGTCCAAAAACCCAAAGACGAATAAACGTATTTTGCCAAAATAAAATAAAGAGAAGCAAGCAAAGCTGTAACTAGAGCAATTTTCAAAGAAGGAAAAGAAAGTTTATTAGAAGAGCTTTTTGTGATTAAAACGCTTCCTAGAATTAAAATAAGGAAAGCCAGAAGGTCCCATCCTTTTAAAACAACTCCTCCCCCGAAAAAAACGAATGTTAGGCCAAGGGTAAATAAAGGAAGAAATCCTCCAAAAGCAGGAACCATTGTCGAGGCCTCAAATTTCTCAAAACCGGTAAAAAGAGAAAAAGTAAACAGAACGAATACAGTCCCCGCCAAAAAACAAAGAAAAAGATGGATTGGAGAAACAAGGCTGAATTCTACAAAAGGAGCCAGCGGCAGAACAAGAATGCTTAAGATTCCTACGTAAAAAGCGTAGCTTTTGGAATTCGGAGGGCCCAGCAAAAGATATCTGTCTCCCAAAGAAGTCAGAGAGAAAAGAAGATAGGCTAATATTATGACTAACAGCCACGTCATACTATAAAAGCTTTTTGATTATCTCTTCTCTGCCCAATTTATCTATTCTGTAAAATCCGTTAATGGCGCATTCGGCCAGCAGTCCTCTTCTAAGATAATCAAAGAGCCATTTGTCGCAGAAAAGAGGGTCTTTTTGGACCAAAGCTGCCCCTTTCTTCAAAATCCATTTTTTATTCTTTTTCTCTTGGGATCCGATAGTTGGGGCAAGAATCAAGGGCAAGCCCAGAGCGGCAAAAAAGCAAAGTTCGCTGGGCTTGGTCCATAAAATATCGGTTTCTCTTAATTTGTTGTTGAATTCTATAAAATAGTCCTCTGCTTTCTCGCCAAAGACTATCTCCATCCCGTCTCTGACCCCCAGTTTTTCAGAGTTTTTTAAAAAATAATCTTTCAGGTTTTTCCTGGTACCGACAGAGAAAATAATAACTACTTCTTTATTTTTAATCCTTTTTGCCAAAGAAGTCATTACCTTAAGACCGATTTCCTTTTGGGATCCAGCCCCTCCGATAGCAAACATCAATCGCAAAGGGCCGCCGCCCCCAGGAACCCTGCCCAATTGATTCGGCTCTAATTTTTTTATTCTCTTTTTAAAATCTTCCTTTGCTATCTCTCTCTCTTTGCCAACATTTTCAAGAGGAAGAGGATGTCCTGTCAAAAATATATTTTTCTCTTTCACTCCATACATTTTCAACCTTTCTGACGATCTCTCTGTGGGAGCAAAATACTTGATGCAACTTTTTTCGCCCTTTAAAGGAGCCCAGGTGCGGGCAATGTCTGCGTCGCATATTATGCAAAAAATATCTCCGGGATAATTAAAGTATTCTGCCATAAAGGCCATAGTAGAAAAAGTTGTCACAAAGGGCCGGCCTCCTTCCAGTTTTTTAATAAAATCTTCTCCCCAGCCTTTTTTAATAAGCTTATAGGTCTGCTTTAAAACAAAACTGGGCTTGGAAAGATCCCGGAAAGGAGAAAACTTTGGAATTCTTTGGAAATAGTCAAAAACGGCAAAAGCCAATCTTCCAATTAAAGGGATCGACTTAAACCTAGAGATAAATTCATAAAAACTTCTTGACCTCTCCCAAAATTTTTTGTCTTTTTTTGGGATGCCAGGATAGCTGTCCGCTCTTATTATCTCTTCATTAACGGCAATCTCTCTTAAGGGATGGGCTGCTCTTTGGTGCCCATAACCCATGTTGGTTGCTACAAGCCATATTTTCTGCATATTTCCTCATTATATCTTAAAACAGTTATCCACAAAAGAGTTTGACATTTCCCTGTCAAAGAGTTATCAAAAAACAATAAGTACATTGAAAAAAGATTTTTGGGAGAAGAAGAGATGGCGCGTCCAACAACAAGATGTGTGCACCAGCTCGGCGACAACAGCTTGGCTATCCCTGCGAGAATCAGCCCTATAGCCCACAACTGCTCTGTTTGCCGTCCTGATGAAAAAAACAAGCTCTGCCCTCACTTTTGTCCTGTAACCTTATTTGTTTTCCAAGTGAAAGAAACGCCTGAAGATATCCCGCAAGAATTACTTCAACTCGTAGAGGCCTGAATAAAAACTCGGGCCTCTTTTTTTAAAGCGGCGAATGAAAAGGAGGGCAAGCAGAAAAAGATAAAAAAATATCACCCAAAGCCAAGAAGGATTTTCTATGCTTATCGAAGCCCATTTTTTACTCGAAAAAAAATCAACAACCCTTATAAGGTAAGCTAACAATATCTGGCAGGGAAAAGACGCAAAAAAAGCCAAAGAAAAGGAGAACAAAGCTGTTATCCCGGCCAGAAGCCCAAAAATCATTACATATGGCAAAATAGGCACAATCAAGACATTGGAGAACAGCGAGACCAAAGGTATTCTCCCGAAATTATATATTAAAACCGGCAAAGTAAATGCTTGGGCCGACAGAGTCATCGCTAAAATATCTTTGAAAGGGACTTTTTTTAATAAACTTTTAAGAGGTTCTTTAAAATAAATTATGCCGGCTGCTGCCAGAAAAGAAAGTTGAAATCCGGCTTCATAAAACAACAGCAAAGGATTGAAAAGCAGCATTAGAGCGGCCATTAAAGCTAAAATGCGCATACTCGCGTTCGGTCTGCCTAATATCTTAGAAAAACTTATCGCCAAAGCCATGATGCCAGCCCTTATTGCAGAATAGGGAAAACCCACCATAGCGATAAAGAATAAAAGAAAAAGGAAAGAGACTGCAAAGGCTCTTTTGAACGACGAGAATAAAAAAGAAAAGAAACTCATTAGAGCTCCGAAAATAATTATGATGTGCATCCCGGAAATCGCCGTAATATGCCTTAACCCCGCTATATTAAGCTTTTCCTTTAAAGATTCCGGCATGCTGCCCTTGTCTCCCAAGATCATAGCTTCCAAAACATATCTTTCAGGGGAAGGAAAAACATTTCTGATTCCTCTCTTGAGGCGACTCTTAAGAGAAAGGATTTGACAATAAGCCTTCTCTCTGATTCCTGAAAAGTTTTTTTCTTCCAGCAAAAGCACTTCCGGCTTATAGGACAAAGAAAATATCCCCTGGCTGGCCAGATACTTTCTGTAATCAAAGTCTTCGAAAACCGGAGGAAGCTCTACCTTTCCCTTTATTTCCAGCCTGTCTCCGTAATTATATTCAGGATACCTGTCAAGAAAAACAAGGGTTTTACCAAAGTCTCTGCTATCTACTACCAGCCTTGCGCCCTCTGCCCTTAGGTCTGGCTCTCTGATCACTTTTCCTTCAAAAGAAACGTCTTCCTCTTTTTTTAGAGTATAAGATTTTTTGATTTCCAGATCTTTTTGATAAGAGACAAGCCATCCCGCACAGAAAAAAATCAGAAAAAACCCAAAAAGAACTGCCTTTCTCCTTTTCTGAAAAACAAAAATCAGAGAAAGGGCCAAAATAAAGACTCCTGAAACAAAAAGAAAAGAAAGGCTAAGGGCGAAAAAGACAAAAACGCCTAAAATGAAAGAAAGACAAAAGTAAAAGAGAATTTTCGACTTACCCACGAAGATGGCAGACTTTAAACAAAGGCTTAACGGATTCTAAAATTTCTTTTAAATATTCGTCAGAGTAGGGCTTGCGATCAGCAAAGGCGGGATCCAATGTCTTCTCTGCCTTAAAGTTTTGGATATAATACTTATCGGCTCCCTTTATCCAGTTTGCAATTTCTATTATGTCTTTTTTTTCCAGAACCTGGGGCACAATAGTAGTCCTGAACTCATAATCTATTTTCCCCTGTTTTAAAAAAGAAATGCTCTGGTCAATTCTTTCCGGATCTGTTTCCAAGACTTTCTGATATCTTTCTTTGGGAAGCTTCACGTCCATTGCCACATAATCAATAAGCTTTTTCTCTGCCAATCCCTTTAGGTCTTCAGGGTTTGTGCCGTTAGTGTCCAGCTTTACAGAAAAGCCCATCTTCTTGATTTTCCCCAAAAGCAAAGGCAAGTCCTTGTTGACGGTAGGCTCTCCTCCGCAAACCACAATCCCATCCAAAAGATCTTTTCTTTCTTCTAAAAAAGAGAAAAGTTCTTTTTCTGATAATTTGGGCTGGTTTTTAATTTTTTCTGGGAGAACTAATTCCGCAGAATAACACCAGGGGCATCTTAAATTGCAGCCTGCCAAAAAGACAGTAGCAGCTATTTTGCCCGGATAATCAATAAGAGTGCTTTTTTGGATTCCTCCTATAGTCATAAGAGGTAAATAAAATTTTAAGCCAATGTTTTCTGTTTGGACTCTTTGCCGATCTTTTTTTTGCCGGCGGCCTCCTGATCTGCCTTAAACTCCTTTCTTTCTTTGAATTCCTGCCTTTTTCCGTAATTCCACTGGGTAACAGGTCTTATATACCCTACTACCCTGGAATAAACCTCGCAGGGCTGTTTTACAGCGCATTTGGGGCAATAGAAATGCTCTCCCGACAAATAGCCGTGAACAGGACAAATAGAAAAGGTCGGAGTAAGAGTGAAATAAGGGAGGTGAAATTTGCCGGCCAGCTTTTTAACCATGTTTTTTGCCATTTCCGGATCATCCACTTTTTCTCCCAAAAATCCGTGCAAAACAGTGCCCCCCGTATATTCGCTTTGAATTTTATCCTGAAGCTTAAAGGCTTCAAAAATATCATCCGTATAGCCCACTGGCAGCTGGGAAGAATTAGTATAGTAAGGGACCTCTTCTGTGCCGGCTGTGATAATATCTGGATATTTTTCCTTATCGATTTTTGCCTGCCTGTAGCTTGTCCCTTCTGCCGGGGTAGCCTCTAGGTTGTAGAGATTTCCCGTCTCTTTCTGATATTTTATAAGCTCTTCTCTCATAAACTCCATGACCTCTAATGCAAACTTCCTTCCCGAGGAAGTGGTCATATTTTCTCCTAAGAAGTTTTCTAAAGACTCGTTCATTCCCATTATCCCAATGGTGGAAAAATGATTGCCGAAGTAAGAGCCCCTCATCTTTTTAACTGAAGCTAAATAATGCTTGGAGTAAGGATACAGCCCTTTTTCTATTAAGTCCTCTATGGCTTTCCTTTTTATTTCCAAACTCTCTTTACCCAAACTCATCAAATTCTTCAATCTTTGAAAGAATTCTTTCTTTGTTTTGGAAAGGTATCCGATACGCGGCAGATTGATAGTGACAACTCCAACGCTTCCCGTAAGAGGGTTAGATCCAAATAATCCTCCTCCTCTCATTATTAACTCCCTGTTGTCAAGACGAAGCCGGCAGCACATGCTCCGGGCATCTTCGGGATCCATATCAGAATTAATAAAATTGGAAAAATAGTTGACTCCGTATTTAGCAGTAGCCTCCCACATACTTTCAAGGGCAGGGTTTTCCCAATCAAAGTTTTTAGTTATAGAGACTGTGGGAATAGGAAAAGTAAAAGGCCTCCCTTTAGCGTCCCCTTCCATAAGGCCTTCGTAAAAAGCCCTGATAAACATATTTATCTCTTCTTGAAATTCTCCGTAGGTTTCTTCCTTAAGCTCCCCCCCTATAATTACCGGCTGGCTTGCAAGATAAGACGGGGCTTTAATGTCCAAGCTTACGTTCAAGAAAGGAGTTTGAAAGCCCACTCTGGTAGGCACCATGCAGTTGTAAAGAAATTCCTGCATCGCCTGCTTGACTTGGGGATAGCTTAAGCCGTCATAGCGGATAAAGGGAGCTAAAAGAGTATCGAAATTAGAAACAGCCTGCGCTCCTGCGCTTTCTCCCTGAACTGTAAAAAAGAAATTAACCAGCTGCCCTAAAGCTGTCCTGAAATGCTTCGGAGGACGGCACTCTATCTTGCTCGCCACTCCTCCAAACCCCCTTTTCAGCAAATCATAAAGATCCCATCCGCAACAATAAGTGCTGATGCTGTCTAGGTCATGGATATGAAAATCCTCTTCTTGAGCTGCCTCCCTAATTTTTTTGGGATATATTTTATTAAGCCAGTATTTTTTGGAAATATTGGAAATTGCGTACTGATTCAGGCCCTGGAGAGAAAAAGTCATGTTGGCGTTCTCGTAAACCTGCCAGTCAAGCTCTTTTAAGTATTTGTCGATCTTTTCAGTTGATTCATCGACCACGTCTGTGGCCTCTCTTATTTTTCTTCTCTGTTCTCTGTAAAGGATATATGCCTTCGCTGTCTCCACTAAGCCCTCTAATATTAAAATTTCTTCTACAATATCTTGAATCTGCTCTACCGTGGGAAACTCTTCTTTTTTGAATCTTCTGTTAATAATCTTGACCACTTTGTCGGAAATCTTTTTTGACATCTCTCCGTCTCCCTGCCCGCTGGCGGTAAGAGCTTTAAAAACTGCGTTTCTTATCTTCTCGGAATCAAACTTCGCTATGGCTCCGTTTCTTTTCTGAACCTTTTCTACTGTTTTAGAGTTTTTTTGTTTTGTCATATTTAGAGAAAAAAAAATAGAGTTATGCCGAATCAAATTATTTCATTTTACCGCCTAAGGAAATCGCGTCAAGTGCTGAAAAGTGTGGATAACTCTATTATTATGGGTAAATATTCAAAAATTAGAAGCCGGTAGCAATAACTGTTATTTTTATCTCTCCTTTTTTAAGCTTTTCGTCTTTTATGGCTCCGAAAATTATTTTTGCTCCAGGGGAGCTCTCTTTGGTAATAATTTCCGCCGCTTCATCTATTTCGGACAAGCTTATGTCTTTATCCCCTGAAATATTAAACAAAACCCCCTTAGCTCCCCGACAAGAAAGATTAAGCAAGGGAGAATTCACGGCTTTTTTGGCTGCTTTTTTGGCCCTGTCTTCGCCTGTGGCTTTGCCAATTCCGAATAGAGCAGATCCTGAATTTTTCATCACGGACTTAATATCAGCGAAATCAACATTGATTATGCCCGGAAGCATAACAAGATCTGAAATTCCCTGCACTGCCTGGCGCAAGGTTTCGTCGCAGACCCAAAAAGCGTCGTTAAGAGAGGTGCCAGGCTCTAACACTGATAAAAGCCTGTCATTAGAAATGGTAATCAAGGTATCAACGTTTTTTTTCAAAAAAGAAAGGCTTTCTCTGGCAATATCTTTCCTCCAAACGCCCTCAAAAGAAAAAGGGGTGGTAACTACAGCCAAAGTCAAAGCTCCTGTCTTTTTGGCAATCTTGGCTATTACCGGAGAAGCTCCGCTGCCACATCCTCCTCCCAGTCCGCAGGTTATGAAAATCATGTCGCTTCCCTGAACAGCCTGCTCTATTTCTTCTTTCTGCTCTTCTGCTGAAATTTTTCCTTTTTCCGGGTTCATGCCGGTACCAAACCCTTTAGTGGCTTTCTTGCCGATTCTTATTTTCCGATGGGCTCTGCCCTTATTAAGGTCCTGAATATCGGCATTAACAGAAATAAGCTCCACGCCTCTAATTTTATGCTTCATCATCCGAGAAATAGCATTGGTTCCGGATCCGCCAACCCCAAGCACTTTTATTTTTGTATTAAGACTCATGGAATAAAGCTTTTAAAGAAATTTTTAATTTTTTCTTTAAACCTTCCTTCGGCCCTAGTTTCTTCCATATTGCAAGCTTCCATAACCAGACCCCAGGCAGTGGCAAGGGCAGGGTCTTCAGGCAAAGAACCGCCTGATTCAGGAACCCCTATTCGGCAAGGAAATTTTAGATTTTTCCTGACAAGCTCTTTTATCCCCGGAAGCTTTGCTCCTCCTCCCGTTAAAACTATCCCAGCCGGCAGGTTTCCCTGTTTTCGGACCTTTTTTATTTCTTTTTTAACGCAGTCTAATATATCGTCAAAGAGACGCGCCTCTACGATTTCATCCAACTCTTTCTGGGAAAAAACAAGAGGCTCCTCCTCTTCCAAGAGAATTCTCCTCTCTTGTTTTTTTCTGCTTTTGGCAGAGTTTGAGTCATATCTTGCAAAATCCAGTTTTATCTTTTCTGCAATATCAACATCGATTTTAAAGGATATTGCTATGTCGTTAGTTATATGGCCGGACCCAACGGGAATAACCGCAAGGTGTATTAAGTCCCCTTCTTCGTATATGGCCATATCCGTAGTGGCAGCCCCTATATCCAAAACAATAACCCCTAATTCTTTTTCTTTGGGAGCCAGCACGGCTCTGGCGCTGGCCAAAGGATTGGGAACCAGCTCGTTAATTTGGAGGCCGGATCTGAGTACGGCTTGTTTTGAATTGTTCAAATAAGGAGAGAAGCAGCAGATTGCCAAAACATTGGTTTCCAGCTTGACTCCTTCCATCCCCACAACTTCTTTAACTTTTTCTCCGCCGTCAACAATATATTCTTTTGGGAAAACTGCTACAATCTCTTTATTGGACGGAAGAGGGAAAACCTTAGCTTCATTTATCACCCTTTCAACATCGCTCGGAGAAATCTTGTTGTCCGCCCGGGAAACAGAAACCGAACTGTTGCCAGAAACGCAAGAAAGATGCCCTCCTCCGAATCCTGCATAAACGTCTTCTATTTTTTGGCCAGAATTATTTTCTACTTTTTCTATTAAAGATCCGATGGCTTCTGAAACTTTGACAGGATCTACAACAACTCCGCGGGTAAGCCCCAAAGGAGAAATCTCTTCTTTGGCAAGCACTTTAAAAGTATCTTCTTTCTGGTTTCTAATAACAGATAAAACCTTAATGGATCCTGTCCCTATGTCTAAAGCGTTTATGACTTGGCGTTTTGCCATATTTAGTATAATGTATCAACGTAAAATTCTTGTTTTTTAAAAAACTCTTCCTCGTCTTTTTCGTGGTCGTATCCCAGAAGGTGAAGTATCCCATGAATCATCAAACGGCAGATCTCTTCCTCAAAATCTATATTAAGACTTTTGGCGTTTATTGCAACTTGCTCGGGGCAAATCAATATCTCACCCAACTCTCTTTTACTCTCGGAAGAAGGAAGAACAAACTCCTCTTTGTTTTCGAAAGAAAGGACATCGGTGGGATTATCCTTTTCTCTGTACGTCTTGTTTAATTCTTTAATTCTGTCCGAAGAAACAAAAACCAGATTAAAAGCAATGTCTTTCTTTCCTTCTTTTTCCAAAACGCTATTCCCTATTTCTTTAATTTTATCCTCTAAAATCTCAAAACCTGAAAAATTGCGAATTCTTACCATTTTAGCCAGACAGCTTGCTTCTAACTTTCTCGCTTACTGTTTTGCCGTCTGCTCTGCCTTTGGTTTGAGCCATGACTTCTGCCATTACTTTGCCCATGTCTTGCATAGAAGAGGCTCCCGTTTTTTCTATTGCTTTGTTAATTATTTTCTCAAGCTCTTCTTCTGAAAGTTGCTCTGGTAAATATTTCTGCAAAACTTCCAATTCTTTCTCTTCTTTTTCTGCCAGCTCCTCTCTCCCCCCTTTTTTATATTCTGAAATCGCTTCTCTCCTTTTTTTGGCCTCAGAGGAAACAACTTCAACGACTTCCTCTTCGCTTAATGATATCTCATCCAAGCTCTCTTCCCCTTGTTGGGAAAGATTATATCTCTTTTCCTTTTCTTTGTTTAAAAGAGAAGCTGTTAGTCCGCGCAAAACCAAAACAACTGTTTCCTCTTTATTTTTAACAGCCTGCTGCAGATCTTTTTTTATTTCCTCTTTCAGGGCCGGCATTATCTTAACTGACCCAATTTTCTCATCTTCTCGTATTTTTTTCTTTTCTCCTCTTTTCTGAGCGCAGACCTCTTTTTCATCTGCTCGCTTTTTTCTCTCTTGTGAAAACGGCCTTTCCTGGCATTAAGCAAAATGCCGCTCTTTTTCATTCTTCTTCCAAACCGGCGGATTAGGCTTTGAGAATTCTCTCTTTCTGATTTTTTAATTTCTAAAGGCATAATCAATCTACTTTTTAGGAATATTGCCTTCCCAGCCACCCAAAAGATGCAAATGGATATGAGGTATCTCTCCCGTCTTCCCAATATTAAAGACAAGTTTGCATGCTGAGAATATATTCTTTTCTTTAGCGACCTTTTTGGCTGCCGAAATAATCGAAAGAAGGACGTCTTTCTCTTCTGCAAGATTATCCTTCCATTCTATGTGTTTTTTGGGAACAAAAAGGATATGAACAGGAGCTTCCGGATTAATGTCCTTGAAGCCTAAAACCTTTTCATCCTCGTAAACTATATCAGCTGGCACCTCTTTGTTTGCTATTTTGCAAAAGAGACAATTCATTATTTCAAGATTATATAATTATTCTTTGGCGAAAAAAGCTTTGCTTATTTCTTCTTTTTCAATTCCTTCTTAAGCTTCCCTGGCAGGTCTTTTATTTTTATTATCTGCTGCTTTCCGCTTTCCATGTCTTTTACAAGACATGTCCCGTCTAAAGCCTCTCTTTGGCCGATGATCAAAGTATATTTGGCCCCCATCCTGTCTGCCCGATTCAGTTGAGCCTTAAGAGAATCTCTTCCCAAAGTCTCTTCCGCTTTAATATTCATTTTCCTAAATTCCTCCAAAAGCTTAAGTGCCTTGCGCTTCGCCAAATCCCCTAATTGAGCCACAAAAACATCAGGAGAGTTTGACTGGGAAAGGTCTTTCTGCTCTTTCATTAAACTAACTATCCTCTCTATTCCCCCTGCCCAGCCGCAAGCCGGAGTGTCTTTTCCCCCCAATAATTTAACTAATCCGTCGTATCTGCCACCACCCCCTAAAGCCAGCCTGGAAACGCCCTCTTTGTCCGGAGTTTTGGCGTAGATTTCAAAAACAGTTCTTGTGTAATAATCCAGCCCCCTAACCAAGTGAGGATTAAGAGAATAGGGAATTTCCAACTCGTCCAGAAATTCCAGAGTTCTTTTAAGATGGCCTTTGCAGTCCTCGCACAAATGATCAAGGGTTTGAGGAGCCGAAGCGATAATGGGCTGGCACTTCTCTTCGTCGCAGTCTAAAATTCTTAAAACATTTTCCTTTAGTCTTTTTTTGCAGTTAGCGCACAAAGAAGACTCTTTGTTTCTGAAATAACTGGTTAAAAGCTTTTTGTAATAAGGCCTGCATTGGCTGTCTCCGATGCTGTTTACTTCGACAACCAAGTCCTTCATCCCCAATTGTTTTAAGATTATGTATAAAAGCTGTATCATCTGAGCGTCTATGACCGGACTCGCCTCTCCTAAAACTTCAAAGCCAAACTGCCAAAACTGGCGATATCTCCCAGCTTGGGGATTCTCGTGCCTGAAACAAGGACCAAAATACCAAAGCTTAAGAGGCTGAGGCAGATTATGCATGCCGTTTTGGATGTAAGACCTTACCACAGGAGCAGTCCATTCCGGTCTTAGAGCCAAGAGATTTCCTCCTTTCGTCTTCAAGGAAAACATTTCTCTTTTCACAATATCTGTGGCGCCCCCCACTCCTCTGGCAAAAAGTTCTGCATCCTCTAAAATAGGAGTGTCAATCTTCCCGAAGTTATAAAAGTCAGCCATTTTTTCAGCTGTTTTGTAAGTTTTCCTGAAATAGGGCTGCTCTTCCGGCAATATATCGTGCATTCCTGTCGGGCTTTGAAATTTAGGTCTTCTCCCCATATTAATAATCAGGCTGTTCAAATTTCGTCATCGGGGCCCTGCCCCATACCCGAAAAAAGAATCTGCCAATAATATTATCTTCCAAGATAACCCCGAATCTTCTAGAGTCATAAGAAAAATCTCGATTATCCCCTAAAACAAAGTACTCGTCTTTCTCTAGCTCGAAAGTGGCATCTCCTATTGTTCCCACAGAAGAAGGCAAATATTCTGACTCGTCTAAGACCGCACTTTTTTCTTTTCCGTATATTGCAACCTTATTATTTTTTATCTCTACAGTTTCTCCCGGCAGGCCCACCACTCTTTTAATAAACCTTTGAGAGGGATCTTCCGGAGACTTGAAAACCACCACCTCTCCTCTTTCCGGGCCCCTGAACTGATAAGTAAGTTCGTCAACAATTAAATAATCTCCTTCTGCTAAATTAGGAGCCATTGACTGGCCCCTTACCACAAAAGGCTGAAAGACAAAATGTCTAACAGGAATAACTATCAAGGCCGCTATAATTGCTACCTTTGATATTTCCCAAATAAAGGAAAAAACTTTTTTCATGTTTATGCATTATAGCAACTTTTTGTAAAGTTGCAAATAAAAAAAGGGGTTGCGATTTGGCAACCCCTGCTTTTCTAACTTAAGCGCTTCCCTCAATTTTCACCACCTGGATTCCCCTAGTTTCCAGGAAGTCGGAATAATCTCTGGAAATGGGAGGAGTGGCAAATAACACTTCCTGGGCACAATTTCCCAAGAATATCTTCTGAAGGGCCAGAGCAACAAAAGGATTGACTTCAGAAAGATCTCCCGCTAAAAGAACTTTTCCCCTTACGTCGGCAAAAGGAAAGCCGATATGAAAAGGAGCGCGGTCTTTGTCTGAGAAGGGCGTTTTTCCCGCCAAGAGGCAATTTCTGTCCTCTTGGAGATTAACAAGAATTGAGGCCTCCCGAGGACAGTTTCTCTGGCATAAGCTGATCATCGATCCTGTTACCAGAGAAAGGCCGTGAGTGGTGAGCACTTTCAGGCCTTGAGAAACAAACCTCACAAAAAAACAGCAAACATCGTATTTTTCAGGCCAAAATCCCAAACGGACGGCCAGAGGAAAAGCTATCAATGAATCGCCGTTGCCTCCTTTTAGGCAATGAAGATCCACCACCAGATCGATAGAGCCCGCCTTTTGAGATTTGGAGAACAGCCAGGCGGGATCCTTTTCCGCTGTTCTTTTCAGATGTGCTTCAGAAACATCCATGTCGCTGGTTCCTTGTTTTAAACGGTTCAAACAGCGCCCGGCTTCACCTTAACGCAAGGCGGGTCAGGCAGGGACACGACTCCCCCGTTTCTTTGTCTCCTTTCTTTCCGTTGAAGGTTGGTCAGAAAACGACGAACGCTCTGCCAGGAAAGTTCCGTAGAAAAAACTTGATTAAACTCCCTGGCAAGGCCAATTACGGCCTCTTTGTCTTTGGGATCTGTCTCCTGGCGAGCCAAAAAACCTCTCTGCTTCGGAGCAAGGTCTCCAACCGAAGAAATCGCCTGCATCGTTTCCCTTTCTTTCTCCTGTTGTGGACGTGAAAGCATCCCATCTTCAAAAGACGTCTTTCTTTGATCACGGCGGCTTCGCTGTCTTTTTCATCTCTTCCCTTTTGCGCTCTTGTAAAAGAACTGTTTTAGTCTTCTCTGGACTAAAACTATACTGTTAAAATTGTATGAAAAACAAGCAGTTGTGTCAACCGCCAATATTCTGAGTAAAAATGACGAAATAAAAAAAGGCCGAGACTTTTTGTCTCGGCCGTTGCTGTTTCCTCCTTACCGGTAAACCGGTTCTGGGGCGCCGGAATAGGGGCTTCTGCCGGTTCTTCGGGCAGAAGTATAGCCGGCGGAGCGACGCCTGCTGCCGTAGCCGTAAGTAGGCTCTGGGGCGCCGGAGTAAGGACTTCGACCGCGATATCCGCCGTAGCCGTAGTTGCTGCTGTCGTAGTCGATAGTGACAGAGCCGTGCTTGGTATCAAGCGTAACGCTGCCTCCCACAGAAATACGGGTCGAGCCGGCTTCGACGACGGCGGGATAAACAACCATCGCTGTCACGATTGCTGCCATTATCAGAACGGTTCTCATTGGTTGCTCCTTATGCCTGGAGGTTTTTCTTAAAGAACTAAAACGCTATTTGCCCTCATTATAGCAAACATATATTATTTGTCAAGGGCTAGCTTTTAGAAAAAGAGAGTATTTTTTTAGAAATTAAGAATAAAATCGCCAAAGCAAAAGGAAGTATTAAAAGCCAGAAGTACCATTTCTTAAACAAATCGGAAGAGAATATTAGTCCGGCGGCAGCGCTCGGCCTTCCTGTAGCTAAAATGTCCACCCTGACATAGTCTGAGGCAGAAGAGCCGTTTATTTTCGCTTCTCCTACAACTTCCAGTTCCTGACTGGTATCGATTTTTGAGGAAGCCTTTCCTTGAAAACTAATCGTCCGAGTAGTGTTAGCAGGCAAAAATCCAAGACTAATGCCCTTTTCAATATTTCCAGAA
Organism: uncultured Candidatus Saccharibacteria bacterium; assembly: GCA_964493085.1. Lineage (GTDB taxonomy): Bacteria > Patescibacteriota > Minisyncoccia > Minisyncoccales > GWA2-38-27 > CAYXTC01. The sequence goes on from CAZBLV010000010.1 coordinate 38,348, forward strand.
AGCGGCTTGCCTTCTATTGTTAATTCGTTGACAGAGCTTATCTCTGAAGGAAGATCAACCTCAACTATAACCTGATCCAGGTCTTCTGGGCCGGTGTTTGTAACATTCATCAGAAAATGTATTTCTTCTTCCGGCCTTACTTCTATAAACTCTTCCCATTTATTCTCTGCTTTTTGGCTCTTTGCCAGAATTGAGAAAATCAGGCCCAAACAGTCTTCGGGGCAGGCATGATTATCTTCTCCGCAATTGCATGCTCCGTCTCCACAGTGATCGCAATATTCGCAATAGTCCTCGGAACCAATAGAACAGACAGACCCGTCGCACTTAGTTTCGTTAAGGCAAGCACCATTCTCGCATCTGTCCAAAGTGCACTCATTGTTATCAGAGCAATCTCTGTACTTTCCCTGCCTTAGGCCGTTAGAGTCGTACCAATAGAGATCATTGTCATAGCATGCCTTTGTATGGTTTTGGTAATAACTTTGCTGAGAAGTCACGCAGGCAGAATTATATTGGCATGCCTGGCTTCCCGGAGAGCAAGTTTCGTTATAGCTGCAGTAATCTGAAACCTGCCAGCTTGCCCAATCGCTCCAACTGCTCCAATTGCCGTCGCACTGAGAGCTTTCTCCAGAACAATATTGAAATTTATTTCTGGTTCTTTTTCCTGCATCTGCTCCACACCCTGTGCCCCAAGGGCATCCGTACTGGGTTTGGGTTTCAATGTTGCAAACTGTATCGCTTGGCTTGTAATGGCACCCGTCGCAGCAAGGACCGCTGGAGCATTCGCATTCTGAAACACACCTGCCGTTGCTGCAGGTTTCATTGGAATCGCATCTTTCAACCAGCTCTCTGTCCGCATAGCTGTGAGTATAGCAGGCGCCGCTGGAGCATCCTTTTTCATAGCAAGTTTTTTTCTGGTAGACATTTCCGTTATAACAGTAGTTTCCTCCATCATTCTCGCAATAATCGGAACCGCAGTTTTCATATCTTTCTAAACGATCTCCGTATTCATCAAACCAATATACGTCGTCATTGTAACAGGCGAGGCGCTTTTCCTTTTCCTCTTCTTCTCCAACTCTTACCCGGCAAGTTGCTGTTTCTCGATCGCCCCCGGACTCTACTGTTACTGTTGCAGAATAGGTGCCCGGATAATAAAATCTTTTTTGGCAGGAAGAAGAATAGCGGTCATAGCAGTCTCCTGACCAGCTATAGCTGTAAGAATAGCCGTCTCCCCCGGAAGCGGAAGCAGAAAAAGTCACCTGCTCCCCTGTTTCTGCCGGATCGGGATAAGCGTCACAGGAAACATGAAAGTCGTTGTTTCTTACGCAGGCTCCGTTTTGGCAGGTTTCGTTATATCCGCAATCATCATATTTTTCTTCTCTGTTGCCGCAAGAGTCATACCAAAAAACATCGCCGTTATAACAGGCTCTTTGGTCATGAGAAACGCACCCCTCCTCAACAAAAACCGAGCAAGAGGCGCTCTGAGTTTGGCCTCCAGAAGTCACAGAAACCGTAGCGGCATGGTTGCCGGGAGAAGAAAAATATCTCTGGCAACTGCTTCCTGAACCGCTGCACCCTCCTGACCATAAATAATTAAAAAAACCTGTTCCCCCGGAAGCGGAAGCAGAAAAAGTCACTGCCTGATTGGTATTTGTCGAACTAGGAGAAGCAGAACAGGAAACATTCAAAGAACTGCATTCTGATTTTTCAATGCACCTTGTTTCTTGCTCTGTGTTAAAGTCTCCGCAGTCTCTGGTTCTTGTTTGGCTCATCTGGCCCGAGCTGCAGCTTCCTTGGCCGCATCCCTGATCTTGCCAGTCGCTCCAAGAGCCGCAGTCCTTAAAGTAAAGCAAAAGGCGGCTGTATTCTCTGGCAACAATGCCTTTTGGAAACCTTATATACCCGTCCTTGGGGAAAGTATAAGATTCCCGGTGCCCCTTAAATGTTCTGCTCCCGTACTCCTCTTTGTTGTCATCAAGGAAAAGAACGGTTACCCGGTGGCTGGCCAATTTGCCGAAACGGCTGTAATGAGTTATTGTTTCTCCCTTATAGACCCTGATGTCAATGTCTTTTCTCCACCTTACATAGTCGTCGTCAATCTGGCCCTGCCGGTGCAATAATTTTCCGTTCCTGTCCCAGATAGCGGCAATATCATTCACGCCTCCGTCGTCTTGGGCATAAATTTTGGTTCCGCCCAAGGCATCAACAAAGTCTGCCCCTATTCCCGCCAGGAACACAAAAAATAAAATTCCGATTAATGGATAGATTAAGTATTTTTTCATAAAAATTGTCTATGGACTAAACATTACTATTATTTCTATAGTTTGTCAAGTGATAATTCAAATCTCCGGCAATAAATGGTAAAATATTAAAATATGATATTAATAATCGGATTGGGAAATCCCGGAGAAAAATACCAGAATACCCCTCACAACATCGGCTTTGAAACAGTAGAAAAATTTGCAAGAAAGAACAACTTTCCGGAATTCTCCTTGTCAAAAAAAATCCACAGTTTTGTTTCAAAAAAAGAAGGGGTCGTCTTAGTTAAACCCCGGACTTTTATGAACAGATCCGGCCAGGCAGTTAAAGAGGCGGCAAGCTTCTGGAAGGCGGCAGAAGAAAAAATCATTATAATACACGACGATATTGACCTGCCTTTCGGAAAGATAAAAATTGCAAAAAACAGGGGCTCTGCAGGGCACAAAGGAATAGAGTCTATAATCCAGCACATGGGAAATAAACGATTTACAAGAATCAGAATCGGAGTAAGCCCCGAAAAAAAAGTCAGCAACCCGGAAAAGTTTGTGATTAAAAAATTCAGCCAAAAAGATGTAGAAAGCGTCATAGAAAAATCAGTCAATGCCTTAGAGGATATTTTGAAAAATGGCATAGAAAAAGCAATGTCTGTTTATAATTGACAACCATATATAATTTCTATACCATAGAAAGCCTGTTAAAAATGAATCGGTTGGAGAATGAAATTTTAATAGCAGGAATAACCCCCTATTTTCTAGAAAGGGGGTTCTTGTGGTTTGCAAAAAACAAAAATAAGATTAAGCAGGCAAAAAAAACCCAGCCCTTTTTTCAAGAAAACACGCTTTTTCTTGAAAAAGGCCAAGAAATAAAGCTCTCTTATACAATAAAAAGAATCGATGAATTAGGCTACGAAAGGGTCCAAACAATTGACAGTCCGGGAGAATTCGCCCAATTAGGAAGCGTCATTGAGATTTTTCCTATCAACCAAGCAAACGCTGTAAGACTAGACTTTCTGGGAAACAAGATAGACGGTATCGAAGTATTGGAAAAGGAAGTTAAAAACGAAAAAGAAAGCAAACGTCTTTTAAAAAACAGAATAAAAAAACAAAAAACATATTCTGACTTAAAAGGAATAAAACAAGGAGACTATCTTGTTCATCTAGACCATGGCATAGGAGTTTTTCAGGGTTTTGAAAGATTTAAAGAAAAAAAATACTTTCTTTTAGAATACGCCAAAGGGGACCGGCTTTTTGTACCAAAGGGCCTGGAAAGAAAGCTCACAAGATATGTGGGTTTTCTCACTCCCCCTGTCTCGAGGCTCGGAACTGTTGCCTGGCAAAAAACCAAAAGAAAAACAAAAGAAGAAGCAGAAAGGCTCGCAAAAGAGCTGCTCCAAATTTATTCGAGAAAGGAAACAGCTACCCGTCCCCCTTATCCCCAAAAAGACGAGTTCGATTCCCAGTTGGCTGCTTCTTTCTTGTACGCTGAAACTCCAGACCAGAAAGAAGCGATTGAAGACATAGAAAAAGACCTTGAAAAAGAAAAGCCCATGGATAGATTGGTCTGCGGTGATGTAGGTTTCGGCAAAACAGAAGTTGCCTTAAGGGCCGCGGTCAAGGCGGCTAAGTCGGGAAGACAAGCGGTACTGATAGCCCCTACTACTATCTTGGCCTGCCAGCATTATCAAAACTTCAAGGAGCGCCTTAAGGACTTCCCTTTCCAGATTTCTCTGCTGACAAGATTCCAAAAAAACCAAGAAGAAATATTAAGAAATATCAAGGAGGGCAGGACAGATATAATAGTAGGAACCCACCGCCTGCTGTCAAAGGACGCAGCCCCCCTGCTCTTCGGAAAAGCAAACTCAGGCCTTCTGATTATCGATGACGAACAAAGATTCGGAGTCAAGCAAAAAGAAAAAATAAAGAAAATAAGGGGGTCTATAGATGTCCTTTCTCTTTCTGCAACTCCTATACCGAGAACCCTCCATTTGGCGCTTTCTTCTTTTAAAAAGATAAGCTTGATCCAGACTCCGCCGCCGGGAAGACTGCCCGTTAAAACGTTTATCCTTCCCTATTCTCTGAAAATTATTAAAAAAGCGATAAACAGAGAGGTAAAAAGAGGCGGGCAGATATACTATCTGCATAACCGAGTGCAAAGCATAGGAAAAGTAAAAAACAAATTCCAGAAAATGTTTCCTAACCTGCGCATAGGCCTAGCCCACGGAAAAATGAAAGAAAAAGAGCTGCTGGAAAATATAGAAGCTTTAAGAAATAAAAAAATAGATCTATTAATAGCTACCACTATTATAGAAAACGGCATTGATCTTAAAAATGTGAACACTTTAGTTGTAGAAGAGGCCAGCAATCTCGGTCTTGCTCAGGCTTATCAAATAAGAGGACGGGTAGGAAGGTCCTGCCGAGAAAGCTCTGCCTATTTTCTTTCAGGGTCCAAGCTTACCAATCAGGCCCAAAAAAGACTTGCAGCCCTAAAAGAAGCTAACCAGCCGGGATCCGGCTACAGATTGGCTCTCAAAGACCTGGAAATAAGAGGAGCAGGCAACGTACTCGGCAAAGAACAGTCAGGAAGCATAAATCAAGTCGGACTTAATTTATACTGCCAAATGATAAGCCAGGCCGTAGAAAAAAACAGATCATTGTACAAATCAAAAAGAGCTTAACGTTTTTTTGCGCTAAGCTCTTTGATAATTAAATTAAGGCCAGTTCAACGGCCTTTATGGTGGCCCTTCTTTCTCTGCCGACTCTGGCTGTAAAATCCTGACCAGTCACCCGGATTATCATTTTCTCTTTTTCAGGCCCCCCTAGAATCCTGTCGATAATTTTGGAAGAAAGAACCTCAACCCTCAGCTGATCTCCGATAAAAACGGGCTTATGGAATTTAGAGCCGCCAAACCCCCGAAGCATGCCTTTTTTATCCACAAACTCGGGATGCTGAATGCCCCAGTAAACGCCCAAAATTTGAGCTGTCATTTCCAGTATGTCGACTCCGCGGAAAACCATGCTGTTCCCTAAAACGGCATGGCCTTCGCAAACATCTTCGGTGACCGTAAACTCTCCTGTAACTCTGCCCCCGGCAATAGTCAGCTTATCCAAAAGAAGCATTCTGCCTCTGTGGGGAAGGATCTTGGCAATTTCTTCTTTTCTTACGACAAGCGCTTTTCTTCTGCTAAGAGTGATTTTAAGGCTGTTAAGAAAGCTTGATTTTGACATTTAGCCTTCTCCTTTCCTGTTTTCAAATTGTGAAGGTGCTTTTTTAAAGCATACAAAAATGGTGGAAAAATTCAAGCTTCATGTTATAATTCAAAAAATTACCAAATTATTGATTATGGATCTAATAATAGTAGAAAGCCCCACGAAGCAAAAAACTATCCAGGGTTTTTTGGATAAGGGCTTCAAAACTGCCTCTTCTTACGGGCACGTGCGAGATTTACCCAAGTCAAAGCTGGGAGTAGACTTGGAAAACAATTTCCAGCCAAACTACATCATTCCCACCAAAGCCAGAAAGACCATATCGTCTTTAAAAAAGGAGGCAAAGAAAGCAGAAAAAATAATTTTGGCAACAGACGAAGACAGAGAAGGAGAAGCCATTGCCTGGCATTTGTCCGAAGTTCTTGAATTAAAAGATCCCCAGCGGATTGTTTTCCACGAAATTACAAAATCTGCCATAGAAAAATCCCTTAAAAAGCCCAGAAAAATAGATCCGAAACTAGTAAACGCTCAGCAGGCGAGAAGAATACTGGACAGAGTTGTGGGCTACAAGCTATCCCCTTTCTTGTGGAAAAAGCTTGCCCGAGGATTGTCAGCAGGGAGAGTCCAGTCAGTAGCCCTAAAACTGATTAACGAGAGAGAAAACGAAATAAAATCCTTTACTCCTCAAGAGTACTGGAAAATCACAGCTCTTTTTGAAAAAGAAAAAGAGTTTGAGGGAATTCTTGTTAAAAAAGGAGAAGTCCCTGTTCCTAAGATGGGCATTAAAAACCAAAAAGAGGCCGATCAGACCCTAAAAGAGCTGCAAAACGCAGAATACAAAGTAGAAAAAATTGAAAGAAAAGAAGTTAAGAGAAACCCCTTTCCTCCCTTCACCACCAGCACGCTTCAGCAGGACGCTTGGGCAAGATTAAGGTTTCCAGCCAAGCTTACCATGAGCATAGCCCAGCAACTATACGAAAAAGGCTTCATCACTTATCACAGGACCGACTCCCTGAACCTGGCTCAATCTTCGCTAGTGGCAGCTAAAAAACTGATTGAAAAAAAATACGGAAAAGAATATTGGGCAGGTTACTTTAAAAAATATAAAGCAAAAGGCAAAACTCAAGAAGCCCACGAAGCAATACGGCCCGTAAAGCCCGCTAGAGAACCGGAAAAACTGTCCGGAAACCAAAAAAAGCTTTATACCATAATCTGGCAAAGATTTATCGGCTCCCAGATGTCTCCCGCCTTATTCGATTCAACCAGAGCAGATATTAAAGCCAGCACTTCCCACACTTTCAGATCCACGGGACAAATAATGAAATTTGCAGGGTTTTTAAAGGCCTATCCTATGAGCTTTAAGGAATCTGAAATTCCGGAGCTAAAAAAGGAAGATCCCATAATCTTGAAAAGCCTGACCCCCTCGCAGCACTTTACCCAGCCCCCTCCCAGATATACAGAAGCCTCCCTTGTCAAGGAATTGGAAAAAAACGGGATAGGAAGGCCATCGACTTACGCCACCATCATATCAACAATCCAAGCAAGAAATTATGTCTCAAAAAACGAAGAAAAAAGATTTTGTCCTACAGAAATAGGAGAAGTGGTAAATAAAATCTTGGTAGAGCACTTTCCCAGGATAGTTGACTTGAAGTTCACAGCCGAAATGGAAGAAAGTTTAGATAAAATAGCCGAGGGAGAAACCGAATGGACAAAAGTCTGTGACAAATTTTACAAGCCTTTTGCCAAGAACCTGGAAGAAAAATACGAACAAGTATCCAAAAAGGAATTTACAGAAAAACCCACGGGCAGAAAATGTCCGAAATGCGGCTCTGACCTGCTTTTGCGGCTGGGGAGGTTTGGAAAGTTTTATGCCTGTTCAGGTTTTCCAGAGTGCAGGTACACAGAACCTCTTAAAGATAAAACTCTGGGAATCAAGTGCCCGAAATGCAAAAAGGGAGATTTGGTGGAGAAAAGAACCAAAAAAGGAAAAATCTTTTACGGATGCAATAGGTTTCCCAAGTGCGACTTTGCTTTGTGGGACAAGCCGACTGGAGAAAAATGCCCGAAGTGCGGCTCTTTATTGGTAGAGAAGAACAAGAAAATAAAATGCTCAAACAAAGATTGCGATTTTGAGAAAAATGTGGCAGAATAGTTGATAGGCCCAGGTGGCGGAACGGCTTACGCGTGCGACTCAAAATCGCATGGGAGAAATCCCGTGTGGGTTCGAATCCCACCCTGGGCACCACGTAGGAAAAGTCAAATTTCGTTGGCTCGCCTCGCTTCGCTCGACGACCAAATTGTAGGGAGTTTTGGGCGAAAAAATCAATTGGCGGCTTTGTAAAAGAAAATTTTTCCATATTCATTTGATTCAGAAATTCTAAGGAATTTCTATTTTTTTTGTCTTTATCCTTGCTTTTCCCCTTGATTTATTGTAATGTAATCCAGAAAGCTAGACATAGTGTTTAACTGATCTGTACCTTGAAAACCAAGAAAGGAGGTAGACACCCATGAAGGAAAAAGGAGAATACATTGGTCAACTGGCAGACTGAATCTATAGACTAAGTATTTTGCCGGCTCGCTTCAACATCATGTTGGAGCAGGCTCTCCTTACAGTTTCGAACACACAAGAGAGAGAAGTCCTTTGCACTGTAGCTTGCGTAGTATCGAGTTCTGCGTGGCAACATTGGCAGGCGTGGAGATCACCGGAAGACAACCGTCAGGAACATGAGTGGGTAGTATTCGCCAACGTAATGAAAATTGCGGAGAGTGAGGAATTGCCTCTATCGGACAAGCGAATCGCTACAGCATTCTGCTTCCTCCATGATACAGCGTTTATCAAACGAATAATGGAGGAGGAAATCCGCAAATTGGATGAAAAAGGTCTGCACGAAGAAGCTGATAGGATGAGGCGGATAAAGAAGAACCAGCGTGCCGACCACATGAAAGGTGGGGCTGAAAACGCGGAATTCCTGCTGAAACAACTCAAGATTCCTGACAGCTCAACCATGGCCCTTCTTACAGAAGATGAAGTTCGGCGCTGCATTGGCCTTATAGCCAAGCATGATTTATGGAAAGTGGATCCCCCTGAGCCACCTCCAACAAGTGATCGTCTGGCCCTTGCTTGTCTTGAAGGCGATGTTCTCTGGCCACTTCATCCGATTGGAATTCTCGCGGATCTTGATCGACCGAACACGGACGAAAAAAGCAGAGATCTATTTGAGCCGTTGAAATGGAGAGAGCAATTACAACAGAGCCTCAAGACACTGGTGGAATTCAGGTCCAAATGGAAGGACATGCCAGATAGCGATTTCATCGACAGAGAGTCAATCTTCCGAACCAAGGAAGGGCACCGACTATTCACAGAATGGAAAAAGCTGTGGAATCTGTAAGTTGTCATTAACTACTCCCTTATTTCTCTTCTCGCATCCATGCCCCCTGCGGAATTCGTCAAAGACGAAAATTTCAAAGGGGGCTTTTTATTTTTGTAAAAGTGCTAAAAAATTTGCCGCGAAAGCAGTAAATTTTTCAATCTTATTTTTCAAGAAAAATTTACTGAAATGAGTTATGATTAACTCATAGAAAAACTTGAAATTGTCTGGATCGCGGCAAAACTCTCATTTTTGCAAGGTCACTTCCTCGTAGCCACAGGCAGCAAAATGCGCTAGCTATTTTGAAAATGGAGCACAAACCTAAAAATCCCCGTAATGGGGATTTCTAAGCTTATGTCAGAAGTGTGCGGGTAATAACGCCCAGCCTTTTCTATTTCTCATTCCAGTCTACCCTGCTTCCTCCTCTGGAGGCCGCTTTTTCTGTAAATCCTTCGGGGTATCTTCTCTTTAATTTTTCAATGTTTTTTTCCAGTATTTCTTCCAAGTCCCAGTTAAAGAAGTTGCAGATCATTGCAATATACCAAAGAGTGTCTCCCAGATTCTCTTTTATTCCTTCTTTTTGGTCATTGCCGTGCGAGTATGTTTTTTTAATGCAGCCCGCTACGTCTCCTGCTTCTCCTGCCACTCCCAGCCCCCAGGTCATTATTTCTTTTTCAGAATTTTCAAATTCTTTTGCTGTTTTTTTGGTCAGTTTTTGGTAGTCATTCAGATTCATACTTTTTTTATAATAAGTTTTTTAGTTATAAGAGCTGAAATACCTCCTACAATCATTCCTGCCAATATATCAACAGGCCAATGTATGCCGACAAAAACTCTAGCTAAACCTATAAGCAGGGCTCCGGAAAAGAAAAGAGCGCCTGCATTTTCGCTCTTGTAGAAAAGAAAAAAAGCAATGGCAAAATAGAAAGCAGCGTGCCCCGAGGGAAAAGATGAGTTGTCCGGGGCTTTTAAAATCTGATTAACTTCCCCGGCCTGAAAAGGCCTGGGTTTTGGCAAAAGCCAATAAATAATATTGGTAAAAACAAATCTCGACAAAAAAGCGGACACCAAAGCCCCAATAACTGCTTTCCAAAACTTGCGAAACCTTAAGAGGAACATCAAAAAAAGGGCCGCAATTAGAAAATACCCCAAATAGCCAGCTAGAAAAACGCCCAAAGAATCCAATACTTTCCATTTACCCGCCGAATCGTTAATTAGCTCGAAAAGATAAGAATTCATTATTGATTAAGCTTTAAAAGATTTTCTAAAAGGCAAGCCACAGTCAAAGGGCCCAATCCTCCGGGAACAGGAGTAATATAGCTGGCCTTTTCTGCCACCTCCTTAAAGGCTACGTCTCCTGCTAACTGGCCTTGCTCTAAAGAAGTGCCAGCGTCAATAACTACTGCCCCCTCTTTAACATTTTTTCCTTTAATTATGTTGGGCTTTCCTACGCCGGAAATTATTATATCAGCCTTTGTTAAAAGATTTTTTGAATTTTCTCCGTTTTCTCTAACTATGAAGTAATCCGCCCCCTTTCTTTCCAGCCAGGCAGCCAAGGGCCTGCCTACCAGCCTTCCTTCTCCCACAAGCGCCACCTTTTTATTTTCTAAAAGAATATTATTCTCTTTAAAAAAATGGTTTACCGCCCCCACTACAGGCGGAAGAATCAAAGATCTTCCCGACTTAAAGGCTTCGAAAGCCTTCTTGGATAAAACATCCGGATCTTTTTTCTCGGGAATAGAGTTTAAGACTGCCTGGGAATCAAACCGAGAAGGCAAAGGAAGCTGCACCACTGCTCCGCTGTTTCTTTCTGCTATTTTTTTAACTTCTTCTGACAATTTTTTCTGGCTTATCTCTTTAGTAAACTCAATCTTTTCCAGCTCTACTGACGCTAATTCGCAAGCTTTTTCTTTTTGCTTAATAAAGCTTCTGGAAGCAGGGCTCCCTCCGACAAGAACAATAGCCAAAGACAGCTTTTTCCCCTGTTCTTTTACCTTTTCCAGTATTCTCTTAGACAAAGTTTTTCCATCCAGTATTTCTGCCATATTAGTTAAGGAAGAGGAAATCTTTTACAAAAACTTTTCACTGCCTTTCTTGTTCTTGAAATATTTCTTTTGTCTGAAATCACTTCAGAAATCCAAAACGCTATTTTCTCCATTTCTTTTTCTTTCATCCCTCGGCTAGTAATGGCGGGCGTCCCGATCCGAAGGCCTGAAGGATTAAAGGGAGGGCTGGGATCAAAAGGTATTGCATTCTTATTGGTAGTAATGCCCGCTTTCTCAAGTCTTTCTTGGGCCTCTTTTCCAGAAATGTTTTTGCTCCTCAGGTCTATTAATAGCAAATGGTTGTCTGTTCCGCCTGTCACTAAATCAAACCCGTAGCCTACAAGCCCTTTACCCAATGCCTTGCAGTTTTTAACGATTTGTTTGGCATATTTGGCAAAAGCGGGAGAAGAAGCCTCTTTTAAGCAAACGGCAATGGCTGCAATAGCGTTCTCGTGGGGTCCGCCCTGAAGGCCGGGAAAAACTGCTTTGTTTATTTTTTTTGGCAAGTCCTTGTCTTTCCTTATTCCTTTTCTGGTAACCATTATCATCCCTCCCCTGGGCCCCCGAAGAGTTTTATGGGTAGTAGTGGTTACAATATGAACATAAGGGATAGGGCTTGGATGAGCTTTTCCTGCAACCAAGCCCGCGATATGGGCAATATCTGAAGCAAGATAAGCAGAAACAGAATCTGCTATTTTTCCTAATTTCTTCCAGTCAAAAACTCTTGGGTAGGCCGTTGCCCCGACCCAGATCAGTTTTGGCTTATACTTTTTCGCCAGTCTGGCAATCCGTTCATAGTCCAAAAGCAGAGATTTTTCATCTACCGTATACTGGACAGAGTTATAATATTTAGCAGAAAAATTGACTTTCCAGCCGTGGGTCAAGTGCCCTCCGTGAGCCAAATGCATGCCCATTATTGTATCGCCCGGCCTGCAGGTGGCGAAATAAACTGCCTGGTTGGCAGGAGACCCGGAATAGGGCTGAACGTTTACGAAAGGAACTTTAAACAGCTTTTTTGCTCTTTCCCGGCAGAGGTCCTCTATTTTATCGTAATATTCAAGGCCCGCATAATACCTTTTGCCAGGATATCCTTCAGCATACTTGTCAGTCAGAAGAGAGCCGAGAACCTCCCTTACTTCGGGGGAGCTGTGGTTTTCAGAAGGTATCATTTCAAGAGAGGTTTTTTGCCTTTCTTTTTCTAGTTCTACTAATTTGGCAATTTGAGGGTCTTTTTTCTTAAGTTGCGCCATTTTAAAAATGAATTTACTTTTATATACCTATAATATCACTATAATTCAAATTTTAAAACAGTTGCTTAAAACAGCTCCAAGCTAAACTGAAAAAACCTTCTTAATTTTGACTTTTTTATAAAATATCCTATGCTATAAAATAATAAGCGTACATTGACAACATAAAACAAGGGCTAACAATTGCAGAAAGGAAGAAAAATGGAAAGGAAAAGAAGGCTCGCCCTGATGTGGAAGTGGTCTCTGCTGACAGGAGGGCTGATCGCCCTGTTCTGGCTGATCTGGTATTTTGTTGCAGGCAGCGTGCCTGTGTTCCAAAGCGTCAAGATAGCGCCTGAATTGACGCTGGATCTTCCTTTTGGAATTTCCCGATGGTGGGATGTTTTAATGGGTCCTCTTTGGTCTGTAGTTTTGATATTTCTTCTCACTGGTAACTTCTTTTCTCCGCAAGAAGACGATAAAGAAGACCTGGTTTTCGGGCTGGTTTCTGGCCTGGCCTTCGGACTGGTTTCTGGCCTGGCCTTCGGGCTGGGCTTTGGGATGGTTTCTGGGCTGGCTTTCGGGCTGGGCTTTGGGCTGGTCGCTGGATTGGCTATTTGGCTGTCGTTCGGAATAGACTTCGGATTGGGATTCGGGCTGGGCTTTGGGCTGGTTCACGGATTGGCTTTCGGGCTGGGCTTTGGGCTAGGTCTCGGGCTGGGCTTCGGACTGGTCGCTGAATTGATCATAGGAATAATTTTTGCCCTGGAGTGGCTCTTTTCGCCAAAAAAAAGAGATGGAACGGCTAATTGGCTTTGAATGAAGAAAAATTAACTCATCTAAAAGCCTGTTCAATGAATGCTGAACAGGCCTCTTTTTTTGTCCAAAAGCGCTATTTTCTCCTTCTGATAATTTTTGGTTTGTCTTTGCTAAAATCAACAACGGTTGAGGGATTGCTGTAAGGCAGATTGCCGGCGGATAAAATCAAGGTCGGCCTTATTTCTCGGTCTTCGAAATATCTAAACACTTCTTCTATCCTAAGAGCAGAGGGGTGGCCCGAGATATTGGCCGAAGTGCCTGTCAAAGGTTTTTTAAACTTGTCCGCTATATCCCTGACTAATTTGCAGTCCGGAATCCTTAATCCTATGGTTTTCTTGCCAGCATAAATCTGCTTTGCTAAGCCAGTGTTCTTTTTTCTAATTAAGGCCACCGTTATTTTCCCAGGCCAAATCTCACCTAAAAACATTGTCATTTCTTTGTCCATCTTTGCATATTTTTTAGCAGCTTTCATGTCTTTCACAAAAACAGATACTGCTTTTTTTCTGCTTCTTCCTTTTATCTTAAAAAGCTTTTCTACTGCCTCTTTGTTGGTGGCGTCAGCTAAAAGACCGTAAACGGTGTCTGTGGGGCAGACTACAACCTGGCCTCTCTTTAAATAATCCACCGCCTTGTCAACTGCTGCCGGAGATTTGGCAGAAACAACTTCAAACCTTCTGTTGCGCCAGAAAAGCTTTTTAAATTTTTTAAAGGATTTCAATAAATAAGAGACCTGGATTATGTCGGCCGGATTGCCAAAATCTACCCAAAAATCCTTTATTCTTTTAATCTTAACTTTTTTCTTTTTTGCCAGCAGGTTTATAGCATCTGTAATCTCATATTCTCCCCGGGGAGATTTTTTGATCTTGTTTAATTTATCGAAAACTTCAGGAGTAAATTTATAAAGACCGGTATTGACCAGATGGCTTATAAATTTTTTCGGTTTCTCTACAATCTTTTTCAAAAATCCGTTTTCTTCCACCAAGACTCCGTATTTTTCCGGGTGCTTTCTCCAAGTTCCGGCAACAAAGCAATGCTTACCCTCCTTTCCCATTGCCCTTAGGTCGTCTACGGAGTAAAGATTATCCCCGCATAAATAAACAAATGACTTGTTCTTTAAGAGCTCTTTGGCACACATTAAAGGACAGGCTGTGCCGTATATCTTTTCTTTAGGACCCAAAATATTGTATTGGCTTACCGTCTTTATCTTGTACTGGTTTTCTTTCAAGCTTTTAAGAGGTAGCTTGTATTTTTTTATAAAATCTTCGATAAGCTCTTCTTTGTATCCTGTCACCAGAAATATTTCCCGGTAGCCGGCCCAAAAAAGGTTATCCAGAAGATAAGCCAAAAAGGGTCTTTTTTTAACCCTTATCAAATGTTTGCTTTTTTTGTTTGTCAGGTGCAGCATGCGGGTTCCTTCCCCGGCCGCTGCGATTACTGCTCTCTTGAGCATAATTACGAAGCAAGCTTAATGGCTTTTTTGTTGATTTCAGAATACTTTGGGGGAATTACGTTCAAAATTCCTTTTTCTATTGACTCTGGCCGAAGGGGAAGCAAATTGTTAAAGGCTGCGTAAGCTAAAAGATAGACTCCGCTGACTACTTCCTTGCCTAATTCTTTTTTACACAATTCTGATGCTGGAACTAAATAGAGGTTGTTTTTTGCAATTTCTTTTAACTTTTTTTCGGTTTTCTCTTTAGGCCAAGATCCCTCAAAGGCAAGATAGAAGTCATTGACTAAAAAAAGGGTGTCTTTGTTGGCGTAAGAAACAGTCCTTAAGCTCTCAAAGGCCTCTAAAGCTATTATTAAATCAGCTGTCTGCTGCTGAATAAGGGGGGAATCTACTTTGTCTCCGATCTTAATGTGGGTCTCTACGCTTCCTCCCCTCTGCGACAAACCGTGGAGTTCTGAAGTTTTAACGTCAACTCCTTCCGCTAAAGCGGCTTCTGCTATCATCTTGGTCAAAGTAATTAATCCCTGCCCACCTGTTCCCGAAATAATAATGTTAAAGTTTTTCATATTAAATCTGAATGCAAGGCCTCTTGACTACAATAACAGAGGCTGTTTTCTTTTTAGCAAAATTTTTTATTGTTTTTTGCAATTCTTCAATCTGGGAAGGGTCTATTGTTCTTGTGTTTTTTACGCCACAGGCCTTAGCTACCTTCTCGATTTCGATTTCTTCTGTAGCTTCTCCCATACCGGTTTTTCCCATGCCAGGGTTCGGCTGGTGGCCTGTCATAGCGGTAATTCTGTTATCCATAACAATGATTAAGGGATCGGATTTGTTGAAAACAGAATTAACCAAAGCAGGAATGCCTGCATGAAAAAACGTAGAATCCCCTATAAAAGCTATTACTTTTTGGTTTGTGCTCTTCCCTATGCCATGCCCTATTCCGACAGAAGAACCCATGCAAAGAAGATAATCCTGAAGATTATGAGGCGGAAAGCCGGCCAGCATATAGCATCCGATGTCTCCTCCGTAAATTGCCCCCTTGGGAGCTGATTTTTTTACGGCAGAAAAAACAAGCCAGTAGGGACACCCCGGGCATAATCTTGGAAACCTTATCGGAAGATCCAGCTTTTTTTCCTTTGGGGAAGAATACTTTTTGCCTGAAAACTCGGCCAGAGCTTTTTCAGCCTTTTCAGGACTAAGTTCTCCGGTCACAGGAAGCAAGTCCTTTCCTGTCACTTCTACCTTCAAGTTCTTTGCTATTATTTTAACCTCTTTTTCAAGAAAAGGCTCCAGCTCTTCTACTATTAAAACCTTGTCCAAACTTTTGACAAAATCTTTTATTTTCTTGGCAGGCAATGGATAGAAAAAACCAATCTTTAAAACAGGCGCCTCCAGTCCTATTCTCTTCATTGCTTCTTTGACATGCAAATAAGAAATCCCGGAAGTAATTATTCCTATTTTGCCGTTTCCTGAACTTTCTGAAAAATTAAGTTTGCTTTTTTCCGCCATCTCTTGTATCTTTTTCATCTTGTCTAAAAGCTCTTCTTTCATTTCCAGAACGCGGGGCGGCATGGTCACGAACTGGTTAAAATCCTTTACAAACTTGCCTTTCTTGGCCGGTTTTTTAGAGGCAACCCTGCCTATTTCTACGGGCATTCTCTGATGGGCCACTCTAGTGGTAGTTCTTACTATTACTGGAATTTTGAACCGCTCTGAAATTTCAAAAGCTTCTTTGATAAAATCCTTGGCTTCCTGGGCGTCAGAAGGCTCCAAGACAGGAACATGGGACAAATAAGCATAAGCTCTGGTATTCTGCTCTGACTGGCCGGAGCTCCAGCAGGAAGGATCGTCTGCTACCAGAATAACCGTCGCTCCCTTAGCTCCGGTATAGGCAAAAGGATTCAGGGCTTCTACAGCAACATTTACCCCAAAATGCTTCATTGAGACCAGGCATTTCAACCCTGAAAAACTGGCGCCAATGGCAGCCTCTAGGGCCACTTTTTCATTAGTAGAAAATTCAAAATATATGCCGTGTTTTTCGGCTATTTTCCCGAAGATATCCCCTATTTCGGAACTGGGGGTTCCGGGATAAGCTGAAACAAAATCAACTCCCGCTTCCAGAGCTCCCTGAACTATTGCTTCGTTTCCTAGTAAGATTTCCTTTTTCATGTATTTTGCATAATAACACTTTTAGGACAACAATAAAATATTGCTGCTTCTAAACGACAATATTAATCAGCTTATTAGGAATAAAGAAAACTTTTTTAATTTTTTTCCCTTGTGTCAGCTTTTTTATTCTTTTAGAAGAAAACGCTCTTTCTTCTGCCTCTTTTTGGCTTATGTCCTTTTTAACTTCTATCTTGTCTCTAACTTTGCCGCTTATCTGAATAACCAGAGTTATTTGTTCCTCTTCTGTTAATTTTTGGTCATATTTTGGCCACTTTTGGCAGCAACAAAGACCCTTTGAGCCAGTTGCTTGCCAAAGCTCTTCTGTAATGTGGGGAGCAAAAGGAGAAAGAATTTTCAAGAATTCTTGGAAATCTTTTTTAGAGATTTCCTCTTCCTGGCAGACATTGACAAATTCCATTAAAGAACTGATCGCCGTGTTAAACTTCATGCTCTCAATGTCTTCTGAAACTTTTTTGATTGTCTTGTGAAGAGACTTTTTCACCTTTAAAGAAGACTCTTCTTTGACGCTGTCCCCTGTCTTCCAAGCCTTTCTCAAGAATCTTTTCGCCCCGATCAGGCCTTTGGTATCCCAGGGAATCATCTGCTCAAAGGGTCCCATAAACATTTCATAAATTCTTAAAGTGTCTGTTCCGTATTTTTTCCTTACGTCTTCTGGGTTTACAACGTTTCCCTTGGATTTTGACATTTTAATGCCTCCTTCCCCGAGAATTATGCCGTGAGAAGTCCTTTTGGCATAAGGTTCGGGCCCTATAGATTTTGGAATGGCTCCAATCTCCCATAAAAATTTAAATATGAAACGGGAATAAAGCAGATGAAGAGTAGTGTGTTCCATTCCTCCGTTATACCAGTCAATCGGCATCCAATACTTAAGCAGATTGTTATCGGCAATCTTTTTATTGTTGCTTGGATCGCAGTAGCGGAGATAATACCAGTTAGACCCCGCCCAATTTGGCATAACGTCTGTTTCCCTGCGGGCTTCCCCTCCGCACAAAGGGCACTTGGCAGAAACCCAGTTCTTCGCTTTAGCTAAGGGCGATTCTCCTTCTTCTGTGGGCCTGTACTCTTTGACTTCTGGCAATTCCACAGGCAGATCTTTTTCCGGGACAGAAACCCAGCCGCACTTCTTGCAATAGATCATGGGAATAGGTTCTCCCCAATAGCGCTGGCGGGAAAAAATCCAGTCCCTTAATTTGTAACAAACAGACTTTTTTCCTAATCCTTTTTCAGAAAGCCAGTCGCTGATCTTAAGTGAGGCCTTTTCAGAATCGAGGCCGTCAAACTTTCCGGAATTAACAAGAGGTCCTGCTCCTTCATAGGCTTCTTTTTCGGGATCTCCCCCCTTAATAACTTCCACAACAGGAAGACTGTGTTTCCGGGCGAAGTCTAAATCTCTTTGGTCATGGGCTGGAACCGCCATTATGGCGCCTGTGCCGTAGTTGATCAAAACATAGTCTGCAACAAAAATAGGAATCTTTTTTTTGTTAACAGGATTCTCTGCTTTCAGGCCCTTAAGCTCCACCCCGGTCTTCTCTTTGTCTTCAGCCAGTCTTTCCTTCTCGGGCTTTAGCTTGGTTTTTTCTGCGTAGTCTTTGACTTCTTTAAAGTTTTCTATTTTGTCTTTCAGTTTTTCTATTAAAGGGTGCTCCGGAGCTAAAACCAAATAAGTGCATCCAAATAAGGTATCCGGCCTTGTAGTAAAAACATTGACAAAGGTGTCAGAAACAGAAAACTTAATTTCTGTCCCTTGGCTTTTCCCAATCCATTCTTTCTGCAAAACTTTCACTCTCTCCGGATAGTCCACCTTTTCCAGGTCTTTCAACAGTCTGTCTGCATACTTGGTAATTTTCAGCAGCCATTGCTCTTTTTCTTTTTTAACCACTTGTTCCCCGCATCTTTCGCATTTACCGCCCGTTGCCTCTTCGTTAGCTAAGCCGATCTTGCAAGAAGGGCACCAGTTAATAGGTATCTTTCTCTTATAGGCCAATCCTTTTTTAAATAGCTGGACAAATATCCATTGGGTCCATTTATAGTATTTAGGGTCAGAGGTATTTACCTCTCTTGCCCAGTCAAAAGAAAGCCCCAGTCTTTTTTGCTGTTCTTTAAATGTTTTTGTGTTTTTTTCAGTAACTTTTGCCGGATGAATTCCTGTCTTAACGGCATAGTTTTCAGTGGGAAGGCCGAAGGCGTCCCAGCCCATGGGAAAAAGAACATTAAATCCTTCCATTCTTTTCTTACGGCAGACAATATCCATTCCTACATAGCTTCTGCAGTGGCCGACATGAAGGCCGGATCCTGAAGGATAGGGAAATTCAACCAAAGCATAAAATTTGGGGTCTGGGGAATTGTCTTTAGCTCTGAAGCATTTCTCTTGTTCCCATTTTTTCTGCCATTTCCTTTCAATTATTTCGGGGTTGTATTCTTTCATATAATAATTGATGGTATCATATTTTAAATTATGAAAAAAGTTGTCCGATCGCAAAATGCCTGAAGCAGATGCTTTATTCTTGAAAAATGTGATTTTCTGCAAACTCAAGCAATCGTCTGGGTCTTATATTCTAAAAAGAGCTCTGGCATTCCGGGTAGTGTCTTCTTTTACGTCCTTTTTTTTGATATCGGAAATTTTATCAAGGACATGGGTTATGAAAAAGGGTTCGTTCCTCTGCTTGTCTGCCATGGGCGGAGTAAGGTATGGGCAGTCTGTTTCCACCAAAATCCTATCTAGGGGCATTTTTTTAATTATTTTGTCAAGATTTAACTTAAAAATTATGCCGTTAAATCCAAGATAAAGCCCCATTTCCAAATATTCTTTTGCTTGCTTCCAGCTTCCAGTAAAGCAGTGAACTACCCCCCTTAAGGATCTCTTTCTTAATATTTCAATGAGATCGTCATGAGCTTTTCTGCAGTGAAAAATAACCGGCAGACTTAATTCTTCAGCAAGATCCAGCTGCCGAACAAGCTCTTTTTCCTGATTTTTTTTAAGCAAGGGGTCTTCGGCGCCGTAATAGTAATCAAGCCCCACTTCTCCGATAGCCACTACTTTTTCAGAAGAAGCCAGCTGTTTGTAGTCTTTGCTGTTAAAACTTTCTCCTTTCGCCAAGAAATTCCCGTCCTCTTCGTCTGTTTTTATCTCTTTCATCCTTGCTGCAGTATAAAGAGGATGAAGGCCTATTGCGGCATAAACTCCTTCGGAATAAAGCTTTGCTATTTCCACTGCCCTTTTGCTGGTCTTATATTTCGTCCCTATATTAACCATCCAAATTCCATAAGAAAGGCTTCTTTTAATAACTTCTTCTGAGTCCTTTTTGTAGGCGGCAAAGTTTAAGTGGCTGTGAGTATCAATTATCATATTACAATACTACCAAACTGAAGAAATAAAAAAAGCGCGGCATTGGTTGTCGCGCTTTTATGTATACTCACTTCTTACCGGCTTTTTCTTTAATGGCCTCCCATACCTCCTTCCGCCAAACAGGGATATGGGGAGGGGCTGTAATGCCAAGGCACACATTGTTTCCCCTGATATCCACTATCGTAATCTCTATCTCCTCGCCGTTGATCAAAATGCTCTCGTTTTTCTTTCTTGACAACAAAAGCATGCTCGTTCCTTCCTTGGCTTGGCGTTTTCAGAAATAAACTTCCGACGGGACAGGGCTTCTCTTACCCATAATCTCTTCTATCTGGTGCCTGATCGCATCTTTGCTGGTAAGACAAGTAAAACGGGCTATCTCCTTTCCTTCCCTGAAAAAGATGATTGTAGGAAAAAAGAAAACAGAAAGCTCTTCGCAGACGTCTCTTCTCTCGTCTGCGTCAATCCAGGTGAAACCTATTTCCGGAAGATCGGGGTTGACGAGATCTGCATAAAGATTTTCAAGAACAGTCCTCATTTTATCGCATACATGATGCTTGTTGCGCCAAAAAAAGACTGCTATCTTGTCATTCTCCTTAATCAAAGAAGCAATGTTTTCTCCGACAAGCTGGCTGAACTGCGGCTCTTTGCACATATAATTCCTTTCCGTTGTTGTTTTAAAAGAACTGGAAAAAAGCTTATAAAAAAATCGGGCTTTTGTCAAGCATAAAAAAAGCCCCGCCTTTGGGCGGGGGTTTGGGTTCTTCGGGATCAGGATGAGAAAAAAGGACTTCCGCTAGCTTGTCGCAAGCAAGACAGAAAGCGACAGGGTCGTCCACCAGCCAGAACATCTTTTTTCTGGCTTCTCTCACTTTTTCTAGGCGCACCATCTCTTGTTCCATAGGCTCTCCTATATCAACCGCGTTGCGGATTGTTTCAAAGACCGGAAGGCGCCTTCAGGCATCCGTGCTCCGGTCCCGAGGCCCCTCCATGACCTCTTGATTCAGCAAAGGCACGCAAAGGCAGCTAACACGGTCCAGAACATCTTCTCGGCTTCTCTCCAAGTCATCATTCTCTTCCGTCTTCAAAGAGCGGCTGTCCAGCTGCTACTCTCTGCTCATAGATTATAATATTGAATTCTCTTTGCTCCCTTGTTGTTTCCGACTCCTCCTGACCGCCTAGGCGACTAGGACGAAATGCTTTGTCTACTGCTCGAGCTGCACCGCCTTCTTGTGTCATCCTGCTCTCCCTACTAGAACATTAAAAGAACTGTAAAGACAATAATATACCATTACTTATTATTTGTCAATACCAATCCGGGGGAACAGGGATTTGGGCTTTTCGTATTTAAAATTAGAAAGGTTGGAATCTATCTCTATTCCTTTTTTAATCTTTCCTGAAGCTTCCGGCAAAAAAGGAGAAATCGTGTCTGCTACTTTTTCTAAGGCAAAAAGCAAATTGCTGATTGCCTTTTCGTTTCTTTTTTCCCAGGGTTTCTCTTTATCAATATATTTGTCGCAAAAAGAAATTAAATCCCAGATTGCCCTTAAAGAATCATGAAATTTCAATTCCTCTAAAAGGCCTTCTGACTTTTCTTGGGTTGCTTCTGCTCGCTTTTTAAAATCATCTGACGGCTCCTCCTTCAGGGGAAGGGTTTTCTCTGCCATTGTTCTTACTCGTGAGAGCAAATTCCCTATTCCGGAAGCTAGGTCATAATTATACCTGTCTTCGAATTTTTTATAAGTGAAATCCCCATCTTCTGCAGGAGGAATCTCTCTTAACAGATAATATCTTACTGCGTCTGTTCCGTATTTTTCTGCAAGATCAAAAGGATCTATTACGTTGCCCAGACTTTTAGACATCTTTTGTCCCGCTACCAAGATAAAGCCATGGACAAAAATGGTCTTGGGCAAATCAAGCCCCAAAGATAAAAGCATGCCAGACC
This sequence comes from uncultured Candidatus Saccharibacteria bacterium, assembly GCA_964493085.1. Classification (GTDB taxonomy): domain Bacteria; phylum Patescibacteriota; class Minisyncoccia; order Minisyncoccales; family GWA2-38-27; genus CAYXTC01. Next base: position 60,193 of record CAZBLV010000010.1, read on the forward strand.
ATATTAAGGTATGAAATTTTAAAATGTCCTTGCCTATAAAATGTACGTCTGCCGGCCAGTATTTCTCAAATTTCTGATCATCTCCCTCATATCCTATCGCTGAAAGATAGTTAACAAGAGCATCAGCCCAGACATATATCATTTGAGCTGGATCGTCCGGCACGGGAATTCCCCATTCTAAACTTTTCCGGGGACGGGAAAAACTTACATCTTCTAATCCTTGCCTAATAATCCCCAAAGATTCTTTTTTTCTTGACTCCGGAATTATCCTCATTCTTTCTTCTTCTATTGCTTTCTCTATTTCTTTTGAATATTTGGAAAGACGAAAAAAGTAGTTTTCTTCTTTAACCGTTTCAGGCTCTATTTTGTGATTTTTGCATTTGCCGTCTATCAAATCTTTTTCTGTAATAAAGGCCTCGCACCCTGAACAATAAAGACCCTTGTACTCTTTTTTGTAGATATCATTGTTTTCTTTTAATTTCTGCCACACTTTCTTTACAGAAGGCCAATGTTTTTCTTTGTCTGTGGTGCGGACAAAGCCATCGTTAGACAGATTCAATGCCTCGCCCAGCTTTTTAAATTTTTCTGAAAGATCATCGACAAAATCCTTGGGCTCCAACCCCTTGGACTTCGCCGCCTTGGCAATTTTAGATCCATGTTCGTCTGTTCCTGTAAGAAAAAAAGTGTCTTTTCTCTTTTTTCTTTGGAAGCGGGAAAAAACATCTGCCTGGACAGACTCTAAGGCAAACCCAATATGAGGCGGAGCGTTAGTGTAAGCAATGCTTGTTGTGATGTATGATTTTTCCATAACCTAAAACTAAACAGGGATGTCTGATATCTAATTTTAAGGACGTTTAGGCCGTTATTGCCTTTCCTTCTTTTCTTTTCTCTAGAAATTCTTTCGTAAATTCAAATAATATCCCGGCAAGAGGGATAACCAAAATAGCTCCCATAATCCCCCAGAGTTTTCCTCCGATAACCATAGATATTAATACCAAAGCCGGCGGAAGACCGATTATTTTTTTCATTAAAATAGGAGAAAGCACGTTGCCGTCAATCTGCTGAATAAGAATGAAGGCTATAAGCACAAAAAGAGCTTTCATCATGCTAAGAGGGAATATCAACAAAAAGAAAACTATCCCCGTCACAGCAGCCCCGAGGTAAGGAACAAAATTCAAAACCCCGGCCACTAAAGATAAAGTAAAGGGATATTTTACTCCGAAAAGGAGAAGAGTGATGTAGGAAGCAACCGCCACAAACAAGCAAGCCAAAACCCTTGCTCCGAACCATCCGGAAACCTTTTTCTTTCCCCTCTGCCAGATGTTTAGAGCCATGGCTTCGTATTTTCTGGGGAAAACAAGCATTAAAGCCCGTTCCATTATCTTGTCTTCAATAGAAAGAAAAAATCCGGTGGCGATAACAAAAAGAGTTGAAGCCAGCCCTCCGAAAAGAGAAAAGGCGGCACTGAAAATATTGGCGGACATTGCTTCCAGGCTTCTCCCTAAGGCGGTGGTAAGAGACCTCATATTGTTAAAAGCCTCAAATCCCAGGCCCTGTAAAGGAGGAGCGATTTTTTCAAAATAAAGGGGGAGAGAATCTACAAACTGATCAATTTCATGAGCAAAAATGGGGGTCACAAGGTAAATTAAAAGCCCGAGAAAACCAAAGGCGGTGACGTAAACCGCTATTGCTCCAAACACTCTGGGTATTTTTCTCTTCTGCAGAAAATCAATGACCGGATCGAATAAGACAGCGACTACCAAGGCAAAAATAAACCATATAAAAATGTCCCTGATAGAATAGAGCAGGTAAAAAACAATTACAATAATGGAAACCTTAAAAATAGAATCCCAAGACAAGTTTAAATTTTGGTTTTCCATACCTATAATTTTAATATTTTTTTAAAACTGGCCTGTTCTTTTGCCGGTCCTATCAAGGCCAAATTAAGGTTTTCTGGCTTGAAAATATTCTCGGCAATTCTGGAAATACTTTTTCTATCTACTTTATTGATTTTATCATATATCTCTTTTAAAGTTAAAAATCTGTTTTCCATTATTTCTTGAATGCCGTAAAAAGAGGCCAAAGCGTCAGAAGTTTCTAAAGAAAGAGCCATTTTCCCCTTTAGGTTTTCTTTGGCTTTTTCTAACTCTTTCAGAGAAACTCCCTGATGTCTTATCTTTATAAACTCTTTTAATATCGCAGAAACCGCTTTCTCTGCTTTTTGATTGTCTACCCCTGCTCTTGCCATTAAAAAGCCTGTATCAGGATCGGAAAATGATTCGCAGGAAACATAATAAGCCAGACCCATTTCCTGCCTTACTTTGGTAAAGAGGCGGGAACTCATCATTCCGCCTAAAATTACCGCCAGCACTTTTTGCCCGTATCTTTGTTCGGATAAAAGATTACAACCCCTCACTCCCAAACAAAGGTGGGTTTGGTCTGTCTTCCTCTGTTCTATAAGCGCCTCGGGCTCTTTTTGGCTTTCAACAACGGGGGGCTTCTTTAAAATATTTCTTTCGGCAGTTTTTAAGAAGCTCTTTTTTATCTTTTCTTTTGTCTCGGCAACAGAAAAAGGAAAGTTTCCTGCTACACAGACCAGGGTTTTGGCAGATATGTACTGATTTTTGAAATATTCCAGTATGTCCTTTCTGGAAATTCCCTGCACGCTTTCTTGAGTCCCGGCAATGTCCCATCCGGCTGGCTGGTCCCCGTAGAGAAGCTTTGTCCAGAGCGACTGAACATGGTGCATCGGGTGGTCGTAATACATTTTTATCTCTTCTTTAACCACGCTTTTTTCTTTTTCTATTTCTTTGGGATCAAGCTGGGAGTTGAGAAATATATCAGAAAGCATATCCAGAGCCAGACTGAAATGATCTTTTCTTACTTTAATATAATATCCTGTGTATTCTTGTCCGGTAAAAGCGTTATAAACCCCTCCGACTTGATCTAGGGGTTCTGCTATCTTTAAAGGACTCGGCCTTTTTTTAGTCCCTTTGAACAACAGGTGCTCTAAAAGATGAGAAATGCCGCTTATCTCTTTCTTTTCGTATTTGGATCCCGTGGCCACCAGAACTAAAAGAGTCGAGGCCTTGGTGCTTTTTTGAGGAATGGTGATAATCCTCAATCCGTTATCGGTTTTTGTTTTTTGAGGCATTTCTAAAAATTTCTTTAAACTTTTTTTTGGCGCCTAAAATCTGAAATCTGATTTTCAACAGCTGGCCCATCATCATAATCCTATTTTTAAATCCCTGATACCAACCCCATTTTTTCTCTTTAACGATTACATCCAGGCCCTTGAGCAAAGGATAAGCTATTTTAAGATTGTTAATTTTGCAGAAATAATTCAAAGAAGTCTCCACTGCAAAGCCTTTTATGAACTTATCGGGAATGCTTTCAAAGATAAACCGTTTCATGGCCCTCTCTCCCGCTATTGCCAAAAGCGGATCAATTCTAATGAAAAAAAGAGGCAAACCCCAGTAGCGGTCCCTTACGGCAACGGACATTGCAGCCCCCCCTTCTGCAACTGGATTCAGTAAAAGAGAAACATGGTCCGAAGTAAGTCCGACTAAATCCGCATCAAAGAAAGAAATAATTTCAGCGTCTGTTTTCTCTACTCCGGCCTTCATAGCGCCTCCTTTTCCTTGGCTGCCTTCTAAAACCATCACTTCTGCTCCGAGCTTTCTGGCCACTTCGGCGGTTCTGTCTTGAGATCCGCCGTCTACAACTAAAACTTGGTCGATGCCATTGTGGCTTAAAAGGACCTTTAGCACCGGGGATATGTTTTTCTCTTCATTGTATGCTGGAACAATTGCTGCGGTTTTCATTTAATATTTTTCCCGAGCTTGGAAAAGTCCTCGCCCGATAAAGCTTTTTTAATTGTCTCTTTAAGCAAAGATCCTTCAATCCTTATTTGCTCCATTGTATCTCGATCTCTTAAAGTTACCGTGTCGTCGTCTAGGGTCTGGAAATCGCAGGTAACAGAAACCACCACGCCGATCTCATCTCCCCTTCTGTATCTTCTTCCAATAGACCCCTTTTCGTCGTATTGGGCAGAAAAATAGGGTTTGATTTCTTTATAGATCTCTTTTGCCTTTTTAATAAGTTCCGGCTTGTTTTTTACTAAAGGCAAAATCATAACTTTTATCGGAGCCAGTTTCCTGTCAATCCTAAGAACCTGTTCCATTTCCTTAATGGATTGAGTGGTTTTTGTTCTCCCTCCTTCTACTTCTTCGTAAGCGTCGCAGAGAAAAGCGAAAAGAGACCTGCCTACCCCCACAGAAGTTTCTATGATATGGGGGAAATATTTACTGCCTGTTTTTTCGTCAGTATATCTAAGATCTTCTCCGCTGTTCTTGGAGTGGTTGGAAAGGTCCCAGTCCCCCCTGTTGTGTATGCCTTCAATCTCTTTCCATCCAAAAGGAAACTTATACTCTATATCTACCGCCCTTTTAGCATAATGAGCAAGCTCTTCTTTGCCTACTTCTCTGAACCTTAGGTTGTCCTTCTTAATGCCCAGATTTAGATACCAGTCCATCCTTTGTTTTTTCCAATAATTAAAAAATTCTTCAGAATTATTGGGCTCTGAAAACCACTGCATTTCCATCTGCTCAAACTCTCTAACCCTGTAAATAAAATTCTTAGGGGTAATTTCGTTCCTGAAGGCTTTGCCGATTTGGGCTATGCCGAAGGGGACTTTCTTCCTCATTGAGGTGACAACATTCTGAAAGTTTACATAAATTCCCTGACAGGTTTCAGCCCTTAAATAAGTTTTTGAGGCCTCGTCTTCCAAGGGGCCGACAAAGGTTTTCATCATTAAATTGAAGCTTTTGGGCTTGGTCAGCTCTCCGCCGCAGTCCGGGCACTTATTTCCCTTTAAAAAATCTTCTCTAAACCGATGGTGACACTTTTTGCACTCTACCAGCTTGTCGGCAAAACCGGCTGTCAAATGGCCTGAAGCCTCCCAAACTTTGGGACTCATCAAAATAGCAGCGTCAATTCCTACAACATCATCTTCGATTCTGGTCATCTCCTGCCACCAAGAATGTTTAATGTTGTTTTTTAACTCCACTCCCAAAGGACCGAAATCATAACAGGAGGCAAACCCTCCGTAAATTTCAGAAGAAGGGAAAATAAATCCCCGTCTTTTAGAAAAAGAAATTATCTTTTGGAATAAATTTTCCATTTCTTTATTCTAACTGATTTTGTTTAAAATAAAAAGCCCCGCTTCTCTAATGTTCTCTGGACAAGGGGAAACCAGAGAAACAAAAAGAGAGCGGGGCATGGGGGATGGGCGGCCTCGTATACAATCCTGGCGGAGGCTACCAGGAGAGCGCTCATTTGCCCATCCTTTTCAAAAAGAACTTAAAAAAAATAACATTTCGAGTTTTTTTGTCAATAGGTTTGCCAGACTATTCTTTGACAATCCCTGCGTCAGAAGAGACGCTCGGATCGTCGGGCAAAGTAGTGTCTATTTTAGAATCTGAATCTTCCACCCCTTTGTCTGTCCATTGGTCCTCGCCTGAAATTCTGGCCCTCCCTATAATATCAGCCGCTTCTCCTGCCTGAGAAGAGCTTGGCCTTAAGGAAACCTGGAAAGAAACGCTGCGTTTCTCCCCTCTGTAAAAAGGAGAGCTGTTTCCAACAGACCAAACCACTTCCCTGCTGGCTGAATCAAAAGTAATGTTCTCTTCTGCTTCTTCCGGATATATCTCTCCTGTCAGCTCTACATTCCGCGGAAGAACTGCTTTTACTTTTGCGTTCCTAACATCATTGTAATAGTTTTCTGCAGTCCATTTTACAGTATAGGTAGTTTCTTCCCCGGCTTCCGGCGGAACAGGCCCCGAGTTATCAAAAGCCCCTTCTGAATAATATCCCTGCTGAACAAGGCGCAGTTTAGTGTTAATTCTGGTTTTAAAATCTTGCGCTACTTTGCCAACCAAAACCGTAGTCTCAAGGGTGGGGTTTGCGGCTTCAGCTTTCTCGTCTTTTACTCTTACCCAGAATTCAGCCCTGCCCTCTTCTCCTTGATCAAGAAAGCGAAGCTCTTTGATGTCCTCTTCGTCCCAAATTATAGAACTGGCCTCTTCTCCAAATTGCCCAGAGTTTATTTTAACGCTGTCCAGATCAAAGAATTCCCCTCCTAAGCGAGCTACTAAAAACATATTTTGGAAAGGAGATTCCCCAATGTTTCTAAAAAATATTTCGTAATGGAGAAGTTCCCCTGGGTTTGCCGTATAATCTTTCTGGCCGTTTATTCTTTGAGAAACAAATAGGTGGGGCTCTGTTATTTCAACCCCTCTTGTAATTTCCTTAAGAAGAATAAACTCGTTATCGTTCCAAACGCCAAAGCCCACTCTAAACACCTTGTTGCTGTTAATCTCGCCGGTGAGCTTTCCTTGAACTTCTATTCGTCCCCCTTCTGCCTTGTTAAGAACAGGTATTTCCCACTCATTGTTCTCTATGCCGGAAGGCTTCCCGCCCAGAAACTCGAAGCCCGAAGGGTATTCTATTCTGACTCCCAAATCGGAAACAGGATAATCAAGATTAGAAAAATAATTTAGATAAAAACTAAATTCTTTTCCTGCTTCCTGCTTTGAAGAAAGATCGAAATCAAGGCTTATGGGGAGAGAGTCGATTATAGTGGTAAGGCTGCTGTGGGACTCATAGCGGGCTTTAATATTTTTGGGTCTGTAGCTCAACCAAGCTTCAGCCTTTAAGGTTTCGTCTTCTTTTCCGAAAAGACGGGTTTTAAAAACAAAAGTTCTTTCCTGTCCAGGATAAATATCCCCTATTTCTTCAGCTTCTATCTGTTTTCTTCTTGGCCCCTCCCTTAAGGAAGCTCGGGGAAACTCGAAAATAAGGACAGGATCCTCCAGCCTAACATTTCCGTTATTCTTTAATTTGACCGTGTATTCCACCTCTTCAAAAGCCCCCACCTGTCTAGGGCCTAATATTTCCAATTTTAGAACCTCCTTAGAATAGGAGTTTTTCTGCCAGTACCAAAATCCGGCTACAGCCAAAACAAGACCGATGGCAACAATGATAAAAAATATTTTTTTCATAGTATGTTTAATATAGCAAATTATTGGAGTTTTTGAAATAAGAAAAATATTCTCTCAGCATTTTATCCAAATTTTCCTGATGCTCTTTTAGAATCTTAAATCTTTTTAACTCCTTAAGATTTTCTTTTGTAAAAAGCCGAAGCAGTTTAATCGTTTCTGTGCCAATCAAGCTCCCTTCTCCTTCTGAACATTCTTTGCAAACCACCCCTCCTTTTCCGCAATCAAAATACATCTCTTCAGAAATTAGCTTCTTCTGGCAGCAGACACATTTATAGAGGGAGGGATGATATCCTAAGGCCTTAAAAAGGTTCCAGAAAAAATATTGAAACACCAAAAAAGGGAAAGTGCCCTTATCCAGGCCCTCAAAGGAATCTTTCATCAGCCGCCATATTTCCTCGTCTCTCTCTTCTTGGGGCGTTGAAATATCCAAAAGAGCGCACATACCAGCCAAAACCTTTAATTTCTCGAGAGATCCCTTTGCTCCCCTAAAACTCTCCAAAGACCCTATGTCAGTGAGCGTCTTGATTTTTTTCCCTTGAATAAACTCGATCTCCGAGAGGCCGAACAATCCTGCTCCGTATTTTAATTTCGAATGGATTTTTCTGATCCCTTTTCCCAAGACAATAACTTTTCCGAATGATTTTGTATAAACAGTTAAAACCTGGTCTGCCTCGCCCTGATCCCTTTTTTTTATTAAAAATCCCTTTGTTCTATAACGGATGCTCATCTGAATAAAGCTACATCTGGTTTTCTAAATATCTTATCTTTTGGTCTATCTCCTCTGCCTCCTCTCTGGTTTCAGCATCCCTTTTCTGCCTTTCTAGGTCGCGAATGGCAGATTTAAAATCTTCTTTGGATATCTGGTCCCCGTACTTGCTGCTAAAAGTTTCCCGAGACAGTTTTTCTCTTTCTTTTCCATAAAACCTTTTTCCCCCGGTTTCAGGAATTATTCCTTTGTCTCTTTTAAGCTTTTCTGCCAGTTCTTCCCTGGATAGAGATTTTTCTTCGTCAAAAAGACCCATATTATTTTTTAATGCCGATCTGATGCTTCTCCCCTTCTACTTTTATTTCTTTAACAGCATCCGCCTTTTCTAAATCAGAAGGAGCTGAAGCTCTTTTGTAATCTTTAGCTCCTGCCTCTTCCAAAAAACGGATGTCTTTTTCAAGGGGAAAAGTGGAAATAATAGTTTCGACTTTTATTTCGGGAGTCAAGCCAAGCTCTTTTCTTAACGCCCTGATATTTCTTATTAATTCTCTTTTTCTTCCCTCTTCTGCCAACTCCGGAGTAATTTCAGTATTTAAAACCAGATCTGCTTTTATTTTATCATCAAAGGCGACTTCTTTTACATTAACTTCTTGTTTAAGCAATTCTATCAATCCCTGATCTTCTATTCTCTTGTCTTTAACAATAAGAGAAGACAAGGGCTGCCTTACTTTTATTCCTTTTTCCGCTCTTAAAGAGAGCGCCTTGCCGGCAATATCTCTTACCAGATTCATTTTCTCCTCTAGCTCCTTGTCTGTTTTTTCTTTGTTAAAAACAGGCCAATCTTTTAAGTGGACGGATTCGGGATCGTTGTCTTTTTTTATCCTTTGGTAAAGCTCTTCTGCAAAAAAAGGAGTAATAGGAGCCATCAGGCAGACCAACATGGAAAGGAGATAATGCATGGTAGAGACGGCTTCTTTTCTTTGCTCTTCCTTGGAATGAAATCTTGACCTCGACCTTCTTAGATACCAAAGAGACAAGTCTTCTACGAAAAATTCTTCTAAATATCGGGATGCTGAAAAAACATCGTAGTTTTTCATCTTTTTTTCCACGTTATTAATAAGGTTTTCCGTTCGGGAGATTATCCATTTGTCTAAAATGTTTTCGCTTTCTGTCCATTCTTCTGCAATCTCTGATTTATCCACATATGTTTCAAAGAAAGAAAAGATGTTATACAAAGTCAGCAGTCTTTTTTTAACCTCCTCTGCTCCCTTGTACCCGAACCTTAGATTATTGGATGGGTTCTGTCTTGCGTACATCCATCTCATGGGATCTGCTCCAATATCTGAAACCGCTTCGTCAAACCAGATGGCGTTTCCCTTGGATTTATGCATTTCTTCTCCCCTTTCGTCCCTTACAGAAGCATATCCGAATATTGTTTTAACAGGATTTGTGCTTTCTAAAACCTGGCTCATAACTATTATGGCGTAAAACCAGTTCTTAAACTGGCCTGGGAAAGACTCGCAAATTAAATCGGCTGGAAACCACTTTTTCCAGTAGCTTTTATCAGAATAATATCCTGTAGTGGAAAACGGAACGATACCGGCATCAAGCCAGGGGTTTCCCACGTCAGGTATTCTGGACACCCTTTCTCCGCATTTTGAACATTCAATCTCGATTTTGTCCACCCATGGCCTATGAGGAGTGTGCCCCTCAAACTCTTCCCAGCCAGAGACTGCCCTTTGCCTCAACTCCTCTTTTGATCCCATTACTTCTATGTTGCCGCATTTCGGACATTGGAAAATGGGAAGAGCTAAGCCCCAATATCTTTTTTTGGAAATAAGCCAGTCTTCCATGTTTTTCAGCCAGTCCAGTTCTCTGTCTAAGCCGAAAGAGGGAATCCAGCCTATTTTTTTGGCAGATTCCATCAAGGGTTTTCTTAGTTTCTCCATTGAAATATACCATTCGTCAACCAATCGAAATATCAGCTCCTCCTTGCATCTCCAGCAAGTAGGGTATCTGTGGACATAATCTTCTATCTTAAAAACAAAACCCTTTTCCTTTAAATCCTTAAAAATAAGGCCGCGGGCTTCAGTAACCAGTTTTCCAGTTAAAAAACCGAATCCTTCCTTGTACCTGCTTTCCTGGTCTGTGGGATCAATAACAGGCAAGTCTTTTTCTTTGCTTAACTGAAAGTCTTCTTTGCCGCATCCCGGGGCAATATGGACTATCCCTGTGCCCTCTTCTTCTGAAACGTCCTCCCAAAGAACCATTTTATGGTCTTTGACTTTTTCTTTAACCTGTTCAAACTCGTCATAGATTCCTTGGTACTCTGTTCCTTCAAGGTCTTCCCCAAGAAATGTTCTTTTGACTTCGCCTTGGACAAGCTCTTTTTTGCTTTCTAAAACAATGAAGGTTTCTGATTCTTTTTCTATCTCTGTATATTTTAGTTTTGGATTGGCTGCCAAAGAAACATTAGCAGGAAGAGTCCAAGGAGTAGTAGTCCAAACCAAAAAATATTTGTTCTTTTCTCTCAATAAGGGAATTTTTAAGAAAACTGCCTTGTGGGTTATTTCTTTGTATTCTTCCGTTAAAATCTCATGCTGAGAAATAGCTGTGCCACATCTGGGACACCAGGGAACCACGTCTCTTCCTTTGTATAAAAGACCCAGCTCTAGGCATTTTTTAAGAAAATTCCAGATAGCATAATTATTTTCTTCTGACATGGTGAAATAAGAGTTTTCCCAATCCATCCACTGGCCCAGTCTCTTGGACTGCTCTGTTTGAATCTTGGAATATTTCCTTACTCTTTCTTTGCATTTTTCCACAAATTTCCCTATGCCGTACTCTTCAATATCTTTTTTATTCTTAAAGCCCAATTCTTTTTCCACCTCCACTTCCACCCAAAGTCCCTGGCAGTCAAATCCGTTCTGATATCTCTGCTCATGCCCCTTCATGGCCTTGTACCTCTGGAACAGATCCTTATAGGTTCTTCCCCAGGCATGGTGAACACCCATAGGGTTGTTGGCGGTTATGGGGCCGTCCAAAAAAGACCAGGGCTCTTTTCCTTGGTTTTTCTTCCTTAATTTCTGGAATATCCTGTTTTTCTCCCAGAATTTGAGTATTTTTTCTTCTGTTTTTGGAAAATCAAACATAGAATTATAGGTTATCTTACCAGAAAAAACCGCTTTTCTCAACCGCAATTCCAAAAAAGAAAACCCTGTGTTGCTTAGCACAGGGTTTTTGTTAAAAGCCGAAGCTACTCGCGGACTGCCGCGAATCGGCAGGATTCGGGAAAAGCTCCCCCGAACCAAACAACATTCAGTCTCCTGTCAATAATTGGCACAAACAAGTAAGGATTGCGCCAAGCAGAACCCAGGGCGACAACAGAAAACTTCGTTTGAAGTTCGGGATGGTCTTTGGCAAGAGCAAGAATCTCCGGCAGGGTTGCAGGCCTGTAGCCTGCCTTTTTTATCTCCTGCAAAGACTTGTCGCCGCTCACAAAGCCCATAAAGCGGAAAAGTTCTATTTCCAAATCCCGCTTTCCTGACCCTAAGACAGGGAAATTTTTTGAAGAAATATCAGAGTTCACCCCTCCCTCAAAATTGCATGACTCAATCATCTGTTCCAGCGTCTGATTGTAGTCTACTGTAATTTTGAAGCGCGGACGGGCATCTCTTGCGATAATTTCAGCGATCTGATCGAGAATCTTTTCTCCTTCCGGAGTTGCCAAACGGTGGATGTCTTCATCGCTGCCGCCCATTTCATGGACTCTATTGGCAAGACTGATAAAAACGCCCGCCACCCATCCGGCGCCGGCGATAATGGCCGACGCCTTTGCTTTGCTTGACATCTCTGGTCTCCTTTTCTCAAGGCCTGTTCCCAATTCCGCTACAAGCGGAGCCTCAAACAGGCCCTTAAAGGTACTGGCTGAATTCTGCTGTATTTCTATAGATTTGTCAATTGTTTATCTCTCTTAGCTCTCCTGTTTTCATTCTTTGACCCCCTTTCATTTTGCCTGCTATTTCTCTTAAAGAGGCGATTCCTTGAGTGCTAATGCCTTTGGCTACAGCTTCTATTAAGGCCAAAGGGGTCTGGTGGCTGATTATCAAAATGTTTTTTCCTGAAAATTTATCTTCTATTTCATAAAAGAAATCAGCTACCCTTTCTTTGACCTGCTGATAATTTTCACCGCCCAATGGGGCAACCTCGAACTTGCTGTCCCCTTTCTTGAAAATCTTTCTCCATTCAGCTGAAGGCTTGCCGTTTAAATCTCCTGCGTCATATTCTCTTATCCTCTTTTCATAATCAACCTCTGTTCCTGTCTCTTCGGAAACAATCTCTGCTGTTTGCTTTGTCCGCAAAAGATCTGAAGAAAAGATAAAATCTATATCCTTATCCTTTAATTCTTGAGCTGCTTTTTTGATATCCTGCTCTCCCTTTGGAGTTAGGGGAAAGCGGCCTTGTTCGGGCCAAGAAGAAATCACTTCTTTTACGTTAGAAAACGATTCTCCGTGTCTTAATAAAAAGTATTTGTTTTTTAATCTCATAGCTACATTTTCTCGGGAACGGATATTCCCATCACCCCCAAAGCTTCAGCTAAAGCATACTTGGTGACAGAAATCAGGCAAAGCCGGGCTTTTGTTATTTCTTTATCTTTTCCTATAACCTGATGTTTTTCATAAAATTTATGGAAAATATCTGCCAGATCTCGGGCATATTGGGTCAGTCTCTGAACTTGGTAATCGCAAGCAGTGTCTCCTATAATCTCAGGAAATCTTATTATCTTTTTGATAAGATCTAACTCTTCTTCTTTTTTCAACAAAGAAAAATTAGCTTTTTTAAAAGAAAAGTCCGCTTTCTTTAAAATGCTGGATATTCTGGCATGGGCGTACTGAACATAATAAACAGGATTTTTCTCTGATCTTTCTTTTGCCAATTCCAAGTCAAAGTTTAAGTGGCTTCCAGGGCTTCTCATTAAAAAGAAGAATCTGGCGACGTCCAGCCCAACCTCGTCGATTAACTCGTCTATCGTGACATAGGTTCCTGCCCTCTTTGACATTTTCACCTCTTTTCCTTTTCTCAAAAGCCTTACCATTTGCATGACAATAAAATGAATATCTTCTTTGCTGTATCCTAATGCTTCTGAAGCTGCCTCCATTCTCCTTATATACCCTGCGTGGTCTGCGCCCAAAAAGAAGATTAGTTTGTCAAAACCCCTTTCAAGCTTGTTTTTTAAATAGGCGATATCTGAAGCAAAATAGGTTTTCTCGCCGTCCTTTTTTATCAAAACTCTGTCTTTGTCGTCCCCGAACTTTTTGGCGTTAAACCATAAAGCTCCCTCTTTTTTGTAAGCCAATCCCTTTTTCTTCAAAAAATCCAATACCTTTCCGGAATCAAGGCTTTTTTCTGAAAACCAAACATCAAAATTAATGCCCATCTTGGCAACAGTGGGCTTAATCATTTTTTCCAAGATTTCCTTTGACGCCCTTTGGCCCACTTTTTCAGGATCTTCTCCTTTTATTTTCAGTTTTTTGATGTACTCTCCCTTATAAGCCGCCTCCGAGTCCCCTATCACGGAATGCCCTAATTTGCTTATTTGCCCTCCGACATCATTGACATAATACTCTCTAACTACCTTGCATCCCGCCTTTTCTAAAACATTGGCCAAAACATCGCCGCAGAATCCGCCTCTTCCGTTTCCCAAAGTAAGGGGGCCTGTGGGATTAGCTGAAATGAATTCAACATTCACTTTTTCCTTCAATTTAGGAAATTCAAATCCCTTTTTAAAAACTCTTTCTACTTTTTCCTGCAAAAAATCGGAAGACAGGAAGAAATTGATAAAACCCGGCCTGACCACTTCTATCTTCCTCAGAAAGCCGGGCTGGCCCATTTTCTCTTTTAGCTCTCGGGCGAATTTAAGAGGCGCTTCCTTTCCCATCATTAAAGCAATATTGGAAGAATAGTCCCCGTGAGATTCTTGGATCGGGGTTTCTATGACAATATCTGCTTTTTTGCCAAGAGATGCCTGGATTAATTTCTTTAATTCTTGCTTTATCATTGTTTTCAGTTTATCCTAATTTCTGATAAAATAAAAGCAGATATATGAAAAAGCTAGCTGAAAACAAAAAGGCTTATCACGAATATGAGATCCTGGAAAAATATGAAGCAGGAATAGTTTTGAACGGCCAAGAGGTTAAGTCAATAAGATCTGGCAGAATGAGCCTAAAGGGCTCTTATGTTGTCTTGAAAAACGAGGAGCTTTACTTGCTCGGAGCAACTATCCCCCCTTATCAGCCCCTAAACGCTCCTGCTGATTATAATCCGGAAAGATCAAGAAAACTCTTATTGAGGAAAAGCGAAATCAGCCGCCTTATAGGAAAGTCAAAAGAAAAGGGCTTGACTCTTATACCCTTGCAAATTTATACTAAAAATACTAGAATAAAGCTCATGTTCGCAGTGGCCAGAGGAAAGAAAAAGCAAGACAAGAGAGAAATTATCAAGAAAAGAGAAGCGGAAAGAGAAATGAGAAGGGAAATAAAAAGAAGATAGGGGGATGAATGCTTCGACAGAAGTTATTTTTAAAACAGGGCAAGCCGAGTTCCCAAGCTCGTTAAAAATGGGAGTTTAAAGATAACTGCCAAGTTATTTAACAAACAACCCGCGTTAGCATACGCATAACGCCATCCTTTCTGCTGACTCTCGATAGGCAGAAAAGGGTGTCATATCATCGAGATAGGCAGCGGCCTTCCTCAAGCTGCTGCTAAACCCAAAGAGGATAAGATGCCAGAGCTTTTGCCTGCTCTTCATCTGGCATTCTGAAAAATCAAGCAGGCTAAGCTTGTAGAACTGTTTTAATAAAACTTTTGGACGGGAGTCCAACCTCCCCATCTCCACAACAATAAAGCAAATTTGAAAAAACCTTTATCAAACAATAGAATAAGAGCAAAAGAGGTCCGGCTAATAGACGAAAACGGAAACCAAATGGGCGTTGTCTCTTTAGCTAAAGCCCTGGAAACATCAAAAGAGAAGAACCTCGACCTTATTCAGGTAACAGACAAAGTTGATCCCCCCGTATGCAAGCTAGGGGACTACGGAAAGCATCTATACCGCTTAAAAAAGAAAGAAAATGCCAGCAAGCAGAGAAAAAGCGAAACTAAAGGAATAAGGCTCTCTTTTAAAATATCAGAACATGATATGCAGACTCGAGTAAGGCAAGCAGAAAAATTCCTTAAGAAAGGAGATAAGATAAAAATAGAGCTTAGATTAAGAGGGCGGGAGAAAGCCCACCAAGACGTAGCCAGAGAGAAAATCAAAAAATTTGTTGAAGAGTTAAACAGCTTAATCCCCGTTAAAATGGAAAGAGAAATTAAGAAAGAGCCCCGGGGCTTAATAACCATTATTTCTAAAGAATAGCCATGAAGACAAAAAAAGCAATAACAAAAAGGTTTAAGATAACAAAAAACGGAAAGATTATGAGAAGAGCGGTTGGAAGAAACCATTTTTTAGCGAAAAAATCCGGCAAACAAAGACGGAAAAGCAGGAAATGGGTCGAAGTTTCCAAAGAACAAGCAAGAAGAATAAAGAAATACTAATATGGTCAGAGTAAAAAGAGGGACAACTGCCCACAAGAGAAGAAAAAAAGTTTTAAAAGAAACTAAAGGATATCGCTGGGGAAGAAAATCGAAATACAAAGCAGCCAAAGAAGCTTTTCTGCATGCTCAAACCCATGCCTACACAGACAGAAAAAAGAAAAAAAGAACCAATCGCAGACTCTGGCAAACAATAATTAATTCTTTCTGCAGAAAAAACGGCATGACTTACAGCAACTTTTTCCATAGACTGAAAGAAAAGAAGATAGGGCTTAATAGAAAAGCGCTGTCGCAAATAACAAAAGAACATCCCGAACTAATGGAAAAGATCGTAGAAAAGGCAAAAGAATAAAAAACCACCTCTTAAACAAGGTGGTTTTTGGTTTCTTTATTCATGGTTCAAAGCACAATCCATACAAAGATTGCCCTTGGGCAATCCTATGGCCCGAACTAAATCATCAATGGTGTTATAGGCTAAGCTGTCAACTCCCAAGAATTTCTGTTTTGCCTCAAGGTCGGGTTTTCTGCAAGACAAAACTTCTCCTCTTTTCGTGGTCATGCCCCAAGGACAGTAAGATCTAATCTCTGGATTGGAGGATCTGACATGAACTTCGCCAAACCCCATATCTCTCGCCTTAGGAACAAGGTTCTGCCGAAGCTGGGTGCCTCTGACCACAGAGTCTTCGCACAGTACGGCCCGCAAAACAGAAAGATCGTCCCCGAAGACTTCAGCAAAAATCGCCAAGCCCTCTTTTATTTCCCCTTCTGTTTCGGCACTCTTGAGTATTTTAATAAAGGCCTCTCTTCTTCTTTTTTCATCGGTGGAGCGGGTAAAGCTCCTGCCGGAAAACCTGTATCTGTGAAGGTGCTCGTCGAGAAAAGGAACCCTGCTGATAGTTCCTCTCATCATCTGGCGAAGGAACTCATGGAAGTAGCCCAAGGCATGGATTCTCCCCGAATCCGGAACAGGCATGACTAAATGGGGAGCAAGCCCTTGTTCAATATCCCTTCTGGCGAGAAAGCCGCCCAGTCTTTTTCTGACCAAAGAGGAAGGGACACCGTAAAATCTGGCATTAGCAAAAGAAGTGTAAACCCAGAGAAAACTGCATATCTGGGTCTTTTTAGAAGGTATCTCTCCTTTCTTTTCCCACTTTCCGTCTTTTAAAAAAATTATCTCGCCCGGATAAAGGTCTCTGACAATCTCAAAACCGAAATTGTCAAAACCACCGGTTTCAGAAGCTAAAACAGAAGATCCGTCCCTTTGGCCTAAGACCAAAGGCCATCTTCCGTCGGCTGAAAGCGCAGCATAAATCCCCTCGCGAGTAAGAATTAAAACGGTATAAGCGCCTTCGACTCTCTTTGACAGCAATTTTAAGCCGTCAACAATAGTTTCTCCCTGGGCAACGATTCTTCCTATTATCTCAACATCCTCTCCCTTTTCAAAAATCTCGCCTGCGTTCATGAACTCCTCTAAAAGCTTTTCTGAATTAATTATATTGCCGGAGAAGCAAATGCTCCATGGCCCGAATTTGGAATTAGCAAAAAAAGGTTCTTGGGCTGTTCCGCAATAGCCCAAAGCTGCTTTTCCTTTTAGGCCCTCTGTTTCTCGGCCGAAACAGTGGCGAAAGAGTCCGCGTCTGCACTCGCAAACAATATTATTTTTCCTTAAAACGGATACTCCTGACCATTTCTCTCCCAAATGCTGGAGATAAGAAGTAAGCCAGAAAAAATCATTTGAGAAATTAACTTCTGGAATCTTAGGATTAACGCTTAGAGCCAACAAGCCAGCCATTTTTTATTCCTTTCTTTTTTCAAAGAGCTTCCTGTCCGGACAGAGACCGCTTTCTTCCTTCCAATTGTGTCCTCCGATCTTTTATCGTTCTGGAGAAAAGGTGCCATATCGCCGCCCGGAGCTTTGGCCGGGCAGCCGAACTCGCATCTGTTTTTATCTTATCATGCTTCTTTAAAAAGAAAACCCCGCCTTATTTCTCGCGAGTCTATGCTCCCTGGCGCCCGAAAAGAGGATCTGCTTTATTCAGTCAGGTATTTGTGAGCTTTTTCTAAAATTTCCTTGGTCTTCTTAAAAGTTACTTGCTCTTTTGCCTCTTTAAAGGGAAGCCACTTATACCCTTTATGCTCTGAAGAAAGCTTTATTTCTTTTGTCTTTGTCTCTGCTAAGTAAAAACTAACTATTTTAAAAACCAAAGGAGCGGTTTTTCTCTTTTCTTTGGAAAGATTATAGGTTTTACGGAAAAAATACTTAATCCATTCCTTAAAACCTTCTATGAACCTAAGGTCTTTTATGCCCGTCTCTTCTTCTGTCTCTCTTTTGGCGGCTTCTTTGGCTGTTTCTCCTTGCTCGACATGGCCCTTGGGAAGATCCCAATGGCCGGCCTCATAATGCAAAAGGAGATAATGTATTTTATCTTCTTTTCTTCTGAAAATAACGACTCCGGCAGATTCTTCTTTGGGCATTTATTTTAATGATTTTAAAAACTTATCTAAGGATTTTGTATTGATAATGTCTTTTTTTTCGGCCCAGCCCCTTCTTGCCTGGGCTATGCCAAATTCCATAAAATTTATCTGCTCTTTCTGATGGGCATCGGTGCTTATTATCATCTTTACTCCGGCCTCCTTGGCTTGCCTGATATGGTCGTCTTTCAAATCAAGCCTTACAGGGAAAGAATTTATCTCCAACACTGTCTTGGTTTCTCTGGCTTTCCTCAAAATACTTTCAAGGTTAATCTCATAAGCGTCTCTTTTTTGGATCAATCTGCCAGTGGGATGGGAAATAATATCAATATTAGGATTTTCCATGGCTTTGATTATCCTTTTTGTCATTTCTTCTTTGCTCATTTTGAAATTAGAGTGGATTCCGGCTATCGCAAAATCAAGCTCAGCTAAAGCTTCTTCCTCAATGTCGATTGATCCGTCTTTTAAAATATTGGCCTCGCAGCCCTTCAGCACCTTAATTCCTTTTATGTCTTTGTTTATCTTATCTATCTCCTGGTTTCTTTTTCTTAGTTGTTTTTCGTCAAGCCCCCGTTCTATTTTTAAAAATTTGGTGTGATCTGCTATGCCGACATATTTATATCCCATGTCTTTCGCTTTTTGGGCAATCTCTCTGATAGAACTCACTCCTCCGTCCCAGTCAGAATGGCAATGAAGATCCCCCTTAATATCTTTGTATCCTATCAATCTTGGAAGCTTTCCTTTCCGGGCTGCTTCTATCTCTCCCTCATCCCTTCTTATTTCCGGAGGGAAAAGAGGAAGGCCTATGGCTCTATAAACCTCTTCTTCTGTTCTCCCCGCCAATTGCTTTTTCTTTTTAAAAACTCCGTACTCGTTAAGCTTTAATCCTTTTTCTGCCGCTATCCTTCTTGTTGCTATATTGTGGTCTTTGTTGCCTGTAAAATACTGGAGAGCCGATCCGTAACTTTTTCTCGGCACTATTCTTAAATCAATATCCAGGCCCTCTTTAGTCCTTACAGATCCCCGGGTAGTTCCTTTTCCCCAAACTTTTATTACTTCTTCCATGGAAGTGAAAAATTCCATGAGTTTTTTGGGATTAGAAGAAATTGCTAAAATATCAACATCCCCTATGGTTTCTTTTTTCCTTCTTACGGAGCCTGCCACGCTTATTTTTTCTACTTCTTTTAGTTTCTCGAGGTTTCTTGTTATCTCTTCAACTGCTGGCATAATCTTTCCCAAGAGAAACCTTCCCCTGCTTTTTTTAACAAACTCTATGCCTTGAAGAATGTTTTCTTCTGTCTTTTTTCCAAATCCCTGCAAGTCTCTAATATCTCCCTCCCTGGCTGCCTTTTCTAAGCTTTTAAGATTTGAAACTCCCAGCTTCTTGTAGAGTATTTTCGCCTTTCTCGGCCCCATGCCCTCAACAGAAGTAATCTCTTCCAGATCCAAAGGAAGCTTCTTCTTAAGATCTTCGTAATACCCTATCTTCCCTGTTTTTATATATTCTTCTATTTTTTCTGCTATGCTCTCTCCTACCCCTGGAATGTTCTTTAGGGCTTTTAACCCGCCCTTTTCGTAAATGTTTTTTACGTCCTTGCTCATCCCTTCTAAAGCAAAAGCTGCTCTCTGGTAGGCCCGGGGCTTAAAGGGGGTGTCTTCCATTTCCAGGTATCTGGAGACGTCCCGAAAAATTTTCGACAGCTGCTTGTTTACCATGGCCTTCTGTTGACTTTTCTGTAGATCTTTTTAAAAGGAAGGATATCAAGGTACCAAGAAAAGATATCTTTTAGGCCGGGGCCCATGGGCAGAATATCCTTGCGTATCAGCAACAGTAAAAGGCAGGCGAACAGAGTAAGCACTCCTACTAAAATAAAGATGATCTCAAACCCGAAAGTAGCAGCTATTAGCCCTCCGGCC
Organism: uncultured Candidatus Saccharibacteria bacterium; assembly: GCA_964493085.1. Taxonomy (GTDB): domain Bacteria; phylum Patescibacteriota; class Minisyncoccia; order Minisyncoccales; family GWA2-38-27; genus CAYXTC01. Next base: position 79,938 of record CAZBLV010000010.1, read on the forward strand.
CCCCCCGTAAGACCGGTAGCAAACCCCAAAAAAGTGCTGTCCATAGCCCACTCATAGGCCTCTTGTCCTTGGTCTATGTGGCGGGTAAAAAGGGCGTTCCACGAAGGAATAACAAGAGCCATTCCCACGGCATGGACCATTTGGATAATATATATGTGCTCGGGAGCGGTGGCAAAAAGAAAACCGAAAGGGGCAAGTCCGTTAATAAAAAGGCCCAGTATCATTATCCAGTAATCATCTTTGTCCCCGACCACTTTGTCAAAATACTTGCTGATGGGAATCTGCAACAAAGATTTTGGCAGCCAGTAAATAAGAACGGAGAATCCGGCAATCTGCACCGCTTTAGCGGGACTGGGAACAATTTCTTGCAAGATAAAAATGGCAAAAATGGGAGACAGAAGGCCCCACCCGCCCAATAAAAAAAAGTCGCTTGCTATTAAAAATCTTATAACCCTGTTCATTTTTTGAGCCATAATCTATTTTTTAACAATTGTTATCTTTATTTCTCTCTGGCGGGGCCTGTTGTCAAAATCCAAGAAAACAATCTGCTGCCAGGTTCCTAAAAAAAGTTTTCCTTTTTCTATCGGAACAGCCAAAAAGGGCCTTATTAAAGCAGATCTTACGTGGGCATACCCATTGCAGTCTCCCCACTTTTTGCAGTGCTCGTAATCCTTATTCTGAGGGACTAGCCTGTCCAAAGCTTCTTTAAGGTCTTGAACAACTCCTTCTTCGTATTCTATGGTCGTTAGTCCGCAGGTAGATCCGGGGCAACAAATTAAACAAATTCCTTCTTTTGTCCCTGTCTTTTTCAGAGTCTCTGAAACTTTATCGGTTATATCTACAATATCGTTAAACCCCTTGGTAGAAAGATTAAATTTCATTGCTTGATTATACTAAATCGTTTTTTCTGCTCCAAGCCCTTAAATATATTAAGCCCAATCCTCCAAAGAAAAATGATCCCCACAAGAGTCAAAATGGCATCTGCCCCCCTTATTACAAAGCCAAATCCCAGTCCGGCAGCAGCTCCCCTGCCCAGCGCCTGAAAAGCGAATACCTGTCCTGCCTCCAAAGCTCCCAAACTAGCAGGCAAAGGGAAAAGATAAGAAAGGTAAAGAATAAACATTACAGCCAAGGAAATCTGAACATCAAACCTCCCCCCCAGAAAGTATATTATTAAGGCAATCCGAAAGAAAATACTTAAATATTTTAAAAAAGAAAGTCCTAAGGCTTTCCAGAAAAAAATCTTTTTGCAGTTTAAAAAAGCTGTCATGGATTTCTCCACATTCCATATTGTCTGATTGTCCTGCTTTTTTATTCTAAGCAGTTTTAAAAACCAGACAAGCAAACTCTTTTTCTGATACGTCCAGAAAAAGAAAAAAGAAAGGACAACAACAAAAAAGGCTGTTATAGATAGAATCGCTATTTTAAAAAAGCCGGAAAGAGAAGTGGTAGAAAACAAGAAAACAACAGCCCCAAAAATCAAAAAAAAGAACAGGGCGATCATGTCCAGCACTTCGCCGATGACGACAGAGGAAACATTTTTGTGCCAGGGCAAAGAAAACTTTTTCTTGGCAGCAAAAACCCTAAATCCCAAATTCCCCAAAAAGGCAGCAGGGGAAAATATGTAACTGATAGAAAAAGCAGCAATGACCACTGCAATCAGACTTTTAAGGGAAGTTTTGCAGCCCAGACTTTTCAAGATAAAATGCCACTTCCCGGCCCCCACTATCCAGATAAAAAAAGTGATAACTAAAACAAAGATTCCCTTTATGCTAGCGAAATTAATTAAAATCTCCTTAATCTCTTTAAGTCCCACTATTTTGACTATCCAGAAAAGTATTCCTAGTCCTATTAAAAAGGAAATTGTCAGCCCTAAGGTTTTTTTTGTTTTCTCCATCAAATAAACTAATTGTCTTTAGGAGGAAATTGCTCGTCTATTTGGGCGAGAAAAGATACTAGAGCGGGATCATAAATAATCTCTTTTGCCCACCTTGCCCAGAGCCTTCTCCTGATTTTTCCCTGTTTTTTCCAATATTCCATGCCCTGCAGATAATTTTCCATTTTATCTATTTGTTTGACAAACCTTCCTTCCGGACTCCTTCCTTCTTCAAAGTCCTTCCAAAGTTCTATAATCTCTTTTGCAAGCTTTGGAGAAAGCGGGGCAACTACTTTCTGCAGCCCTTTAAGCTCTCTGTCGTATTTTTTTTTGTCCTTGTCTTTTTTTTCAGAAAGAGTGAAAGTGGGCCATTTATCCAAAACTTTTTTTATCTTTTTCTTATCCTTCAAATTTCGAGGCAGCAGAGGATCGTAGGGGGTTTCATCTCCGGAGTAAACCTCGCAAATATCGTGGATTAAGGCCGTTTTCAAAACCCTCTCTAGGTTTAGCTCTTCTTTCTTGCGGCCCAAAACCCAAGCCATCATTGCTGTCCTGAAAATGTGGTCGGCTGTGCTTTCTCTATCCTTAAAGCCATGGGCCACCCAGCCCCGCCTGTCTTTATTCTTGAGCTTTCCTATTTTGCCTAGAAAATCAATTATGTTTTTTAATCTTTTCTTGTCCATATTGTATTATTATAGCAACAAAAAGCCCCACTTGAAAAGCGGGGCTGGAATTGCAAAAACAAAATCAGGAGGTCTTGTATTTTATTTTTTTAATTTTATAAACAGTTTCTATGGGTGAAGAAACCGAAACTTGCTCTCCCTGCTTAGCTCCCAAGAGGGCTCTTCCTACAGGAGAGTCGCTGCTTATTTTCCCGGCTTCCGGATTAGCTTCCATTGTGCCCAGTATCTGAAACTCGTCTTCTTGACCGTTAACCTCTACTGTTACGAAAGCCCCCAAATCCACACAGTCCTTTCTTGACTTGGGGGGAGATTTGATTACTTTTGTGTTTTTTATAACATTTTCCAGTTCGGAAATTCTTGCCTCCAGAAGATCAAGATCTTCCTGGAAAGAAATATAGTCAGGATTTAAATCTTCGGATTCCCAAATATTAGGAACTTCGCTGTGAGTTTTAGCGAACTTTGCCTTTTTCAAACTTTCACACTCCTTCTTAACTTCTTTTAGTTTTTTGGGAGTCAAATAAAAGACTCTTTCTTCTTCCATGGCGTTAAAATTAATTTTTTTCCTGGTGGATTGGACAATAGCAGATTTAAATCCCATTTTTATAAGAGGTTAGGTTTCTATTTTATCTTTTTATATGCCTTTGTCAAGTGCAGTTTTTAAAAGATACCTTGGGGACTTTTTTTATTTCTTTTATAAACTCTCCCAGGATTTTAATTTTATTTTTTCTAGATTATTTGTCAAGTGTGGAAAACCAGACTAAAACCCCTTTGCCAGGGGGCTGGAAAAAAACATATTTTTTTAAGGTCTTTTACATAAAGTATTCGCACTCATCGCATTTTTCCTGGCAAAGACACTTGTTTTTTTCCAAAAAACTGGCTGGAATATGGCCGGCAGGAATTATGGGAAGCTCTCCTATGTCAGTTTCAAGATTCCTCACCCCTTCTTCTGATCTTATCTGTTTTTTAATAAGGTCATTTACTCTTTTCAGGTTTGGAGAGACCAAACCGATAACCAGATTATGGTGGTGGCCGGAGGGAAGCCTAACCAAGTTATAAACCATAGGGCAATTCTTGAATTTATCAATCATTCTGTCTACCACTTTAGCCGGGGCTTCCAAAGAGATGCTGGCGCTGACTTTATAAAATCTTGATATTTTAAGAAGGCCTTGGATTTCTAAAAAATTATTCCCCATCATTTTCTCCACTCTTTTCCTGGCTCCCATGGGAGTAAGGCCGGTTTCTTTAGCTATTTTAACAAAACTCGTTCTGCCGTCCTGAACCAGCATTCTAAGAATCTGGCGGTCAATCTCGTCCAAGTCTTTAAGCTCCCAAGATTCAGGAACAGGATAATCTTCAACAGAAAAATCCGCCACCTTTACCCGATCGCACAAAACAGCAAACTTAATGTCCCCTATTCCCAGTCTCTTTTTCTTTTTTCTTAAAACCGACATGGCTGTTCTGTAGGCCTTGCCGGTAACAATATCGTTGTCTATTACCAAAACCTTTCTGTTTTTAAGCTTTTTTTCCTCCAGGCCCTTCCCGTAATCATCCATGGTAGTCAGGTTAACATTGAGCCCTTTCTCTTTTTTAAGCCAATGATAAAGCCCTTCGGCATAAAAAATTCCGTCATCTTCCAGGCCTATTATACAAGCCCTGTCCTCTCCGAAATAATCTGTTATTTCTTTACCCAGCCCTTTAATAAATTTTCTGACTGGCTTAAGAGCCAAGAAAGAATTTCCTTTTGTATTGTTTGACATAATATCTGATCAGCTCGTCCCTGATTTCAGGGTTAGAAGCTGCTATCAACAATTCTACTTTATCATGTTGCCGGCCGGGAAGAAAGCTGTACTCTTTAAAGCTGCCGTCTGAATTGACGCTGACTATCTCGCAGCCAGCTCTTTTTGCCATGAAAAAGCCAGAATCTATTTCAGATCTGGGCTCTTCGAACATAATGTAAGCGTCCACTAATCCGGCTGCTAAATAAGCATAGATATAAGAGCCCCCTTGAGGATAGAACAAGGCCTTGGGGTGAAGATTCTTTATCAAGTCTCCGAAGAAATCCAAAAACTTCGGAGAATATTCGGAGCTCATAATGTAGCTGGCCAGAACAACAGAATCCGTTAAGGTCTTTTTGGAAGAAGGAAATACTTTTCTTTTTTGGCCTTGGGAAACAAGATAATTCCCATCTTTTTCTGTAATATAGTATCTATTATTTAAAATATCGCCGATACCGGTAACCAGAGGCGTTCTGTCTTTGTCAAAAAAACTCAAAACCGTATACCAGTTTTGAGGAATGTCTTTCAAGAAAAGCATTGAGCCGTCAAAGGGATCGATGGCTCCATAAATATGACTTCCGTTTTCTATGTCTCTGTTCTCGGGTTCAGAAAACACCGTAGCTTCAATTTTGTTCTTCTCTAAAATATCCTTTAAAACCTCTTCTCCCACTCTGTCAATTGATATTTCCATGTCTTCTGGCCTGTTGATTGTTTCTCCCAGCACTTTCTTCCCCTGGCCAAGCCGGACTGCTTTTTTTATTTCTTCTGCAGCCTTTAGCAAATACTCTTTAACAACTTCTCTCGTTTTTTCTTCCATAATATCTTACTAGTTTACTTTTCCCAAAATAAAAGTCAAGGACAAAAAAACAGCCGGCATAACCGGCTGTTTTTTCTTAATACATCTGGGGAGGCATTTGCGGAGCCTGATTGATCTCTTCTTTTTCTTTCTCGTCTGCTACTACAGCTTCTGTTGTTAAAAGCATGGTAGCAGCTGAAACCGCATTTTGGAGAGAAGAGCGCACCACTTTCGTAGGATCTACTATTCCAGAACTCATAAGATCTTCGAACTTCATGCTTTGAGCGTTAAATCCTTGATGCCCCTTCCCTTCCTTTATTTTCTGAGCCACTACAGCTCCATCCATTCCTGCATTTTGGGCTATCTGCCTGACAGGAGCCTGCAAGGCCCTCCTAAGAATGTCTATTCCTGTTTCTTCCTCTTTGTCTCCTTCCATTCCTTTTAATCCTAAGCTCGCTTTCAAAAGAGCTGTTCCTCCTCCTGCAACAATGCCCTCTTCTACCGCTGCTTTAGTCGCAGCTAAAGCATCCTCTGTCTTGTGCTGTTTGGCTTTTTGCTCAACTTCAGTGGCGGCTCCCACTTTTATTACAGCAACTCCTCCTGAAAGCTTGGCTAGTCTTTCTTGAAGCTTTTCTTTGTCAAAGTCAGAATCCGAAGATTCAATCTCCTGCTTAATTTGGTCTATTCTTGCCTGAATGCTCGCTTTGTTGCCCTTGCCCTCAACAATTGTAGTGTTTTCTTTTGTTGAAATCATCCTTCTGGCTGAACCCAGTTTGTCTAATTCGGTTTCTTCCAATTTAAGGCCCTTTTCTTCGGATATTACTTCTGCTCCCGTAACAATGGCAATATCTTGAAGCATTTCCTTTTTCCTGTCCCCGAATCCGGGAGCTTTTACAGCCAGGGTATTGAAAGCTCCTCTAAGCTTATTAACCACCAAGGTAGCTAAGGCCTCTCCTTCTATTTCCTCTGCTATAATCACCAGATCTTTTTTGCCGCTTTGAGATATCTTCTCCAAAAGGGGAAGAATTTCTTTCAAAGATGATATTTTTTTGTCGGTAACGAGAATAAAGGAGTCTTCGTAAACAGCTCTCATTCTTTCTGAATCTGTAATCATATAGGGAGAAACATATCCCTCATCAAATCTTAACCCCTTAACGATCTCTTTTTCTAAACCAAAAGTCTTTGACTCTTCAACAGTAATAACTCCGTCCTTGCCGACTTCCTCCATGACTTCTGCTATTAAGTTGCCTATTTCTTTGCTTTCTGCAGAAATAGTGGCAACCTGGGCTTTTTCCTCCTTGGTGGTAATAGTCTTTGCCATTTCTTTAAGAGACTCTAGGACTTTTTTGGAAGCTTTTTCTATGCCCCGTTTTAAGGCTAAAGGGTTAGCTCCTGCTGCTACGTTCTTCAGCCCCTCTTTAATAATGCTTTGAGCAAGCACTACAGAGCTGGTGGTTCCGTCACCCGCCATTTCGTTTGTCTTTTCTGCCACCTCTTTAATTATCTCCGCTCCAAGATTCTCTACTTTGTCCGGAAGAGTAATCTCTTTGGCAATAGTTACTCCGTCATTGGTAATAGTGGGGGCGCCGTATCCCTTGTCAAAAACTACATTTCTCCCTTTCGGCCCCATGGTGACCTTAACCGTGTCTGCCACCTTGTCGACTCCTTTTTTCAGCGCTTTTCTTGCGTCTTCTTGGTATTTAATTTGTTTTGCCATTTTTTATGCCCCTTGCTCTCCTCAAAAGGATTCGCTCGGGTTTGAATATTATTCTTCTATTATGGCTAAAATATCTTCTTCTTTGGCAATTAAATATTCTTTGTCTTTAACTTTTATTTCAGTAGGACCGTACTTGCTGAAAAGAACTTTTTGGCCCGGTTTCGTGTCTAAAGGAATGATTTTCCCGTCATTGTTTTTCCTGCCAGGGCCCACAGCTATAACTTTGCCCTGTTCCGGCCTTTCTTTTTCTGCTGTTTGAGGAAGCAGAATGCCGGATTCTGTTTTTTCTTCTTCCTCGATTGCCTCAATAAGAATGTGATCTGCGATAGGTTTTATTTTCATATTTTTTAAGCTCGGACTTTGAGCAAAAAGCTCTTCGCCCGTTAGCAATTAAGACCTATGACTGCTAATAGTATAATATAAGGCATCCAAGCCTCTTCTGTCAAGATCCCCCAGACGACTTTATAAGTTCTTTCGTAAGAATTCCCCTGTGTGGCTCCCCTTCGCCCTTCTTACTTCTGCAGGAGAGCCTTCAGCCACTATCTTACCTCCTTCTCTCCCCCCTTCAGGGCCTAGATCGCATATCCAGTCCGCGTTTTTAATGAAATCAATATTGTGTTCAATGGTTAAAACAGTGTTCCCTTTGGCCACCAGACTCTTTAAAACAGAAACCAGTTTTTTTACATCCTCAAAATGGAGACCAGTAGTCGGCTCATCGAGTATATAAAGAGTTTTGCCTGTCCCTTTTTTGGAAAGCTCCGAAGCCAGTTTTATGCGCTGGGCTTCTCCTCCTGACAAAGAGGGGGCAGGCTGTCCAAGCTCAACATAGGAAAGCCCGACCTCGTTAAGCATCTTAAGCTTGTGGTAAAGGCCTGGGATGTGTTTGAAGAATTTCATCGCTTCTTCCACTGTCATTTCCAAAACTTCTGCAATATTCTTGCCTCTGTATTCGACCTTCAGGGCTTCCTTGTTATATCTTTTTCCGTGGCATTCCTGGCATTCCACATAAACATCTGGCAGAAAAAACATTTCTACTTTTATTTCTCCCTGGCCCTCGCAGGCCTCGCATCTTCCTCCCTTTACGTTAAAGCTGAACCTTCCCGGACCATATCCCCTTATTCTCGCTTCCTTTGTTTTGGAAAAAAGCTCCCTGATATAAGAAAAAGCTCCTGTATAAGTGGCGGGGTTAGACCTCGGGGTTCTTCCTATAGGAGACTGATCAACAAGAACAGGCTTATTTATATTTTCCAATCCCTTAATTTCTTTAAACTGTCCTGGTTCTTCCTTGCTATGGTAAAACCTCTTAAACAAGGCCTTGGCTAAAACGTCATCCACTAAAGAACTTTTGCCGGAGCCCGACACTCCTGTTACGCAGATAAAACTTCCTAGGGGAATTTTAAAGTCTATGTTTTTTAAATTATGCTCTTTTGCTCCTTTAACCTGCAAGTATTCTTTTTTTCTCCTTTCGGGCAAGACAAAACCTGATTTCTGCAGTCTTTCTTTTAAAGCTCTTTGGTCAACTTCAACCTTTTTCTTTCCCGACAAGTACTGGCCTGTCAGATTGCCGGATCTCTTCAGCTCTTTTGGCGTTCCTTTAAAAACTACTTTTCCCCCGTGCTTGCCCGCTCCAGGCCCTATGTCCACTACCCAGTCCGCAGCCAGCATTGTTTGAGGATCGTGCTCCACTACAACCACAGTGTTTCCGGAATCTCTTAATTTCTTTAAGGTGTTAATGAGCCTTCCTTGGTCTCTGGGGTGAAGTCCGATTGAAGGCTCGTCTAGAATATAAAGAACTCCTGTCAGCTTGGCTCCTATCTGGGTAGCTAGTCTTATTCTTTGTTCTTCCCCTCCGGCCAAAGTAGTGGCCTTTCTGTCTAGGGAAAGATAGTCAAGTCCTACGTCGATTAAAAACTGGATTCTATTCAGCACTTCTTTAATTATAGGCCCTGAAACCTTGTCCTTTTCCAGTTTAGAAAAAAACTCTTTGGCTTCTGCTACAGGAACTTCAACTAACTGGTCAATGGACTTTCCTGCCACAGTAACAGCTAAGGCCTCGGGCTTTAATCTTTTTCCTTGGCATTTCGGGCATTTTTTCACTATCATATACTGCTCAATCTCCTTTCTTGTCCAATCAGAGTCAGTTGCTTGGTATCTTCTTTCCAGGTTGGGAATTACTCCCTCAAAGTCGCCCTCCCCATAAAGAATAGAATTAACAATCTTTGGAGAAAGGTTTTTGACCGGCTCATGAATGCTAAATTCTTTTTTTTCTGCCAATTCTTTAAGCTGGCTCCAAAAATAGCTTTGCCTTCCTAATTTATGAGAAGCTCTCATCCAAGGCCTGACCGCTCCTTCTGCCAGGGTCAGATTTTTATTTGGAATAACCAGGGCAGGATCAACCTCTAGTTTTTCTCCCAGCCCGGAACATTCCGGGCAGGCGCCGTAAGGACTGTTAAAAGAGAATAAGCGGGGCTCTGGCTCTGGAAGAGAAATTTCGCAGTTTTCGCAAGCAAGATATTCGCTGAAAACTATATCTTCTTCCTTGTCAGGAGAAACAATTACCGTGCCCTTGCCCATTTTAGAAGCTATCTCCAAAGAATCTATCAGGCGCTCTTTATCTACATCCTCGCCCAGAATAATTCTGTCTACCACTATTTCAATAGAGTGATTCTTGTTCCTGTCCAGACTTAGCTTTAAAGACTCTTCTGTTCTGTAGATAGTCTCGTCTATTCTTACTCTCACAAACCCCCCTCTTTGTATCTCTTCCAGCGTTCCCTGGTGCTCGCCTTTTTTTCCTTTGACTGCGGGTCCTAAGATTAGAATCTCTTTGTCTTTCGGCAGTTTTAATATCTGTTTTTCTATTTGCTCTATGCTTTGTCTGCTCACCTTCTTCCCGCAGACAGGGCAATGAGGCTCTCCTGTCCTGGCAAACAAAAGACGGATATAGTCATATATCTCCGTAATGGTGCCTACGGTAGAGCGCGGATTATGGGAAGACTTTCTTTGGTCTATGGAAATGGCAGGGCTTATCCCCTCTATTTTGTCCACTTCTGGCTTGTCCATCACTCCCAGAAACTGTCTGGCATAGGCCGACAAGCTTTCTATGTATCTTCTTTGGCCTTCGGCATAAAGAGTGTCAAAAGCTAAAGAGCTTTTCCCAGACCCTGAAATGCCGGTAATTACCGTAAGCTTGTTTCTGGGAAAATCAATGCTTATATTTTTAAGATTGTGGACCTTAGCCCCTCTTATTTTAATAATTTCCTTTTCCATAAGATAGAACATTATAACGGAAGAAAAGACTTTTTTCAAGGTCCTTGACTCAAATCCGCAAAAGAAAGGGGCCTGTCCAGTATTTACTGAACAGGCCCTTTGGTTAGTTCTTTGCGAGAAGCCAGCTACCGGCTGCTTGCAAAACCTTTCGCGAAGAAAGCCATTTCAATCCTATGACCAAGCTGTAGGCCAGACCAATGGCTAGTCCGAGAACTAGGGTGTAGGTCAGGCCGTAGGTCAGACTGACGATCAGGCCGAAAACCAAGCCATAGATCAAGCTGACGATCAGGCCGAGAGCCAGGCCAACGGTCACCAGAACAGAGGATGTTCCTTCTCGTGAAGATGATTTTCTGGCAGGAAATAAAGATATTACAACCACAGACCAAATAGGCCCTATCAAGACATCCCACCAGCGAGATATCCTAAAAGGAAGCTCCCAAGTCCAGCTATCTGTCACCTTGACGTTTTGGACCACAGGCACGCTACCGGCAGAAAAACGCCAGATCAGCCAGAACAAGGCGATCAGCCCTCCTGTCAGAAGCGACCATCTCCACATCAGAGCAAGCCTCCTTTTTTTTCCCATTTTTCTTTCCTTTTCCGTTGTTTTGCCAAGTTTTGTCTGGCAGAGAACAATTCTCTGCCAACTCATTGTCAATGTACGAAAACCTTTATATCATATATTTTTTAGAAGTCAACTCTCGGTTTCAGTTTTCTGTTGAAAATACGGGGAATTCGTCTTAGAATAAGCCAGGCTATGGAAAAATTCTTTTTTGTTTCTACAATTGAAAAACTGCCTGCAACCTGCGGAGTCTATGCTTTTAAAGACAAAAACTCTTTCCTTTATGTCGGAAAAGCAGGAAACCTAAAAAACAGAGCGAAAAGCCATTTTAACCAGCCCTCTTACAGGGACAATCTTTTTATTAACAAAACAGAAAAGATAGGATACATTGAAACAGATTCTGAAATAGAAGCCTTGATTTTGGAAGCGAAGCTTATTAAAAAACTTCAGCCAAAATACAATGTCCTCTGGAAAGACGACAAAAATTATTTTTATGTCGAAATAAACAGAGAAAGCCTGCCCTATGTTAAAATAACCCATCAGCCGATTTCCCAAAAAAACATAGAGCACATCGGCCCCTTTATAGAAGGAGGGCCCCTAAAAAAAGCGCTGAAAGTATTAAGAAAAGCATTCCCCTATTACAGCGCAAAAAACCACCCTAAAAAGCTTTGTCCTTTTTGTCATTTAAATTTATGTCCGGGACCCGATCCTAATATTAAAGAGTGCAAGAAAAATATCAGAAACCTGAAGAACTTTTTTGAAGGAAAAAAGAAATTTATTATAAAAGACCTTAGAAGGGAAATGAAAAAGGCCTCCAAAGAGCAAAAATACGAAAGGGCAGCAGAATTAAGGGATAAGATAGACGCCCTGGAAAGAGTGATGAGCCAGACTAAGGTAATAAGGCCTAAAAAAGAAACAGACTGGAGAGTTGTTAAAAAAGAGTTAAGGGAAGTGACGGGGCGGAATATTGAAAAAATAGAGGCCTATGATGTCTCCAATATTCAGGGCCAAAAAGCCACAGGGTCTCAAGCAGTTTTTATCAAAGGAAAACCCGAAAAAGGCCTTTACAGAAAGTTTAAGATAAAAATATCAGGAAAGCCTAATGACATTGCCATGATAAAAGAAACGCTGAAAAGAAGACTGAAGCACAAAGAATGGCCTTACCCTGAAATGATATTAATAGACGGGGGCAGAGCCCAGCTGAACGCAGGGATAGAAGTGACGAAAGAATTTCCTTCTCTTTTTGTTTCCTCTCTGGCCAAAAAAGAGAATAAATTCTATCTGGAAAATAAAAAAGAGCCTTTATTGCTAAAGAATCTTCCCCAAGAGCTGTCAAGCTTAGTTCTGCACATGAGAGACGAATCTCACAGATTTGCCGTAAAATACCACAGACTGCTGCGGGAGAGATTGACCTAGTATTTGTTTTCTGCTATTATTAGACAATGATAAGCAGGCTCTTGTTTCAGATAATCGCAGGCATTTTAACAATCTTCCTGGCGGCCCGTTTTGTTTCTGGAGTTGATTTTTCAGGAGAGCTAAGGCCCCTTATTATCGCAGGAAGCGTATTGGGAATAGTAAATTTCGCAATAAAACCCATTTTAAAAGCCATCGCTCTTCCTCTTAGAATAATCACTTTAGGCCTTTTCACTCTTCTATTGAATCTGTTCTTGGTTTGGATAGTGGTCGATGTCTTATTCCCGGGCGACCTGGAAATAACCGGATTTGTGCCGCTTTTGTGGACAACGGCAATTCTCTGGATTCTTAACATTTTTTTTGTCCCTTACCGAAAAGAAAATTATAAATAATATGGTTAACATCATCAATATTGCTCAAATTGTAGTTTCTGTTTTTTTGATTACTTTTATTCTTTTGCAACAAAAAGGAACAGCTCTTGGTTCTGCTTTTGGCGGAGAAGGCGGATCATTTTATTCTACTCGGAGAGGAATAGAGAAAAAGATTTACTGGGCTACTATTATCTGCGCTATTCTTTTCCTCTTGTTGGCTGTCATCAACCTTATTATCTAGCAGAAGAGCGACATGAACCGAAGAAAAGTTTTCTCTTTTGTGAGAATAAAAAAATGGCCATCAAAGGGCCAGTGGAAACAGCTTTTCAGCGTTTTAAATAAAAAAGAAAAAATAATTCTTGTTGTTTTTGCTGTTTTGGCCCTAGGATCTATGGTCTTTCTGGCAAGAAGCTTGTATCTTAATAACACTCAAATAACACCCGCCAAGGGAGGAACCCACATAGAGGGAGTGGCAGGCCAGCCAAGATTCATTAATCCTTTGTATGCTAACTCTGAAGCAGACAGAGCCCTGACCCAGCTTCTGTTTTCAGGCCTGATGAAATATGATAAAGACCTGAAAGTGGTGCCTGATCTGGCTCAGAAATACAAAATCGAAGAAAGCGGAAAAGTTTACAAGTTCTACTTAAAAGAAGATTTGAAATGGCAGGACGGAATTCCCTTAACAGCAGACGACGTAGTGTTTACTATAAAAAGAATTCAAGACCCTGCCTACAAAAGTCCGCTCTTGCCCAACTGGGTTGGCGTGGAAGTTGAAAAAATAGGAGAGGCAGCGATAAAATTTGAAATAGGAAAGCCCTATCACGCTTTTGTCGAAAACTGCACTGTTAAAATTCTGCCCAAACACATTTGGGAGAACGTTTCAGCAGAAAATTTCCCCTTGGAAATATACAACCTAAAACCCATAGGGTCTGGCCCCTACAAGATAAAGGAAGCAAGGCAGGAGGAACCCAATAGAATAGAGTCCCTTACTCTCTCCCACAATTCTTTTTACCACGGGCCTTCTCCTTATATCTCGGAAATAAAATTTTTGTTCAGAAAAACCGAGGAAGACCTGATAAAAGAATCCAAAAGAGGCAAAATTACCGGGTTTTCCGCTTCCTTGAATACGATTATGGCTGAAGGCTGGAACAAGCATAATTTTTCCCTGCCCCGCTATTTCGCAGTATTCTTCAATCCCGACCAGCAGGAAATATTCAAGGATAAAAAAGTGAGAGAGGCGCTAGAGCTTTCTCTTAACAAAAAAAAGATTATTGAAAGTCTGTTAAGCAAGACAGAAGAAGAAATAATACACTCTCCCCTATTGCCCGACATTTACGGGTTAGAACAGCCAGAAAAGACAATCCCTGATCTTGAAAAAGCAAAGGAATTATTAAAAGAAGCAGGCTTTGAACAGAAAGACGGAATAATGCAGAAAAAGCTGGAAAAAGAAAGAGCTTTCTCTTTCGAAAAAGACCTGACAAAGGGTTCTCAAGGAACCGAAGTGGAAGAGCTCCAGAAATGCCTTGCTGATTTGCCTGATGTTTACCCAGAGAAAGAAATAACCGGATATTTCGGAGATAAAACAAAAGTAGCAGTTATTAATTTCCAAGAAAAATACAAAGAAGAAATATTAGAGCCCTGGGGCCTTGAATCCGGAAATGGAAAGGTAAAAGAATCTACCAGAGAGAAATTGAATGAGATATGCTTTGATAATACAGAGACTATTGTCCCTTTAGAGTTTTCGCTAGTTACTGTCAATCAGCCCCAAATGGAAAAATTGGCAGAAGCGCTTAAAAAACAGTGGGCCGAGATAGGAGTTAAAGTGTCAGTCCAGTTAGCAGACATTTCCCAATTAGAGCAAAACTATATTAAGCCCCGAGACTATAATGCCCTGCTTTTCGGCAACGTGCTAGGAGCAATTCCAGACCCTTTCCCTTTCTGGCACTCCTCCCAGATAAAAGATCCCGGGCTAAACCTGTCTCTTTTCGAAAATCAGAAAGCAGACCGATTAATGGAAGAGATAAGACAAAATACAGAAGGCAACAAGGAGAGATTGGAGCAGCTGCAAGAAATAATTCTTGAAGAAAAACCGGCTATCTTCCTTTACAGCCCTTGTTACGCCTACTTCGCCTCAAAAGAAATTAAGAACATCGTCCCTCAAAAAATAGCAGATCCCTCCAAGCGCTTTTTAAATATTGAGGAATGGTATATTAAAACAAAAAGAGGATGGAAATGAGCCTTAAAAACAAAAAGCCGGATATCAGGCGCCTTAGCGACATGAAAGACGTTGTCTACGACAAAGAGTGGCTGAAAAAAGCCCCTGATCTTGAACTTTATTTCATGTATAGAGGATTAAAAGAAAGGGACGGATTAAGATATGACGTCACTGTTATCCCCGCCCGAATGCTGGGCCAAGAATACGTAAAGACTAAAGGACACGAGCATATAGGAAGCTATCAAGAAATATATACTGTCCTAGAAGGAGAAGCTATCTTTTTTATGCAAAAGGGGAAAGAAAAGATAAAAGACGCAATAGCTATTAGGGCCGAGAAAGGAGAGTCGGCCGTAATCCCCCCAGACTACGCTCATATCACCGTCAATCCTTCAGAAAAAGATTTGAAAATGGCAAACTGGATGGCAAAAGAAGCAAAAAGCGACTATAGCTTTATCCAGAAGATGGGAGGAGGATGTTATTTTTATACTGCAAAGGGCTGGATAAAAAACGTTAACTATTCCGAGGTTCCGGAAATCAGGCTTCAAAGCCCCTTGGAATCTGTTCCCGAAAACTTGGAATTCCTTAAAAAAGGATAGGCCGGGGTGGCGGAACGGAAGACGCGGCGGCCCCAGGAGCCGTTGGAGGAAACTCCTTGTGGGTTCGAATCCCACCCCCGGCACCACTAATTATGAAAAACAAAAAAGAAAATATAAGAATTATCCCTCTGGGAGGCCTAGGAGAAGTCGGAAAAAACATGACCCTTTTCGAATACAAGGGGAAAATTTTTATTCTGGACTTAGGCCTTAAATTCCCGGAGGAAGCAATGCCGGGCATTGATTATGTGATCCCATCGGTGGATTATCTGGAAGGAAAGAAGAACAAGATTGTAGGAGTAGCCATAACCCATGGCCACTACGACCACATAGGCGCGATCCCTTATGTCGCCAAAAAACTGGGAAACCCTACTATATTAGCGTCAGAATTAACCCGGGGAATTATCATTAAAAGGCAGGACGACTTTCCTCAGGCGCCCAAGCTTGACATAAAAACCGTAAAACCGGGCGATAAAAGGAATCTAGGCCCTTTTTGTCTTGAATTTTTCCACGAAAACCACAACATTCCGGGAAATTTAGGAGTAGTAATTAAAACAGATCTAGGAAACATAGTCTGCACTTCGGATTTTAAGTTTGATAATAATCCGATAAACGACAGACCGACTGACTTCAAAGCCTTGAGAAGAATCGGAAAAGAAGGAGTTCTTCTCTTAATGTCAGATTCCACCGGAGCAGAAGAAGAAAACCATTCTCTGTCTGAACAAACTATTTCCCAAAATCTCGAGGAAATATTTAAAGAATCGAGGAGGGGCAGGATTATCGCGGCAACCTTTGCTTCTCTTCTAAATCGCGCTCAACAGATTATATCCCTTTCTGAAAAATACGGCAGGAAAGTTGTTGTTGAAGGATATTCTATGAAAAGCAATATTGAGATAGCCAAACGCCTGAAATACCTAAAGATGAAAAAAAATACTATGGTAAAAGCAAAAGACGCCCACAAATACCCGGATTCAGAATTAACTATTCTCTGCACCGGAGCCCAAGGAGAAGGAAATGCAGTATTGATGAGAATTGCTAACAAAGAGCACAAGTTCTTCAGAATCAAGAAAGGAGACGCCATAATATTTTCTTCTTCGGTAGTTCCGGGGAACGAGAGAGCGGTCCAAAACCTAAAGGACTCTCTTTATAAGCAAGAAGCTGAAGTTTTCCATTACAAAATGATGGACATTCATGCCGGTGGGCACGCCCAAAGAGAAGAACTGAAAGAAATGATCAGGATAATGAATCCCAAATTCTTTATGCCTGTGCACGGCCAATACTCAATGATGTACAACCATGCAGAAATCGCAGAAAAGGAGGGTATTCCTAAAAAAAGAATAATCTTAGCAGATAACGGAAAAGTAATTAATCTAAGCCCAGAGGGATTCTCCTTTTCTCCTAAGTCTGTTCCGGCAAATCCGATTATGATTGACGGCCTGGGAGTAGGAGATGTTGGAGAAATAGTATTAAGAGACAGGCAGCTTTTATCAAAAGACGGCATGTTTGTTATTGTAGTAGCAATAGACAAGCAGGCAGGAAAAGTAAAGGGATCGCCTGATATTATTTCCAGGGGCTTTGTCTATCTGAGAGAATCAAAGGGCCTGCTTTTTGAAACAAGAAAAAAGGTAATAAATATAGTTAATAAAGCTACAGGTGGAAGCGGAGCCGTTAACTGGGTTTATGTTAAAAACGAGATCAGGAATAAGATAGGAGACTTTCTCCATACTAAAACCCAAAGGCGTCCCATGATTCTGCCTGTGGTAATTGAAGTTTAATATGAGAATTTTAAGCGGTATCCAGCCTACAGGATCGCTTCATATAGGAAATTATCTCGGCGCGATAAAACAGTGGATCGATCTCCAAAAGAAAAACGAAGCCTTCTTCTTTATAGCCGACCTTCATTCCTTAACCATTCCCTACAACCCTAAAGATCTGCAGAAAAGAATAGAAGAGACGGCCACAGAATATCTAGCCGCCGGCCTAGTTCCTAAAAAGAGCGTTCTTTTCGTCCAGTCCCATATTCCAGAACACACAGAATTATGCTGGCTTTTAAATACCGTCTGTCCAGTGGGCGATCTTCAAAGAATGACTCAGTATAAAGAGAAGTCCCAGCAGTTTAAAAAAGACATTAACGCAGGCCTTTTAAATTATCCTATCTTGCAGGCTGCCGATATTTTAATATACAAAGCAAACCAAGTGCCTGTTGGAAAAGACCAAGTTCAGCACATAGAGCTGACTAGGACTATAGCCAAAAGATTTAATCAGAAATTTGGCAAGATTTTTGTTCTGCCGGAGCCTTATCTTTCTGAAACTGGAGCTAAAATAATGGCTCTTAACGATCCTGAAAAGAAAATGTCCAAATCTTTAGGCCCTGCCAGCTATGTTTCCCTGTTTGACAAGCCAGAAATCATTAAAAAGAAAGTTATGTCTGCGGTGACGGACGCAGGAAGAGAGATAAAATACGATTCTTCTAAGAAACCGGGCGTCTCCAACCTGCTTGTTATTTACGGTTTATTTGCAGGCAAAACCATAAAATCCTTAGAAAAAGAATTTAAAAGCAAGGGCTATTCTGATCTCAAAGAAGAGCTTGCCCAATTATTAATAGAAAAATTAAAGCCCTTCCGCAAAGAAAGGGAAAAACTTCTTTCCAACCCCTCTAAAGTGCAGAAAGTTTTGGCAGAAGGGAAAAAGAAGGCCCAGAAAATAGCTCGATCCACCCTAGAGGAAGCAAAGAAAGCAATGGGCCTTTTGGCATAGACCCTAAAAGCGGCTTTCCGCTGACAAGGGTTCTCGGAGCTGCCTCTTTTTTTATTCTAAAATAATCTCTTTAAGTTCCTTTTGCTTCTCTTCAAGCAGATCTTCTCTTTCTGCTTCGATAGTAAGCCTTAGGACGGGCTCTGTATTAGAAGGCCTTAAATTAAACCACCAATCATTATAGCTTACTGTAACGCCATCTAGAAAATCTTGTTCTCCGTCAGAGTATTTTTCTTTAATCTTATCCATTATTTTCTTCTTGTCTTCCACCTCAAAATTAGTCTCTGATCCTTTAGCATAAGGGGAAAGTTCTGAAGCCAGTTCTGAAACAGCCTTTCCGGACTCAGATACCACTTGAAGCAAGATCAAGAGAGAGATTAGACCTGAGTCAAGATAGAAGTTGCCTTTAAAACTATAATGCCCGGAGAGCTCTCCTCCTACTACTGCCCCGTTCTCCATCATTTTTTCTCTGACATTAACAAATCCAACAGGAGAACGGACGGGCTTTCCTCCCCACTTTTCAATAAACTCCGGAACTGCCTTTGAGCAGACATTATTGTAAACAACGGCAGATCCTGGTTGCTTTTTAAGAAAATATCTGGCCAAGATTAACAAGGTGACGTCCGCCCTTACTCTTTTTCCTTTCTCGTCAAGAAGGAATATCCTGTCCCCGTCTCCGTCAAACATACACCCCAGAGCCGCTTTTTCTTCCAAGATTTTCTCTGTTATTTGGGCTTCTGTCCCCTTTTCCAAGGGATTCGGAGACCTATTAGGGAAGCTTCCATCAAGGTCAAAATTAAGAGGAATAACTTCTACCGGAAGTTTGGAGCTTAGAAAAGAAAGACTTTTGCCTGCCATGCCGTTTCCTGCATCAGCTACAACCTTAAAAGGATCTATCTTGCCTAATTCTGCAAAAGACAGGACATGGTTTAAATAATCGTTCCAGGCATTCTGGTTTTTCACTTCCCCTTTTTCCTGAACAGAAAACTTTTCCTTGCCGACAGCTCCTACCATGTCTTTCCCCCTGATTACCTCGACTTCCGGCCCTTTTTTATTGAGCATTTTCAAGCCGTTGTATTCTTTTGGGTTATGGCTGGCTGTGATCATAATGCCGGCATCGTAATTATAAAAAACAGTGGCAAAATAAAGGACCTCTGTAGGCACCTCTCCCAAGCTGTAAACATCAGCCCCCGCCTCTATTATTCCTCGAGACAGGGCCTGAAAAAGGGAAGGGGAAGAAATTCTCATATCGCGCCCCACCGCCACTTTTTTAGCTTTAGTACATTCAACAAAGTAGCGGCCTATCTTATAGGCTGTTTCTTCATCAAAGTCTTCCGGATAAACCCCCCTGATATCATAAGACTTGAATATTTCTCGGTTGATGTTCATATGCTTTTATTATACCATTAGATTATAACAAATTTAATTTTTAAAGTTAAATATGTCTTTTTCAGTAGGGATAGTGGGGTTGCCGAACGCAGGGAAATCAACTCTTTTCCATGCTATCACCAAAAATCAAGTGGAAATAGCAGACTACCCCTTTACTACCGTAGACCCAAACGTAGGGACAGTTAATGTGCCGGATTTCCGATTAAAAAAGATAGCATCTTTTGTAAGCCCGGAAAAGACCACGGAGACCATTATAGAGTTTATAGACATTGCCGGCCTGATAGAAAACGCCCACAAGGGCGAAGGCCTGGGAAACCAGTTTCTGGCCCAAATAAGAGAGTGCGACGCTGTGATGAAGGTAATAAGGGCCTTCCCTTCTCCGAACGGAGAGCCGGCTAATCCAGAACAAGATATTAAGATTTTGGAAAAAGAGCTTATAATGAAAGATGTTGAAACTGCAAACAAAGCCATAGAAAAAATAGAAAAAGAGGCAAAGTCAGATAAGGTTCTGGCAGAAAAGCTTGCCATTCTCCAAAAAATAAAAGAGGGCTTGCAAAGAAAGGGCGGGGCGGAATTGGGAAAAGAAGAAAAAGAAAAGATAAAAGAATATCAGCTGTTAACCTTAAAGCCGAACCTTTGTCTCTTTAATGCAAAAGAGGAGGGCTTTTCTCCTTTGACAGAAGAATCTTTTGTCATAGACGCTAAAACCGAAGAAGAACTGGCTGACCTTAGCGAACAGGAAAGGGAAGAATTGGGAGTGGCTTCCCGGCTTGACCAGTTGATATCATTTTGTTATACTATCCTTGATTTGATAACTTTCTATACAGTAGCCGGCTCCAAAGAAGCAAGAGCCCTGACCCTCAAGAGAGGGGCTTCCGTTTTTGAAGCCGCGGGCCAGCTTCATTCGGATTTTCAGGAAAATTTTATCAGAGCAGAAATACTAAAATACGAGGATCTGGCGAAGACCGGCTCTTGGCTCAAAGCCAAAGAAGCCGGACTGATAAAAACAGTCGGCAAAGACCATATAGTAGAAGACGGAAACATAATTGAATTTAAAATATGAAAAATTACGAATTAATCTGCCTTTTGCCTCCTATTCTTTCAGAAAAAGATGTGGCTGAAACGTCAGAACAAATAAAAAAAATGATATCAGAGCAATCCGGCATACTTCAAAAAGAATTGAAACCGGCTAAAAAAAGATTCGGATACCAAATTAAGCAATATCGAGAGGGATTTTTGCTTAGTTTTCTTTTTTGCTTAAAGCCGGACTCATTGAGTTTATTAGAAAAAGAACTGAAGGAGCAGAAAAATGTTTTGCGGTTCATGAGCCTAACAAGGAACCCTCTTTTCAAAAAAAAGGAGGAAAAACAGTTTTCATCAGCTCCTGAAAAAGAAAATCAAAAGAAAAAGGTCGGTTTAAAGGAAATCGACAAAAAAATAAACGAGATTCTTAAAGAATAATTTTTTATGAATTTAAACAAAGCTATTCTTGTCGGCCGCCTTACTCAAGATCCGGAGAGCAAAAGCACTTCTTCCGGACAAACAGTTTGCAGTTTTGGGCTGGCCACTAACAGAACTTGGACAGACTCCCAAACAAAAGAAAAAAAAGAAAGCACTGAATTTCACAATATAGTAGCCTGGGGCAGATTGGCTGAGATCATTTCCCAATATCTTAAAAAGGGAAATCTCGCTTTAATAGAGGGGAGAATCCAAACCCGCAGCTGGGAAGACCAAAGCGGGAACAAGAGGTACAGAACCGAGATCATAGCAGAAAACCTTCAAATGGGGCCCAAAGGAGATTCCTACCAGCCTTCTTCCCCCCAGCAGCAGCAGCAAAAACAACAAGAAGAAGAAATCCCCGTAATCGAAGAAGACGACTCC
This sequence comes from uncultured Candidatus Saccharibacteria bacterium, assembly GCA_964493085.1. Taxonomy (GTDB): domain Bacteria; phylum Patescibacteriota; class Minisyncoccia; order Minisyncoccales; family GWA2-38-27; genus CAYXTC01. Next base: position 101,227 of record CAZBLV010000010.1, read on the forward strand.
AGCGGAGAAAAAAAACAGGAGAACAAGAACAACAGCCAAAACGATGTTGACGTAAAAGACATTCCTTTTTAAAATTATGAACTGCTATTTTTGTCAAAGAAACATCAAAGAAATCGACTTTAAGGACACCGATAACCTGAAAAATTTTGTTTCCGGTTTAGGAAAAATAAAAGCCAGGAAAAAAACCGGGGTCTGTGCCAAACACCAAAGACAATTGGCAAAGGCAATTAAAAGAGCCCGTAATATGGGCTTGATATCGGCAATAGAGAAATAAAAGATCTTTCCTAAAAAGATTCTTTTTCTTTCTCTGATTCCATAACAGCTTTTTTTATCTTCTTGGCGACCTCCGGGTTTTCTTTAAGAAATTCCTTGGTAGCATCCATTCCCTGACCTAATTTTTGGTTTTCAAACTGGTACCAGCTTCCGGCCTGTTTTACTATGCCGCCCTTCAGCCCTAAATTTACCAAATCAGTAAGGTAAGAAATGCCTTCATTGTAATAAATATCGAATTCTGCAATCTTAAAGGGAGGGGCAACCTTATTCTTGTCTATTTTGGCCTTTACTCTGTTTCCTATTATCTGATCTTTTTTCTTAATCTTAGCCGTTCTTCTCAGGTTTATTCTAACTGAAGAATAAAACTTAAGAGCCAATCCCCCTGAAGTCGTTTCCGGGTTTCCGAAGAAAACCCCTATTTTCATTCTGGTTTGGTTTAAGAAAACAACTATAGTTTTGGTTTTGGCTACAATTGCAGACAACTTTCTAAGAGCAGAAGACATCAGTCTTGCCTGAAGGCCTATCTGAAACTCTCCCATTTCCCCTGTTATTTCAGCTTTCGGAGCCAGAGCTGCTACTGAATCTACAATAACTACATCCACCTCCCCTGATCTAACTAAGCCTTCTACTATTTGAAGAGCTTCCTCCCCGGAATCAGGCTGAGATATTAAAAGATCGTTAAGGTTAACCCCGATCTTTTTGGCATAACTGGGGTCTAGAGCATGCTCCACATCTACAAAAGCCCCCACTCCTTTTCTTTTCTGGGCCTCTTTTAATATATGAAGAGCGAGAGTGCTTTTCCCCGTGGCTTCGGGCCCGAATATCTCAATGATCCGCCCCCTGGGAATTCCTCCTACTCCGAGAGCAAGGTCTAGAGAGATAGAGCCGGTGGGGATTACTCCTATATCAACTTTCCTCACCTCGCTTAATTTCATAATGGCGCCCTCTCCAAATTTCTGCCTTATCTCATTAACTGCTTCCTCTAAATTTTTTCTTTCTTCTTTTTTTGCCATATTGTTTTAAATTAAAGGTTTTGATAGCTAGTGTCAAATCAAACCTTCTCCCATCCGTCATCGGGTTCCGCCTTTTCCTGAGGCTCTCCGTAGACCTCCCTGGGTTTGGCTCCTTGAGCAGGCCCTATAACTCCTTTCTCTTCCATAATATCGATCAAGCGGGCAGCCCTTGCATACCCCACCCTCAAGCGTCTCTGAAGAAAAGAGGCTGAGGCTTTACGAGTCTCTAAGACCAAATCTTTTGCCTGCTCATAAAGAGCATCGTCTTCCGGAGAAGCGACTCCTCCATAGCCTTCTGTGATTCCTTCTTCCTGTTCTATTTTATGGATTAGATCCGGATTCATTTCAGCATCCTCTTTGGCCTCTTTTTCAATGTAGTCTATCGCTTTTTTAACTTCTTTTTCTGAAACAAAAGGAGCTTGTATTCTCTTGGGTTTTGGATTGCGGGAGGAAACATAAAGCATATCACCTGCTCCCAAAAGCTTTTCTGCGCCCGAACTGTCAATTATGGTTCTAGAATCTACTTGGGAGGCAACTTGAAAAGTAACTCTAGAGGTAATGTTCGCCTTAATCAAGCCGGTAATTACTTCTACTGACGGCCTTTGGGTAGCCAAGACAAGGTGAATCCCCACTGCTCTTGACATCTGGGCCAATCTGACAACTTCTGCTTCAATTTCTCGCCCCTTAGCTGCCATCAAGTCAGCCAGCTCGTCTATAACAAGAACAATAAAAGGAAGGTGGCTCTCTCCTTTTTTCAGCATCTTTTCATTGTAACCGTTGATGTCTCTCGCCCCTTCGCCCGCTAACACATCAAACCTTCTTTCCATTTCAGAAATCAACCACTTTAGGGCATTAACTGTTTGAGTGGCGTTGTAGATTACAGGACACAATAAATGGGGAAGTTCAGAGTACACGGGAAACTCCACTCTTTTTGGATCTACTAAAATAAATCTTAAATGCTCGGCTCCTCCGCTTTTAATAGAATTGTTGGGCTGGTAAAGCAAACTCAAAATCAAGGTATTCAAAAAAATGGTTTTCCCGGAGCCAGTGCTTCCTGCTACAAGCAAGTGGGGCATTTTTGTTAAATCAGTAAAAACAGGGAAGCCGGAAACGTCTTTTCCCAAAGCAATAGTTAAAGATCCTGCAGAGTTCTGAAAGGCAGAAGACTCTATCAAGTTTCTCATTCTTACCTGGGCTCTTTCCTTGTTCGGTATTTCAATTCCTACCAAAGATCTGCCCGGGATAGGAGCCTCTATTCTTATAGGATGGCTGGCCAAAGAAAGAGCTAAGTTGTTGGAAAGGCCTGTAATTTTGGAAAGCTTTACTCCTTCTTCGGGTTTTAGGGCATACTGGGTGACAGTGGGTCCGATATTCACTTCAGACATTGCCACATTAATGCCAAAATTCTCGAGGGTTTTTTGAATAATGGCAGAGTTGTTTTTAGTGTCTCCGCTATTGGGCGCTCCCTTTTCTTTGGAAAGCAGGTCCAAAGGAGGAGGATGATAGCTAAAAACAGGGGAAGACCCCGGAGAAGGAACGGCTTTCTCCTCGGGCTTTGCCTCTGGCTCTTTCTTCGCTTCCTCGGCAGGATAAGAAGAAATCTCCTTAACCTTGAATTTGGGTTTGAAGATTTTTTTCATAAGAGAAGGCTCTTTTTCCTCTGGAGCCTTTTCCTTTTCTTTTAAAGGTTTTAAAAATTGTCGGAAAATCAAAAAACCCACTGCCATTGGAGCGAAAAATATAATAACGGTAGCCCAAATGCCAAAGTACTTCAAAAGAGGCCAGCTTATCAAATACCCCAGCCATCCGCCATTCTTAAGATCAGGACTGAAAGATCCCAAGATTCCAGTAGCTCCGATTATCAAAAGAGAAACCGCCAAAACTATCGGCCATACTATAATTTTTTTCTTCTCTTCTAAAATCTTTTTCCCTGTCAGCAGAATCATTCCTGTCGCCAGAAACATCAGGGGAATAGTGAAAATAGTTTCTCCAATGCAAATCCTTGCTATCCTCATAAAATACTCCCCTGCTATTCCGGCTTTGCCAAAAAAACTAAGGGCTATTAACACAGCCGTTAAAAGAAGGGCTATTCCCCAAATCCATTGCTTGGTTTGCCCCGAAAGAGAGATAAATTGTTTATCTTTTTTCTTTTTTCTTTTCTTCCTTGCCACAATGTTTTCTTTTACCTTACCCCTAGTATATCAAAATTTTTCTATTTCTTAAAACCTGTTCCAGCCGGTATCAGCTTGCCGATAATTACATTTTCCTTCAATCCCTTGAGTTTATCAACTTTTCCTTCCAGCGAAGCCTTAATCAGAACCCTTGAAGTTTCCTGAAATGAGGCTGCGGACAAGAAAGAGTTTGTGGAGAGAGCTACCCGCGATATTCCTAAAAGAACTTCCTTGCCAGTACTTTCTTTCTTTTTCTGTTTTCTCGCTTTTTCGTTTTCTTCTTCAAAAGAGGATATCTCAACAAGCTGTCCGTCTGTGAATTTAGTGTCTCCAGAATCCTTAATTTTGGTTCTGGAAAACATCTGCCTCACTATAACCTCTATATGCTTGTCATGGATAACAGCTCCCTGCGACGCATAAATATTCTGAATCTCTCTTAGAATATAGTTTTGGACAGCTTCTCTGCCTCTCAGCCGGTAAAGTTCTTTCAGGTCCAAACTTCCTTCAAAAAGCTGCTGTCCTTTTTTAACAGTATCTCCCTTCTTCACCATAAGACCGGTGTCTTCCGGAACTTTGTATTCTATAACTTCTGCTTTTTTCTTCTTATTAGAGATTTCTTTTATTTTCACAATGCCTTTTTGAGGGTCTATTTCTGTCACCTCTCCTTCTTCTTTAATAATTTCCGCTTTTCCTTTCGGCTTTCTTGCTTCAAAAATCTCCTGCACTCTCGGTAAACCGAAAGTAATGTCTCCCGAACCGCCTGCCACTCCTCCTGTATGGAAAGTCCTCATTGTTAGCTGGGTGCCGGGCTCTCCTATTGCTTGAGCTGCCACCACTCCTACAGCGCTTCCCAATTCAACTAGCTTGTTCCTTCCCAGATCCCAACCGTAGCATTTTTGGCAAACTCCCCTGCGGGATTGGCAAACCAGAGGGGACCTTACAGAAACTTCTTCTATTTTTTCTCTTTTATCTATATCTCTCGCCTTTTCCCAGCTGATGTCCTCTCCTTTTTTGACTACTGTTTTCCTCCCGTCTTTAATGTCTTCCGAGGCCACTCTGCCCACAATTTTAAGAACAAAGTCCTGCCCCATTTCTTCTACGTCTTTTTTTATAATATTTATGGATTTTTCTGTTCCACAGTCTTTTTCTGAAACAATAACTTCGTGAGCCACGTCAACAAGACGCCTTGTTAAATATCCCGCCGTAGATGTCCTCAAGGCAGTGTCTGCTGTTCCTTTTCTGGCCCCGTGGGTAGAAATAAAGTATTCCAAAACATTAAATCCCTCTTTAAACGAGCTTCTCACCGGCAATTCTATGATCTGGCCCGCTGGATTAATCACCAGGCCCTTCATGCCGGCCATTTGAACCGGCTGGCTCCAAGATCCCCTCGCCCCTGATTTGATAATGATAGAAACAGACCCTTCTTTAGGGAGAGTCTCTGGCACCAGCTGTTCAATCTTTGACTTCACTTTTGTCCATGTCTCAATAATCTTGGCATTTCTTTCTTCTTTGGAAAGAAGGCCTTTAGCAAAATACCCGTCAATTGCTTTTACTTTTTCTTCTGCCTCTTTAAGAATCGCTTTTTTTTCTTCGGGAACGATTAGATCGTCCATTCCCCAAGTAACGCCGGAAACAGTAGCATATTTGAACCCTGTCTCTTTTATTTTATCCAAAACTTTTTCTACTGTTTCTTGGTCGTATTTCTCAATAATAACGCTTACCAGCCCTTCTAATTTCTTAGAAGTCATTTCTTCATTCATAAATCTCCAGTCTTCAGGCAGATTGTAGTTAAACAGAATTCTTCCCGCTGAAGTCTCCGTTGCCTCTTTGATGGAATTTTCCTCTTTCTTGAAGCCGAAAACTTTTATCTTCGCCCTAAGGTCTATTTCTTCCATATCATAAGCCAAGACAGCCTCTTCCGGACTGGCGAAAATCTTGCCTTGTCCCTTTGCCCCTTCCTTCAAAACAGTAGACCAATAGCACCCCAGAACAATATCCTGGGTAGGGGCGACGATAGGAGTGCCGGTTGCAGGCTTTAAGAGATTAAATACGGAATGCATCAAGCTTTTTGCTTCTTCCTGGGCTTTGTCTGATAAAGGAAGGTGGACTGCCATCTGGTCTCCGTCGAAATCAGCATTGAAGGCTTTGCAGGCCAAAGGATGCAGTTGGATAGATTCTCCTTCTATTAAAACCGGCTGAAAGGCCTGGATGCCCAGCCTGTGAAGAGTTGGAGCCCGGTTAAGCAAAACCATTTTATTTCTTACAACTTGTTCTAGAATAGCCCAAACATCATCGGTCTCTTCTTCTATCAGCCTAGACGCCCCTCTAACATTATAGGCCAGCTCTTTTTCCAATATCTCTTTAATAACAAAGGGTTTGAAAAGCTCCAGGGCCATTTTCTTAGGCAAGCCGCACTGATGCAGCCTTAATTTAGAGCCCACAACGATTACAGACCTGCCCGAGTAGTCAACCCTTTTTCCCAAAAGGTTCTGGCGAAACCTGCCCTGCTTGCCCTTTAGCATATCGGCAAGAGACTTTAGTAGCCTTCTTCCTCCGGTTGTGGCCGTAGTAAGAACTCCTTTTCTCATTCCGTTGTCTATTAGGGCGTCTACTGCCTCTTGAAGCATTCTTTTCTCGTTTCTGACAATAACTTCGGGGGCGCCTATTTCCAAAAGATGCTTAAGCCTGTTGTTTCTGTTGATCACTCTCCTGTAAAGATCGTTAAGATCAGATGAAGCATATCTTCCCCCGTCCAGCTGAACCATAGGCCTTAAGTCCGGAGGGAGAACTGGAATGACCGTCATAAACATCCATTCCGGCCTGATAGCGGCTTCTTCCATCCCCTGAAAAAATCTTAACCTTCCAAGTATTTTTTTTCTGGCAATAGGGGATGCTTTTTCCATTTCCTTTTTCAGGGCTTTAATTTCTTCCTTAAGATCGATCTCTTCGAATATCTTTCTTAGGGCTTCAGCCCCGGTACCCGCTTCAAATACTTCCCCGTATTTTGCAGAGTATTTGTAATATTCAATTTCAGACAATACTTTGAATTTTATCAAGGAAGATACTTCGCTCTTGGCATTGTCTCTCGCTTTTTTTAAATCTTCTTGAGTAATTTCTTTTTTCTTTTTGTCAGCTTTTAAATCCTTGGTTTTTCTTTTGTACTCTTTTTCTATGCTTTTTAAAATTTTCTGTTTTTCTTCCTCGTTAACTTTGGTAATAATATAGGAAGCAAAATAAATTACTTTTTCCAGATGATGCATGGGCATATCCAAAACTCTTCCCATTCTTGAGGGGACTCCCCTTAAATACCAAATATGGGAAACCGGACAAGCCAGCTTGATGTGGCCCATTCTTTCTCTTCTTACAGACGACTTGGTAACCTCTACTCCGCACCTGTCGCAAATCACTCCTTTATACCTGATTCTTTTGTATTTGCCGCAGTAACATTCGTAATCTTTTTCAGGCCCGAAAATCCTCTCGCAAAAGAGGCCGTCTTTTTCTGCCCGCTGAGTCCTATAATTTATAGTCTCTGGCTTGGTAACTTCTCCAAAAGACCAGGAAAGTATTTCCTCGGGAGAAGCAATTTTTATTTTAATGGCTTCTAGGTCTGCTACTCTCATATTTTTTAATCTTTGCTCTCGGTTCGAGGGTTTTCTTTTATTTCTACCCCCAATCCAAGAGATTTAAGTTCTGAAATCATTAATTTAAAAGAAGCAGGAACGCTTGGGTTCCTAATGGCTTCTCCCTTAAGAATAGATTCATAGGCTGCTGCCCTGCCTGCAACATCATCTGATTTTATAGTAAGCATTTCCTGCAAACTATGGGCAGCTCCGTATCCTTCCAAGGCCCAAACTTCCATTTCTCCAAACCTCTGGCCTCCGAATTGGGCTTTTCCGCCGAGAGGCTGCTGGGTGATTAGGGAGTAGGGGCCAATGGCTCTCATATGGATCTTGTCTTCCACCATATGAATAAGTTTCATCATATATATGTAGCCGACCGTGATTTTCTCTGGGAAAGGGAGGCCTGTTCTTCCGTCATAGACAGTTAGTTTTCCGTCTTCAGGAAAACCTGCTTTTTTCAGCTCTCTTTTTATGTCATCTTCATGAGCTCCGTCCAAAGAAGGCGTTATTGCTTGATAATTAAGCTTTTGGGCAGCCAGACCCAAATGAGTTTCTAAGATCTGGCCTATATTCATTCTTGAAGCCACTCCCAGAGGATTTAAAATTATGTCTACCGGAGTTCCGTCTTCCAAGAAAGGCATTTCTTCTTCTGGCACTATAATAGAAATAACCCCTTTGTTTCCGTGGCGGCCCGCCAGCTTATCTCCTGCTTGAACTTTTCTCCTAACCGCTATTTCCACTTCTATTCTTTTAATAACGCCCGGCTCCAGCTTGTGGCCTTCTTCTCTTGTAAAAACTTTTACTCCTACCACCCTCCCTCTCTTTCCGTGCTCCATAAGAAGAGAAGCGTCTTTGACATCTCTTGCCTTTTCTCCGAAAATGGCCCTTAACAATCTTTCTTCAGGGGTCAGTCCTGCCTCGCCCTTGGGAGAAATTTTGCCTACTAAAATATCGTTGGGACCGACTTCAGCCCCTATTCTGACTATTCCTTCCTCGTCTAGGTCTTTTAGTTTTTCTTCTGAAACGTTGGGGATATCGCAAGTAGTTATTTCAGGCCCCAGCTTTGTCTCTCTGACGTCGCAAGAAAAGTTTTCCAGATGGATTGAAGTATAGAAATCCTCTTTAGCAGCTCTTTCAGATAATATAACAGCGTCTTCAAAGTTCTGGCCCTGCCAGGACATAAAAGCGACTAACACATTTTTGCCCAAAGCTAACCGCCCGTCCTTAATTGCTCCGCCATCTGTTAATATCTCTCCCTTCTCCACCTTCTGTCCGATTTCAACTATTGGCTTCTGGTGAAAGCAGGTATATTGATTTGTTCTGGAAAAGGTTCTTAACTGATATTCGTCTGTTTTTCCTTTGGCGTTTCTTATTTTTATGTTTTCTGCATCCACCTCCTTTACGGTTCCTGCCTCTCTGGCAATTACGGCCTGGCCGGAGTCGCGGGCCACCTTAGCTTCCATTCCGGTTCCCACTAAAGGAGGATCGGGATTGATTAAGGGGACTGACTGCCTCTGCATATTAGATCCCATCAAGGCTCTGTTAGCATCGTCATTTTGCAAAAAAGGCACCAAAGAAGTAGCTAGGGAAAAACATTGCTCTGGAGAAACGTCGATGTAGTCAATCTGCTCTCTATTTATTTCAGTCGGCTTTCCTTTTACTCTGGCATCAACCCTGGCAGGTATTATTCTGCCCTTCTCGTCTATAGGAACACCTGCATGGGTAATATTGTATTTTTCTTCCTCAAAAGCGTCTAAGAAATGAATTCCGGGGACAACCTTGCCTTTTTCTACCTTATAATAAGGAGTCTCTATAAAGCCGTATTTATTTACATCTGCAAAAGTGGCCAAGTGGTTGACTAGCCCGATATTCGGCCCTTCCGGAGTTTGGATGGGACAGATTCTCCCATAATGAGAAGGCTGGACGTCTCTTACTTCAAACCCGGCCCTTTCTCTTGTTAGTCCGCCGGGACCTGTAGCAGACAGTCTCCTTTTATGTTCTATTTCTGCTAGGGGATTTTCGTTATCCATAAACTGGCTTAACTGGGAAGAACTGAAAAATTCTTTGACTACGGCCATAGCAGGCCTTGGATTGATGAGCTGGGATGGTGTCAGGCTATGGGAATCCAAAGTAGACATTCTGTCTTTAATGATTCTCTCTATTCTCATCAGACCAACCCTTAATCTATTCTGCAGAACTTCAGAGAATGCTCTTACTCTTCTGTTGCCCAAATGGTCTATCTCGTCAGGAACTGCTTCCGGATCATTGTTCAGTCTTATAATCTCCCTTAAAACAGCTATTACGTCCTCCAGTTTCAAAATCCTGTCTTCCGGCTTGATTTCTTTTTTGGCAAGCTTAAGCTCTTCCAGCCTTCTGTGCATTCTCCATCTCCCCACTTCGGAAAGGTCATACCTGTTAAAATTGAAAAAAGTGTTCTCGATCAATTCCTTGGCGGTTTCCGGAGTAACTAAATCGCCGGGCCTTAGTCTTTTGTAAATCTCAACTAGCGCTTCACCTTGATTTTTGCTGTTGTCTTTTTCCAGGGTTTTTTCAATATAGCTGACCTCCCCCCTGTCTACGTCCTGAAATATTTCCTTTATTTGCTTATTATCTCCTGCGCCGAAGGCCCTTAACAAAGTAGTGGCTGCCACTTTTCTTTTTCTGTCTATTTTGACTCCGATATATCCTTTAGAGTCTGTTTCGAATTCCAGCCAAGCCCCCCTGTTCGGAATAATCTTTGCCCCGAAGCACTTCTCTCCTCTGTTCATTTGAAGAGTAAAAAAGGCCCCCGGAGAACGAATTAACTGGGATATAGTTACTCTTTCCACCCCGTTAATAATAAAAGTTCCCCTGTCTGTCATCAGGGGAAAGTCCGCCAAAAAAACTTCCTGCTCTTTGATCTCTTCGGTTTCAAGGTTTACCAGCCTGACTTTCACTCTTAAGGAGGCTTCATAGGAATCATTGTTTCTTTTCGCTTCAAGCTCGCTGGCATACTTGGGCTCGTCTAATTTAAACTCTTCAAACCAAATTTCAAACTCTTTTCCGGTGTAATCTCTAATAGGAGAAACCTCCTCAAAGAGATCTTTTAGCCCCTTCTCCCAAAGCCAGTCCCAATTCTTTTTTTGGATTCTTAAAAGATTGGGAACGGAATGGGAAATTTTAGAGCTGGAGAATTTTTTAATAGCAAGTTTTGACATATTATAAAAAAAGGGGCTATCGGGCAAAAAAGTGCGGAACCCGTTTAGCAGAACGAATCACTGTAAAGACTCAAGGCGATTGCCGGGAAAGATGAGCAAGCTTTCCAGCAAAGAAGATTACAGGAATTCGCCCATCTTCTGGCTTCTAAGATTAATCCCGGTCCAGTTTCCGTACTCTTAAGCAAAACACCCATTATTTAAGGTAATTTTTGTTTATTTGTCTGGGAGAAAAAACAGTGGGGTAAAAATAATAGAAAAAGATATTTTTGGCCAAAAATATCTTTCTTAAGGTATTCAAACTTACTACCTTTAAATTTTATCCATTTCTAAAGTTTTGTCAACCCCTAAGCCTGTTTATTGCAAAAGAAAACAGGCCTAGGCTTATTTTTTACTCCGTTGCCCCCTCTTCTTCCGGCGTTATCTCCGGAGGAGTTTCTTCAACAGGGGCTTCGGGTGGCTCTTGTTCTTCTATCCCTTCCAAGGGCGGCTTTCCGGCTTTTAGGTTAGCAAGTATTTGCTGGACTTCTTCGTTTCCGGGGCTAAGCTCTGCCAACCTATTAATAACTCGCAATGCTTCCCCTGTGTCGCCCTGCCGGTAATAGATAAGACCGAGGAAATAAAGGGCATTGGCGTAATCAGGATTTATGTCCACCGCCTTTTCAAGCTCTTGCCGGGCTGCCTGATAGTTTCCCTGCTGATAATAAATTAAGCCAAGCTGAAATGCCAAGTCCACGTCTATAGGAGCTGTTTTCTGGGCTTCTTTAAGTTCTGCAATCGCTTCCTCTGGGTTGTTTTCCATTTGAAAGGCTGCAGCCATTTGGAAGCGGGCAGGAGCGTAATTTGGTTTCAGTTTCAGAGCTTGTTTAAATCTATCTTTAGCAGAAGCTATCTTTTCTTCTTTCTCCTGCTCTTCTGAAGACAGAGAGGCCATTTTCAGCAAAACAACCCCGGCCTGGGTCAGGTAATAGGGATTGGACGGCTCAAGCTCTGATGCTTTTCTGTAAGAATCAAGAGCCCAGTTGCCTACGCCCTCTACTCTGCCTATCAAGCTCTGATAAATAAATCCCCTTACTGACCAATTGGCTACGTTCGCAGAATTCGCATCGCTCGCAGCTTTAGACGAAGCAATGGCATTGCTTATAAATAAACGAATATTTTGGGTTTTCTGGGATTGGGAGGCATCTTCCCTGGCAGTCTCTGCATTTGCTCTCTGAAGATAAACTTGCGCTAATTCCCGCCAGTAGAGGTCATTGCCGGGCACGGTCCGAGCTGCCTTTTCCAGATTCTCCATCGCTCTATCGCCGTCTCCTTTTGCCCAAGCGGCTCTTCCCTCTCTATAATCCATCTCGGCTGAATATCTTTGTCCTCCAAGAATAAGAATTCCTAATCCGAAAATAAAGACAAGAGTAAAAGCAAAGACCGTCACTAGATTAACCCGGGAAGAAGCCTTAAGCTCGACTTCTTTCTTTTTTGTGGAGACAAGAGTAGCTATTCCTCCTACCAGTAAGAAAAAAAGGAATTCCAGAGAAATAGTGCTTCTGTAAAGAGCATATCCTCCTGTCAAGGCCAAAAAACTTACGAACATGCCTGCTCCGGTCAGCCAAGTTGCGGAGTCTTTTTCTTTTTTCTGAAAGAAAATAAACCTTATGCCATAAAAAACAACAAATCCTATTACAGCTAAAAAGGAAATTATTCCTGAAACACCGGTTGTGGCTAATAAATTAGCCATCTTAGAACCCGCGCTGTCAAATTTAATATTCCAGAAATTGCCAGGATTAAACCATTCTGCTTCCTTGTGCTTGGCAAAATCATAAATGAAAGTGCCGGGCCCTGATCCCAAGACAGGGCTTTCTTTGACTGTTTCCCAGGCCGCTGTCCAGCTAGGCCTTTGGGCTAAATATACCTCCATAGAACGGGAACTATGGGTGGGGACCTGAATGCTGAAAAAATTAAACAGCAAGGCAATCGCCAAAAAGAGCATGGGGATAATCAGCCATCTGTTGTCAAAGACATCTCTTTTTTGCGCTCCTATTGCCATTAAAGCAGCAGACCCGATAACTAATGCCCACCAGGCCGGGGAGAAGTCAATTATTACCAAAAATAGCAAAGAAGCCAGCAGAGCAAGAGCGAAAACTCCCCTTAACACTCTTTTATTAATCATAACTAGCACCACGAAAAGAGGTATTATTGCAGCCGTGAACATTCCTAAACTGTTAACAGAGCCCATTGTATTAAAAGAGGCATCTTGAGCAAAAGGAAAGGAAATAACGAATCTTCCGAACAGCTGGAAAACTCCGTAAATAACTGCCAAAAAACCGGAAATTCCCAAAATAACTATTGAGTAAAATACTTCTTTTCTGTCCAGAACATTGCTTAATAAGAAATAAAGAAAAAGAAGGCCGAGGAGAGTGAGCAAGCTGGCCGAAGTGTCCAAAGGCCACCCCCAAAAGCTTCCAAACCTCCATAAAGAAAACAGGGTGGCTGCGACATATACTAAAAAGAAAACTATTAACGGTATGTGGAGAAAAGTCGGATTAAACTCCGCCTTGGAAGAAATCAAAACTTTTACCATGCAGGCGAAAGCGGAAACTAGCACCAAAATTATTAAAAGGGCTTGCTTGTTAAAGTCTATAACATTTGCCGTCCAGGGCAGAAAAAATAAGGGAAACAAAAAAATAAGAACATATATAGAGTACTTGGATATTAGATCAAATATCTTTGTCGTCTTGGATGTTTTGGTCATATCTTATGCTTTTATCAATGATTGATTATACCAATTTTTAATTATTTTTACAAAAGCCGCTTCTGCTCTATTTATCACGCCTTAGCTATTGCAAACCCCCATACTTTTTTAATTCCCGCCTTCTTAAGAACTTTGGCGCATTCTTTCATTGTCGCCCCGCTTATAAAAGTGTCGTCTACCAGCAAAACGTTTTCTATCCCGGACCAATCTTTCCTTAAAACGTAAGCTCTCTTTACGTTTTCTATTCTCTCTTCTTTGCTTAAGGCCGCTTGGTTTTCAGTCTCTCTCGTTTTCTCCAGCAAAGAGATGGTTTCAATATTTACAAACTGACTTATCTCTCTGGCAATAATTTCGGCCTGATTAAATCCTCTTTTCCTTTTCTCTTTTTTTAGCATCGGCACATAAATGATACAAGCGTGGTCTGACTTTAAAAAAGACAAAAAAGAAGAAAATCTGTCAGGGTCCAGCACCATTGCTTCAAAAAAGCTTTTTATATTTTCTGAAAAAACATCAAAATATTTTCCTGTTTTGGCCTGATAAATCATCTTCTTTACCAAGCCCTCGTAATCCCAGAGAGCAGTCAGCCCGTCTAAAGAATATTTCTGCCTGCACTGAATATGGGTTTTTCCTTGAGCGCTCGGCTGGCCGCATACTGGGCAAACAGGCAAAGCTTCTGAAACAAAGACTTGGCATTCGGAGCAAATATATCTTCCTTCTTTTCCGCAATTCAGGCAAAATTTAGGAAAAAAGATATCAAGAACAAACCTCTTCGCATCTTTCAATCTTTTAAATAATTTCTTTCCATCCATGGCCTCAAAAAAGCAGATAAAAGTAAATCCAGTTACTCTCGTACAGCATCGGCCTTATTGCTTGATCTGGGAATTTAGTTAGACGGAGCGTCGCCTCCAGAACTTCCGCCAGCAGCTTCTGCATTACCCGTATCTCCCGTGCCACCTGTTCCGCTGTCTCCTCCCTCACTGCCATTGCTGTTTCCGCCTCCGTCGCCACTGTCGCCCGCGCTAGCATTGTCCAGGCCATTGCCGCCAGTACTTCCTGCGTCTCCGCTGCCTCCGGTATCGCTATCACCTTCCGCGCTATTGTCGCTATTTGTCGTGTTCTCGCTGTTTCCAGCACTGCCACTGCTTCCGCCTTCTGTATCGTCGTTATCGCTATCATCTGTTGTACTATTGATATCGCTATCGTTTTCTGACCCTTCGTTGCCGCCAGTATCGCCTGCATCAGCTGCATCCTGGCTGTCGCCAGCATTAACGCCATCTTCTTTATCGTCGCTACTCCCGGTGTCATCCGTGTCAGCTACCTCTCCGGCATCTACGCTGTCGGTAGAATTTTCTGTATTGCCGTTATCGCTATCATCTGTTGCACTATTAATATCGCTATCGTCTTCTGACCCTTCGTTGTCGCCAGTATCGCCTGCATCAGCTGCATCCTGGCTGTCGCCAGCATTAACGCCATCTTCTTTATCGTCGCCTCTGTCGCTGTTATCTTGGGAGTTTCCACTATTGCTGCCACTTCCGGCATTGACAGCCCCGCCCATATTGCTTTTCTCTTCGCAGGAGCCTTTGACTTTTTTCCATACTCCATTCTCGATCCAAGTACAATAGGCCTGTCCTGTCGCCTGATCAACCATTTCCATTTTGTTCATTCTTGCTGTCTTGGCTACTAATTTTTCTGTAACCAGCTCCCTAACAGAAGCTATGCCATTTTCAATCTTCAGGCCGAGGTAAGAAACAGCTTTTTTAACTTTCTGAATAAAATAGGAGTCATTTTCTGTATCAATGTTAGCTCCAGCAACAGATCCGTCTTCTTCCAATTGAATTTCTGTCATTGCTACCTCGAAAAACTTGTCTCTATCAGCAAAATACACCTCTAGTTGATCTGTTTCCTCGTTATAATACAAAGAAGCTCCTCTTTGCTTATCCAAGGGCACCTCTTCTAGCACTCTTGCCACAAGTCGATCTCTGGTCTGAGGATCATATAAAACATATGGAGGATCGACCCCGCCGCTTGCTGTAATTTTACCTGTTGTTGTCAAGGCAAAAGATCCGAAATCTATAGTGTCTACTCCCGTGGAAGAAGACAAAGATACTGTGTTCGCTGTGCTTCCTGTCATGTCAAAGACAAGGTCTTCTGTGGCTGCCATGGTAATGTTTCCGTCTGTGACTGTAAGGTTTTGCCTGCCAAACCCTACTGCGAAACTACTTGCCGTATTATTGGTGAAAGATTTGCCAAAAGAGAGGGCGTTGTTTGCTGTGGCGTTAACATCCTCACCAATGGCAACCGAGGCGTTGCCGGTGGCGGTGAGGTTAGCCGCATTAGCATAACCTAGAGCGATAGAGCCGGTGCCGCTTGATAAGATATCAGCCCGACCCAGCCCTCTACCCATAGCAACAGAGCCTTGTCCCGAAGCAATAATTGTGCCGTAGGCAGACAAACCGCCACTCACTTCGCCAAAAGCAAATGAGCCGTTATTGCTAGCCCGAATAATATTTAATGCCGTACCTGATGTATAACCACCACTGAAAGATCCTGGGCCAGTTGATTCGATAACCGAAGCACTACCTAAATTATATCCGAGTGATATCGATCCATCGCCAGTGCTTTTAGTATTGTGACCAAACGCTACACTATAATCCCCCACATTAGCATCATCCCATTCTGTTTCTGTTACCTTCCCCGCTCTAAAGGCTGCTTTGCTTTTGTCAAAGAAGAATCTAGAGTCATAGGTAGCTCCCGCGTCTGCTAACTGTGAAGAACCAAATACAAAATCTTCATCATAATCGGGGTTATATTGTTTAACTACGCCTCCCGTTTCGTAAAATCCTGTATCCCAATCAGAAACATTAAGGTTTCCTCCTGTTATATCGCCTGTAGTGGTGAGATTCTCGTCTCCAAAGTCTATTGTTCCTCCCGAGTCTGTGATTGATCCTGAAGAGAGAACGAGGGTGCTGTCTATGGTGGCAGCTCCTGAAACAAGGGTGCCTGTGGTGGT
>CAZBLV010000011.1:0-13078 GCA_964493085.1 uncultured Candidatus Saccharibacteria bacterium
GAA
Source organism: uncultured Candidatus Saccharibacteria bacterium (assembly GCA_964493085.1). GTDB lineage: Bacteria > Patescibacteriota > Minisyncoccia > Minisyncoccales > GWA2-38-27 > CAYXTC01. The sequence continues at coordinate 4 of CAZBLV010000011.1, forward strand.
GATACCGTCTTATGCGTAGCAGCAGAGCAGGCCGGAGTCTACGCGCCTTCCGGATCCTACACAGCAGACATCACGGGAACTGCTACTACGTTGTAAGAGATAATTTAACTCGAACTAGGATAATAATGAAAAAATCAATCCTAAAAGCATTCTTTGTAGCCCTGACTCTCTGCCTGCTATCTTCTACCCCAGCTCAGGTTTCAGCCTACCGAATAGAGGATTTATCTAATGTAGAGGTAGAAGGAGATTTTACCATAGGTCCCGGGAAGACAGAGGTATTTTTAGATCCCGGGGAAGAAACGATTAGGGAGATTAAGATTACTAACAGAACAGGAAGGACAGTAGATTTTAGAATCACCACAGAAGACTTTAAGGGGACAACCACGGGAGAAACCCCTTTGCAGTTATTGGGTACGGAAAGAGGGCCCTATTCTTTGGTTGACTATTTAGAGCCTGAGACCAAGGAGTTTACCTTAGGGCATGGCCAGAGGATAATGCTTCCGGTCAAGATCTCTATTCCCGAAGACGCAGAGCCCGGAGGCCGCTATGGAGCGGTTCTTGTTTCTGCTCTCCCTCCTCCCTTGGAAGAAGGAGAAACTGAAGAAAAAGCCAAGGGGCAGATAAGAGTTATTGGAAGAATAGGATCTCTCTTTTTTGTAAGAGTGAAGGGGGATGCCGAGGAAGAAGGGTCTCTGACCGGCTTTAAAACAGTCGGCGGACGAAAGGCCTATGTGAAGGGGCCTATTGATTTCGAACTTTTTTATGAGAACACAGGAAGCGTTCATCTTAACCCCTATGGTAAAATCGAGATAAAAAATATTTTTGGTAGGGAAGTGGGAGAAATGAAACTAGATCCATGGTTTACTTTGCCTGGATCTTTAAGGATAAGAAAAGTTACCTTCAATAGAGAGTGGATGTTCGGAAGATATACGGCTACAGCTAAAATCAATAGAGGATACGGAGATATAATAGACCAGAAAAAGGCAGTATTCTGGGTTTTCCCTTGGCAGATATTAGTGCCTGCTCTTTTGACTATTATTTTGTTGGTTGTGTTTTTCAGATGGTTTTTCAGCAAGTTTGAGATAAGGGCGAAAAGAAGGGTATAAAAGACAGCTCAAAAGGGTTTTGATAAAATACAAATGAATTGTAAGTAGCTGCTTACAATTCATTTTTTTACCAGACTATGTTTTTTCTAAAGAAAATAAAAACAATAGGAGCCTTATTCGTTTTCGGAGTTTCTTTTTCGGTCTATTTATTTACCTTAGCTCCCACCATCTTTCCGGGAGACGGACCAGAACTTATTACCGCTGCCTACAGCTGGGGAGTAGCTCATTCGCCAGGATATCCTTTACTGACCCTTATCACCAAGTTGTTCATTGCCATTTTTCCTTTGGGAAGCGTCGCTTGGAGAGCAAACGTTCTGAATGCTCTTTTGGGGTCCTTGGCTTTAGTGACAGTTTATTTTATTATCTGCCGGCTGATTGGGTCTAAAAGAGAACTTATCGCCAGCTTATCTTCTGTGGCAGGCTCTTTATTTTTGGGTTTTTCTTCCGCTTTTTGGCTTTACTCTATAACAGCAGAGGTTTTCTCCCTCCATCATCTTTTGGCTGCCTTGATGGTTTTGGTTGTTTTGATTTGGAGAGAAAAAAGCCTGGCGAGAGAATCTTCATCTGATAGATGGTTTTGCCTTCTGGTTTTTTTAGCAGGTCTTTCTTTCGCTAATCAACAGGCCATAGTTTTCCTGGCCCCGCCTTTTCTTTTTCTTATTTTAATTACAAACAAAAAGATTTTTCTCAAGTGGAAAACAATGGGGCTGGCTTTATTGTCTCTGGTTCTTGGCCTGCTTCCATATCTTTATTTAATTATTGCCGCTTCTTTGGGATCTGCTTTTGCCTGGGAGAATCCTGATAATTTAAGAAGATTTTTTGGGATTATTACTAGAGAAGGATACGGAGGAGTCCCTTCGCCCGAGAGAGCGCCTCTTTTTTATGAACACTCCGGAATAAATTTATGGTTTTATGTAAAAAATCTTTATTTTCACTTTACTCTGGCAGGAGTTTTGCTGGGAACGGCTGGCATTTATTATCTGTACCTGAAAAAGAAAAAAGAATTGCTTGTTTTTCTTGTCGGCTGCCTTCTCTTTTCTGGTGTATTTTTTCTTTTCTATCTGGGGAATTTGAAGCTAGAAGAGCCTATAACAGGAGCTGTGGCAGAGCGGTTTATTATTCTTTCTGAAGTCTTTTTTTCTGTTTTTGTGGGATGCGGGGCTTATTTCTTCTTAAAAAAGGCCTCAAAGCTAAGAATGAAAAACTTAAGAATACTGCTTATTATTATCTTGACTCTTTCTTTCGCGATTCCTCTTTTCACTCATTGCCGCCATGTTGACCAAAGCGGCAATACTCTGCTTTATGACTTTGGCATGGATATTTTGAATTCGACAGACAAAGACAGTCTTTTGATTTCCAAAGGAGATATGATGTTTTTTTCTATTCTTTACTTGCAGGAAGTTGAAAACAAAAGGACTGATGTTAAAATGATCCACCAGCCTCTTTTGTCTGCTGAGTGGTATGTAAATTATTTAAGAAAGAAGCACCCCGAGATTAAAATCCCTTTTTCAAAGATAGGAAAGGACGAAGATTTAATGAGAAAAATAAGAGAATTAGTGGGGGCCAATATTGAAGAGAGGTCCGTTTATTATCCGGTAATAGAGAACATTAAAAGGTTTAAACCCGATTATTTTTCTTTGCCCAGAGAGTTTGTGGTTCAGGTAATTAAAGGAAAACCTGATTTCAGCGAGGAAGAATACATAGAACAGAACAGAGATTTTTATAAGAAAGCGAGAACTATCCGCAATAGGCGCCTTTATGACCGAGAAAGCAGCAAATACCTTTATTTTGACTGGGAAAAAGAAATCAAAACGATTGCTGCCGGAGTTCATAACAACAAGTGCTTCCTTCTTCACGACTTAAACTATCTTCAGGCGGCAGAAACTGAATGCAAAATAGCAATTAGCATAAAGCCTGATTTTAGTCCCGCTTATCTTAATTTGGGGAATATTTCTTTTAAAAATGGGCTTTACGAGGAAGCTGCCTATTATTATCAGAAAATGATTGACATTGATCCAGTAAACCTTGATGCTTATAAGAAAATAATGATTATATATAAAGACTATCTGGGCGACGAGGAGAAAGCCGACCAGTATCTCCAAGCGTATAAAAGGAGAAGATCAAATTAGCTATGGTCAAACCCAACTTTTTTGTTATGGGGGCTCCTAAGTGCGGAACTACCTTTTTGTATAGCTGCCTAAGACAGCATCCTGAAATCTATATTCCCAAAATGAAAGAAATCCATTTTTTCGGAGACGACCTTCCTTTTAGACAGGGCCTCATTAAAAGAACAATCCGCAGCCAGAGCGACTATCTTTCTTTGTTCTCCAAAGCAAAAAAAGAGAAAGCAATAGGAGAAGTGGGAATTTGGTATCTCTATTCAAAAAAGGCGCCTCAACAGATTAAAGAATTCTCGCCCAGGTCTAAGGCCATTGTTATGTTGAGAAATCCCATAAAAGCTGCATATTCTTTACACAATACTCTTGTTTTCAACAACAAAGAAAATTTGGAAGATTTTAGGGAAGCCTGGGCAGCAGAAGAAGAACGGAAAAAGGGACGGATGATTCCACCCAATATTCCTGCCGAAGAGGCGGGAGAATTATTTTACCGGGACATATTCAAATATTCTTCTCAACTAAAAAGGCTTTTTTCGGCCTTTAAGAAGGAGGAGGTGCTTGTAATTATTTTCGACGATCTTAAAAAAAACGCAGCTGACTGCTATAAAAAGGTGATGAAGTTTCTGGGGACAGATAGTAGATTTCAGCCGGAGTTTAAGGTTGTTAATCCGAGCAAAGAAGCACGATTCAAGAAATTGGGCCTTTTCTTGCACTATCCGCCTTCTTTTATTAGGCAGCTGGCGATTAAGACGATTCCTCGGGCCCTTCTTTTGGAAATTTTTCATAAATTAAGGGTTCTTAACAGTTATTCTCGGCCATTGCCTCCTATGAATCCGGCTATTAAAAAAACTCTTCAGCAGGAATTCAGGGCCGACATAGACCAAGTCGGCAGAATACTGGGGCGCGATCTAAGTTTTTGGTATAAAAATGATTTATAGTCTTTTAAGAAGCAAATTATTCTGTGGAGGAATTATATTCTTTATTGGCGGGACGCTTGCCAATATTTTCAACTATCTTTACAGGGTGGCTATGGCCAGGATGTTGGGGCCTGAACTGTTTGGAGAGCTTGTTGCCATGATTTCTCTAATTTTTATTTTGGTAATTCCCTCAAGCCCCATGCAAATAGCAGCGGCCAAATTCTCGGCAGTGTTTGAGGCGGAAAAAACCCAGGGAAAGATAAGAGAGTTTTTCAATTATTTGACCAAGGCAGCAGGCCTAATAGTCGGACTAATAGCGGTTTTAGGCATTGCCTTTGCGAACTGGATACAAAATCTCTTAAAGCTTTCTTCCGTCAATTACGTTTACTTTCTGGTGGCCATAATAGTTGTTATGTTTGCGGGAGGAATTACCAAAGGGATTTTAAAGGGCTTGAAAAGATTCTCCTTGCTTTCTTTGGTAACTTTTTTGGAATCTTTTCTTAAGCTAGTAGTAGCAGTTTCTCTGGTGTTTTTAGGGCTTGGAATGTTCGGTGCCCTGGGAGGCCTTTTGATACCCGGAGTGATTATATATTTGCTTAGCTTCTATTTTTTAAGAGATGTTTTGCTAAAAAAAGAAGAAAGGCCCCAGACAGAAAATGTAAAAGGAGTGTGGCGCTATATTTCTTACAGCTTCTTGGCGTTATTTCTGCTGAATATCTTTATTAACATAGATAAAATTTTAGTTAAGCTTTATTTTTCAGACTTTGATGCAGGGATTTACTCCTCTTTTTCCAGCTTGGGGCAGGCAACATTCGTCGGGGTTAGCCTGCTGGCCGGAGTGCTGTTTCCTCTGGTTGCTTTTAGCCACGCTCAGAAAAAAGAATATTTTCATTATTTTAAATTAATTTCTCTGGCTTCCCTAATAATTGTTTTTTTAACAGCTTTAATCTTTTCTTTGTTTTCCAGGCCTTTATTTTTGCTGTTTTTCGGCGAAGAATATATTGAGGGAGCCGGCTTTCTGGGCTGCTATGCCGGATTAATGGGGCTTTTGGGCTTTGTTTTTCTTTTTAGCTTTTACCTTATGGCCCTTAACAAGTTTAAGTTTTTATACTTCCTGGGGGCAGGAGCTCTCTTAGAGGTTTTATTAATCGTCTTTTTCCATAACAGCTTTTCTCAAGTGATTTTAATGTTTTTTGCGAGTCTGGCTTTTACTTGTTTGGGATTAATCTTTTACCTTTATTATGAAAAACGAGCTGGTTATAATCTATGACACTCCCAGTTTTAATTACGAGCGCATATTGAGCAGTCATAATCTGAATCATTATTTAAAGTTTTTTGACAGAGTCCGTGTGCTCTACTGGGCCAAAAAAGAAGACGGATCCCGGGCTTTCAGCAAAGGAAGAATCATTTTTTATCCTTATTGCCAGTCCTATAACTCCGGGTACTTCACTGGATTGCGCTATATGGCATGGATTTTTAAAACTCTTTGGAAGATTTGCAAAGAAAGCCCCAAAGCGGTTTTAATGACAGTAATCCCCATTTGGCCGGGCATTCCTACTCTAATGGTTGCCAAGCTAAAAAAAAGAAAAGCGGTCTTAAGGCTGGAGGCTCAAAAGACAGAACATCTTAAGGAAGAGGAGCGAGAAGCCAACAATTTCTGGCTCTTTACTAAAATAAAAACGGGGATTCTAATGGCAATCTATTTCTTAACCGTTCCTTTTTTTGATTGTGTTATCGGTATTTCTCGAGATGTGGTTCAAGAAGCCAGATATTATCGGGCCCGCAAGACTGTTCTGATTCCCATACCGGTGAAAGCCGAGATTTTTAAGGAAAGCAGGCAGAAAAAGAACAAGAAACCAGTATTGCTTTCTGTGGGACAGATTAAGAAAATAAAAGGTTTTTCAGAAACCATAAAAGCGATAAAGCTTCTAAAAAAGGATGTTAAGTTGGTTATAGTAGGAGAGGCCACTAATCCCAAAGACGAAAACTTTTTTAAGGATCTCCAGGAAGAGGCCAAAGGACTGGACGTAGAATTTAGAGGAAAGATAGAGCATCGTTTCCTTCCCTTAATCTATAATGAGGCAGATATTTTTGTCCATTCCAGCTATACGGAAGCTTTAGGCATAGTAATAATGGAAGCTATGCTCTCTGGATTGCCTGTAGTGGCCAGCAACACCAGTGGAGCCCGTGATTTAGTAATAGACAAGACAACAGGCTTTTTGACTCCCGTTAAAGACCCCGTCTCTTTAAAGGAAAAAATAGAAAAATTGGTTGAAGCCCCCGGCCTTCGAGAGTCAATGGGTAAAGCGGGGCAGAAAAGAGTAAAAAAGATAATAGAAGCAATTGATGAAAAAGACAGAAAATTATGGAAAGAGATGATCTCTTAAAAAAGAACTGGCACAATGTCTGGGAACTGGAGAGGATCAGAGAGGTTGCCGAGAACAGCCCTGTTTTCAATATGGTTTCTGATGTTTTGTCTGAATATCCAAAAGAATCCCGGATACTGGACGCAGGGAGCGGTTTGGGGAGATGGGTGTTTTATTTCCAAAGAAGAGGATATAAGGGATATGGCATAGATATTGTTCCAGAGGCAGTCAGAAGATGCCGGGAATACGCTGCCAAACAAAATTTAAACTGCCGTTTTTTAGCAGGTGATATCCGTAATATGTCTTTTCCTGAAAATTATTTTAAAGCGATAACCAGCTTTGGAGCCATTGAGCATTTCCCAGAAAGCCTTGAGGCCTTAAAAGAGTTTTATAGAGTTTTGGAAAAAGGCGGGACTTGCTTGGTTACTGTTCCTAATATCTATTCTGTGCGCACTTTTTTTACCAGACCCTTGTTAAATATTATAAAAAGCCCCAAACTGGGATATCAGGGCGAGGAAAGGTCTTTTAGTCCCGCTAAGCTGGCTGAAATGATGAAAAAGGCGGGATTTTACAATATTAAATATGGTATTCTTCCAGACGGCGATTTTTTGGGAGAATGCTATCGGTTTATCCCTTTAATAGGAAATCCTGTCTTCTCTCTATGCCGGCGGATAAGTTTTTGGATTGAAAGAAGACAGTCTAAGCTTGGGCATACTTCTTATTGCATAGGGAAAAAATAATTATGAAGTGTTCCATCGGAGTTTTTGCCTGCAATGAAGAAAAAAACATAGAGAATAATTTGAAATCACTGTTAAGCCAGAAGCTTAATAGGGTTGAAATCGATGAAATAATTGTGTTAGTTGACGGAAGGGGCGACAATACCGCTGACATAGTTAGTGGAATTGCTTCGCAGGACAAGAGGATTAAACCCGTTGTCTCCAAGGAGAGAAAAGGCAAATCCAATGCCATTAATCGTTTTTTGAATTTGGCTAAAAACGATATTTTGGTTATGGTAGGAGGGGATACTATTTTAGACAAGGCAGCAATGGAGAATTTAGTGGAGCCCTTTTTTGATTTTAAAGTAGGAATGACTGGCGGCCACCCCGTACCTTTGAACCGCAAAGATACTTTAATGGGATTTACTGCCCATCTTGTTTGGAGCCTTCACCATAAAATTTCTTTGGAAACTCCTAAAATGGGGGAGCTGACATCTTTTAGGAGACTGTTTTCCAAGATACCAGATACTGCAGTGGACGAAGCTTTTATCGAAGCCGTCATAAAAGAAAAGGGGCATAAATTAGTTTATGCGCCAAAGGCCATTGTTTACAATAAAGGAGCAGAAACAATTAAAGATTTTTTGATCCAAAGAAGAAGGATTCACTGTGGCCACTATCGCCTAAAAAAACAGACGGGGCATAGTGTTTCTACCGCAGATCCTTTTAAGATTATCCGGCTTTTGTTTAAAAACTTTAGGTTTAGCATATTTATTCCGGCATCGCTTTTCTTGGAAGGGCTGGCTCGTTTTCTGGGGTGGTGGGATTATGCTACAGGCAAAGATCATAAATTATGGCAAGAAGCCAAAAGCACCAAAAAGTTAAAATGAAACATTTAATTATTATTCCAGCCCTTAACGAAGAAGAGAATATTAAGGAAATAATTCCTAAAATTTTAAATAAGGGAGATATTTTTAACGTTCTTTTGGTAATTGACAAATCTACAGACAACACAGAAGAGGTGGCAAAAGAACTGGCAAGAAATTATCCTGGAGTCTATGTTCTGATTAAGAAAGAGAAAGGGTTGGGCAAATCCTATATCCAGGGCTTTAAATGGGCCCTTAAAAGAGATTATGATTTAATTTTTGAAATGGATGCTGACGGCAGCCATGATCCTAGCTTTCTGCCCCTTTTCCTGGAAAAGGCAAAAGAATATGACTTGGTTGTCGGGTCCAGGTATTATAATAAAAGAATAAGCGTGGTTAATTGGGACTTGAAAAGACTTTTCCTTAGTCTGTCAGCTAATCTTTATGCTAAAATAATAACCAGAGTGCCGGTTTCAGACGCTACGGCAGGATTTAAATGTTTTAAGAGAAAGGTTCTGGAGTCCATAGACTTGGATCGGGTAATTTCTGAAGGCTATTCTTTTCAGATAGAAATGAATTGGAAAGCTTGGAGAGCCGGTTTTAAAATAGGAGAACTGCCTATTATTTTCTACGAAAGAAAACACGGAAAATCTAAACTCTCTACCAGCATTATTAAAGAGGGGCTTTGGATTTTATGGAAAATAAGATTTAAAAAATGACTGATAAAGTTAAATTCTTATTTGTTTTTCTGTTGATATTCGCTTTTTTAGGGAATGCGAGTTTTTTGGCTGCAGGGACTGATTCCGATTCTGTTCAGGTTGATCTGAATGTGAACACTCTTTGCGGCAACGGATCCTGTGACTCCGGAGAAACTCCGACTAACTGCCCCAGAGACTGCGGATGCAACTACAATGGGATTTGCGAGCCTGCCAGAGGAGAGAACTATCAGAATTGTCTTTCTGATTGTCCTGTGCCCAAAAAGCCCGGGGGGAAGGTGGACATTGTCCCTCCTGCAATCTACAACCTTTTTGTCAGCAAAATTACTCTTAATTCAGCCAAGATCTCTTGGGAAACCGATGAGGAGGCTCTTTGCCAGCTTCATTGGGGTAGAACCGCAGACTATAGAGAAAAAGCTGCTTCAGAAGACAGTTTTTCATTAAAACACTCTACTTTACTGACAGGCCTTTCTCCTGACGCCACTTATCATTTTAAGGTTTTTTGCGAAGACAAAAGAGGAAATGACAACGAAACAAAAGATCAAAGATTCTCCACCCTTTCTCCGCCAGACATTGTTCCTCCGGCCAATGTAAGCAAATTCGAAGCAGATCCTAGAGACAAAGAGATAATTTTAAGCTGGCAAAATCCTCCGGACTTCGATTTCGACGGAGTAAGGATCGTTAGAAGCGATTATTCTTTTCCTTCTGGCCCTTTTGAGGGAGAGCTGGTTTACGAAGGAGACGCAGTTTATTTTATAGATACCGGCCTTGAGAATGGAACAAGATATTATTACAGCGCTTTCGCTTATGATAAAAACAGAAACTATTCTTCCGGAGCCGTGGCAACTGCTATTCCCGGGATTCCTCCAGAACCTCTCAAGCCTCCTCTGGCTCCGGAAATTCCAGAGGAAATAAAAGAACTCAAGCTGTCCGACTTCGACTTCTTTCAGAACGGGAAAAAACTTCCCTTGATCGAAGGAAAATTAATCAGGGCTGAACCCTATGATTCTATTACTGTTTCTATAAACAAAGAGAAGATGCCGAAGATTGTGAAAACGGCTACTTTTGCGATTGAGGAAAAAAGTAATATTTCTGTTTATCTATTAAGAATTAACGAGACAGCGTATCAAGCCTCTTTCAGTTTAGGAGTTGGCTATTTCCCTTTTGACATAATTGTTTTCAATAAAGACTTCCAAAGACTAAAAGTTTTGGAGGGCGCCATCGAAATAGAGGAGAGGCCCTTGATTGTCACTTCTTGGTACAAGAATTACAGTTTTTGGCTATATGTTATAATAATATTGCTGATCTTTTTTGTTCTTCTTTTATTATTGGTTTGGATTACTAAAAAATTATTCGATGAAGATGAAAAAAACAACGACGATTCTAATTTTATTGATGATATTCCTCCCTCTTGTTAGCAGGGGGGACATTGAAAGCCCCAATTACCAAATTAAGCAGGAAGGGCTTGAACTAAAAATAGATAGCGGCGAAGAGGCGCCGAATGCTTTAGTTTCTGAAGGAAGGCCCGAAAACAGAGGAAAAATAATAGTAGCGGCGGCGGTGGCATTGCTTCTTTTGTTCTCTGTTCTTTTTTATAACCTTCTTAAAAGAAAGAAATGAAAAAAACACTCCTTTTTTTTCTTATTGGATTGTCTTTGCTTTATTTTTATCCTATTTTTGCTTATGTAATGCAGAGTGATAGTTACCGAGTAGGATCTGACTCTATAAATGCAGGAGGAAGCGACGACCAGTCGTCTGATAGTTATAAGATGAGGGACACCATCGGCGAGGTTTCCTCTGGCGAATCTACCAGCGCCAGTTTTAAGCTAAAAGCGGGCTATCGACGCATGCAGGAGGTTTATTTCAGCCTGTCTTCTCCGGGAAACATTGATATGGGAGCTATCGATTTAACCCAAAACAGCAGAACAGGAACAGGAGACGCCTGGAATGTTAAAACAGATTGTCCTGCAGGATATATTCTTAATCTTAAAGCAGACACAGCCGATTGTTTGAAGGACGACGATACCGGAGAGGCCTTTACTGATTATACAGAAGCTACTTCTGGAGTGCCGGAAACTTGGAGTGTAGATGTTGGTAATTATGAATTCGGATTTTCTGTCTACGGAAATGATGTCAATACTGCTACTTGGGGAAGTGATTCTACTTGCGGGACCGACACTACTCCAAGCACCAATCTTAAATGGCAGGGTTTTAAGGGCGTAACAGCGATAAGTGTAGCTTCTTCTGACAGCAGAACGTCTACCTCCGGAACCGACACTGTTTTGTGCGTGTCAGCAGAGCAGAATAACGTATATGCTCCCTCTGGATCGTATACGGCAGACATTACGGCTACAGCAGTTTCTCAGTAGTTTTTTATAGCAGCTCTTCGGGGCTGTTTTTAGTTATCCACAGTTTATCCCTTGACATAAGGGCATAAAACAAATAACATGTAATAATTTGGAATCTTGTTTTGCCGAGATTTTAAATAAAAAATTCTCGTTTTGCCGATAAAAAACAGGATTTTCTAAGCAATTATGGAAAGAAAGTCATACATATCTTTAATTGAAGCAAGTCAGATCTCTAAGTATAACCCTGATTATTTGGGTTATCTTGTGAGGACAAAAAAGCTGGGAGGAAAGAAGATCGGAAGAGATTGGTTTACTACAAAAGAAGCGCTTGACGCCTATTTGTCTTCTAGAGAATATGTTTCTTTGGAAAAAGAACATTCCCTTAATTCTTCTTTCATGTTTTCTGTTAAGAAAAAAATAGAAAGCAAGGGGCTTTGGATATTATTGTTCATTTCAGTTATATATTTTGCCTTTATAGGAGGAATGGCTTTTAGCGGCTCTTCCGGGGAAAAGGAAATTAAGGGGGATTTCAGCGGAGAAAGGCTTCAAGAGAGAAAGATTTTTGTTAGCGAAGATCTCAGAAAACAGCTTCCTGGCATAGAAAAACTAAATATCACTACATATTCTTTAGATGAAGACGGAGAAGTAGAAATTTCTTTGGGGGTTGATCCCTAAGATGTCCCAAAAAAAGAAGACCCGCGATTAGAACTTTCGTTATGTATGTTGCGCAAATTAAAAATAAATACGAAAGATTCTAGCCTTTTAAAGATAAGCGCTTTTTGCTTATCCGGATAAGGGTCTTCTCTCCTACTTTATATCCACTTTGAAAATAATTGTCAAGCCCTGCTAATCAATGAATTATCTTTCTTTATGCTGCCAAAGAGCTCCCTCCATTATTTATTGCTTGCTTCTCTGATAATCGCAGGGATGATTTTTGCCTGGAGCGGACTCGCTTCTTTTAATGAACAGATAAATTTTCAAGGAAAGCTTACAGACAGCAGCGATCAAGCAGTGTCAGATGCAAGCCACTGCATGAAGTTTCGCCTCATGGACGCGTCCTCTGACGGAAACGAGCTCTGGTCTGAAGAGTGGGATGGCGCTACCTCGCAGATAACCACTTCAAGCGGCTTGTTTTCTGTTCTATTAGGTACGCACGAAAGCCTGTCCAGCGTGGATTTTAATCAAACTTCTATTTATTTGGAAATTCAATATGACCCTGGCTGCGATGACACTTATGAGGAAGTTTTTTCTCCTAGAAAAAGACTGGGAGCTGTTCCTGCCGCCTTCGAGTCAAAGAAGTTAGCAGGCTATACCTGGGATGCGCCTAGCAGCATAGGTTCTTCTACTCCAGATGCCGGGGCTTTTACAAGCCTTTCAGCTTCGGGAGGATTTACCTCAGGAGCTGCCATCATAGACAGCACCCTTCAGTTAGCTTCAGGCTCTATTACAGATACAGGAGGAGCAATAGACTTTGGAGACGAGAATCTGACCACCACGGGCACAGTAGAGCTTGGCCCGACGAGCGATAATCCAGAAGACCCGGCGCTCACAGTCAATGCTGGCGGTTCAGACGACGTGGAGAAGCCACTTATAGGTTTTTCAGTATATAATCCGGGTGGCAGCACAACGTTGAGAACTAAAGGATCCAGAGTTAACGAAGTCTATTGGGACATAGAAAACGGCATCTATAACGGACTGATTGGAAGCGAGGAAATAGATAGATATTATTTAGCTGGCGGCAACTCAACCTTTCTTATTCGCAACAGCGACGCCACATTCGGAGTAGACGTAACCATCGGGGAAGACGGAGACAATTCAACCCTAACGGTTGAGGGCGACATAAAGATAGACGAAGACGACAAGAAGCTTCTTCTTGGAGAAGGCAACGACGCCTCAATCTATTATGACGGCACAGACTTAATAATA
>CAZBLV010000012.1:0-33543 GCA_964493085.1 uncultured Candidatus Saccharibacteria bacterium
GGCATTAATGTTCGTTCTATATTATTAACCCCATCCCGTAAAAAATGAAATAAAGAATTAAGCAATTTTGAGTTTTTAAAATCATTCCAATTTTTTTCCATCATCATGCGATCTTTACTGTCAGCGATATTATTAATTTTTTGCTCAACTTCGGCCGCCTCCTGCGAACCGACCGTTATTGCTTTTAAGTCGCCGGGGATCATAAAAGAGTTCAACGCTAAAACTAAAACTTCATTAGTATTATTCACCTTTGACAATTGTTCCTGCTCCTCACTCAATTGCCTTTCTGTCTCAGATTTATCTCTCTGACAATTTTCTATCTCCGAGAACATTCCTTTATATTCTTTTGATACCGTATTATATTGCAAGAAAAAATACACTCCAGCCATAACAGCTAAACAAGCAATAATTGTAATGATAATTGAATAAATCTTCATATATTTAAAATTATCAATATTAATAATTTAACAACCTGCCCTTTTATTTTTTAATTATAACAATTATTAAAACTTAATCCATTGTTTTTTCTTTAAAATTAGCTAGAAAATCAACAGGGTTTTCGGCAACAGTTTGCGTTATTGCCGTTTGCCATTTATTCAATAATTGATTCAGTCCGAAACCTAATTTATTCTGGCAGGTTTTTTCGACGTCTTTTGTGTTATTTAAATCTGTTAAAAACTCCTGTAACCCATAGTCTTTATTTCTTTCGGATATATAAATTGCCAATAGGCCCACTAAATCATAAAATCTTTCCAGAGATTCATAATCCCCTTTTTTTTGAAGTTCTTCTAATTGTGCAAGATTCGCCGGTAGTGTAAAGTTTTTGAGACTTGCAAGGTTTTGCGAAGAAAATCCGCCGGGACCGGGCGATATTTCATTCTGAACGTAAACTGCCAACCCTTCATTTATCCAATTATAATTATTATTTCTCAAATTTGGATAATTGGCCCAGAAATAACGATGCGATGATTCATGAGCAAAAGATTTATTTTCTTTAGGCCGCAACATATAAATATATTCTGTATCATTCCCCAAAGTCGCCGTGCATCCGGGGCAAAATGCTCCGGCCCCAGAATCGGGATCTTTATACATTTCTCTCCCATAAGGAGGAGCAGCATTAAACACGTCTATGTATTCATCCAAATCGTTGGTTATCAAAACTTCTGTTTTAGGCAATATCTTAAAAAATTTTAGGAAATTAATATAATCTTTTTCTGCAGCTGTTATAAGCTCCTTTGCCTCTTTCTCGTGTGCAGAATGAAAATATACTATAAAATGCAATGATTCGATGGCTTTGTCTAAATTAAGTAAAGATACGGATTTTATCTTATATTGAATGCCTGCAACTTTTTCTTCTTCTTTTTCTTGAGAAGGAGTAGATGGAGTCGGTATTTGTTCTTGCGAAGTTGATGTTGTATCGGTTGGCGTTGGAACGATATCGCTTTCTTGATAGGGTTGCTCTTTTTTTTGCGATAATTTATTTCCAAAATTAAATCCTGGTAAAAACTCTACAGCGAGAAAAATTACTGCCAGCAGTATTGTAAAAATAATAATTTTTTGCTTCATATTTTTACTGCGGTTTTATTGGGGTTTGCATCGGTGTCGGAGCAACTGATTCTGCCTGACCTCCATTTTCTCCTCCGTTAATAGTTTCGGAAACAGGATTTAAGGGGTTTAACTCTTGCTCCGGGTTTAACGGATTTAATTGATTGGGAATATTTCCTGAAGGATTATCATTAAAATTGCTTTCCATGGGAACGAGTTCTGTTTTTTCTAATTGTTGAATCTGCTGCGTTCGTTGTATTTGTTCTACTCTTTGGATATATTCCTGCGCTGTTTCAAATCCTTGTACATCTAAAACTATTTTTTCAACGTGTTTTGAAGAATTTTTCTGAGCATTCAATATTAATTCTTGGACCGGTTCGGAAACATTGTAATATACTTCTGCCAAAACCTCCTGTTGTCGCAAACTCACTTCTTTTATTTTCTCAACAATTTGCTTTTTATTCTGCACTTGCGCCGCTAATTTTTCTAATCGTTCAAAGTGTCCATTGTAACGATTGGTTATCTTAATTGAGGGCACTGTATTCATTTCTTCAACCCTCCTGTCTGTAAGTTGAATGAGATAATCTATTTTCGCCTCCTTGGAAAAAGTAAAAAATAATTCAATTGACTCTAGTATGGGTTGGATAAAATATAATTTAGAAGCAGGGTTAATGCCCAAAGCAGCATAAACAGAAGACAGAGAAACGCTTAAGAATAAAATAATTAATGAAATTAATATTATTTTTTTCATATATTTTATCTGTTTTTAACCTAAAGATTGTTTATTTAATATATCACAATAAAACAAAAACCCAAGACGACAGGTATTGGGAAATTGTTTCATTCTCAAAGGTTCGATGTCCTAGATAGGTATGGATTAAGATTTTCTCGAACCTCTCAAAAATATGAGGGAAATCGGTTTCTCGATAAAAAATATTGATGGCTCCGGATCTAGGGTGTCTTAGACGGGTTGTAAAATTACGTTCAAAATGACCCATCTCGGTCATCCTCGATACTGCGCTGACTCGTGCTGCCGGGCTTGGACTCGAACCAGCGCTTTAAGGGGAATTTCTGGCCGTTTTCAGCTGTCTTACCGACTCGCCTCGGTCACGGCATTTTTAAGCTAAAATGAGATAAATTCATTCAAAGAGACAACTGTCCTTATCCCAATCCAATACTTTATAATCGCTCTCCTGGCAATTTCTATCATCTGCTATAGGTGGTACTTTCTTAATGATAATTTTTTCGTCTGATAAAATCATTCTCAAACCATACTCTGAGTCAGCGGCAGCTTCCACGAAGGGAGAAATAATCGATTGTATATTAAAATCATTCTTTGCCAATGATTGATTGTCTATTGTTTGGATTTCTTCAAACTCCCCGTTGTTTATTCTAAACAAATTTACCTTTCCAAAACAACACGTTCCGTTGGGACAACCATGTGAAGCAAAAGCAATATATTTCACTCCTTTACAGTCATAAAATCCGAATTCTCCTTGGTCTGCACCAAACTGAACTTCATCCCTATGAAAATCGTAATACTCGTCGCCGTAGGGATTCTCGACATTTGGCTCCGGGAAAACAGAAAAAGGTGTCAAAAGATCTCCATCTAAATCAAATAGTCCAAGATAGGAGTGATATAATCCTCCGGCATGGGCAACTCCTTCCAGAGAAACGATCAATAACAGGTTTTTCTCCTCTTTGTTGATAAAGTAATCTTCTATTTTTTCGTTTAAGAATAAGTTCAATCCTATTCCTTCATACTGCGAATCTTCTAAAGAAATAGCTTGGCCATTTTTAAATTCTAAATTGGGGAATAATTTGTGAAGTAAATCATCATTAGTAGAAAGTGATGAAGACCCTTCTTCAACTCCTTTTTCTGTTTTTTGGGGGAAACTAATTGGCGAAGATTCATATTCTGGTTCTGGCAAGTTTAAATAGCAATATAAAACTCCTCCGCCAACAATGACAGCCAAAACAATAACAATAAAGAGATATTTAATATTGGTTTTGCCCTGTTTAATAATCATTATTCTATTTTAACAAATAATCGCCGTTCTGGCGATCTGACCCGTCTCGGTCATCCACGATACTACACTGACTCTTGCTGCCGGGCTAGGATTCGAACCTAGATAACAACATCCAGAGTGTTGTGTCCTACCATTAGACGACCCGGCATTATCAGACTTCCAAATATTTTCTAATCGCAATAGCGCTAGAAACAACGCTTAATCCTACGCCGGTAGAAAGCTGGAGCAATAATATTAATCCTAAATTGTTAACAAATAAAGAGTATATGCTTATTTCTGCCATTAATTCAATCTCGGGATTGAGGCTGTATAATATCCCCAGCATCAGAACAAAGGAGATCAGGGCGGCAACGATCCCTGCCAGAAATCCCTGAATAAGAAACGGCCCCCTGACAAACCAATTTGAAGCCCCTACTAGCCTCATTACGGAAATCTCCTCGCTGGAATTATAAATTGCTATCCTTATAGCGTTAAAAGCCACCAATATTGCCAGAACAGCCAGAACAAGTCCGAGAAATAAACCCGCTTTATTGGCCTCTGAAGTTATAGCAAACAGCTTGTCAATAACCGGCTTTCTTTGGTGGTAGTCAACTCTTTCAACTATTTCGGAATATTCTTCAGATTCAAGCAAGCGAGCGACAGAAGCATACTGGGAAGCTTGCTCCGCTTTTACTCCCAGGGAAGCCAAAAAAGGGTTCTCTCCCACTTCCTCCAGGGATTGCATTAATGTTTCGTCCTCTGAATGCCTCTCTATAAATCTCTCCAGGGCCTTCTCTTCTGAAACATGATCAACCTCTACTACTTCTTCCATACTCTCCAGCCTTTCTTTTATCGATAAAATATCCTCGTTTTCGGCCTCTTTGTTAAAATAAACGGAAATGTCCACTTTCTCCTGAATTGAGGATATTAAAACATCAGCTGCTTCGTTGAAAAGGAACATCAAGCTGATTAAGAAAATAACCATTATCATCACAAAAACCGTAGCTGTGGTAACTGCCGTGTTCCTGTAAAAAGACAGTGCCCCGAATTTAATAATTCTTTTTAATGAAGTAAACATGATTATAGTATAAATCTTCCTCTTTTTTCGTCTCTTTTTATTCTTCCATTGTCTAAAGTAATAACCCTTTTGCCAAGCCTGTTGATAATTTCTCTATCATGGGTCGCCAATATAATAGTAGTGCCGAACTCATAAATCTTAACTAAAAGTCTAATGATGTCGTTGGTGTGGTAAGGATCCAAGTTTCCTGTCGGCTCATCAGCTAAAATCACATTTGGCCTTGTTATTAAAGCCCGGGCAATAGCTGTTCTCTGTTTTTCTCCGCCGGAAAGCTGCCTGGGAAGGTTGTCGGCCTTAGAAGCAAGCCCTACTATATCCAGAACTTGGCGGACATCCCTTTCGATTTCTTCTTCTTTGGCTCCCATCACTTCCATAACGTAAGCCACGTTTTCGTAAGCGGTTTTGTCCGCAAACAGCTTGTAATCCTGAAAAACTGTCCCTATTTTTCTTCTAAGCTTGGGGAGGTCTTTTCTTTTTGTCTCTATTAGATTAAATCCGTCGAAAACAACTTCTCCGGTAGTGGGACTTTCTTCTCCCAATACTAATTTAAAAAGGGTGCTCTTGCCGGCCCCGGACTTTCCTACCAAAGAGACAAATTCTCTCTCTTCCACTTCAAAGGAAACATTGTCCAAGGCAACCGAGGGCTGGCTGTTTTTTCTCGAAGGATAAACCTTGCTGACGTTTTTAAAGGATATCATTTATTTAATGTTTTTTATCTCTGCTGTTATAAAAGGGTCTAGTTCTCCAGCGAGAACGCTTTCTGGGTCAGAAATCTCCACGCCTGTTCTTAGGTCCTTAACCATTTTATAGGGATGAAGGACATAAGACCTGATCTGGTTCCCCCAGCTTACAGACTTTTCCTCTCCTTTTATTTTCTCTAACTCCTTTTTTCTTTTTGTTTCTTTCAGCTGATAAAGCTTGGAATAAAGAACTTGCATCGCCTTCTGTTTGTTCTGGCCCTGCAATCTTTCAGCTTGCGAGCTCACTGTTATTTTAGTAGGCAGATGGGTGATTCTTACGGCAGATTCCCTGCGATTGACATACTGGCCACCTGGACCTGAAGCCCTGAATGTATCTGTCTTCAAATCCTCTGGATCAATTTCAATATCTTTCTGGTCTTGCCTGCCTATCTCCGGATAAACTTCCACAGAAGCAAAAGAAGTGTGACGCAGATTACTGGAAGAGAAAGGCGATTGCCTCACCAGTCTATGAATGCCGCTCTCCTTTTTTAAATAGCCGAAGGCGTAAGGACCCTTAATCTCAAGAGTGGCTGACTTGGTTCCTATCCTTCCTTCCGGGCCTCCTCCTTCTCCGAAGGACTGGGAAATTACAGAAACAGAAAAACCCTTGTTTTGACAGTACCTTTCGTACATTCTCAATAATATCGTAGCCCAGTCTTCTGCGTCTGCTCCTCCTGCTCCTGAAAAAACCTGCAAGATGGCGTTATTCTTGTCGTATTTCCCGGAAAAAAAAGTTCTGGTCTCTTCCTCTTCTATTTTTTCTTCCAATTTAGAGAGCTCTTTATTTAAATTCTCCTCGCCCAGTTCTGCTAGTTCCTTTAGTTCTTTTAGCTCTTCGGAAACCTCTCCCAATCGGTCTATTTCTCTTTTCAAGTCTGAAATTTCCTGACTGACCCGGGTTGCCTTTTCTTTGTTTTCCCAAAAATCCGGGTTTTGCGACTGCTTAGAAAGTTCTTCGAATCTTTCCTTCTTCTTCTTTATATCAAAGACAGTCCAGCAAATGCTGGAGTTTATTTTCTAATCTTTTTATTCTTTCTGATTCTTCTGCCATAACGATTTTAATTTAGCATATTTTAAGAAATAAAAAAAGAGGGGCTTCCTTGAAATGGAAGCCCCCTTGGCGCTGGCTGGATTTAATGATAATGAGTCTTTTCTCAAGGCAACTAGTATGCCTCGGAGCGGAGAACTTAGAGTCCTCTGGGGTCCCCACATCCTGCGGAAAGATCTCTTCCCTCAAGATCAAAGAACTCCTTTAAACCGACCAGCAAGCGTCAAAGAAAATTTAAAGAGCTACTATATTAAAGACTATAGCATAAGCATATAATATGTCAATGCTTTTTGGAGCCAAGGGTGAGATTTGAACTCACGACCTACTCTTTACGAAAGAGTTGCTCTTCCACTGAGCTACCTTGGCAGAGTATATATACAATTCTTTTCGAACTCATTTTATCAAAAATTCGTAGGAAAAACAATTGCCCGTCCGCCGCTCAGCGGCGGACGGGCAGAGAAATCAAAAATTTCGCTCGAGCACTCAAAAAATTTTTGCGATTTTATGTTTCTAAAATATTATTGCGTAAGACTAAACATCAAAGAATTGCTTATTGCGCTACCATTAGGAGCGGTTAGTGTCACAGGATAATTATTGCCCGGAAAGCGTTGGGTAGAGCTTGGCATAGTAAAAACAAGACGCATGCCGTCGGGTGAAACATAACTTGGGGTGGCATATAGAGGAACATTCCCAATATTGATTCCTTCTCTGCCAGTAAAATTATATCCATGAATAGTAATTTGAGCGCCCACAGGCCCAGTCGAAGGATCAAGAGAAGTCATAACTGGTGCGCTAGATGTTGCCTGACCTGTAATCGTAAATTGCAATTCGTTGCTTTTTTGCTGGCCATAAACATTAACAGATAAAGTATAAGTTCCCGGCGTAAAAATAGTATAAAATTTACAAACTTCTTGGCTTGACGGGTTAATAGCGTAGCCACAAGCCCTTGAAGGTATTGTCATTGTAATACTTGTGTCGCTGGAAGGTATACCAATCCAGATACTAGCTGATTTTGCTGACGCATTATCAGGATAACTCACTAAAGAAACGGTAACGCGATCGCCTTTTTGCCACTGTTCATCTTGCTGTAATCTCGCCGACGGAACACTCAAAAACCCTTTTCCATAAATAGTAATCTGTGTTCCTGCCGGGCCAGAATTTTGGCTTAAGGAATTTATGGCAACCGTTCCTTTCGGTCCCGTAGCTAATTCGTCTTCTTTCATCATATCTGCTATAACTTTTTCAATCGCGCTAACTGCAACGTTAGCATTCGCTTCCGTAATAGCAGACGTAAGTAAATTCAATGCGGCTGTATACCCGCTTCCGGTAATATTTGCTACTAAAAATTTAGTGTGAGAAAGCGGAATAATTACTGTTTTCCATCTTCCAGTTGACGAATAAACAGGAAGTCCTGAAATGGTACTAAATGCGACTTTCGCTGGTTTGGTTTCGTATTCTTCATTTGCCCCCGGCGAAGTCTTCATCCATTGTTTTGAATTGTCGTCATAATACAAGGTGGTGTTTCCAAATTTTGAATCTGTTACGAATGCTTTTGAGTCCTGAACCTCTAAAAAACTTATTGAGGCAGAACCTGATTCATTTCTTGTTGGACCAAAATTTGTAATTGTTACACGGCTTTCAGTATATGATACTTTCCATGTTTTAGGATAGTAAAACGAATATCCAAAATTGCTATCGGTGTATTTTTTCCAGTTAGAACTTTCTGTTATTAGTGCCGGAGTTTCTGTTTCTGGAATTTCTGTTGTCGGCGTTTGAATTTTTGGCTGTTCCTTTTTTGTAATATAACTATATTGATAAGCTAAAATTCCGCTGCCGACCACAACGACTAAAACAGCAATAATCCCTATTACTATAGGGGTGGATATTCCACGATTAAAATGTTTGGACATAGACCCTAAAAAATAAATTTAATCTTGGCCTTTTAATTCATCATGCCATAAAAAAATAAAAAACACCATTTTCTAGATGGAAACATAAAAACAAAAAAAGGTTCATTAATGGAAGCCCATTGCGAAGTAGATAAAAAATCAGAATGTTTGATTGTGAAGCGGGTGAAGGGAGTCGAACCCTCGTTCCAACCTTGGGAAGGTTGTGTAATGCCGTTATACCACACCCGCAAAAACTAATTCGCTTTTTCCTTTATCCACTCCCACCAGACCTTGGGATTCCAGGCGTTCTTTTCTTCTTCTTGGACTGTTGTCTCTTTTTCTTCCGCTCTTTTAACAACAATTACCTGCTCTCCGGGAGCTTTCAAATTAAGTCTTTCTTTAGCCACTTTTTCTAAAACCTGCCTGCTCTCTGCCTGTCCCAGCCCCTTTTTCATCTCTTCGTTCTGATCTTTGAGGATTTTCACTTTTTCTTCCAGATATTCCGAATTGTCAGCAATTTTTTCTCTTTCCTGTCTTATTCTAATATTAGAAATCATTAAGAAAACAGCGATAAAAACAAGAAAAGCAGCCAGAAGAAAAAGGAACACTCCTCTCCCCTTTCTCTTTTCTTTGCTTTTTGCTACCATAAAAAAATATGGATAAGAAAATAATAAAAATTGTTTGGATCTTTCTGGCTTCCTTAGTCGTTCTCGGCATGCTTGCTTTCAGCCTGGCTCCCTTATTCTAGCAGGCAGGAAGAGTTTTTTCAATCACTCTCGAAACATCTCCAAAAATACCTGGGGAGGGATGCTCACCCCTCCTTTTTCTTTTAACTTTTTCTTTCCCTTCTTTTGTTTTTCTAAAAGCTTTCTTTTCCTTGAAAAATCCCCGCCGTAAAGAGAGGCGGTAACGTCTTTTCTTCTGGCTTTTAGCGTTTCTCTGGCAATAATCTTTCCTCCCACTGCAGCCTGCAAGGCAACGGAAAACTGCTGTGGAGGAAACTTTTCCTTCAGTTTTTCAACTAATGCCTTTCCTTTTTTAAAAGCGTCTTTTCTGGGAACTACGCGGGAAAGGGCTTCTTCTTTTTCTCCGGCGACTAAAATATCCATTTTAACCAAATCAGCTTCCCTGTAATCTCGAACCTTGTAATTCAAAGAGGCAAATCCTTTGCTTACATTTTTAAGATCGTTATAGAAATTAGTGATTATGGCGCGCAAAGGAGCTTCATAAATCAAAATAACTCTTCCTTCTCCCAGATCTTTGGTGTCTGCATAAACTGCTTCTCTGTTTTTTAAAAGATCTGAAATTTGGCTCATAAATTCAAGGGGAGTAATGA
Source organism: uncultured Candidatus Saccharibacteria bacterium (assembly GCA_964493085.1). GTDB lineage: Bacteria > Patescibacteriota > Minisyncoccia > Minisyncoccales > GWA2-38-27 > CAYXTC01. The sequence continues at coordinate 9,646 of CAZBLV010000012.1, forward strand.
CTTCCATTAAAATCCAGGGCTCTTTTATCTTTCTAATCCGGCTGGGGTCTGGCCAGTCGCTGGCAGAATAGATTTCTTTTTCAGGCCCGCCTTCTTCCTCTATTTTATAAGCGACAGATGGAGAGGAAATAACAAGGCTTACATCGAATTCACGGGATATTCTTTCTGAAACAATTTCGGCATGAAGATTGCCCAAAAAGCCGCACCTAAACCCTCTTCCCAAGGCGTCTTTTCTCTCTAATTCGAAAAACAAAGAAGGGTCGCTTAACTTCAGCCTGGAAAGCCCTTCTTTAAGAATCTCGAATTTGTCCGGATCTTCAGGATAAAGACTGGCAAAAACCATGGGCTTGGGTTCTTTGTAGCCTGGCAGAGGATCCACCTCTTTCTTGGAGATAGTGTCCCCAACCCTGACTAATCCTGGCTCTTTTATGCCGGTAGCGATATACCCCACCTCTCCTGCAGACAATCCTTCTCTAGAAACAAGAGCCGGACTGAAACAGCCGACATCTTTTGCTTCAGCCTGGCTCTTCGAGGCCAAAAGCCTGATTTTCTCTCCTTTTAAGATTTTCCCGTCTTTAACTCTGATATAGGCGACAACGCCCTGGAAAGAATTATAGTCTGAGTCAAAAACAAGAGCGCGGAAGTCTTTGTTTTCCCTGCCAGCTTCCGGAGGGGGAACTTTTTCGATAACCCTTTCTAAAACTTTCTCGATATTAATTCCGTCTTTGGCTGAAATCTGCAAAACCTGATCTGGATCTATTCCCAAAAGGTTGGCCAGCTCCAAAACCGTTTCTTCTACCATCGCTTGAGGCAGATCGATTTTGTTTACTGCCGGTATTATTTCCAGCTCTTGTTTTCTGGCCAGCTCCAAGTTGGCTAAAGTTTGGGCCTGTATCCCTTTGCTGGCGTCCACCAAAAGGACGGCTCCTTCAACTGCGGCCAGGGAGCGGGAAACTTCATAGGAAAAATCAACATGGCCGGGAGTGTCAACAAGGTTTAAAACATACTCTTTCCCTTTATAATCAAATCTCATTCTTACCGGCTGAAGCTTAATGGTAATCCCTCTTTCTCTTTCCAAGTCCATCATATCTAGATACTGGGGCTTCATTTTTCCAGAATCTACAGACTTGGTCGCTTCTAAAAAACGATCGGCCAGGGTTGACTTGCCGTGATCTACATGACTTATAATAACGAAGTTTCTATAATTCATTTTTTAAACTGTTTGATTAAGGCGTCTTTGAGCGTTGAAATCTCAGGAGATTTTAAAAAGAAAGATGATCCCAAGAATACGAAAATACCGGCGAGTCCCGCCAAAAGGGCCTGCAAAAATACTCCCCAAAAAGCCTGCATGTCTACAACCCCCGAAGCCAGCTGTCTTACTAAAAATACAGCCCCCGCCATAAAAGCGCTTGAAGTTAGAACTTTTTTTAAGGAAACCCATGTTCTTTTCCCTTTTATTCCCCCCATCTTCCTCTGAAGAAAAAACAGCAGCAAGAAGGCCTGGATTAAAACCGCCAGAGAGAGAGCCAGAGGAAGACCGATTATTGAAATATCTTCTATTCCTCCCAGTTTTAAGAAATAAGAGAATGTTTCTTTAAAACCTTCCCAGCACGTAAACAATTTAACAAACATAAAGGAAAAAACAACATTCAGTCCCATAGCCAAAAGTCCCACTATCACGGGGGTCTTGGTATCGTGCAAAGCAAAAAACGAACGCGAAAAAAGAGGGACCAGGCTGTTACCAAGAATACCCAAGCAAAATACGCCAAGGCAGGCTGCTGTCAGCCTTGTTTCCAGCCACCCGAACTCCCCTGTTCCCAAAACCATTCTCACTAATTGGGCTCTGAGAAGAAAAATCAAGACAGTGATCGGGATTATAAAAAAGAGAATCTGCCTTAAAGAAAAAGAGAATTCCCTTAAGAAGTCTTCTTTTCTCTTTTCTGCCCAAGCTCGGGACAAAGAAGGAAAAACAGAAAGAGCAAAAGATACGCCGATAATTCCGATGGGAAAATAGTGAAGATTGTTGGAAAGATTGAAAATAGCAATGCTTCCTGCAGCCAGAGTAGAAGCAATAGCGGTTATAACAATAAGATTAATGTGGTAGGCGGCCGTGCCTATGGATCTTGGAATCATCAGATTAAAAACCTGTTTTAGCCCAGGATAGTTAAAGTTGAACAGCTTTTTATACTTATAGCCGGAAGCTACAGCGGCCGGAATCTGAATAAAAAGATGAAGACCGGCGCCTAATATAACGCCATAAGCTAGGCCAAAAATGCCAAACACAGGAAAAAAGAACAAAATACCGATTATTATCCCTAAATTATAAAGAATAGGAGCCAAAGAATAAACAAGAAATTTATTAAAATAATGAAGGATCCCAGAAAAAATATTAGAAAGGCCGAACAAAATCGGGCTCAAAAACATTATCCTTGTCAGGGCTACAGTTAGTTGCCTGCTCTCTTCTGAAAATCCCGGGATAATGAATCTTATTAACCAGGGAGCAGCAACAGCCAAAATAGCGCAGATCACCACCAGCAAAAACAAAAAGCAGTTCAAAACATTATTAGCAAATCTTAAAGCGTCCTCTGACCAGGCCCCCTCTTCTTCCTTCTTCATATATTTAGAAAACACGGGCAAGAAAGCAGCTGTAATCCCTCCCATAACCAATATTCCATAAACAAAATCAGGGATTCTGAAGGCGGCAAAATAAATATCAAGCTCCTGGCCTGCTCCAAATCTTCCAGCCAACAAGTGGTCTCTTAGCAGGCCCAAAAGTCTGCTTATCAAAGTAGATCCTCCTAGCAAGAAAGCGGCAAAAGTAAATGTCTTGCTTTTGGAGTTTAGTATTTTCTGAATCATTTTTCTAATTCTAATACTTTTTAATACAAACTTCAATTAAAAATCCCGGCAAAAGCCCGGGTTTTTAATGTTTCAACGAGGGTAAGCCGAATTCTGTTTTCCGCAAATGCGGATTACGACCATCTATCTTTGCGAACTACTTTTTCCAGAAATCCAACCCGTAAAGCCGGATTATCTGGTTTGTTCTTGCACCCAGCAAGGATTTAGCCGTTTCACTCCTGGCGTTGCTGCCAGGATTCACCCATTAAGGGTGCTGAAATCCTTTCGGATCCCAGCGTCTCTGTTCGCACCTCTGCCCCAAATCGGGACGGCGACCTTAACAGCCGCTACCTTTTTTCCGCGAAAGCGGAGGGTGTTCGGACTTTCCTCTCCGTTAGCCGGAGCAGCCGTTCACCTCGTTGAAACATTTCCATTTTAACACTTTATTGGCTTTTGTCAAGAATTTGGGTATTCTGTTGAGGACAGTCCTCTTACAGGTTTTGGCATAAAAAAGCGCCACAATTTTCTGTGGCGCGTATGAAGCTATTCGGCTTTGAGTACTTCCACGATCTCGGAGACATCGCCTGAGATCCCGGAAACATCGCCCCGAATCCCGGAGATATCGCCTGAGATCCCGGAGGCGTCGCCCCGAATCCCGGAGACATCGCCCTGAATCCCGGAGACATCGCCCTGAATCCCGGAGACATTGCCCCGAATCCCGGAGACATTGCCCTGAATCCCGGAGACATTGCCCTGAATCCTGGAGGCATTGCCTGAGATCTCGGAGGCGTCGCCTGAGAGTTGAGAGGTGTCTCCTTCCAGGTTCTCGGCATTCACCAGCTGTTCTCTCTGCCAAAGGCGCAACTGACTCCTGATCTTTTCTGCCATTTCTTGGTCCATCTTTGGCCCTTTCGTTATAGAGATCTCTTCAAAGTTAAAAGAACAATGGTTAGATTATAGCAAATTAAGGGGGTTTTGTCAAGAATTTGAGGTATTCCCGCAGAGATCCAGTCTCTAAAAAATATTCTGCGAAGGACGGGCCTCCGCAAACTTTTCAGTTCTCGCTCATTGTTACCACTTGTCTTCAAAGCGCTATACCAGCTTCTGGTTGTTTGCTTCTCCGTCTAGGGCCTCATTAGCCAAGCGGTCGGCCTCCTTATTCTTATCCCTGCTCAAAGATTTAAATTTAATGCTTTTAAAATCAAATTTCAGGTTCCATATTTTTAAAAAAAGGGGCTGGATTTTTTCATCCAATATTTTATATTTCCCATTTAATTGCTTGACTAGCAATTCTGAATCAGACCTTATTTCAATGTCTGTGTTTTTTGCCAGCTGTTTTCCAAAAAGAAGTTTAAACTTTTTCAGAGCGAAAATAACGGCGTTGTATTCTGCTTCGTTATTGGTGGCTCTGTCAGATAGGTACTCCGAACACTCCTTAATGATGTCTCCCTTTTCGTTGCAGAAAACAACCCCCATAGCGGCTTTACCGGGATTCCCCCGGGAAGCTCCATCTGTATAAATAATAATTTTCTTCATAGATTAACTAAAATAATCAAACAAACATTTTTTAAACTTTTCTGCCTCTTCTTCTTTGGTCCGAAAACCGGCTGCTTGAGGATGCCCCCCGTAGGTTAACAGATGAGAAGAGCACTTTTTCATTGCTTCAACAACATTAAAGCCGGATGGCGCCCTTATGCTGCCTTGAATCTGTCCGTTCTTTTTTTGATAAAGAAAAACCGGCTTTTCGAATTTTTTAACCAAACGGCTTGCGGCTACTCCCATCAAAGCCAGCTCCCAGTCAGCCGACCCCTCGAAGACAAGAGGATCTGTTCCTTTGCCGAACAGCCTTTCTTCAACCTCTTCTACCATATTAGCCACCTCCTCTTTTCTTTCCAGGCTTTTTTTATAAAGCCTTCTGGCTATCCCGTCCGCTTTCTTTTTATTAGGACAAACTAAAATTTTGTAAGAGTCAGGCATTCCGTCTTTCCCTCGCCTAACATTTGTTATCGAATTTATTTTGTCAATTTTCATTGATAAAGACAAGTCCTCAAAAGGCTCTAAGTCAAAAAGTGCTTGAAGGCCCGGCCTCCAGCTCGACTCCACGGTTTTTAATCCCTTGTTAATTATTTCTTCGTTTTTGTCATCACGCGGAACCATATCTGCTATGGTTGCCATTGCAGCCAATTCCAAAAAACTTCTCTCCAGACTGCTGGTCATTTTCTCTCCCAATAAAATTTTGGCAAGCTCAAAAGCTAATCCTACGTTCGCATAGTATTTGAAAGGATGCTCGTCTTTTTCCTGCTTTGGATCAACAATTATAGAGGCCTCTGGCAACTCGTCCAGGGGCTCATGATGGTCTACAACAATAATTTCAAATCCCATCTCCTTTGCCTTTTTTATTTCTTCAAAGTTGCTAATTCCGCAATCCAAAACAATAATTAGAGCCGGAGCGTATTTTTTTAAGCAGGCGAGGGCTTTTTCTGTAAAGCCGTATCCTTCTTTTTCCCGATCTGGAAAATAAATCTGAGCAACTTCTTTTCCCAAGCTCATTAAGGCCTCTTTTAAAATAATAACGGAAGTAACTCCGTCCATGTCTGCATCTCCATAAAGAATGATTCTTTCATCAGAGTCTGCAGCCCTTAATATCCTGTTAGCCGCTTTTCTTAAATTCTTAATCTGTTTCATATCCTAACGCTTTTAGGCCGGGAAGATCGTCTCCCGCTAAAAAAGACAACATAGCTCCACCTCCAGTAGAGACATGGTCGAATTTGTCTCTGATTTTAAGCTTTAACAGAGCAAAACTGGTATCCCCTCCTCCTGCTATCTTGAAAGCTTCTCTGTTGTTAACGATTTCTTTCCCTACCTCCCTGGTTCCTTTTTCAAAAAGGGGATTTTCTATCATCCCCAAGGGGCCTGCCCAAACAATAGTTTTTGCCTCCTTAACGACATCAGAAAAAAGATTTATGCTGTCTGGGCCAATATCATAAATTGATTCTCCCTTCTCTAACGAAGCCAAAGAAGAGATCCTAGAGCCCGCTCCTTCTTTGCTTTTTGCCACAATGGCGTCAATTGGATAATGAATTTTGGGAGAAGTCAGATCAATTCCGTTAGTTGTCTTTTCTGATCTGTCTCCTTTTATCAATCCCTTGGCTGCGAGAAGGACATTAGCTACCTTTCCGCCCATTAACAAATGATCAGATTCTTCCAAAAACCTCTTAATTACCTTGACCTTGCTGTAAATTTTGGCGCCGCCGATTATAGCCACCAGAGGGCGTTTCGGATTATTAACAGTAGAAAGCATTATGATTTCTTTTTCCAGAAGCAGCCCGGCTGCAACGGGGAGAAAGGAAGCAATTTTTGATACTGAAGCGTGTTCCCTATGGCAAACCCCAAAAGCATCATTAACATAAAAGTCTGCCAAACCGGAAAGTTGCCGGGCAAAATCAGAATCGTTTTTTTCTTCTCCTTTATAAAACCTGAGGTTCTCTATCATCGCCACCTCTCCTGGCTTTAGGGTGTTTGTGTCTTCTTTAATATCGATCATTTTAACTGATCTGTCTAAATAGCTTTTTAGCCGCTGGGCTATTGGCTCAAGGGTCAAGCTTTTGTCAAACTCTCCTTTAGGCTTTCCTAAATGGCTCATTAAAACAATTTTAGCCCCCTTTCTTATTAAATAGTCGATTGTGGGAAGAGTTTGAGTAATTCTAAAGTCGTCTTTAATAACGCCTCCTTCGCCCAAAGGAACATTAAAATCACACCTTACCAAAACCCTTTTTTCTTTTAAGTCAATTTCCTTAAGACTCCTCATCTTCCTTGTCAGAAATGGTTTTTTTAATCATTTCCTTCAGGCTTTTTTCGTCAACCTTTTTTCTTTGTTTTTCCTTGGGGCCCTCCCCCTTCTTTTTTTGAGAACTGAAAGAGACTGTCCCTCTTTCAATGGCCTGCTCTAAAGACCCTATTTCCTCCCCCTCTTTTTCAGGAGAAGGCTTTTTGGCTTTTTTTAGACATTCCTTACAGTAAATAGGCCTTTTCCCGTCCGGCTCAAAGGGCACTTTTGTGTCTTTTCCGCATAAAGAGCATTTAGCGTCATAAAGCACAGTTTCTTCTTCGGCTTGTTTTGAGGAAGATTGAGCCGCAAAACCGGCCCATTTGCTTATTTTCTCTTCCACCTTCTCTCTGGGAGTGCCGTATCTCTCTCTGGAAACAGCTATTATCTTGTCTTTGTTAGAATCTTCGGGCTTGGGAAAAGGAGGCAGGGTTCTGGCAGAAAACGGCCTGCCGGCAATACCGTCAATCATTAGTTTCAAGTAAATCTGATATTTTCCTAAATTTACAAGATCTTGGGCCCGGAAATAAGGGAGCATTTCTTTTTCCAAAAATTCGGCGTCTTCAGCTCCCACCCTGAAAGAAATCAAGGTGCCCATGTTGCCGAATACAGCGTCTCTAACCATTTCATCCATTTGAGCGATATACTGATGAGAGAGAGTTAGGGCCAATCTGTATTTTCTGGCTTCAGAAAGTATATTGGCGAAAGACTCGGTGGCAAAATTCTGGAATTCGTCAACATATAAATAGAAGTCATTTCTTTCTTCTTCCGGAATGTCCACCCTGGACATAGCGGCAAGCTGCAGTTTGGTGATCAGAAGAGCCCCTAAAAGCATGGAGTTGTCTTCGCCAATCCTTCCTTTGGAAAGATTCATTATTATAATCTTTTTTTCATCCATTACCTTTCTCATATCAATAGCGGAAGTAGACTGCCCGATAATATTCCTTATCAGGGGGGCAGAGATAAACTGGCCCACTTTGTTCTGAATAGCAGCTGTGGCTTCCACTTCATATCTTTGAGCATAGCGGGCGAATTCGTTAACCCAAAAAGACCTAACAACGGGGTCTGTGACCTTATCCACCACTTTTTTTCTGAATTCCGCATCAGAAAGCATCCTGTTTACTGCCAAAAGAGTGGCTCCGGGATACTCTAAAAGAGCTAAAATAGTATTATTAAGAATATATTCCATTCTGGCAGACCAAACATCAGGCCAGATTTTTTTAAACACTCCCATTAATCCGCCAGCCACTAGGTGGCGGTACTCAACCCCAACTTTTTCCATTACGTTAAAAGCAATGGGATACTGCAAGTCAGCGGGGTTAAGATAAATTACGTCGTTTACCCTGCTTGAAGGAACAAAATTAAGCAAGTCTTCTGCTGCCTCTCCATGGGGATCCACAAAGCCCATTCCCCTCCCTTCCAAGATGTCTTGGATTGCCATGTTTTGAATCATGCTAGTTTTCCCCATGCCAGTCTTTCCCACAGCATAGACATGCCGGCGTCTGTCATCGGTTTTTATCCCGAATTTTTTATTAATATTCCTATAAGTTGTTTCGGCAAAAAGGTTTATATCCTTGAACATAATTATTCTTCAAAAGGAAGGCGAGCCGGAGCTTCTCCCTTTTTAGACTCAACCCTAGAAAGAAAAGGAGCCGGAGCCGACGACCTTCCTGGAAAATGGAAAAGGCTGGCAAGCTCTTCTGTGTTTAAAGAATGAGTTCCTCCTGATCTCGGGAAAAAGGCGTTTACCCTTCTTACATAGTTTCTGAACAGCCTTCTCTTTCTAAGATAAACTCGCCTGTCTCTAAGAAGATTCAGAGGAAGAAACCAGCTTTTGTGTATTTTAGTTAAAGTCTGTCCCATAGGAACAAGAGCGTTTCTGTTTTCTGTAAAGAAAGAAGCAAAAAAAGCAAAAGGAAGACGAAGCTTCGCCTTAAAAAAGACATCCTTTCTGCCAAGATAAATAAACCTAATGCCTACGTCAAAAAACGGCTTGGCAATTTTTCTTTCAATCGCCTGGACAATATCCCTTTCTCCGGGAGTCATGTGCATTTCAGGAGGAATAGCGCTTGCAGGCTCTTCTTTCTCTTCTTCTGCCTTTCCTGTAAGCATGATGTCAATTGCTTCCAGCAAAAGAGGCCTTTTGCCTTTTTCTCCGTTGCTTCTTTTGGCCAGTTTGTCCCTAATTGCTTCTCCTTGTTTTACTAAAGGGATTTCTATATTGGTAGCGGGCTGGGCTAAAAACTGTATCCAAAGATGCTCCCCCGGCTTTATCCTGCCCATTGCTTCAAGCAAAGCTGCTACAGGATCAATTCTTTTTTCCTCTAGAGCCTCTCTTTCTGTTTCGAATTCAGGATAAGTTTTAATAGGATAAGGATCCGGCTTTAAAAGCCTGTAGTCTGCTCCCCACAAATCCCATTCTTTGTTAGGGATATCCTGGGGAACGGTTTTGGTGTAGTCTTCCGCCTCCATAATCTCGGCTTCTGGATATTGAGAATATATAGTTGACTCCACAGAGTCCCTTAATTCCACAGGGGCTCTTACAAAAAAGTGAGGCTCTCCCCCGATAGAGGCAATTTCAAAACCGTATGATAAATCAACTTGTCCTTCAATCCATGTCTCCCACCAGTCAGGAGGCTGGTAAAGAATCTGCCTTAGGCCGTCAAGAACCGTTTCCATGGCTCTTATGGGCTTTAAGACCTCTTCTGGAAGCCTAATCTCCAACACAATAAAGTTTTTCTTGGAAAGCCAAATGCTGACCCGCCACCATCTCCAAGCAAATAAAAAAGGCCGCCAGAGAATAAAAGGCAAAGGCAGCCACCACCAAGATTTTAGTATTTGCCAAATAGGCGCTAAAAACGGCTTTAGGTAACTAAACAAGCTTATGATTTCGGGTGGAAATCTAAAGAATTCTGCCATTAAAAGTTTTTAAAGAATTTTTATTAAGATTCTTGAATCAGATATCTCCCTTTCGAGTCCTTGGCAAAAAGACTCTTGTCCTGAAGGTTCAAGAAAACAGTATTTTCTTTCACTATTCTTTGTTCTGAAACCCTTTTCAAAATTTCTTCTCTTGAGAGGGGCCTATTTGACTTTTCCAAAACCTTGTAAATAATGTCCTTAATAACTCCGGGCTCATATCCCCATTCTCTTAAAGCATACATTCCCCTGCCTACTAATACAAATCTGGAATCTTTAATTAATTCGTTGTGGACGGTTGCTGTATGGGCGGGACGGGGCTTAAGAGAAAGAGGCAGTTTTTCAATATACTCTGCTACTTTTGTGAAATGAAGAGGCTGTTTCTTTTCTTTCAGCACCAAGTAGGCCTTGTCTTTAACTCCTTTCGGATTAATCTCAAGCCAGTTTTTTAATCCAAATTTACCTTTATGGTTTCTCCCAATCTCTTTGCAGGCTTCAAGATAAGATTCAAGGGCCTGCTTGCTGGACGAAACTCCGCTTTCTTTATTATACTCGTAAATCTCATCTAAAGAAAGCGTTCTTTTTTCTTTTTTTAGCTGTCCGGAAACCAGCTTAACTGTTTTTCGGGCTTTATCGAAACCGTCTCTTCTCTTCGCCCAGCAGGGATAAAAATCCTTTCCCTCCGGGACCCTCCTAATGTCTTCTGACAAAGATAAAAATAAGGATATTTTTCCCTTGTCTTTATCGTTCCCCAAATAATCAAGAAGACTCTCTTCTTTTTTAAGTCCGCCGAATTTTTCAAGAGTTTCGTTAAAGTATCTAAATAGATTTTTGTAGCTTTGGGCTTTTTCTTTTATCCTGGAAATTCCTTCATTCTCGATCTGCCTCACTCTCTCCCTGGTAATGCCCATATCCTGTCCGATTCTTTCCAAGGTTTCTTTTCCGTTTTTTAAACCAAAGCGCCTCTCAATCACCTTGGTTGTTCTTTGAGGCAAACCTTTTAACAAATCCGAGCAAATTTTGGAATAATTATATTGCATATTTTTCTATTTAACCATTTCTAAGTAATGTTGTCAACTCTTTTGTCTTCTTCTCAGCCAGGAAACAAGAAAAGGAGCCGCCAGAAATATTGAAGAGTAGGTTCCAGCGACAATTCCTATTATTAAAGTTAAAGCGAAATATTCTAGAGTCTCCCCTCCGAAAATAAATATGGCAGTTACTACAAAAAGCGTAGTTAGAGAAGTGTTGATCTGCCTGCCTAGTGTTTGAGCTAAGCTCCTGTCTACGATTTCCTCATAAGAATCTCCCCCTTTAAAAAGATTCTCTCTGATTCTGTCGAAAACAACCACCGTATTGTTTATAGAATAACCCAGTACGGCAAGAAGGGCGGTTATTACAGGAATGGTAATTTCTACTCCGTAGAACCTGCCCAGAAAGGCAAATGCCCCTAGGGGAATCAGGGTATCGTGGAAAAGAGCTATTAAGCTGGCTATGCCGTACTGCCAAGACCTTAGAGGCCTTTGCACTCTCCTGAAAGCTAAAGCAATATAGATAACTATAGAAAGAAGGACAACAATAGTAACAATTTTAGTCTTGCTTTTCAGCTCCCTGCCTATAGTGGGACCTATAAGCTCAAACCTCATTTCTTCTATGCTTTCCCCTTTTTCTTGAAGTTTTCTTAAAATCTGCTGATGGGTTTCTTCTGTAATGTCTCTCATTCTAATAATAATTCCTTTTTCGCCCGTAGGCTGAACTTGAACCGTACCCAGTTCCAGCCCTTCCAGTCTTTGCCTTATTTCCTGATTTCCGGGCCTTTCCTCCTGATAAACCGCCTCCAAAATGCTTCCTCCGGTAAAGTCAATTCCTAGTTTTAACCCAAAAACCGCCAGAAAAATAATGGCTGTTATTATCACCAATCCTGAAAAGATAAAATATATTTTTCTGTAGCGGGTGAAATTAAACATATTTATTTCCAAAGCCATTTTATATCCTTAAGACGGGTATCTGCAAACAATATTAACAATCCCCTGCTTACAAAAATAGCAGTAAAAACGCTTAAAAGAATACCTATGCTTAAGGTAAGAGCGAATCCTTTAATAAAACTGGTGCCGAAACCGAAAAGAATAAGGGCTACTATTAAAGTGGTGAAGTTGCCGTCTCTAATAGATGGCCAGCTTCTTCTGAATCCTTCTGCGGCAGCCACTGAAAGCTCTTTTCCTGACTTAACCTCCTCTTTTAATCTGGAGAAAATCAAAACATTGGCATCTACTGCCATTCCGATAGAAAGAATAAACCCTCCTATGCCGGCCAATGTAAGAGTTATAGGAATTAATTTAAACAAAGCAAGAGCAAAAAAAACATATATAAGAAGAGAAATCCCGGAGACTAATCCCGGTAATTTGTAAAAAGCTATCATAAATATAATTATTGCCAAAAAACCCAAAATTCCTGCAACTAAGCTTTTTTCCAAGGAAACAGACCCCAAGGTAGGCCCGACCGACTGTTGAGAAACAAGGGTAATGGGCACAGGCAAGGCGCCGGCATTAAGGTTTCTGGCTAGCTCCTGGGCTTCTTTTACAGTAAAATCACCAGTAATTTGGGCTTCTCCTCCGGAAATAGCATTCTGGACAATAGGAGAAGAAATCATGTTTCCGTCTATATAAATAGCCAAGGGGTTTCCTATATTCTCTTTTGTCAGCTCTTCAAATATTTCAGATCCTTCTTTGTTAAAACTAAGAAGTATCATTGGAGTTTGAGCGGTCTGCTCAAAACCCACTTCAGCTCCCTTTAAATACTGGCCGGTCAATTCTGTGCTTTGAAAATAGGGGTCTTCTAGTCCTTTTTGCCAATTTTCAACTTCTTCAATGCTTTCTTCTCCTTTTGCCTCTATTTCTTCTCGAATATTTAAAATCTCTTCTGTTTCTGCTTCATCTCTCTGCTCTTTAAACTCTAAAAAAGGAGTCTGTCCTATTGCCTTAATGGCTTCGGCCGGATCTTTAATGCCGGGCATTTCTACAACCAGCCGATGACTTCCTGCGGATTCTTCTGTTTGGACAACAGGCTCTCTGGCGCCAAAAAGATTTACTCTCTTTTCAATAATGTCTCTTAGCCCCCTCATTGAAGATTGATAGTCTTCTTTTTCTTTTCCGGAAAGGTCTGCCTCGTAAACCAGATGGGTTCCTCCCTGCAAGTCCAGCCCCAGGCTGAAGGGCTTGTCCCAGAAATAAGGAAAGCGAAAACCAAGGCTATCGTTCAAAAGGTCAACTCCTTTGTTAAAGGCAGGCGGATAATTAAAAAATCCGGCCAGGATGGCTAGGATGAATATTGCTATTAAACTGTTCTTGGTTCTTTTCTTGTTCATTTCTTAATATAATACTATAACATAAAAAATTTTAACTGAAAAGAGCTGAAATTATGCCCACCAAAAAAATGCCGTCAAAGACGCCGGCTCCCCCAATGGCAATAAGGCCTGCGCTTTGCTTCGTGGCCTTTCTAATGTTAAGAAGGTCTCCTCCTATTAGGGTTCCCAAAACGCCGGAAACAAAAGCGCAAGAAGCCGCAAACCCGGGAGCCAAGAAAAAAGAAAAAAGAACAGCAAACAAGGGAGGAATTAGGGCGGGAACAATTATTCCCCTGCCCGGGACCACGCGGGAGAAATATTTACACACTATGATCATTAAGCCGGTAGCCACAAAAACCGGCCTAAGGGGAATCTGAAACAAAAAGTAAATGCACATAATGACCGGGATAACAGCGCCTCCTACGTTAATAACAAGGCCGGTGGTCTTAGCTGCAGGCTTTTTCAAAAAACCAAAAAAGCTGGGCTCTTGAGTATAAATTATTTTTTTTCTGCCGAGGGGAATATTAAAAAGAGAACCGGCCAGCATTGCCAAAAAAATGACAATGGTTAAAGCAGGATCCAGTCCAAGTTTTTCAAAACCCAAAGTTATTACATGAAAGTACCCCAAAGCCAAAAGAACAGGCAAAGCCATCGTAAAGAGAATTAACAACAAGCATCCTGTGGGTGAAAAAATCATATTTTTTCTAAAAGTTTTAATTTGGCCTCTTTTTTCTCCGTATCATAGACAGCGAAAGTGGGCCTGAAAATAACGCCGGCAACATTGCCGGGATTTATAACAAGGCAGTCCCCTATTTTTTTCTGCCAGGGCCTGTGAGTATGGCCGTAAAAAACCGCTTCATACTTTTTGCTCTTTGCCAGCTTTTTGGCCTCCCAGGGATAGTGGGTAAAGGCTATTTTTGCTCCTTTGATTTCTATTTCTCCCGACCCCTCGAAAATTTCAGCCTTAGAAGACTGATAATCTTTTAATTCATATTGATATATGTTGTCAGCGTTGCCTAAAACTCCTTTGCATTTGCCGGAAAAGCCCTTCAAGGATTCTTTTAGTGTTTTAGGGTTGGCAATATCGCCGCAGTGGATAACAAGAGAAACTTTTTTCTTTTCCAGATAATCCATTGCTTTCTTGAATTTGGGCAAGTTGTTATGAGTGTCCGAAATTATTCCTATTTTCATGTTCTTTATTATAACAAAAGGCCCAAAATTTTCCGAGACCTTGCCAAACAAAAAACCCCCTGACAACCAAGGGGCTTTTTGCTTTTTTTACAGACGGGTTACATCAGTGGCTTTAGGGCCTTTGTCTGATTCTCCCATTTCGAATTCTACTTGATCTCCTTCATTCAATTCCTCAAAGGTTGCGCCTTTAAGGTCGTTTGAATGAAAGAACAAATCTTTATCTTCTCCTTCAGGAGTGATAAAACCGAATCCTCTGTCAGTAATTTTCTTTATTGTGCCTTTCATCGAAAGATAGGTTATGGTTTATAAGATAAATGCCAAAGGAACACGACCTCTCTTCTCTCTGACAAAATATATAATTTAAGATATCACATCAAGATAATATGTCAACCCCCTAAAGCAGTTAGCCATACCTAGGGTAACAGCATTTTTTATATTTCTTTCCAGAACCGCAAGGGCAGGGATCGTTTCTGCCGGGGATTTTCTTCTTTTGTTCTTTTCTGTCAGATAAAGCCGGCTTCGGGGTTTTTGTTATTTCTGCTTGGAAAACGGCCTCTGCGATAGCGGTTTCAATGTTCTTTATCAGCTCTTGAAACATCCTGTGTCCTTCCCTTTTATACTCCACCAAGGGGTCTTGCTGGCCGTATGCTCTTAGTTTTACAGAGTCCCTGAGATGGGACATATTATCTAAGTGTTCTTCCCAAAAAGTGTCAAAAACCTTAAGGCAGACGGCTTTCTCTATCTTTCTCATTGTTTCTTCTCCTTTTTCCTTTTCTCTTCTTTCGTAATCCTCTTCCGAGAATCCCTGCTTTTTAACGATTTGCAAAACATAAGACCTTAAAAGCTTGGACTCCTTTGCTTTTTTTAATATTTCATCCCTTTTTCTGTAAAAGACCTCTCTCTGTTTGTTCATCACGTTGTCGTACTCCAGCAGGTGCTTTCTGGCATCAAAGTTAAATCCTTCCACCTTTGACTGAGCAGACTCTATGGCTTTAGAAATCATTTTAGCGTCTATGGGCTGGTCTTCTGGAATTTTTAAGACTTCCATAAAATGCTGAATCCTTTCTCCTCCGAAAACCCTCATAAGATCATCCTCTAAAGAAACAAAAAATTGGGAGGAGCCCGGGTCTCCCTGCCTTCCAGACCTTCCTCTTAACTGGTTGTCTATCCTTCTTGCCTCATGCCTCTCTGTGCCCAGAACATGAAGGCCTCCTGCTTTTATCGCCTTTTCTTTATCCTTCGGATCCTGGGGATTGCCTCCCAGAACAATATCTACTCCTCTGCCTGCCATATTGGTGGCTATGGTCACAGATCCTGATCTTCCTGCCTGGGCTATTATCTCTCCTTCTTTCTGATGGTTTTTAGCATTTAATATCTGATGGGGAACGCCTTCTCTCTGAAGCAGTCTTCCCAGATATTCGTTTTTTTCGATAGAAACGGTGCCAACCAGAACGGGCTGGCCTTTGTTATGCTTTTCTTTTACTTCCTCCACTATTGCTTTAAACTTCCCGTTTAAATTTTTATAAATCTTGTCGGAAAAGTCTTTTCTTATCATGGGCCGATTGGTGGGGACAATAATGGTTTCCAGACCGTAAACCTTGTCAAACTCTTCAGCTGAAGTAACAGCAGTCCCTGTCATCCCGGACAGCTTGTCGTACATCCTAAAATAGTTCTGGAAACTGATGCTGGCCAAGGTTTTGGATTCAGGCTGTATATCAATCCCTTCTTTGGCTTCTACTGCCTGATGAAGCCCGCCAGACCATCTTCTCCCGGGCATCAGCCTGCCCGTAAATTCGTCCACAATTACCACTTTGCCCTCTTTTATTACATAATCTATGTCTTTTTGAAAAAAGGTCTTTGCTTTAAGGGCGGCTTCTAGCTGATGGGTAATAATAATATCATTCTGTCCCCAGGGATCGAAGCCAAGCTTGTTAATAATTTTGTCTTGGCCTTCTTCTGTAAAAGTGGCAGATTTTGTCTGTTCGTCTAGCTCGTAGTCTTCATCCTTTTTGAGGCCTGAAACGATCTGGGCAAACTTGTAATATTTGTCCGTGGATTCTTCTCCTCTGCCTGAAATTATAAGGGGGGTTCGGGCTTCGTCTATTAAAACAGAATCTATCTCGTCAATAATAGCGTAATTAAAACCTCTCTGGCATTTCTGATCCAGATCATAAGCCATGTTGTCCCTTAAATAGTCAAACCCGAATTCGTTGTTGGTGCCGTAAGTAATGTCTGCTTGATAGGCTTCTTTCCTAGAGCATGGCCTTAAAAAATCTTCCACTATTTTAAAAGACCCCAACTCGTCCCTTACTTCGTCTTTTTCTTCTGCGGCCTTCTTGTATTCCGGATCATAAAGAAAAGCCTGCTCATGGTTAAGGCAGCCGACGCTAAGGCCTAAAAGATGATATATCTGGCCCATCCAGACGCTGTCCCTTCTTGCCAGATAGTCATTGACCGTTATAACATGAACCCCTTTTTGGCTTAGAGCGTTAAGATAAACAGGCATTGTCGAAGCCAAGGTTTTTCCCTCGCCTGTTTTCATCTCTGCTATTTTTCCTTGATGAAGGACAACTCCGCCTGTTACTTGCACGTCAAAATGACGCTGCCCTAAAGTTTTCTTGGCTGATTCCCTTACTAGAGCGAAGGCATCGGGCAAAATATCATCCAGGCTCTCCCCCTTTCTTATCCTTTCTTTGAGCTCTTCGGTCTTTGCTTTAAGTTTTTCTTCGGAAATACCATCTGTCTCTGGTTCAAGGGAATTTACTTTCTCTACTAAAGGCTTTATATTTTTTAGATATTTTTCATTAGGGTCCCCGAATATTTTACTAAAAATCGCCATATTTCAGTTTCCTTCCTGTTTATTCCTTCCTCCTCTCTTTCTTTTAAACCTAGCTAAAGGAGAAAGATTAACTAATTTCTTAAAAAACCTGTTTCTTCTTCTGGAAACAGCTCTGGATTTTCCTTTATACTTTTTCAGCTCTCTCTGAAGTTCGTCTTTAAGGCCGTCCACTGCTTCTTTCCAGTCCTCCCCGAGAAAGTCAATCCAAATATCCTTTCCGGGCAATTTTATTGTGGCCTCTGCCCGGTAATAAGGGCCCTTTTTGTGGTGTTCGGTTGTTTTTTCTATTTCGATATGAGCAAGAACCGTATCCTTCCCGCCCGAGAAATCCCCTTCCTCTATATTAATAAATCTGTCCAGCTCCCCTATTTTTTCTTCTGCATATCTTTTTAACTCTTCTGTTGCTTCAAGATTTTTGGTACGAATGTTTATTTGCATAATTATTTTATTATTTGGATTTCTTCTTTAAGATCTATATTAAACTTATTTTTTACTCTATTTTTCGCCAAATTAACCAGTTCTATGACGTCTTCTGCTTTAGCTGCTCCCAGATTAACAATAAAATTGGCGTGCTGGTCAGAAAACTTAGCTCCTCCGACTATTTTTCCCTTTAGCCCGCATTTTTCTATCAAATAAGCAGAAGGTATTATTTCTTTTTTATTAAACTCTTCCAGCTCGGGGAATTCCTGAAGAAGCTTCTTTCCTTTTATCTTTCCTTGGTGATTTACAAACACAGATCCAGCCGAAGGAAAATAAAGGGGATGTTTTTGCTTTCTGTATTCTACATGCCTTTTGACCTCCTTTCTGCTTTCTGAAACATTTCCTTCTTTCAGGCTAAGGGTTGCAGAGACAATAATCAAATTCTTATTTTTCTTAAATATACTGTTTTTGTTTTCAAAAAAACATTCTTTATTGCTTAGATTGTAAAACTTTAAATCTTCTGAATCCAAAACCTCAACGGTCTCTACTGTATCGCTCATTTTTTGCCCGAAGGCCTGGGCGTTTCCGTAAACAGCTCCCCCAAGAGTCCCGGGAATGCCGACAGCCCATTCCAAACCTCTTAAAGAGTTTTCCAAGGAGAGCTTGAAAACAGAAAAAAGCTTGGCTCCTGCCCCAGAATAAATCTTTTTATTTTCAGCAGTCACAACATTTGTTTCAATCTTTACAACCAGTCCTGCAAAGCCTTCATCTGGAAACAGGATATTTGTTCCCTCTCCCATAATTAAATAGGGAGTGTTTGTATTCCGGCAGAACTCAAGGGCCTTAATGAGGTTCTCCTTCTTTCTAACAACAAAAAAATAACGAGCTGGGCCCCCTATTTCAAAACTGCTGTGTTCGGCCAAAGAGATGTTTTCTTTTGCTCCGGGTAAGATCTCTTTTATTTCCATCGTATTTCTATTTTCGCTTTAATAACAATAAAAATCAAGTTTAAAAAAACCAGGAGGAGCTAACTCCAATACTAAGTTTTTTGTGAGCGCTTTGCCCTCCTGGCACTGTTTATTATAGAGGATGTAAATAATATTGCAACAAAAACAAAAGACCCCGCATGTGGGTCTTTTGCCAACTTAGTAGAGTCTCCTAAAAGGAGCGCTCACTGTCTAGATCTTAGCAAATTTATTCTACTTTGTCAAGTAAGAAGGAATTAATTCTTTAAGTCCTTCTTTTATGTTTTCTTTTTCCTGCAGTTTATTCAATTTTCTTTCCAGAAAAGATTCGTCTATTTCTGAAAGCCTGGCCTTAAAAATCCTTTTATTCTGGGTAGCAAGAGTCCCCTCTTCTGACGTTAAAAGCTCCTCGAAAAGCTTCTCCCCGGGTCTTGGCCTTGTAAAGACAATTGGAATTTCTTTGTCCGGCTCAAATCCGGAAAGCCTGATCATCTCTTTGGCTAAATCAACTATTTTAACAGGTTTGCCCATATCTAAAACAAAAACTTCTCCCCCCTGTCCCATTTCCCCTGCTTGCATAACTAAAAGAACTGCCTCCGGGATCATCATAAAGTATCTTTTCATTTCAGAATGGGTAACTTCAACGGGCCCTCCTTTTTTGATTTGGTCTTTAAAGATTGGTATAACGCTTCCTCTGCTGTCTAAAACATTGCCGAACCTAACAGAAATAAATTTAGTATGGTTTTTTTGGTTAAGGGCCTGGCATATCATTTCCCCAGCTCTCTTGGTGGCTCCCATTATTGAGGTCGGGTTTACTGCTTTGTCTGTCGAGATAAACACAAATTTCTCGGCTTCATTGTCCAAAGAGGCCTCTGCCACATTTTTAGTCCCAAAAATATTGTTCTTAACTGCTTCTTGGGGCTGTTGTTCCATTAAGGGAACGTGTTTGTAAGCTGCAGCATGAAAAATTATTGCGGGCTTGCATTCTTTAAATAAAGACCTGATACTTTCTTTGTCCGTGACATCTGTGACAAAATATTTCAAACCTATTCTTGTGTTCTTTTTTAATTCTTGGCTGATATTAAAAATACCTGTTTCGTCTTGGTCTAATAGTATAAGCTGTGAGGGGTTGAATTTGGCGACCTGCCGAGCCAGCTCAGACCCGATAGAGCCTGCAGCTCCTGTAATCAGAACTTTTTTCTTTCCTATAAACTTTTCTATAGCTTTCATGTCCAGGGAAACCGGCTCTCTGCCCAAAAGATCTTCTACTTTGATTTCTCTTAGGTCCCTGACAGAAAGGGTACCTTCAATAACGTCAGAAATCGGAGGAACTACTTTTATCTTTTCCAGGCCCGCCTCTCTGCCCAGTTCTACTGCCTTTTTTACTGCCGAAGCCCCGGCAGAAGGAAGGGCTATCACAAGACTTTCTACCTTCTTTTTCTCCACCAGGGTTGGGATATCCTCTATCTTCCCTAAAACCTGCAGCCCATGGATAGAAACGCCCTGCTTGGAAAGATTGTCGTCGACAAATCCTATTGGTGAAAAATGGCTTTCTTTTGACGATTTAATGCTCCTTAGAATTTCCTCTCCTGCTTGTCCTGCTCCTACGATTAGTGTCTTCTCCTGTCCCTTGTTGCCACTTTTAAATATTTCAAGATAAATTCTCTTAGAAAACCTTGTCCCTCCACAAAAGATGAAAACCAAAAAATAACTGATAATAATAGCTGATCTTGGAAATCCCTGGAAGCTCTTTAAAAAGAAAATGGAAAAAGCTAAAAAGAGAAAACTTAAAGTAATCGCCTTAAAAAGAGAAATTAACTCGTTGGCGCTGACAAAGCTCCAGGAAAAAGAATAAAGGCCAAGGAAATAAAAGGTGGGC
This sequence comes from uncultured Candidatus Saccharibacteria bacterium, assembly GCA_964493085.1. Lineage (GTDB taxonomy): Bacteria > Patescibacteriota > Minisyncoccia > Minisyncoccales > GWA2-38-27 > CAYXTC01. Next base: position 29,860 of record CAZBLV010000012.1, read on the forward strand.
AAAGAAAAGACTAAAGCCAGTATAATCATATTCTGGATAATCCCGCCTTCTATGTACTGGACAGGAACAACGCCGTCGAACCTTAGCATAAAAGAAAAAATCACAGCCAAGGCAATAAAGGCAGTGTCTGCCAGGATAAAAAATGTCATTCTTTTTCCAGGTCTTCTTTTGATATTAAGATTCATAAAAATCTTTTACTGCTTTGATGACATAATCTACTTGTCCGTCTTCAAGTTCAGGGTACATGGGAAGAGAAATAACTTCGTCAGCTAGTTTTTCTGTCAAAGGAAGCTTAAAATGGAAAAGATTCAGGCCATCTTGCTTATGGTTCGCAACAGGGTCTTTCATTAAAGTTTCCACTCCTCTTTCTTTCAAGAATTCATACAACTCATTCCTTTTTTCAGCTCTTAGAACATAATTCTGGAAAACATCGTAGTGATCCTTATCAGAATCAGGGGGAAGTTTTATTCCTTCAACCCCAGACAACCGCTTATTATAATTTTCAGCTATCTGCCTTCTTCTCTTAAGCCAATCTGGCAAATATTTTATCTTTACGTTCAACCCGGCGGCCTGCAGGTTGTCCAGTCTGGAATTCCAGCCGAATTTTATTATCTCTTTTTTGGTTTTCTGCCCGTGGTCCCTTAATAACTTCGCTTCTTTTGCTATTTCATCAGAATTAGTAGTAAGAGCTCCGCCGTCCCCGAAACACCCCAAGATCTTGGCAGGATAAAAGCTGAAGCATCCGGTTGAGCCCACAGAACCTGCCTTCTTTCCCCTGAAAGAAGATCCCAGCCCCTGGGCTGCATCTTCTATGATATAAAGGTCGTGCTTTTGGGCAATCTCTGTAATCTTGTCCATATTGCACATTCTACCGTTGTAATGGACAGGGATAATGGCTTTTGTTTTCTCGGTAATAGCTTCTTCTATTTTTTCTTCGTCAATCAAGTAATCTTCTTTGACATCAACCAAGATAGGTTTTGCCCCTGCTTGCACTATAACAGAAATAGAAGCGACAAAGGTATGGGAGACAGTTATAACTTCGTCTCCTTGGCCTATGCCCAGAATCTTCAGAGAAAAGAATAAGGCGTCTGTTCCGCTATTTAAAGAAACGGCGTGCTTGGTTCCCACAAAATCAGCAAGATTTTTTTCAAATTTATCTACATCCTCTCTCAATATTAAGTCGCCTCCCTCCAAAACCCTTAAAAAGGCTTTATCTATTTCCTCTTTCAGGTTTTTGTACTGCAGGCCGTAATTTACAAATGGAACCTTCATAGTCTGATATACGTTGGTTTTTCTTCTTTATAGGTATTTAAAACAACCTCTTTTACTTTTTTAGGATCTGAGACGATAAAACAGTCAAGAGGCAGGTTTTTCATGGCCTCGACCTCTTCTGTATCTGTTAGAAGATTATGAGAAAAACCTAGAAACTTATACTTCTCGCTCCCTTTTACCCCCACAATCTTAACGTTGGCTCTGTGAAGACAGACGGCATTTCTTACTGCTTCGTAGGGCCTGAATACCACAAAATTAATCATTGAGTAAACATAGGGCTTCAAGCCGGATAAAGCAAGAGCTGCGGCAATAGTTATGGTGCTTTGCTCTGTCACTCCCAGATTGAAGAACCTTTCAGGAAATCTTTTCCGGAATTCCTCTATATAATTAAAACCGACGTCCGGTACGATTAAGACAATTTTTTCGTCTTTTTCGGCTAGCTCTATTAAAGTATCTATAAATTCCCTTCTGGTGTCTTGTTGTTGAATTATTTCTGACATAGTTCTTCCATTGCTTTTTTATATTCCTCTTCCGAAGGAGCTTTATAATGCCAAAGATTGTCGTTTTCCATAAAACTGACGCCCTTCCCTTTGACTGTCTTAGCTATTACAGCCAAGGGCTTTTCAGAATTTGAAGTTAAAGCTTGGCAGATTTGTTCAAAATTATGGCCGTCGATTTCTTTAACTTCCCAGCCGAAGGCCTGCCATTTCTCTTTCAAAGGATCAATGTCCAGAATCTTTTTTACCTCTCCCATGCCCTGAAGGCCGTTGTGATCAATAATAACTGTCAGGTTGTCAAGATTATTGTGCTTGGCGATTAGGGCCGACTCCCAGGTGGTGCCACAGTCCATCTCTCCGTCAGACGTTAAAACGAATGACTTCCCTTTCTCGCTTTTTACTTTCTTGGCCAGGGCAAAACCAACCCCGAAGGGAAAGCCAAAGCCCATTGACCCTCCAGCAGCTTCAACCCCTCTTACAGAGGGCTCTACCAATCCTATATACTCGCTCCCCTTTTCACAATATTTTTTAAGGTCTTCCTTTGGAATAATTTCCTTTTCAGACAGGAAGTAATAGACAGCCGCCGCCGCCCAGCCCTTGGAAACAACTATCCGGTCTCGGTCTTCTTTCATTTCTTTGTCTACCTCAGCTATGTCATAGAGAACGGAAAGAATATCAATGCAGGAAAAATTAGAGCCTATATGAGAGGTCTGGGCTTTGTATATCAAATCCAAAACAGCTTTCCTGGCTTCATTGGCTGTTTTTTTATAATCTTTCATTTAAAGATTTTAGCTATTGTTTTTAATATTATCTTAATATCCAGTCCAAAAGAGCGATTATTAACATACTCTTTTTGGAGCTCTATCTTCTTCGGCCTTATCTTTTCTTGATAAGTTCTCTCAGGATCCGGGCTTCCTTTTAACACCTCTCCTTCGTGGAAATTCCACAAGGAGGCCAAATCCGTCATCCCCGGCCTGATAGAGAGAATAATATTCCTATCTTCTTCTATCATCATATTAACATAAAAAGGAACTTCCGGCCTGGGACCGACCAGGCTCATCTCCCCCTTTAAGACATTAAACAACTGGGGAAGCTCATCTAGCTGAAACTTTTTTAAGAACCATCCTATCTTGGTTAGCCTTTCGTCGTCAGCTGCCGTTGAAGGTCCTCCTATCTTATCAGCTCCGACTACCATTGTCCTGAATTTTAACATCTTAAAGCGTTTTCCATTCTTCCCTATCCTTTCTGATTTATAAAGAACGGGTCCGGGAGAAAAAATCTTTACCAAAACACTCACTATTAAAAATAAAGGAGAAAGGATTATTAATCCAAAAAGAGAAAAAGTTATGTCAAACAGGCGCTTACTCATCTTTTTAAATCAATAAATAGACGCTAAGTATAATACATCTAATTTACCTCTTTTGCGCCTATTTTTCAAGCCATAAAAAACCCTTCTAGCCCGGGCTTTTGTTTTTTGACAATAAACCCGCATCTCACAAGAACAAGGGGTTGAATGTGTTCTTTCAGTTTTAAAAGTGCCGTGGATATAGATTCGTAAGAGATAACTTTCTCTACTGCCGGATTGCCCAAAAGCAGACGGGAAACTTTTCTCCCCGGAGAACAAAGAATTATAGCAGGGACATTGCTTTGTCTTGCCATCTCAACCTCAATGCCTCCTCCCCAAGAGGGAGTAATGGCAACGACAACCAGGAAAGAGATGTTTTCGCAAATCTGACGCCTCTCTGCTTCGTCAACGTCTTGCGGAGTAAAAGAGGCATGCTCAATGGGATCGTAGTGTTCGTGAAAAACAAAAGCCCTTACTCCTAAAACTCGCTCGCAAAGATCAGCAATTTTCTCGTAGAAAGACTTCAATCTCTCCCGGACGTCTGGAGGCAAATCCGTCAGGGGTCCGCAG
>CAZBLV010000013.1:0-131935 GCA_964493085.1 uncultured Candidatus Saccharibacteria bacterium
AGTTTACTGTGAAGAAGCAATAAATTTATTATGAAGCCACTTATTGTTGCCAACTGGAAAATGAATCCCCGCACCAAAGAAGAAGCTTTTGATTTGGCAGAAAAAACAGAGCCATGCCCGAAAGCCGAGACTGTTATTTGTTCTCCTTTCTGCTTTCTTTCTTCTGTCGGCAAAGAAGGCCTTAGGAAAGGCGCCCAAGATGCTTTTTGGGAAGAAGAGGGCGCTTTTACCGGAGAGGTTTCTTCTGCAATGCTGAAAAGCTTAAGCGTTGATTATGTTATTGTAGGGCATTCTGAAAGGAGAAAATACTTTTCAGAGAGCGACAATGAAGTCAACAAAAAAGCTTTATCAGTCCAGAAAAACGGCTTGACTCCTATTGTCTGCATCGGGGAAAAGGAAGAAGAGAGAGATAAAAAAAGAGAGATATTAGAGAGGGAGATAAAAGAAGGATTAAAGGGGCTGAACCATAAGATTGTTTTAGCTTACGAGCCCATTTGGGCTATTGGCACGGGAACTGCTTGCAGCAAAGAGGACGCCCTAGAAGCGAGAAAAGCTATAGTTGATATATTAAAAGAAAATTTTGGAGATGAATTCTCTGAAATTCCCATTCTTTACGGGGGAAGCGTTAAAAGCCACAATGCTGCTTCATACATCAAGGAGGCAGGTTTTAACGGATTGTTGGTGGGAGGAGCTTCTTTGAAGCCCGAAGAGTTTAATAAAATAATTAGAGAGGCGGTTTGATCTGCAGGCTTTGTTCTGCTAAAATTATTCCATTATGCAAGGAAGATTTTTTTATAACCCAACCAAAGGAAGAATAACAGAAGAAGAAGCAGTGGAAGAAATGATAAGATACATGCAGGAGGCCCCTGACAGGTTTTACGATATTATTGTAGGATGCGACTCTTCTTCTGAAAAGATTCCTCATTTTCCGGTAGTAGTTGCCATCTTAAGGGTGGGAGAAGGAGGAAGATTTTTCCTGAAAAAGATAAGGTATAAAGACTCTTTTAATAAAAGGTTCAGCAACTGGAAGAACAGAATAATCCAGGAAGTTTTATTATCCTGCGACTTGGCCCTTAATATGAGGGGGAAGTTTGAGAAAAGAATGAAAGACATGACAGAAAAGAACTTTAAGTTCCAGTTTCGCTACATTCACGCCGATATAAGCAAAAACGGAAGAACCGGGGAAATGGTGAAGGAGTTAACAAACCTTATCCGGGGCAACGGCTTTGAGCCCAAGATCAAGCCTGAAGCCTATGTTGCCACCAGCGTTGCTGACAAATTCTCCTAATGGAATCTTCAGAACTAAGAGACAAATTTTTAGAATATTTTAGGGAAAAAGGGCACAAAATCGTGCCCTCCAGTTCTTTGGTCCCAGAAGACAAGACGGTTCTTTTGACTTCTGCCGGCATGCAGCAGTTTATTCCTTATCTTTCGGGAGAAAGAGACGTGCTCGAAGACTTCGGCAGCCGCCACTTAGTTTCTGCGCAAAAATGCTTCAGAACCCCTGATATAGAGGAAGTCGGAGACGATACCCATCATACTTTTTTTGAGATGCTGGGAAATTGGTCTATCGGAGAAGACAAAAACGGCTACTTTAAAGAAGGAGCCATCAGCTCGGCTTTAGATTTTTTAGTAGGGGAACTCGGCCTCGATAAAGAGAGAATATGGGTAACTATTTTCAAGGGCGGAAACAGCATATCTAGGGACGAAGAGTCAGCTGAAATTTGGAAAGAGAAAGGAATTCCCGAACAAAGGATAAAAGAATTCGGATCGGAAGATAATTTTTGGGGGCCTGTTGCAGAAACCGGACCTTGCGGGCCATGTTCGGAAATTCATTACGACAGAGGGCCTGAATTCGGATGCCAGGATTGCGGACCTAATTGCGAAAAATGCAACAGATACGTAGAGATTTGGAACCTCGTTTTCATGGAATACAACAGAAAGAAAGACGGATCTTTTGAGAAAATGGCCCAAAGGAACGTTGATACCGGCATCGGTTTTGAGAGATTAACCGCTCTTTTGCAGGGAAAGATTTCAGCTTACGAAACAGATCTTTTTGACTCTGTTATTAATAAAGCAGAGGAGCTTTCAAAAAAAGAATACAAAGAATACAAAAAAAACTTCAGGGTTGTCGCAGATCATATTCGGGGTGCTGTATTTTTAGCTTCGGACGGAGTTGTCCCCAAAAATATAGAAGAGGGCTATATTTTAAGAAGAATTTTAAGAAGAGCGATTAGAATAGGCAAGATTTTAAAAATGCCCGATAACTTCCTTGTTCTTTTAGCCAAAGAAGTGATTAAAAAATACAGCTTAACTTATCTTGAGCTAAGATCTAGACAAGAAGAAATCCTAACTGTAATTCAAAAAGAACAGGAAAAGTTTAAAAAAACCTTGGATAAGGGTTTAAAGATTTTAAGCACCAGAATCAATGCCCAAAATTATAAACCCGGAAAGAAAATAAAAAACATACCAGATGTTTCTTCGGGTTTTACGCCAAACCACCTTACGGGAAAATGGGTTTTTAATTTTTACCAAAATTTTGGTTTTCCTCCAGAGATTATTTTTGAAGAACTAGAAAATCAAGGAATAATTATTTCAAAAGAAGAAAAACAGAGAATTTTAAAAGAATTTCAGGAGGAAACAAAACGCCATAAAGAAATTTCCAGAGCCGGAGCAGAGAAAAAGTTCGGAGGAGTGGGCAAGGAAGCAGGGGATGAGGAAGCCAAGTTTCATACTGCTACTCATCTTCTTCATCAGGCCCTAAGAGAGGTTTTGGGGGAGAAAGTAAAGCAAATGGGATCTGACATTAATTCAGAGAGGATGAGGTTTGACTTTTCTTATTCTGAAAAAATGACTGAAGAGCAGAAAGAAAAGGTAGAAAAAATTGTAAACCAGAAGATCAAGGAAGGCCTGGAAGTGAGAAAAGAAAAAATGTTGTTAAGCCAAGCCCTGGACAGCGGCGCCTTGGCTTTCTTTAGGGAGAAATACCCAGAAGAAGTTAACGTTTTTTCGATCGGCGATTTTTCCAAGGAAATATGCGCAGGTCCTCATGTCAGCAATACTTCAGAATTAGGAGAGTTTAAGATTACAAGCGAAAAATCGTCCGGAGCCGGAGTAAGAAGAATTAAGGCGATATTGAAATAACCATTTTTATTTTGGCAGTTTTGCAAGTATAATTAAACAATGAGGCTGAATTTTTTGAAAAAAAAGAAGAAGAATCCCTTTTTGGGGCTTGATATTGGCACAGAATCAGTGAAGGCAGCTGTTTTTTGGAAAGAGAAAGCAGAAGACTGCAGGGTTTTAGGGTATGCCTGCAATCATTATGAAAAATACGGTATATTCAATACCCGGGAGTTTTTCAAAGACCTTCTGAAAAACACTATTTTAAAAACAATCAAGGAGGCAAAAGAGAGCGTCGCTGCGTCTGGAGACTCGTCTCAGCTAAAGGATAGAGACGTCAGCAAAGAGTGGAACACGGTTCTAACTTTCAATCCCGAGCATTTAAAAACCAGAATTGATCAGGTTTCCCTTGAGAGGGAAAAGGGAGAAAAGACTATATCGAAAAAGGAAGAGAGAAACATTAAAGAGAGGGTTCTCGTTCGGGCCAGGAAAAAAATTTCAAGTCAGTTTGCCAGAGAGTCCGGAATTTTAGCCGGAGAGATAGAATGGATTTCTTTTAAGATGCTAGAGAAAAGGATTGACGGCTACAGAGTTGCCGGTCTGGCGGGTCACAAAGGGAAAAGGCTGGATTTTGAAATTATGGCTGTTTTTTCGCCTGAATATTATTTAAGAAGGATAGAGTCTCTTCTGAAAGAAATAAACCTTAAGGTTATTAAAATTCTTTCTCTTGCAGAAAGCATTCCCTCTCAAAAAAGAGAAATGTTTTTGGATATAGGCGGGAGCGTTAGCCAAGGAATTTGTTTTAAAGAGGGCCGGCCCAAGCATGTTTTTGAATTTAACAAAGGCGGGCATGGTTTTACAGAAACCCTTTCTGACAGTTTGGGGATTGATGAAGCCGTTGCCGAAAACCTTAAAAAAAGATATTCTAGCCTTGATTTGCAAAAAGATACGGAGAAGAAAATAAGGAATATTTTTGCTCCCCAAAGAAGATCTTGGTACAATAGTTTTAAGGATAAAACAAGTTCTGCCCGTTTTGTTCCCTCAATTTTGAATATCATAGGAGGAGGAGCTGAGATTCCTGACACCAAAGATGCTCTAAAGGAAGAACTAGCAGCCGATTTTAAGAAATCTGAGTTCCGCTATCTTCCAGAAGTAAAGAAAGTTTATCCCAAAGATATTGAAAAGGGTCTGAAAATTTTAACAAAAGGAGTAGACAGCACTCAAGCCATGCCGCTTTTGTTTGTCTGTTCCAATTTTAATCTTAAAGAAAATGAGCAATAAATTTTTCGACATTATCCCGCCGGGGGAAGAAATTGAAACAGCAGAAGAAAAGCAGGTTTCTTATAAAGATCAGCCTGAAAAGAAAGAGAAAAAGTCTTCTGGAAGAAAGATAAAAAGAGTTGTTATCGGCATCGGTTTTCTCCTGCTTCTGGCTGGAGCAGGAATGTTTTTTTTCCGCTCTGCCGAAGTAAGGATTTATCCGCAAGTTACGAATCTTGAGCTTGAGGAAAATATCACGATTGTCCCTTCGAAAGAACAAACTGACTTTGTCGCTAAATCTATTCCAGGTGAAATAGTCGAGGTCGAGCAGTCAATGGCTAAAGATTTTTCTGCTACCGGTAAAACTTCAGAGGAAAAAAGAGCCAGAGGCACGATTAGAGTTTACAACGCTTATTCTACCAGCCCTCAAATTCTAGTTGCTTCCACAAGATTTGTTTCTGCTGACGGCAAGCTTTTTCGTTCTGTCCAGAGAGAAACCATATCCGGAGGCCGTTACGAAGAAGGGGAGTTTGTGCCGGGCTATGCTGATATAGAGGTGAAGGCGGCGGAGCCGGGCGAAGAATACAACATAGAAGCTACTACTTTTTCTATTCCGGGGTTTTCAGGGACAGACCGCTATACGGATTTTTACGGGAAATCTTTCCAAGCCATGGAAGGCGGATATATAGGGGAAATGTCTCAGGTTACCCAAGAGGATCTTGCCAGAGCAAGAGAGCAGGCAATAGACCAGGCTAAAAGAGAAAGCAGGGACTTGTTGGGGGAGAGAGTTTCCCAAGAATTTGATATTGCAGAAGAAACTATTGTCCAAGAAATACTTTCAGAGGCAGCTTCAGCTCAAGCCGGGGATGTTGCAGAAACCTTTAATTATCAAGTTGAGGTCAAAACAACGGGTTTGTCTTTTAAAAAGAGCTATTTGCAGGATTTTGCCGACAATCTTCTTAATTTGAGCTTGCCTGAGAAAAAAAAGATAAAAGAAGGCACTCGGGAATTCAGCTATTCTGTTATAGAGGCAAAAGACAGCGGAGCAGACCTTAAAATCAAAGTTCAAGCAAAAGCTTATTACGATCTGGATCTGACCGCCCTCAAAGGTTTTTTGGCCGGCCAGAGCCGGCAGGAGGCAGAGATTATGCTGAATAACCAGCCGGGCATAGAAAGAGCGGAAATAGACTTGGGAGGATTTTGGAACAGAAAATTTCCCAAAAAGCCGGAAGAGATAAAAATAGAGCTTCTTTTCTAAAAGAATCGCCTTCTTAAGTGTTGACTTAATTGAGAAAGTTTGATAAATTGTATAATTACAAATGCCAAAAACAGATAAAAATACGCATCGCACGCAAGGCGTTGTTTTAGAAAATTTGCCCAGTACCAATTTTAAGGTAAGATTGGATAGCGGGAAGGAAATAATTGCTCATTTAGCCGGAAAATTAAGAATCCATAGGATTAAAATCCTTCCGGGCGACAATGTTACAGTTGAGATGAGCTCTTATGACGAAGACAGGGGACGGATAGTCTACAGGAACAAATAGAGGGATTGGGGAATTGAATAAATTATGAAAGTCAGACCTTCAGTCAAGAAAATTTGTAAACATTGCAAAATCGTCCGAAGGAAGGGGCGTATTTATGTTATTTGCTCTAATCCTAAGCATAAACAAAGGCAAGGTTAATAAAAATTATGCCAAGAATAGCAGGCACCAACATACCAGAACAAAAACAGATTGAAATATCCTTAACGCATGTTTACGGCATAGGGAGAAGTTTGAGCAGAAAAATTCTTAAAGATGCAGGCATTAATCCAAAAGAAAAAACTTCAGATTTAAAGGCAGAAGAAATTAACAAATTAAGAGATGCAGTTGAAAAGAAATACGCCACAGAGGGAGACTTAAGAAGGAGGGTAGCGAGCGACATTAAAAGGCTTAAAGAAATAGGATGCTGGCGGGGGACAAGGCATTATAAGTCTCTTCCTGTCAGAGGCCAGCGCACAAAAACAAACAGCAGAACAGTAAGGGGCAATGTTAGAAAAACCGTTGGCTCTGGGAAAAAGCCCGCTCCTGAAGCAACCTAATTTTTATTTATGGGAAAAAAAAGAATTATCGAGAAAAGTGAAGAGGAGCTAATTAAAGAGCGCGAAAAGGTAGAAGCCGGAGTGAAGAAAGAATTCAAGGCCTCGCAGACCCCTCAAAGAAGAGAGGGCAGAATTTATATATCTTCTTCTTATAACAACACAACCATAACCCTTACTGACGCCAAGGGCAATGTCCTGACTTGGGCAAGCGCAGGCTCTATAGGGTTTAAGGGGACTAAAAAAGCGACCCCTTTTGCCGCTTCCAAAGTGGCAGAAGCCATTGCTCTGGCTGCCAACAAGCTGAAAATGAAGAAATTCTCTGTTTTTGTCAAAGGTATCGGAGGAGGGCGTGATTCTGCCATGAGATCGTTAGCTGCCCGCGGACTGGAAATAATTTCTGTTAAAGACTGCACCCCTATTCCTCATAACGGCTGCAGGCCGCCTAAAGCAAGACGAGTTTAATTATGCAAGAAAATAAATGCAAAATTTGCAGAAGGCTCGGGACAAAACTTTTTCTTAAAGGAGACAGGTGTTTTTCTCAAAAATGCGCTTTGCTTAGAAAGTCTTATCCCCCTGGCCAGAAAAGCAAAAAACGAAGGAGGAATATTTCAGAATACGGAAAAGAGCTTCAGGAAAAACAAAAACTTAGAAGATGGTATCAGCTTAAAGAGGGACAATTTAGAAAATATGTCCTATCAGCCCTTGCAAAGAGGGGGCAGGTTGAAGACGCCGGAACTTTTCTTATTCAAAAACTGGAGAAAAGACTCGACAATGTTATATTCAGAATGGGCATAACTCCTTCGCGCCACCGGGCCAGACAGATAGTGGGGCACGGCCATGTGCTGGTAAACGGAAGAAAGATAGATACGCCCTCTTACGAAGTAAAAAATGGAGACTTGGTTTCTCTTAAGCCTGCAAGCTTAGAAAAGGACGGCTTTAAGGATATTGCTTCTTTGCTAAAAAGATATCAGGCGCCGTCTTGGATTAATTTGGATAAAGAAAAAATAGAAGCAAAGATTATTGGAGACCCCTCTATGGAGGATGTTGTTCCTCCCGCTGAAGTCTCTGCGATTTTTGAGTTTTACTCAAGATAATAAATTATATATAAAATATATGATTCTTTTGCCAAAATCTCCTAAAGTTGTTGATAAAAAGGATAACTGGGCCCGGATTGAAATAGGGGGGCTTTACCCCGGATACGGATTGACTATCGGCAACAGCCTAAGAAGGGTTTTGCTTTCTTCTTTGGAAGGCGTAGCTATAACCCAAGCGAAAATAAAAGGGGTCCAGCATGAATTTTCAACTATTCCCGGAGTCCTTGAAGATGTAGTGACTATAATGATGAATCTGAAAAAAGCCAGATTTAAAATGCATGGCGAAGGTCCCCAAAAAGCCACACTTAAAGCAAAGGGAGAAAAAAAGATATCAGGCAAAGACCTTAAGCTTCCCAGCCAAATAGAGCTGGCGAATAAGGACTGCCATATAGCCTCGCTGACCAGCAAGAACGCAGAGCTAGAGATGGAAATTACCGTTGAAAAAGGGGTGGGATATGAGCCCGTGGAAAGAAGAAAAAGAGAAGGAAAATTGGAGATCGGGACAATTCCTGTTGACGCTATTTTTACTCCGGTTCGCAAAGTAAGCTACAGAACAGAAAATATGAGAGTGGGGGAAAGGACAGATTTTGACAAATTAACCCTAGAGGTTGAAACCGACGGCTCTGTTGATCCCATGCGAGCCCTTTCTGAGGCCGCCGACATTTTAATCAAGCACTTTTCTTTGATTACAGAAGAAAAAAAGGAAGACAAACCTGAGAAAAAAGAGGATTCGGAAGAGAAGGAAGACTTCAGCAAAATAAAAGTTGAAGACCTTGGGCTTTCTTCCAGAACAGAAAGCGTTCTCCAAGACAATAATATCAAGACAGTAGGGGGAATCTTGAGAAAGAAAGAAGATGACTTGTTAAATCTTTCCGGAATGGGAGACAAGGGGATTAAGGAGATAAAAAAAGCTTTGAAGAAATACAGTCTGGAACTTAAAGCAGAATAAAAAGATGAATAAAAAGAAAAAAGGAAGAAAATTTTCTAGGAAAAGCCAGCAGAGAAAAGCAATGATAAAATCATTGGCTTCTTCCCTTTTTCTTAAAGAGAAAATCAGGACCACTGAAGCCAAGGCGAAAGAAGTATCTCCTTTTGCAGAAAAGTCACTTACTAAGGCCAAGAAAGGCGGGGTGCGGGCTATTCGACTGTTAAATAAAGACTACAAAGAAAGCGTTGTCCAAAAACTAATTCAAAAAATAGCCCCGCTTTTCAGCGAAAGACAGGGAGGATATACAAGAATTACCAAGGTGGGGCCCAGAAAGTCGGATGGAGCCAAAATGGCAATAATAGAACTGGTAGAAAAAACCCAAAAACAGCCAAAGAAATAACATTTATGGAGAAAAACACGCATTTAATTGATGTAGATAATAAAATTATGGGCCGGATAGCCACTAGGGTGGCCGCTTTGTTAAGAGGCAAAAAAAAGCCTGATTTTAGACCGGATATTGATGCTGGAGATTTTGTGATTATTAAAAACATAGAAAAGTTAAGGTTTTCCGGAAACAAGGAAAAGAATAAAATTTATTACAGCCACAGCGGATATTTAGGAAACTTAAAGAAAAAACCTTTAGGTAAATTTTTTAAAGAAAATCCGGAAAAAGTTTTTAGAAAAGCAGTTTACGGGATGCTTCCCAAGAACAAGCTAAGAGACGTTCAGATTAAAAGGCTTAAATTCCAGAAATAATTATGCCCAAGAACACTAAAGAGAAAGAATCTAAAAAAGAAAAGTATTTTGAGTCCGTGGGGAAAAGAAAAACAGCCGTAGCCCGAGTTCGCCTTTTCGAAAAAGGAAAGGGAAAGTTTACAATAAACGACAAAGACCTTAAAAAATATTTCCCAACATCAGACCTTCAAAAGATAGCAACTGAAGCCCTGGAAAAAACAGATTATTCGGGCAAGTTTGATGTATCGGTGAAAGTAACTGGATCCGGCATACATTCTCAGGCCGAAGCCATAAGGCACGGTATTTCCCGCAGCTTAGTTGAGTTTGACAGCGAGCTTAGAAGAAAATTGAGAAGAGCAGGATTTTTAACCAGAGATCCAAGGCAAAGAGAAAGGAAGAAATTCGGTCTTAGGAGAGCAAGAAGAGCTCGGCAGTGGCGCAAAAGGTAAAGCTATTTGGAGAAAAAACACGTTACCGATGCCGGGGGCGCCCGGCTCTTTTTTTAAGTTTAAAAAAACTGCCTGATATCAGATTCTAAAAATAATAGATTCTTTAGGGGATCAGGGAGTCGGAACAGAAAAAGTTTTCTCGAGAGAGCAGGCATAGTTTCCCTATTTCTTGGTACCAGAATATTTCAGGTTCTGGAAACTCTGCCAGATCAACAGAATTCATCCCATTTCTGTTGTCAATTTCTGAAACCTTTATTTTATCTCCGCTATTGAATATTAAATAGTGGGGGGTGTACCAAAAAACATTTCCTATTTTTCTTGAAAAGCGGCTGAAAAACTGGATTTCTCCTTTTTCTCTTTTGGGCTGCCCTGCAATGCTCTCAAGAAAGATTATTCCGATTTCAGATTCGCTGAAATAGCTTATTTTTTTGCTGTCCGGGGAAACTCTTATCCCTTCCACCTCTTCTGCTATTTTTTCAAACCGGTTTTCCCCTGGTTTCAGTAAGTAGAAGCTTTTCCCTTCCAGCAAAGCGATATGGGAATTCACTTTTTCTATGGTATATTTTGTCTCTTTTTTTATTAAGAAAGGCTCGTTAGTTATTTTTTCCTGTGAGCTGAGACTGTAGTCGCTTTTTAATAAAAAGCCCTCTTGGTCTAACAAGTAAATGCCGTCTTTTTCTAAGGAAACAGCTGCCACTTCTTTCAGGGATCTCTTTTGTCCCATTTCTGACAATTCGTTTTCTCTTAGGTAGAAAATCCTGGAACTTTCCTCCGGGTGGAAATAAACTTCAGCAGCGCCGGATAATTCTATTTCCTCCAAAGAAGCGGGCAAAGAAGAGATATTTAAAACAAAATACCTTATTTCCCCTTGTATTCCAGCCTTTAAAAAAGCGTTTTTTCCATCAGGCGTAATCTTTAAGGATATTAAATCAGCGCCCTCTTTTGAAAGATTCTTTTCGGCTACAAGATGGCTTTTTAAATTTTTATCAGCCTCTATCAGCTTTAAGGACCACTGTTCTTCTTCCAGTTCAGTTATTATTGTTTTTTGGTTTTGAGTAGAAAAAAAAGACTTTCTAATATTTTTGGAAATGAGGCGGAACTCCGGATTCTCGGGAATCAGAACTATGTTTTTTGCTTCTGTTAATTCTCCTTTCTTTATTTCCAGGCTTTTCTCCCAGGAATGGTATCCGCTTCTTGCGACCTTAAAAGTGTGGCCGCCGGGGGCAATGTTTTCAATAAGGAGGGATCCGAAAAAAATATCTGTTCTGCCTTTTCTCTTGTTGTCCAAAAAGACGTTAGTCGTCCGGGGGGCTGTTTTGCAATAAAACATCCCTGGTTTAGTAAATTTTTTTTCTTCCCAATTAAAGCGCCACCCCATAGAATAAAAAACAAGAAGAGGGGCCACAGTCAAAAAAAGAATAACAAAAAATGCGAAAATTATTCTGCGAGTTCGTTTTTTCATGCCAATAGTGAATTTTACCAGAAAAACAAAAATATCCAAGTTTTTGTACTTCGCATTCCTAGCTTCGCTTGTCATTTGCTTAATTTTGGACTAAGATAGTATATAAAGATGGCTGAAAAATTCGTAATAAAAGGAGGCAAGCAGCTTAAGGGAGAAATAGAGGTAAAAGGAGCGAAGAACTCGGCTCTTCCCATTCTTGCCGCTACCATATTGACTGATGATCCTTGCGTGATTGGCAATTTGCCCTTGATCCAAGACGTTTTTAGAATGCTGGAAGCCATAGAGAGTTTGGGCGCCAGCATTACCTGGCTTGGAGAAAGAAAGGTGAAGATTGATGCCAGGGGAGTTGAGGCTGACAACATTCCCTTTGAAGCAATAGCTAGATTTCGCGGCTCTGTTCTTCTTCTTGGATCTCTTTTGGCTCGCTTTAACAAAGTAGAAATCCCGCCTCCTGGGGGATGTCTTATCGGTGCCCGCCCTCTAGATACTCATTTGGACGCTTTTTCCCAACTAGGGGTTGGATCTGAAGCGAAAGAAGGAATTTTTTCTTTTAAAAAGGCAGAATTGCCTGAAGATTCTTTTGAAACCCTGGAGTTTTTCAAAAGGAAGCAGAAAGAAAAAAACTTAAAAGAGGTAGTTCTTAAAGAATTTAGCGTCACCGCTACAGAAAATGTTCTTTTGTATTCTTCTTTAGGGAAAAAAAAGATTTTGCTGAAAATTACAGATCAGGACTACCAGGTTCAGGAGCTAATAGAAGTTTTGCGGCAAATGGGGGCAGAGATCGAGATTAAAAAGTGCCACGTTATTGAAATACAGGGCAATGAAAAGTTAAAAGGGTTTAATTATACAATCAAGCCCGATCCTATTGAAACAGGTACTTTGATGGTCGCGGCTTTAGCCACCAAGGGCGAGGTGGTTATAAAGAATGCCGCTCTTTCTTTTTTAGACCTTTTCCTTAAAAGACTTTATGATTCCGGAGCCCGGTTTAAAATTACCAAAGAAGACGAATTAAAGGTTTTCCCCTCCAGAGGCCTTAGAATAGATAAAATACAAAGCTTGCCTTATCCCGGCATACACAGTGATTTGCAGCCTGAACTCGGAGTTTTGGCTACTCAGAGCAAGGGATCTACGCTAATCCACGATCCTTTGTACGAAGGGAGATTGAAATATTTGGAAGAATTGAATAAAATGGGGGCTGATATTATTTTCTGCGATCCTCATAGAGCCATAATCAGCGGGCCCACTCCTTTGAGAGGAGTAGAGATACCCAGCCTTGATCTTAGGGCTGGCGCCGCTCTGATTATTGCCGGACTGATTGCAGAAGGAGAAACCATAATAAATAATATTTATCAAATTAGTCGCGGATACGAAGAGATAGCAGAACGCCTTCGGTCTTTGGGGGCAGATATTAAAGAGATATAGGATATGTTTGTTAAAAAAATCGGCATTGATTTGGGCACGTGCAACTCCATTGTTTTTGTTGCCAACAAAGGGGTGGTGCTTGACGAGCCTTCTGTAGTAGCGGTTTCTTTTGAAGAGAATAGGATTTTGGCAGTGGGCCGGGAAGCAAAAGAAATGACAGGAAGGACTCCGGACACCATTAAGGTTTACAGGCCCCTAAAAGATGGAGTAA
The DNA here is from genome assembly GCA_964493085.1 of uncultured Candidatus Saccharibacteria bacterium. Classification (GTDB taxonomy): domain Bacteria; phylum Patescibacteriota; class Minisyncoccia; order Minisyncoccales; family GWA2-38-27; genus CAYXTC01. The sequence goes on from CAZBLV010000013.1 coordinate 12,762, forward strand.
TAGCAGACTACAGGATTACAGAAGCGATGTTGCGCTATTTTATTAAGAAATCGTGCGGCAAGCTAAGGATTTTTAAGCCGGAGCTGTTGGTGGGGATTCCTGCCGGCATTACTTCAACAGAAAGAAGAGCTGTTATTGAAGCTGGCACGGCAGCCGGAGCAAAGGCAGTTTATGTTGCCAAAGAGCCTGTTTTAGCCGCTATCGGGGCGGGCATTCCTATTAATTCCTGTTCAGGGCATATGATAGTTGATATCGGAGGAGGGACTACGGAAATTGCCGTAATCTCCTTGGGAGGGATTGTTACTTGGAGCTCCCTAAGGGTGGCAGGAGATAAAATGGATTATGCCATTTCAGATTATATAAAAGAAAAGCATAACCTGGCTGTCGGAGAACAAACGGCAGAAGAACTAAAAATTAAAATTGGCACTGCTATTCCTGAAAAAAAGCCGGAAGAGATGGAAATAAGAGGAAGGGATTTGGCTTCCGGCTTGCCTAAGAATATAAAAATATCTTCTAACGAGATTTGTGCGGCAATAAAGGAAAGGCTGTCGGAAATCGTGCAAGTGGTAAAAAAGGTATTAAGGGAAACTCCTCCGGAGCTGTCAGCGGATATTATGGACAAAGGAATGATTCTTTCCGGAGGCGGAGGCCTGCTTAATAATCTTGATCGGTTAATTACCCAGAATACCGGAGTGCCCTGTTTCGTCGCAGAAGATCCTTTATTGTGCGTAGCCAAGGGCACAGGAGCTGTCCTTGATAATCTGGAAGCCTACAAAAGAAGCATAATGACAAAAAAATAATATTGTGTTTATAGGCCACCAAAAACAATGGCGTCTTTTGAGAAACAGTTTCGAAAAAGAAAAGCTTCCTCATGCTCTTTTATTCTGCGGCCAGGAAAAAATAGGGAAGAAAAAAGTGGCAATAGAACTGGCCAAATTCATTAATTGTTTAGAAAAAGAAAAGCCATGTGGCAGCTGCCGAAATTGTCTGGACATAGAAAGAGGCCTTTTCCCGGATTTTGTTTTAATTAGGCCCTCAAAAAAGCAGGCCAAAATCCAGATAGCCGAAGTTAGAAATACTATTAAAAAATTGTCTCTTAAGCCATATTCGTCTCCGCTTAGAATTGCCGTAATCGACCAAGCCCACCTAATGACTGCAGACGCTCAGGGATGTTTTCTTAAATTCTTGGAAGAGCCCAAGGGAGACTCCCTGATAATTTTAATTACTGAATATCCAGAAATCCTTCTTCCTACCATCAGGTCCCGAATTCAAAAGATAAGATTTCATCCGCTTCCGGCTTCAGAGATAAAAGAGCGCCTTCAAAAAGAGGGGGCAGGAGAAAAGGAGGCAGAAACCCTTTCCCTGGTTTGCGGAGGCAAGACCGGGGTAGCCCTTGATCTTTTAGAAAGGCCGGATATTTTAGAAAAAAGAAAGAGTTTTATCAAAGACCTCGTCTCTTTAAACGGAGCGGATATGGCAGTAAAATTCAACTATGCAAAAAACCTTTTTAAGAATTCTGAAAGCGGACTGCAAGAAATTCTTGACGCCTGGCTCAGCTATTTAAGAAGATCTCTGCTGGCCCAGATCTTTGGGGAGCAAAAAAGAAGCCCCTTGAAATATTCATTAGCAGAATTAAAAGAAATAATCTTATTAACCCAAAAAACGAGATTGCTGATTTCGACCACAAACGTTAGTCCGAGATTGGCTTTTGAGGTTTTGTTATTACAGATTTAATTATGTATAAAGAAATAATAGAAAAAATTAAACCGGAGCTGGAGAAAACAATAGAATATCTTAAGAGAGAAACAAGAAAACTAAGAACAGGGCGCGCTTCACCTTCTCTTGTCGAAGACATTGATGTAGACTGTTTCGGAAACAAAATGTCTTTGAAGCAGCTAGCCGCCATATCTGTTTCAGGCCCTAGACAGATAACAATACAGCCCTGGGACGACTCCTATATTCAGTCGATTGAAGAAGCCATTTTAAAATCTGATCTCGGATCTTCTCCGATAGTAGACAAGAACATTATTCGGATTTCTTTGCCGGAACTGACCGAAGATTACAGGAAAGAGCTTATTAGGCTGTTGTCTGAAAAGAAAGAAGAAACCCGCCAGACCATTAGAAGATGGAGGGAGGAAGCATGGAAAGAGATTCAGGAAAAAACAGAAGCAGGAGAAATAAGGGAAGACGATAAATTTAAAGCAAAAGAAGACCTTCAAAAGTTAGTGGACTCTTATAACCGAAAAGCGGAAGAAACGGTGGAGAAAAAAGAAAAAGAAATATCAAATTAAAAAATGGCAACCATCATAATTACAATTATTTCTCTTGTCCTTTTGCTGATTTTCCACGAAACAGGGCACTTTCTTTTAGCCAAGCTTTTTGGCGTAAGGGTGCCGGAGTTTGGATTGGGCTATCCTCCCCGGCTTTGGGGGAAGAAAATTAAGGGGACTCTGTATTCTTTAAACCTTATTCCTTTTGGCGCTTTTGTTAAAATATACGGCCAGGAGAAGAGAATCGACAGTCCTGACAGTTTTTCTGTAAAACCCTTTTGGCAGAAAGCCCTTATTATCCTAGGAGGGGTTATAAGTTTTTGGATAGTGGCTGCTATATTGTTGTCCGTTGTAATGTATATGGGCGTTCCGACAGTTATAGGGGACACGGCTGACAAAGAGCTTCTGAAAAATCCTAAAGTCCAAATAGTGAGCGTTGCCCCTAATTCTCCTGCAGACAGCGCAGGACTGGAAATCGGCGATGCGATTAAGGGAGTTTTTGTTTCAGGCGCTTTCTACGAGGTGGATAAAGTCGGGCAGGTGCAAGAAATAATTGAAAACAACAAGGGGAAAGAGATCTCCTTAAAAATTTCAAGAGCCGGGGAAGAAACAACCTTTTCTTTAACCCCCAGGACTTCTCCTCCCGAAGAGGAAGGCGCTATTGGAGTGGCTCTTCTTAGAACCGCCCTAAAGTCTTATCCTTGGTACCTGGCCCCCGTTGAGGGAGCAAAGGCCACGGTGGGACTGACCGCATCCATAATAAAGTCTTGGGGCGCGACTTTTTCCAGCTTGTTCGGCGGAGACGGTCTTCCTGCCGGCGTAGAGGTCAGGGGAATGGTCGGCATTTTTGAATTGTTCGTTCAGGCCGGCGCTCTCGGAGCAAGCTATTTTTTGCAATTAGTTGCTATAATTGCCGTTCATCTGGCTCTAATTAATGCTCTTCCGATTCCTGCCTTGGACGGAGGATGGCTTGTCTTTCTCGCAGCAGAAAAAATAGCAAGGAGGCCCTTAAACCAAAAAATAGTTCAGGCAATAAGCAGCATCTTCTTTATTCTATTAATAATTTTAATGGTTTGGATTACCGTCAAAGACGTTGCCAGGCTTTTTTAACAGATGAGACAATCAAAACTTTTTTTTAAAACTGCAAAAAATCCGCCCAAGGAAGCCAAAGTTTCTTCCCACAAGCTTCTTCTAAGGGGAGACTTTATTTCCCAGCTTTCTTCCGGTGTTTATAGCTTTCTGCCCCTGGGCCTGAGAGTTCATCGAAAAGTAGAGAATATAATCAGGGAGGAGATAGAGAAAATAGGCTCTCAGGAAATTTTTCTTCCTGCGCTTCAGCCCAAAGAGCTTTGGCTAAAAAGCGGAAGATGGGACAGCATGGATCCTCCGCTGTTCAAATTAAAAGACAGGCATAAGAAAGAGTTTGCGCTGGGCTCTACCCACGAAGAAGTGGTTACTGATTTAGCTAAAAACAGAATTCAGTCCTACAAGGACCTTCCTTTTGCCCTTTATCAGATTCAAACAAAGTTCCGTAATGAAATGCGCTTTACCGGAGGCATTCTTAGGGCTAGGGAGTTTATGATGAAAGATTTGTATAGCTTTCATAAAGATTTTCAGGGGTTGGAAGATTTTTTTCAGAAAGTTCTTTCTGCCTATGATAATATCTTCAAAAGATGTCTTACGCCGGCCCTTAGAAGCGAAGCTTCCGGGGGAGTCTTTACCAAAGAAAAAAATTATGAATTTCAAGTTATTTCTAAGGCCGGGGAAGACAAAATCATTTACTGTCCCAAATGCAGCTGGGCTGCTAATCTGGAAGTGGCAGAAATAAAAAAAGGGGGAAACTGTCCCCGTTGCGGAGGCAAGACAAAAGAAGCAGAGTCTATTGAAGTGGCCCACGCCTTTAAACTGGGAGACAGATATTCCAAATCGCTTGACCTTAATTTTATAGACAAAAACGCAGAGAAAAAACCTGTTTTAATGGGATGTTACGGAATAGGAGTGGGGAGGCTGATGGCCACTATTGTCGAAAGCAATCATGACAAAGAGGGCATTGTCTGGCCCAAAGAGACCGCTCCTTTTGATGTCCACCTAGTTCAGCTTGGCAAAGACAGTTCAGCAAAAGAGAAGGCGGAAAAACTTTACAGAGATTTACAGGCGAGAAGAATAGAAGTATTATATGACGATAGGGAAGAAAAGGGGTCCGGGGAAAAATTAGTGGAGTCAGATCTTATCGGCATTCCATTAAGAATAGTGGCCAGCGAAAGAAGCGTTAAAAAAGGATCCTTTGAGGTTGCGGAGCGAGCAGGAAAAACAAGGTTGATTAAATTTAACAAAGTTTTAGATGTTATAAAATCGTGTTAGATAAATTTTTATCGCGTCTTTCTTACGACATAGGCATTGATTTGGGAACGGCTACTTCATTAGTCTATATTAAGGGAAGAGGAATTGTTATCAACGAGCCTTCGGTTGTTGCCATTAACCAGAAAACAGGCCAAGTTTTAGCTATCGGAGAAGAAGCGAGAAGAATGGTTGGAAGAACCCCCGCCTTTATTACAGCCACAAGGCCCTTGGTAGACGGGGTAGTCTCTGATTTTGAGGTAACCGAGCAAATGCTTAAATATTTCATAGACAAGATCCATAAACGGAAATTTGTATTCGGTCCAAGGCCCCGGGTAATAGTAGGCATTCCTTACGGAGTTACCGAAGTGGAGAAAAAAGCAGTTTGCGACGCAACTAAAAACGCAGGAGCCAGAGAAGTCTTTCTAGTGGAAGAGCCCATGGCAGCAGCCATAGGCGCTAGGATGCCGGTACAGGAAGCCAGCGGCAATTTTATTGTGGATATCGGAGGGGGAACTACGGAAGTTGCAGTAATCTCTCTTGGCGGCATTGTTATCGCAAAGAGCTTGAGAGTAGCCGGAGACCGTCTTAATGAAGATATTGTCAGTTTTGCCCAAGAGGAATACAAGCTTCTTATCGGTCTCAGGGTTGCAGAGAATATTAAAATAGGAATAGGGTCGGTCTATCCCCAAAAAGAGAAAAAAGAGCTTCCTATGAGAGGAAGAAATTTGGTTACCGGCCTGCCCGAGGAAGTTTGGATTTCGAGTACGGACGTTAGAAAAGCTCTTGAAAAATCAATAAAGCAAATTGTCTCTGCCATAAAAGACACCGTTGAGGAAACCCCGCCTGAGCTGTTAGCTGATATTATGTCCAGGGGCATTTATTTGGCAGGAGGAGGGAGTCTGCTAAGAGGACTGGACACCCTTATTCAAGAGGAGACAAAAATGCCTGTTAAGCTTATAGAAGATCCCATGACAGCAGTAGTCAGGGGAGCCGGAATGGTCTTGGAAAATCTTAATACTTTAAAAGATGTTTTAGCAGAAACAGAGCAACTGGAGCCTCCTCGTTAATCATGGTTAACAAAAAAGACGTCTACCATATAGCAAAACTTGCCAGACTAAGAATAGAAGAAAAAGAGGCAGAAAACTATAAAAAAGAGTTTACCTCTATCTTAGGCTACTTTGAATTGATGAAAGAGCTGGATGTTTCCAGAGTAGAGCCTACTTTCCATCCAGCAGAGATTTTCTTTGGAGAAAAAATGGGAACAATGAGAGAAGACAAGAGTATTGCAGAACAGGAAGAGGCTAAGGATTTAATCAGGGGGGCTTTTCCCGGCAAAAAAGGAAAGCATGTAAAAGTTAAGACAGTTTTTGATAATGAAAGTTGAAGAATTAACTATAAAAAAAATAAACCAGGGACTGAAAAACAAAGAATTTTCTGCTGTTGATTTAACCAAAGAGTATTTTTCCAAAATCAAAGAAAAAGACAAGGAAATATCTTCCTTCATAGTTCTTACTGAAAGATTAGCCGAAGAGCAGGCTCTTAAAGTAGACGAAAAGATATCCTTAGGAAAAGAAATTTCTGTTTTGGCGGGCGTGCCAATGGCTGTAAAAGACAATATTTTAATTAAAGGATCCAAAACAACTTGTGCTTCCAGAATGCTTGAAAATTACAACCCCCCCTATGAGGCAACCTGTATTAAAAAATTAAGAGAGGAGGGAGCTGTTTTTTTGGGGAAAACAAATTTAGACGAGTTTGCAATGGGGGCCTCTACTGAAAATTCCGCCTTTTTCCCGACAAAAAACCCTCATGACCCAGAAAGAGTCCCTGGCGGAAGTTCCGGAGGGTCGGCGGCTGCGGTAGCGGCTGGATTCTGCCCTTTTGCTTTGGGCTCTGATACCGGCGGCTCCATCAGGCAGCCTGCCTCTTTTTGCGGCGTAGTGGGACTGAAGCCTACTTATGGCGCGGTTTCCAGATACGGACTGGTCGCCTACGGGTCTTCTCTTGACCAAATAGGGCCTCTTGCCAAAAATGCGGAAGACGCTGAAATAGTTTTTGAAAGAATTTCAGGGAAAGACGACCATGACTCTACTAGCTTAGCTAGAAAGCCGTCTTCGTCCGTTCCCAAAAAGATTGATAAGATGGTTATCGGGGTGCCCAAAGAATACTTCCAAGAGGGCCTTGATTCCGGGGCAAGAGAGGTAATAATGCGGAAGATTAAAGAATTCGAAGATTTGGGGGCTAAAATAGAAGAGATTAGCCTGCCTCATACAAAATATGCGGTTTCTGCCTATTATTTAATTGTTAATTCCGAAGCTTCTACTAATTTAGCCAGATACGACGGCATAAAATACGGACTTTTCGAAGAGGGAGATAATCTGAAAGAAGTATATTCAAAAACAAGGGGACAGGGCTTTGGGAGCGAAGTCAAGAGAAGAATTATGCTGGGAACCTACGCTCTTTCTGCAGGATATTATCAAGCATATTATTTAAAAGCCCAAAAAACAAGAACCCTTATTGCTCAAGATTTCTATAAAGCTTTTGAAAAAGTAGATGTTATAATGGCTCCGGTAGCGCCAACGCCTCCTTTTAAGCTTGGAGAAAAAATTACGGATCCTCTGGCGATGTATCTTTGTGACGTTTATACGGCACCCGTAAGCTTAGCGGGTCTGCCTTCCCTTTCTTTGCCGGCCGGCTTTTTGGGGAAGTTGCCCATAGGCTTGCAAATCATCGGGAAGCCCTTTGGAGAAAAAACAATTTTTAATATCGCCAAACAGGCTGAAAGGCAATAATGAACTTTATTAACAAAATTATATCTCTTTTTTCCAGGTTATTTTCTGAAGAAACATACTATTTCATAATAGATCCGGAATTTGAGGGATGGCTGCTTATTGCCAGAAACGCCTTTCTTTTTGTCTCCGGGATTCTTTTACTGCTTTTGGTAATTCTTTTAGTTGTGTCGGGCTGGATAAGAAATCGCTATACAGAAGACCTGTACGAAGCCACTTCTTACAAGCCCTTCGGCGTCAAGCAGTCTGCTAAAGAGTGGAAAAGAATATCCGCAAGAATTAAAAGCGGGGAAGAATCGGATCACAAGCTGGCCTTGATTGAAGCGGATGATCTGTTGGAAGAAAGATTAAGGGCTATGGGATATAAGGGAGGCAAAATGCAAGATCTTTTGAGTCAAGTTCCGGGAACTATTCTTCCCAATGTCGAGGAGGTAATCCGAGTGCATCAATTGCGCAATAACATTGTTCACGATCCCGACTATAAGCTGGATCCGGAAGAAGCCAGCGAGGCAATAAGCATTTTTGAGAGGGCTCTCCAAGAACTGGGAGCAGTTTAATTGTTGATTTTATTTTTATTTTGGTATATAATGCCAAATAATATCGCGGGGTGGAGAAGTAGTATCTCACGAGGCCCATAACCTCGGGACGCGGGTGCAATTCCCGCCCCCGCAACAATTTTAATAGCCGGTGTAGCTCAGTGGCAGAGCGGAGGACTCATAAGCCTTAGGTCGCAGGTTCAAATCCTGCCACCGGCATATTTTGCGGACGTAGCTTAGCTGGCTTAAAGCGCCGCCCTGTCACGGCGGAGATCGTGGGTTCAAATCCCATCGTCCGCGCTTTAAGGAAAAATCATTATTTTTTGACTCGAAAATCTGGCGATTAGGCTGGAATTTTTTTATGCATTTTTCCCCAATTTTTACCTTGATTCAGAAGGATTTTTAAGGTAAAATAAGTATAATATGGACTTAAATGAAATAAAAGAAAAAGCCCTAGAGGAGGCGAAAGCAGCCCAGAATGCAGAGGATTTAGCTGTTTGCAGAAAGAAATATTTAGGCAAAAAAGGGGAGTTGACAAAGATCTTTTCTTCGCTTAAGAATTCTTCGCAAAAAGCTGAAACAGGGGAAAAAGCTAATGAATTGAAAAAAGAAATAGTAGCAATTCTTGAAGAAAAAGAGAAATCTTTTAAAACCCAGAAGAGCAAGAAGAGAGAAGCTCTTGATATAACTATTCCAGCCGAGAAAGTGGAGACAGGCCACCTGCATCCTCTTACGCTTATTAGGAGAAAGATTGAAGAGATTTTTCAGGGAATGGGCTTTTCTGTTGCCGAAGGACCTGAAATTGAGACCGAATTTTATAACTTCGATGCCTTAAATATCCCCAAAGAGCATCCGGCACGGGATCTTTGGGACACTTTTTATTTAAAGGACGGGACGCTTTTAAGAACCCACACTTCCCCTGTGCAGATAAGGTACATGGAAAAGAACAATCCCCCTCTTAGAATCATAGCCCCGGGCAGGATTTATAGACATGAGGCAACAGACGCCTCTCACGACTTCCAGTTTTATCAGGTAGAAGGGCTGATGGTGGGGGATAATATCTCTGTTGCTAATTTCAGGGCTATTATTCAGGAATTTTTATCCCAGTTTTTCAGAAAAGCAATAAAAATCAGGTTGAGACCCGGTTATTTCCCTTTCACAGAGCCTTCTTTTGAAGTAGATATTGCATGCATTGTTTGCAAGGGCAGGGGGTGCAGCGTTTGTTCTAATACCGGATGGCTGGAGTTAATCGGAGCTGGCATGGTTCATCCCAACGTTTTAAAGTCAAGCGGCCTTAACCCAAAAAATTGGCAGGGGTTTGCCTTCGGAATCGGAATGGACAGGCTTGCGATGATGAAATACAGGATTGACGATATAAGGCTGTTCCGGTCCGGAGATACAAGATTTTTAGAACAATTTTAACTATGGTTTTTTCATATAACTGGTTGCAATCATTTTTTCAGAGCAAGCTTGCCAAACCAGAGAAACTGGCAGAGCTTTTGGTGGTGCACAGCTTTGAAATAGACAGCTTAAAGAAAAAAAATAATGACTACCTTTTAGATATTGATGTTCTTCCTAATCGAAGCTCTGACTGCTTTTCTCATTTAGGAATAGCTCGGGAAATCGCAGCTATTACCGATAAAAAGCTAAAATATCCTCAAACGATTTCAAAAAAAACGGGGAGTAAAGCTGAAGACCGTCTTGGTTTAGAGATTAAAAGCGAAAAAGACTGCTCTCGCTATACAGCCAGAATTGTAGAGGGAGTAAAAGTAGGTCCTTCTCCCAAATGGCTTAAAGAAAAGATTGGTTCTTGCGGCATCCAATCAATAAACAATATAGTAGATATCACTAATTATGTAATGCTTGAAATGGGCCAGCCCCTCCATGCTTTTGATTTTGATAAAATCCAAAAAAAGCTAATAGTAAGAAGAGCCGGAAAGAAAGAGAAAATAACTACCCTTGACGATAAAAGCTATAACTTAGACAAAGACATCTTGGTCATAGCAGACCCCCGGGGCCCTTTGGCTATTGCCGGGATAAAAGGCGGAAAAAGAGCCGGGATAACAGAAAAAACCAGCACTATTGTTTTAGAGTCTGCCAACTTCAGCCCTTTATTAATCAGAAGGGCCTCAAAAAAGCTTCAATTGAGAACCGACGCTTCCTGGAGGTTTGAAAACGAAATAGATTCCAATCTTACCGAAGAAGCTATTAACAGGGCTGCTTTTCTAGTTAAAAAAGTTGCAAATGGAAAAGCGCTCCGCAGCAAAGCTGATTTTTATCCCAAAAAAAGATTTCCCAAAAAAATAAAAATAGATCCTAGCATAATTAGAAGCCTGCTCGGCGTGATTATTTCAGAAAAAGATATAAGGGGAATTTTTTCTAGATTGGGGCTTGAAAACAAAAAGAAGCAGCATTTAATCGAAGTCGAGATTCCGACCAGAAGACTGGACCTGCTAACACCTCAAGATTTAGTAGAGGAAGTGGGCAGGATTTACGGATACGACAACATTCTTCCTTCTTTTCCCTTGTCTTCCCTTATTCCTCCCCAGAAAAACCCTTCTGTTTTTTGGGAGAATTTTACAAAAGACATTTTCAAAGAACTGGGGTTTTTTGAGTCCTATAACTATTCTTTTATAAAAGAGCAGACAAAAAAAATATTTGGCTATCGAAATCTAGTAGAGCTGGAAAATCCCTTGAGCGAAGAGCAAAAATATTTAAGGCCGAGCCTGATGCCCAACTTGTTAGAGAACATAAAAAACAGCGAAAAAAAAGATGTCAGCTTTTTTGAAATAGGAAAAGTGTTTTGGCCCGACAGAAAAGAGAAAGAAAAAGCAATGATCTCTGCTTTGTCTTTCCAGAAAAACTTTTATTTCATGAAAGGGGTCGTGGACACTCTTTTCAAAAAAATGGGAATCAGCAGTTTTCGATACAATGATTTTAATCCTTTTCCTCGAGAAACAAACAACAGTGTTTGGGAGAAAGGCAGAAGAGCTGAGATCAAAATCGGCTCCAAGAAAATTGGTTTTCTCGGTGAAATTTCCCAAGATATATTAAACAAGAAGAAGATAAAAGGAAAAGTGTCTTCTTTTGAAATTGATTTTGAAGAGCTGCAGAAAATTGCTTCAGAAGAGCAAGAATATCGCCCTATCTCTCGTTTTCCTGCGGCAATGAGAGATATAGCGGTCTTGGTTCCCCGGGAGGTGAAAACAGAAGCTGTAATGAATAAAATTAATGCTGTTGGCGGTTCTTTGATCAGGAACATCGATCTTTTTGACATTTACGAAGGCGGGAATTTGCCGGCTGGTAAAAAAAGCTTGGCTTTTCATATAATTTATCAGGCAAAAGACAGAACGTTGTCTAGCGAGGCGATCAACAAGCTTCAGGAAAGGACAATTGCGGCTCTCGAACATGATCCGGAGTGGCAGGTCAGAAAATATTAAATAACAAAAATATGGCAAAGGAGACAAATAAAAAAAAGAAAGAAGAATATACGGCAAAAGACATATATGTCCTAGAGGGTCTGGATCCTGTGAGAAAGCGTCCGGGTATGTATATCGGTTCTACGGGAAGCGAGGGGCTTCATCATTTGGTTTGGGAATGCGTAGACAACGCTTTGGACGAAGCAATCGCAGGTTATGCCAAGAATGTTGAAGTTGTTTTGTTGCCGGAAGGCAAGATTAAAACTACAGATGACGGTCGGGGCATTCCGGTAGAAAGACATAGCAGCACCAAGAAGTCAGCTTTGGAGACAGTAATGACAACACTTCACGCAGGAGGAAAATTCGGCGGGCAAGCGTATAAGGTTTCTGGCGGCCTTCACGGAGTGGGTGTTTCTGTTGTCTGTGCTCTCTCAAATTATCTTAAGGCCGAGGTCTGTCGGGAAGGTATTCGTTATGTTCAAGAGTATAGCAAGGGAAAACCTACCGGAAAGCTTAAAAAAGACGGCAAGTGTCGTCAGAGGGGCACGGCAGTTACGTTCCGGCCGGATCCCGAGATCTTCAAAGAAACCGAATTTAAGCGAAAAATTATCTTAAAACATCTTCGGCAGCAGGCCTATTTAACCAAAGGAGTAAGGATAACCGTCAAAGACGAAAGGGAAAAAGAAAAATTCAACTATACTTTTTATTTCGAAGGGGGCCTGGCTTCTTATGTAGATTATCTGGTAGGAGGATCTGCCCCCCGCCACCCAAACACCTTTTACTGTTCCAGCCAGAAGGAAGACATTCTGGTGGAGGCCTCTTTCCGCTATACGGAGGAATACGAAACCTTAGAAGAAAGCTTTGCTAACAATATTTATACGGGAGAAGGCGGGACTCATCTGACGGGATTTAGAACCGCCCTCACAAGATCCCTTAACGAGTATGCCAGAAAGAACGATTTTCTTAAGGACTCCGACACCAATTTAACGGGAGAAGATATTCGAGAAGGACTGACGGCAGTTGTTTCGGTGAAAATAAAAGATCCCCAGTTTGAAGGTCAAACCAAAGCCAAGCTAGGCAATGTGGAAGCCAAAACAGCAGTGGATCAAGCGGTTTCTGTAGCTTTAATAGATTTTTTAGAAAGAAATCCGCGAGACGCCAAGGCAATTATTGAAAAATGTATTTTATCTTCCCGAGCAAGAAAGGCCGCCCGGACTGCCAAAGAAACCGTATTAAGAAAAGGAGCCCTTGAGGGACTGGCTCTTCCCGGAAAGTTGGCAGACTGTATATCGAAAGACCCTGCCAAATCAGAGCTTTTCATTGTAGAGGGAGATTCAGCCGGCGGGAGCTGCAAAACAGCAAGAGACAGGCATTTCCAGGCAGTGCTGCCCTTAAGGGGAAAGATTTTGAATGTAGAAAAAGCGCGCTTGGACAAAATTTTGGCTTCCAAAGAAATTAAGTCCTTGATTATCGCCTTGGGCACTGCCATAGGGGACGACTTTAACATTGAAAAGGCAAGGTATCATAAGATTATTCTTACTTTGGACGCTGATGTAGACGGAGCCCACATCTGTTCTTTGCTGCTCACTTTCTTTTACAGGTATTTCAGGCCTATTATTGAAAAAGGTTACTTATACGTAGCCCAGCCCCCTCTCTACAAGATACAATCCGGCAAAAAAGTTGAATACGCCCACAAGGAAAAAGATAAAGAAGAGATATTAAAGGAATTAAGAAAAGGAAATTCTAAAATATCGATTCAACGGTATAAAGGACTGGGAGAAATGAATCCTGACCAACTATGGGAGACTACAATGGATCCTGAAAACAGGGTCTTATACCAAATATCCGTAGAGGATACTGAGCAGGCCGATAAGATATTTGATATCCTGATGGGGGACGAGGTGGATCCCAGAAAGAAGTTTATTCAGGCTTATGCCAAAGAAGCTCAGAATCTTGATATTTAGCGGATGCTTGACTTTAGCCCGGCTTTTGGATATTATTAGTCCAGAAGCCCGGAAGGCTTTTTTTAAACAATGAAAATTTCTATTTTTTCCAAAAGCATTGCTTTTCTGAAAGAAGTCAAAATCGAAATGAAAAAAGTAAACTGGCCGACAAGGACAGAAACTTTCAGATATACCCTTATAATAGTCGGGACTTCTCTTGTTGTGGCTGCATTTTTGGGCGGACTCGATTTTGTTTTTTCTGTCCTGCTTAATGTTTTTGTTTTTTAATCTATGCCAAAACAAAAATTACCCCAAGAAAGAAATTGGTATGTTATTCACACTTATTCTGGATACGAAGAGGCGGTGGCAAAGAGCCTTAGGCAGAGAGTGGAGTCTTTAGGCATGGAAGACAAAATATTTGATGTCTTGGTGCCGAAAGAAAAGAAGATTAAGATTAAAAGCGGCAAGAGAAAAAACGTTGAAGAAAAAATCTATCCGGGATATGTGCTGGTGGAAATGATTGTTACCGATGATTCCTGGTATATAGTGAGAAACACGCCCAATGTCACGGGGTTTGTGGGAGTAGGAACCACTCCAGTGCCGGTTTCTCAAGAAGAAATTGACAGCCTGAAGAAAAGAATGGGGGCAGAAACTCCTAGTTACAAGATCGAGGTGAAAGAAGGAGACTCTGTAAAAATTATTGACGGGCCCTTTAAGGATTCAGACGGAAAGGTTTCAGAAGTTGACCAAGCAAGAGGCAAGGTCAAGGTAATGGTCAATATGTTTGGTCGCGACACTCCGGTAGAGTTGGATTCTTTGCAAATTAAGAAACTATAAAATTATGGCAAAAAAAACAATAGCTGTTGTAAAACTTCAAATTAAAGCAGGTCAAGCCAGCCCTGCCCCTCCCATAGGACCGTCTTTGGCCCAGCACGGCATAAACATTTCTGATTTTTGCCAGAAGTTTAACGACGAAACTAAAGACAAAAGCGGAAGCACCATTCCAGCAGAAATAACCATTTATGAAGATAGGAGTTTTGATTTCAAGTTAAAAAAGCCCCCCGCTTCAGAGCTGTTAAAGAAAGCGGCCGGGGTAGAGAAGGGGTCTGGCGTGCCTAACAAGAAGAAAATAGGCAAAATTACCAGAGACCAGCTTAAAGAAATAGCCCAAGAAAAAATGGAAGACCTAAACACGGATGATGTAGAGCAAGCGATGAAAGTGATCGAAGGCACCGCCAAGAATATGGGAATTGAGATAGGAAATTAATAATTTATCGATCAAATGGAGGAAAACAAAAACAAATCTAAATATGTTCGGCCCGATTGGGACAATTACTTTTTAAATTTATTGGATCCTTTGAGTAAAAGGGCGACTTGCGACAGAGGACGCAACTCAGCAATCATTGTAAGCCCCGGAAATACTATTCTGGCCACAGGATATGTGGGATCTCCTCCGGGACAACCTCACTGCGACGAAGTCGGCCATATGATGGTAACAGTAATTGACGGGAATGGAAACAAGTCGCAGCATTGCGTAAGAACTTTGCATGCTGAAGAGAACGCTATTTTGCAGTGCGCCAAAGACGGAATAAGAGTTGAGGGAGCCACCCTTTATTGCAAAATGGCACCTTGCTACAATTGCGCTATGAGAATAGTGCGAGTAGGCATAAAAAGGGTAGTGGCCAAAAAAAAATATCATGCCGGCCAAATGGCTCTGGACTTGTTTGAGAGTGCGGGGGTGAAGATGGATATTATTGACGATTCAGTAGAAGATTACAGCCAGCAATAAATAGATGCTTTTAAAGGGCTTTGACAGCCCTTTTTTTAAATGTATTATTAATTAAAATGATTGAGAATACTAACCAAGGAAAATTTATTGTTTTTGAGGGCCCGGACGGATCAGGCCAAAGTACTCAGGTCTCCTTATTAAGGGATTTTTTAATAGAGAAAGGACATCAGGCGATTATTACCAAAGAGCCCACCCTGGACTCTGAAGCAGGCAAGAAAATAAAAAAGGTCTTAGAAAAAGAGGTTGAGGCAAGCCCGGAAGAGCTCCAGGAACTGTTTGTTCAAGACAGAAAGGAACATCTAGAGAACCTGATTATTCCTGCCTTAAAAGAAGGGAAATTCATTATATCTGATCGCTATTTCTTTTCTACTTTTTGCTTCGGAGCCGCTGCCGGTCTTGATATGGAAGAGCTAATCAAAATGAATAATGATTTTTTGCTTCCAGACCTCACTTTTATACTAAATGTTAGACCCGAAGTCTGCGTCCAAAGAATTACAAATAGGGGAAGCAAGAAAACGCTTTTTGAGGTAAAAGAAAGATTGGGAAAGGTAATGGAGAATTACAAGAAAATGCCTTCCCGATTTGAGAATGTTAACCTTGTTAATGGCGAACAGCCAATAGGAAAAGTTTTCGAGGACATAAAAGAGGTTGTTTACTTAGAAATTTTAAATAAATAAAGCAAAATGGCAGAGATATTAAAAAACGCGGGCTCTCACAGAATTCTTTCCATAATGGCGGGCCTGGAAGGAGAAAACCCGCTTCAGCTGATTGAAGTTGCTGGAAGGACTGCTTATCAAAGCAGAGATAAAGTTGACGACGAATCGGCAGCAAAGTTTGTAGAAATGATAAGAAAAAGGGGGCATGAGTCAGTGTTAGAGCATTCTTGTATGGCAGTGGAATTTGATAATGTCTGCCGAGGATTTACCCACGAGCTGGTTCGCCACAGATTGGCAGCTTACACCCAAGAGTCCACGAGGTATGTTGACGAGAGCGACTTTAAGGTAGTTGTTCCTCCCGATAAAGACGCCAGCGAAAAATTGGTAGATCTTAATCTTCCGAATGGAGAAAAAACGAGAGTTTCTTTTAAAGACTGGGTTGCCCTTAACGAACAAATGTACAGGGGATTGAGAAAAGCAGGATGGGTTCCCCAGGACGCCAGGCAGACCCTTCCCATAGGAATCAAGGCCCAAATTGTAGCTACGGCTAATTTTAGGGAATGGCGTCACATTTTTACTTTAAGGTGTTCTCCTGGGGCTCACTGGGAAATAAGAAGAGTAATGACAAATCTCTTAAAAGAGGTAAAAAAGAGAATTCCGGTTGTTTTTGACGACTTTGAAATTTCAGAAGAGGGCGCCCAGAAGAAATCATAAACCTATGAAGTATACTCCTGTTATTGGGCTGGAAATACATGTAGAGCTGAAAACTCGCTCTAAAATGTTTTGTTCTTGCCCGAATGATCCAGACGTCAAAGAGGCAAATGCCAATATTTGCCCCATTTGCATGGGACATCCGGGCACGCTTCCGGTTATTAACAAAGAAGCGGTCAGGAAAGTTGTTAAGGCAGGATTGGCTTTGAATTGCGAAGTGCCAGAATTCTCTAAGTTCGACAGGAAAAGCTATTTTTATCCTGATCTCCCCAAGGGATACCAGATTTCTCAGTATGACATGCCTTTATGCGAAAAAGGGCAATTAACGGTTGGCGAAAAAAAAGTAAGGATAACAAGAATCCATTTGGAAGAAGACACAGGAAGCTTGCAGCACTCCTCAAAAGACAATGCTTCCCTGGTTAATTTTAACAGGGCAGGGATTCCCTTAATGGAACTTGTTACGGAGCCTGATCTTTCTTCCGGGAAAGAAGCAAGAGCTTTTGCAGAAGAACTAAGGCTGATTTTAAGATATCTGGAAGTTTCCCTGGCTGATATGGAAAAAGGCCAGATGAGAGTGGAAGTAAATATTAGTCTTAGCAGGGATTCAAAAAAGGGGACTAAGGTAGAAATAAAAAATCTTAATTCTTTCAGGGCGGTAGAGAAGGCTGTTGATTATGAGATTGAAAGACAGCAAGAAGTGCTAGAGGAAGGAAAAAGCGTTATCCAGGAGACTAGGGGATGGGATGAAAAGAAAGGGGAGACTGTCAGCCAGAGAGAAAAAGAAGAAGCTCACGACTATAGATATTTACCCGAGCCCGACCTGCCAACCCTTAGGATAGACCCAGAATTTTTATCTGAAATTAAAGCAGAAATTCCAGAACTTCCTTCTCAGAAAAGAAAAAGATTTCTCGAGCAGTATCCCATAGAAGACAAAATGGCAGATTTCTTTACTTTTAACAAAGAGGCGGGGGAGTATTTCGAAAAAGTTTGTTCAGAATTAAGAAACTGGCTTAAGGATTTCGGGATAAAAGAAGAGAAAGAGATCGAAAGGGCTTCCAGGCTGGCCTCAAATTACATATCTTCTGATCTCATAGGCCTTCTTGGAGGAGATTCGATAGAGAGTATTCTTATAACACCTGAAAATTTTGCAGAATTTATCGCTCTTCTTTACAAAAAAGAAATATCAAGCAAGATAGCAAAGCAGGTCTTAAAAGAGATGCTTAAAACAGGGGCAGATCCTTCTCATATTATTAAAGACAAAGGATTGTCCCAGATCAGCGATGAGTCAGAGATAGGGGGGATTGTTAAAAAAGTTTTGTCTGAAAACAAAAAAGCGGTTGAAGATTACAAAAAAGGGAAAGAAAATGCTCTGAAATTTCTTGTGGGTCAGGCAATGGCAGTCACCAAAGGAAGAGCAGAGCCAGAGAGGTTGAACAAAATTCTTAAAAAGGCGATAGGACAGTTGTAATAAAAAAGCGCAGGTATTTTTTTCTGCGCTTTTTTTGTTGCTAAAATTCGTCAAAGTCCATGCTTTGAGCTATTCTTGCGATCATCTCGTAGCCGCCGAACAGGTTGTAAGCGATTTGAGGGGGAATAAAAACGTTCAGCGCCAAAGCCGTCATAATGACATCCAGCACGGTAAGGCCCTCGACTTCGCTGACAGCCTTAAAATAGTTTCTGCTAAGGTCTCCGTCGGAGGCCCTTATTATATGGGTTTTTTTACCGGGAAATTTGGGAGAAGCCACTATTAAAACCTCTCCGTCTTCGTTGATTGATATCCGGCAGTCAACCGTTCTTGTTCTCAGACGGACTGTCGCTCCCATGCTTTTCTCCTTTAGGTTGTTTTGTTGACAAAGATCTATTTAATATTATAACTGATTTTCAAATTTTAGCAAGCCCCCAGCTTATTGTGCCAGAAACTTTTTTGCTTTCTTTTCCGCCTCTTTTTGGCTTTTTATCCAATGGATTCTTTTGTTTTTTTTGAACCAAGTCATTTGGCGCTTGGCAAAATGTTCTATTTCTTTTTGCAATCTTTCTTCCATTTCCTCTCTGGTAATCTTTTTTTGAAGATATTTTGCCACCCATTTATATTCAAGACCCAGGCCTTCTAGCCTTTTCCAGGAGAGTCCCGCTTGTTTCAGTTTTCTAACTTCAGCTACCATTCCTCTTTTTAGTCTTTTTTTTAGCCTTTGCTCTATCCTTTTTTTAAGTTTTCCAAACTCTTTTTTAACGCCCAAGATCAAGACGTCAAATTGAGGGGGGGATTTTTCAATAAAGGGGACTGGCTTTCCTGTTTTATAAATAATTTCAAGGGCTCTTATCAGTCTTCTTTTGTTGCGCTTGTCAATGTTTCCGGCTCTTTTCGGATCTTTTTTCTTTAATAAAAAGAAAAGCTCCTCTAAAGATTTCTTCTCTAATTTTTTTCTAAGGCTCCAGTCGGGTTTTACTTTGGGAATCTTAATGCCATCCACAATGGTTTGGATGTAAAAGGCGGTTCCTCCTACCAAGAAAGGAACTTTTCCTTTTTTTTGGATCTGTTCTATGGCCCTTAAGGCTCTTTTTTTGTATTGGGCTACCGTAAACTTTCTTTTAGGGGAAGCTACGTCCAGAAGATAATGGGGGACGCCCTTCATTTCCTTTTTGGTTGCTTTTCCGGTGCCGATATCCATTTTCTTATACACTTGTCTGGAGTCAGCAGAAACCACCTCTCCATTGAATTTCTTGGCCAGCTTTATGGAAAGATCGGTTTTTCCGGCAGAGGTCGGCCCCAAAATTACAATTAGCTTTTTCATTTTTTTATTTCGCCTTTTAGCCCCCAAGGAAGGGCTTTTGTTATCTTTATCTCTGTAAACTGGCCAGAAAGGTCTTTGGCAAGGGAACGGAACTTCACTGTCTTATGGGTTCTGGTTTTGCCGGTACAGAAACCATTGGAACAGCCGGAGACTAGAATTATTTCTGTTTTTCCTATATATTTTTTATTATTTTCCAGCGCGGTCTTTTTTAACACTTTTGTCAGCATCTTTTCTCTTCTATTTTTTTCTTTTGAAGAAACGTCGTCCTTCATTTTTAAAGCAGCTGTTTGCGGGCGAGGGGAGTACTTGGCAACATATGCCATGTCATACTTTATTTCTTCAAACAGCTTTAGGGTATTGTTAAATTGTTTTTCCGTCTCTCCCGGAAATCCCACGATGATGTCAGTGGAAATAGCTATATTGGGAATCGCTTTCCTTATTTCCTTTACCAACTTTTTATATTGCTTTATTGTATAGGAGCGATTCATCCTTTTTAATATTTTATTGTCTCCTGACTGGACAGGAAGATTGAGATATTCTGTAACTTTTTCAGAGCCAGCCATGGTTTGGATGAGTTCGCTTGGAAAGTCCTTCGGATGGGGGGAGGTGAACCTTATCCAGAAGTCTCCCGGAATATCGTTGATCTTTTTCAAAAGGGCAGAAAAGCTTGTTTTTCCGCTCTTGTAGGTATTTACATTTTGCCCCAAGAGCCATATCTCTTTGTATCCCTTATCTGCTAAATCCTTAACTTCTTTAATTATATTTTTGGCAGGCCGGGATATTTCTCTTCCTCGGGTAAGGGGAACCACGCAATAAGAGCAGAAGTTGTTGCATCCTGTCATAACGGGCAGAAAAGCCGAAAAATTATTTGAATAATCTGGCTTAATCTCCAGATAATTTTCAGGGAGCAGCTTGCTAAAGATCCTTGGCCAGTTCGGCAAGTCTTTTATGTTTAGCAGATAATCAAAATTCTTTGATAGATTCTTTCTGTCTTTATTTAAAATACACCCTGTTAGTATTGTTTTTTTGCCCTTTAGCTTCGGTTCTAGTCCGTAAACTCTGTCTACGGCTGACTGTCTTACAGAGCACATGTTGACTATAACCAAATCGGCCTCTTTTATATTAAAAACGGGTTTGTGGTTTGAGTTTTTCAAGGCAGCGGAGATTCTTTCACTGTCTGATTTATTCATCTGGCAGCCAAAAGTAATTATATGATATTTCATATTGGGCATTTTATCTTGAAGGGGATTGAAAAACAAGGCCTTTGTAATAAAAAAGCCCTTGTTGGCCGGGCTTTTTTATTGTTTAGTGAATTTCTTCCTTTTTTTCCTTTAGGAAGTATCGCCATTGTTCTATGAATTCAACGAAAACCATAAAAGGCATATCTATAAGAGCGTTGAAAAAAGCCGAGATTACATTGTACTTTTTCCATCTTACAGTAAGCCACTTGCCAAGCTGGACCACTGGAACGGCGAAGGGGTCGAATATGAAATGAAAAAAAGTTTCTTTTTCCTCTATTATCTGCAACTCCTTGGATCTTTGCCTTATCTTGGCTCCGGCAAAAGCAATCAAAGAAAGGAATATGATAAAGATAACATGAGAGAGCGGAGGAAAGTTTACTTGATAAAGCCCCCATATTATTAACGTCAAGAAAGCAGCGGAGCTTAGAAGATAAATAAAATTAATTATAGAGCGGATAACTGTGCCACCTTTGCGATAGGCCTTGACTTCATAGATGTCTTCTATCTCTGTCTTGTAAGCTATCTTCATAATCTCAACTATTACCTGTTGGAGATTCTTCCTTTTGGGAGGTTTTATAGAAACCACTAGCAAGGCCATCAGCAAGGTAGGGACAAAGATGTCCACTCCGATAGCGAATAAGCTGAAGTTTCCCATTACGTATTTTGAAAAAGGGATTTCAATAGCAAGCAGAGAGACAATATTAGTTAAAAATATAGAAAGGGTAGAATAAAAAGCCGCTCTTCCAAGGCGCGACTTTAGGGTTTTGAGGCGATTTTTATATTTTTCTGTGGCTTTTTCTTCTAAAATTTCCGGGTCATTGATTTTTTCTTCTGCATCCAGGGGAAACTCTTCTATAACGTCTCCTAAAATAAGGTAAGGGGTATCGTATTTTTCGCAAATTTGATAAAATTTGTCTCCCAGGGGATGAGCGAGATCTTTCTCCAGCCTATCCCAGACAGAATAAATGTTTTTAGTAATCTCTTCTGTCTCTTTTGGAGACTGATTTTTCCAGGTTGGATAGTAATATTTTAAAAGATGATAGCTTATAACAGGAGAATCTAAATTAAACAGGGCTCTTTGTACCGCGATATATGTTTGGATGTTTTTTTCCTCCTCTGGTATTCCGTTCTTTACTATCAAGCCCTCGTTTATTCTTATCTTGTCTTTCATCTGGGAGAACATATAATCAATTAATGCCCGCTCTTTGGAAGCAGAGGTGAGAATCTCTTCTATTTCGCAGGCCGCTATTGAAAACAGCCAGTTGTAAAGCCTTATCTTGGATTTTTTCTTTTGGGCAGGACTGTTATTAATAATATGGGTATATTTTTCAATTGTTCTCTGGACTTCTGCTATTTTTTCCTCTTCAATTTTATCGTTGGGAAAGTGGCCGCTCCTTATCAGGTCTAAGACCATGGGCTCTGCCAGGTTTTCCACTTCAAAACTGCCGCTTAATAGATCGGCTTTTGAATAGACTCTTCTTTTGAGTATTCTCTCTATAGCCCCTCTTTTTAAGAGATGCTCTTCTTTCCAGTCGATAATGCCCCTTAGCTTTTCATAAAAAGCCGCTACCTTAGAGGCTACTTCGTCCACATGGATTGTGTTTGCTTCTTTTGCGGGCTTCAAAGACCGGCTCCAGGCCTCGTATCTCGCTATTAGCTTTTTAGTTGCCTCGGAAATTTCTTTCATGTCTATTTTTTTTCTTCAATTTCTTTTTTTATTCTTTTTATAAAAGTGGCTATTTTTATCATTCCAAGATCTCCTTCTTTTCTTTTTCTTACTCTGACGGATTCGCTTTTTTTCTCTTTGTCTCCGACAATAAGGATATAGGGGATTTTTTGTTTTTCTCCTTCCCGAATTTTTCTGCCGACAGTTTCAGCTCTTGTTTTTGCTTCACTCCTTATATTGTTATCGCTTAATTCTTTTTGGATTTTTTCTGCATACTTTCTGTGGCTGGATCCGACTGGCACTACCGAAACCTGGACAGGGGATAGCCACAAAGGAAAAGCGCCTGCGTAATGTTCTATTAAAACGCCCGTAAACCTCTCTATGCTTCCTAGAAGAGCTCTGTGTATCATAAAGGGTTCTCTCTTTTCTCCTTTTTTGTCAGTGTAATTAATGCCGAATCTTTGTGGCAAATTAAAATCAAATTGAATAGTAGTACACTGCCATTCTCTTCCCAGAGAATCCTTAATTTTGATATCGATTTTAGGGCCGTAGAAAACGCCGCCTCCTTGGTCTGTTTCATAATTTAATTTTTGTTCTTCCAAAACCTTTTTAAGGGTATCAGTGGCGTGTTTCCAGCTCTTAAGGGAACCAGCATATTTTTCGGGTCGGGTAGAGAGATATATATTGTATTCTTTAAATCCAAAGTTCTTTAGTATTT
This sequence comes from uncultured Candidatus Saccharibacteria bacterium, assembly GCA_964493085.1. GTDB lineage: Bacteria > Patescibacteriota > Minisyncoccia > Minisyncoccales > GWA2-38-27 > CAYXTC01. Next base: position 35,629 of record CAZBLV010000013.1, read on the forward strand.
CAAGGCCGTATTTTACTAGTTTTTCAACCTCCTTCTTTATCTGTTCTGGGGTACAAAAAATATGGGCATCGTCTTGGGTAAAGCCTCTGACCCTGGTTAATCCGTGAAGAGTGCCCGATCTTTCGTATCTATAAACGGTTCCCAGTTCTGCAAAATAGATAGGTAAGTCTCTGTAGCTCCGGATTTTAGAGCTGTAAGCTTTAACATGGAAAGGGCAATTCATGGGCTTTAGAAGGTATTTTTCTTTATCAATTTCTATGGGAGAATAAAGATTTTCTTTATAAAAGTTCCAATGTCCGGATTTTTTCCACAAATCTATTTTTCCTATATGGGGAGTATAAAGCCATTTGTAGCCCTGCTTGGTTAGCTTCTCTTTCAAATGATTCTCCATAACGTTTCTTAAGGCAGACCCTCTTGGTAACCAAACAGGGAGGCCCATTCCTACTTCTTCATCTAAAAGAAAAAGCTCTAACTCTCTTCCCAGTTTTCTGTGGTCTCTTTTTTCTGCTTCTTTTTGAAGTTCAAGGTATTTTTGAAGGTCTTTTTTGTTTTCAAAAGCAACTCCGTAAATTCTGGTGAGCATAGGATTTTTTTCGTCTCCTCTCCAATAAGCTCCGGCTACTTTTGTTAGCTTAAAGTTAGCCGGATTTATTTCTTTGGCAAACTTAACATGAGGACCTTTGCAAAGGTCGACAAAGTCTCCGCTTTCGTAAACAGTTACTTTCTCGGCCGGCATCTCCCTGATCAGCTCTTTTTTATAGGGCTGGTTTTTGAAAAGGGTTTTTGCTTTTTCTTTAGAGACCGTCTTTTTTTTGAAAGGTATGTTCTTTTTGATAATCCTTTTCATTTCTTTTTCTATCTTTGGCAGATCAGTCGGAGAAATTTTCTGAGGCAGTTCAATGTCATAGTAAAAACCATTCTCAATAGCAGGACCTATGCCGAATTTGGATTCGGGATAAAGATTCTGAACAGCTGCAGCTAAAATATGAGCTAAAGAGTGTCTTATATTATTTATTTCCATGTTTTTAGTTTAATACTTTTTGGGGATGAAATCTAGGAAAATCCTACAATTTCTTCAATGTTTTCTGCAATAAGCTTTACCTCTCCTTGCCTGTTGTCTACCCGGGCTGAAACAAAAACGACTTTATTCTCTTCGAAGATAGCAGGATTTTTTGACATAATGCTCGGGAAAACAACCACCTCTCTTCTTCCGGTTAGGTCTTCGAGCTGCATAAAAAGCATTGATTTTCCGTTTTTGGTAAGTATTTTTTTAACTCCAGAAACAATTCCTCCCACCCTTACTCTTCTATTAACCAGAGAATCCTCTATTTTCGCCAAAGGAAGGGCATTCTTCTTAAAAACCTCTCTATAATCTTCTAGGGGATGAGAGCTGATATAAAGGCCAAGCAACTCTTTTTCCCAGCCCAGCTTTTTGAGATTAGAAATAGGCTCTGCTGCAGCTAAAGTAAGGTGAACATTAAAGCTTCCTTTGTCAAACAATCCTTTTTGTCCGTTCTTTTTTGTTTTGCTTTTTTCTCTGATTGCTTCCAATATTCTTTCCGTGTTTTGGAGCAGGCGGTTTCTTTCTTCAAAGCTGTCGAAAACTCCGGCCCTGATTAAGCTTTCCAGGGACTTTTTGTTTAAAACAGAGCTGTCCATTCTTTCTGTGAAGTCTCCAATTGATTTAAAGGGCCCTCTTTCTTTTTTCTCTTTAACAATAGCGTCTACTACGTTCTCTCCGACATTCTTAATCGCTAAGAGACCGAACCGAATCTGTTTTTTGTCCGTGATAACAGTAAAGTTTTTCAAGCTTTCATTGAGATTGGGGGCGAGAGTTTCAATATTCATCTTACGGGCGTCATCAATAAGAATGGCGATTTTTTCTACATCGTTTTTCTCAGCAGTCATTAAAGAAGCCATGAATTCTACCGGATAGCGAGCCTTTAAGTAAGCTGTCTGGTAGGCGATCATAGCGTAAGCTGCGCTATGCGACTTATTAAATCCGTATCTGGCAAAAGGAAGAATCCATTGCCATATTTTCTGGCCCACCTCTTTTTTTATTCCGTTTTTGACCGTGCCGTCAATAAATTTCTTTTTCTGGCTGTGAAGAAGTTTTTCTATTTTTTTGCCTACTGCCTTTCTCAGTATATCAGCTTCTGACAGGCTGAATCCTGCTATTTCTCTGGCAATCTGCATCAATTGTTCTTGGTAAATGCAAATCCCGTTTGTTTCTTTAAGGATAGGCTTAAGTTTTGGGTGGAGATATTCGGTTTTTTGGCGGCCGTGCCTTCTTTCAATAAAGTCCGGCAGAAATTGCATAGGTCCTGGCCGGTAAAGAGCAACCATGGCAACAATATCTTCAAACTTAACCGGCTTTAATTGTTTTAGGAATCTTTTCATGCCCCCTGATTCCAGTTGAAAAACGCCCGTGGTGTTTGCTTCTTGCAAAAGCTGGAAAGTTTTTTCATCGTCAAGAGGTATGTTTTCAATGTCTACTTTTTCTTTGTTTCTTACTACGTAAATTCTGGCTAAAGTATCTTCAATAATAGTAAGGTTTTTCAATCCCAGGAAATCCATTTTCAACAATCCGAGGTCTTCAATGGCGTGCATTTCATACTGGGTTACTATTGTTTCATCGTTTTGCGTCGGATGCTGGAGGGGGACTGAAGCAGTGAGGGGGTCTGCAGAAATTACAACGCCGCAGGCGTGGGTGGAAGCGTGCCTGGCTACTCCTTCCAGTTTCTGGGCCAGATCTATTAGTCTTTTGGCTTGTTCGTCTGAATCATAGAGGTCTTTAAATTCTTTTATTTTTTCCAGCGTTTCTTTCAGAGAAAAGCCGAAGGGTATCATTTTTGCCAGTTTGTCGCAGTATCCGTAACTATACTGCAAAACTCTGCCCACATCTCTTATTACGGCTCTGGCTGCCATGGTTCCAAACGTTATAATCTGGGCCACTCTTTCTCTTCCGTATTTTTGGGAAACGTAAGATATCACCTCGTCCCTTCTTCTGTCGGCGAAATCAAGATCAATGTCCGGCATAGAAATTCTTTCCGGATTTAAAAATCTTTCGAAGAGAAGATCGTACTTAAGGGGATTGATGTTAGTAATGCTTAAAAGATAAGCCACCAAAGACCCTCCGACAGAACCTCTTCCCGGGCCCACAACAATGCGGTTTTCTTTGGCCCAGTTAACAAAATCTTGGACTATAAGAAAGTAGGAGGCAAATCCCGTTTGCTTGATTACGGATAATTCGTATTCTAGGCGGTCTGTTATTTCTTTTTTGTAATTTTTTCCGAATTTTTCTTTTAGCCCCTTGTAACATAATTCTTTTAAGTACTGATCTGCCGTTTTTTTGTCTGGGAGGTCGAATTTAGGCAGTTTTGTTTTTCCCAATTCGAACTCAAAGTTGCACTTTTCTGTTATTTTTTGGGTGTTTTTTATCGCTTCAGGAATATCTTTGAAGGCCTCCTTCATCTCCTCTTCTGACTTTAAAGAAAGATCTTCTGTTTTCATGGTAAGGCGTTCGGGGTCGTTTAGGTCAGCTCCGGTGTTTATCATCATCAAGATGTCTTGGGCCTGCCCGTCTTCTGTTTTTAAATAATGGACGTCATTGGTGGCCACCAAGGGAATGTCGAGCTTTTTTGCCATAGGAATTAATATTTTGTTTGCCTTTACCTGGTTTTCATTTTTTGGATGGTGCTGGATTTCAAGATAAAAGTCATCCTTAAAAATCTCTTTATATCTTAAGGCAGCCTTTTCAGCTTCCTCTTCTTTCCCGGCCAGAATAAGACGCGGGACTTTTCCTTGGATACAAGCTGAGCAGGCCACTAGTCCCTCGGAGTAATCTTTTAGAATTTCTTCATCTACTCTCGGCTTATAATAAAATCCCTCAAGATGGGCTTTAGTAACAAGCTTTACCAGGTTTTCGTAGCCTTTTTTGTTCTTGGCAAGCAGGAGAAGGTGGTATCTTGTGTCGTCAATCCTGGGTCTCTTTTGGCGCCTTCCCTCAAAGGCTTGATAGACCTCGCAGCCGATAATTGGCTTTATCCCTTTTTCTTTGGCTTTTTGAAAAAACTCTACGGCCCCGTACATTACCCCGTGATCGGTGAGAGCCAAAGAGTTCATCCCCAATTCTTTGGCGTAATTTAAGAGTTCTTCGGGTTTGGCCAGCCCGTCCAGCAAAGAATAGTGGGAGTGGACATGTAAATGAGTAAACTGGGGCATGATTTAAGCATTTTAACTTTATTATAGCGAGAAATCAAGCTCTTCCGGCCTGTTGCCAGTTAAGTCGGGCATGATATTGTGTTAAGATATATAAAATGGGAAATCTTAATTTCAAAGAAGAAAAAAGAGCCTGGCGGCAAGGCCACAAAAACATCACAGGAATAGATGAATCTGGAAGAGGGTGCTTGGCAGGGCCCGTGGTTGCTGCAGCCATTTCTCTGGAAAAGCCCTCCAATTATTTTTTAAAAAAGCTTCCTGGATTAAACGATTCCAAGAAGATGTCTTCCCGACAGAGAGAAAAGATTTTTGAGATTGCCAGGGAAGACCCACAGATAAAATGGAGCGTTTCCAAGGTTTCAGAAAAGACCATAGACCGGATTAACATATTAGAAGCAGCCAAACTGGCTATGAAAAGAGCAGTTTTGGGCCTGGACAAGGAGTCAGATTTTCTTTTGATAGACGGAACCAGCAGGCTGGATCTCGGCATTCTTCAAAAAACCGTTGTCAGGGGAGACGGCAGTGTTTTTTCCTGTGCCCTGGCTTCTGTTTTTGCGAAAGTTGTCAGGGACAGGGCCATGGTAAAATATCATAAGAAATACCCTTTTTACGGATTTGACAAGCATAAAGGATATTCAACCAAGCTTCATCAGCAGAGGATTAATCAATACGGTCTTTGCAGAATTCACAGAAAAAGCTACAGCCCCTGTCAAAAAGCCCTTGCCAAAAAAGGATTTTCTTGCTAGGTTATAAGATAATATGGCAGTTCCAAAGCAAAGAAAAACAAAATCAAGGAGAGACAAAAGAAGAATGCATCTTTTTATTGGAAAGCCGAGTTTGGCTACCTGTCCCAAGTGCGGCGCTTTTGTCAGACCTCATACCGCCTGTTCCAAGTGCGGGTTTTACAGAGGCAGGGAAGCAATCAATGTTTTGGAAAAGATGGACAAGAAAGAAAGGAAGAAAAAAGAAAAGGAAATGGCAGAACAGGAAAAGCAGAGCAGCAAGCCCTTGAATATGGAAGAAATGTCTAAAGAATAACATTATGGCCTCTCGTCATTTATCCCGTTCAATTGCGATGCAAAGTCTTTATGAATGGGATTTCTACGGAAAGAAAAAAGGGGTTTTGGAAGAGATAACAGAAAGAAACATCAAAGAATTCGGTCCTGGCCTACAAGACAGTTCTTTTGTAAAACAGCTAATTAATGGCGTCGTTTCCAAGATAGACAAAATAGACGGAATAATAGAAAAAGCAGCTCCGGAATGGCCGATTGAACAAATCACTATAGTAGACAGGAATGTATTGAGGTTGGGCCTTTTTGAATTGTTGTTCAGCGACAAAAGAGAAGTTCCTCCGAAAGTAGCTATTAACGAGTCTATAGAATTGGCCAAAAAGTTCGGGGGAGAAAGTTCCGGGAAATTTATTAATGGAGTTCTGGGAACGGTTTATAAGCAAATGCAAGAAGAAAAATGAAAAATTCCTCTCTTCCGAGCAGCCAAGAATCTCTAAAAGAGAAGTTTGGCTGGTTGGAAAAGAAAATAAACATAAGGTTTAAAAACAAAAACCTTCTTATCCAAGCCTTTGTCCACCGATCTTTTTTAAATGAGGTTCCGGAAGAAGGAATGAAACACAATGAGCGCTTGGAGTTTTTGGGAGATGCCGTCTTAGAGCATATTGTTACGGTTTTCCTTTTCAAAAAATATCCAGAAGAGTCCGAGGGGACGCTAACTGCCTGGCGAGCCGCTCTGGTTAATTCTAAGACATTGGCTGAGTGCGCAGAGGAATTGGGGTTTGAAGAGTTTCTTCTGCTTTCCAGAGGAGAAAACAACGATAATCGCAAGTCTAAGCAGTTTATCTTAGCAAACACTCTCGAGGCCTTTATCGGCGCCCTATACCTTGACCGAGGCTTAAAGGTATGCGATAGTTTCATTAACGAAAATCTTATTAAAAAACTAGATAACATTATAGCGAACAAGCTGTTTCTGGACTCCAAGTCTCATTTCCAAGAAATGGCTCAGGAGAAAAAAGGAGTTACCCCTACCTACAGAGTGGTTAGGGAGTGGGGTCCGGATCATGCCAAGCATTTTGTTGTCGGAGTCTGCCTTGGCAGAGAATTAGTGGCAAAGGGAGAGGGTCTCTCTAAGCAAGAAGCAGAGGAAGAGGCAGCAGAGAAAGCGCTTAAAATAAAGAATTGGTAAAAATATGCTAACAATAAGACTATTCCCAAAAGGAAGAAAAAACCAGCCGTTTTTCAAGATTGTCGTTACAGCCAAAGAAAATCCTCCAAAAGGAGGGCGTTTTGTGGAAGAAATCGGTTTTGTCAATCCTCTAACAAAAGAAAAAAAAGTTGACAAAGAAAAAGCAAAACATTGGCTTTCTGTAGGGGCCAAGCCCTCAGATACGGTTTACAATCTTCTTATAGAAGAAAAGATTTTGGAAGGCAAGAAGACCCCCCTTCATAAAAAGAAAAAGAAGTCTGAAGAAGAAGAAAAAACCGAAGATCAGGGGGCAGAACAAGCTTCAAAAGAAGAAGTCCCCGAGAAAAAACCGGAAGAAACTTCCAAGGAGGCCACCAAAGAAGGGGAGACGGCAAACAAATCCCCCGAAGAAGGACCGCAGGAAGCCCCGAAAGAAGAGGAATCCTCTAAAGAAGAACCAGTAAAGGAGTCCGCCGAGAAGGAGGAGGGAGAAGTTCAAAAGGAAGAAACTTCCACTGAGGCCGCCAAAGAAGAGGAATCCTTTAAAGAAGAACCAGTAAAGGAGTCCGCCGAGAAGGAGGAGGGAGAAGTTCGAAAGGAAGAAACTTCCACTGAAGCCCCCAAAGAAGAGGAAGCTTCGAAAGAAGAACCAGCGAAAAAACAACAGGGCAGTGGAGAGAAAGAGGAGATTAAAAAGGAGTAGATCGTTGCTTGACAATTGTTTTCAAAAAGATATAATGCGGCTTAGAAAGTAGCGTTTTGAATTGACGAGATTCAAACGCTCGAAAGGTCGTTTAATCAGTTTGATTTGCGAAATTGATCATGGCAAAAGAACAAGACCAGGAATTTCTTGAATTTTTAGTAAAATCCTTGGTTGATCATCCCGATGATGTAAAAATTGAGAGGAAAGTTGACGAAATGGGAGTACTTCTTACTCTAAGAGTCCACTCCGAAGACATGGGGCAGATAATCGGGAAGGCAGGTTCTACCGCTAGGGCAATTAGATCTTTGGTTCGCGTTGTTGGCCTTAAAAACCACGCCAGAGTTAACCTAAAGATAGAAGAACCTGAAGGCGGAAGAGCTAGACCAGCTTCTTCTGAGAAGAAAGAAGAAGAAGGAGGATCATCCGAAGGGTTAGAAGACCTAAAACTGTAAACTTTTCGTTTGCATTAAACAAAGGCAGTGCTACTATTATTGGTAGCACTGTTTTGTTTAAAATATGATAAAGTTTGATGTAATTACAATTTTTCCTAAGATTTTCAAGGTCTATTTTTCAGAAAGCATTATTTCTCAAGCCCAAAAAAAAGGCCTGATTAAGATTGGCATTCATGACCTAAGAAAATGGACAGAAAACAAACACAAGACAGTTGACGACAAGCCCTTTGGCGGGGGCAGGGGCATGGTGATGAAAGTGGGTCCTATCTATAGAGCGGTAAAAGACTTGAAAAAGAAAAATAGCAAAGTAGTACTTTTCACTCCCCGGGGGAAAAAATATAATCAGAAAACAGCTACTGAATTCTGCAAAGAAAAACATTTTATCCTAATTTGCGGAAGATACGAAGCAATTGACGAAAGGGTGTCAAGGAAAATAGCTGACATTAATCTTTCAATGGGGAATTATGTTTTAATGGGCGGGGAATTGCCCGCTATGGCAGTAATAGAATCAGTTTCTAGGCTTGTCCCCGGAGTAATAGGAAAACCTGATCTTTTGAAAGAAAGAATAACCAAGAAAGGGGGCTTTATAGAATATCCCCAGTATACAAGGCCTGAAGAATTTAAGGCTTCCAAAAAAGAGAAGTGGAGAGTTCCCAAGGTCTTGTTGTCCGGAAATCATAAAGAAATAAAGGAATGGAGGGAAAAGCACAGGAAAATCATTGAAAAATAGGGGAGTTGGTGTTAATATGTTAGAGTCGGGCAGGTGGCAGAGTGGACTAACGCATCAGACTGTAAATCTGACGGCTTCGGCCTTCGGGGGTTCGAATCCCTCCCTGCCCACCGCTTGCCAAGGTAGCTCAGCTGGTAGAGCATCCCCATGGTAAGGGGAAGGTCACGAGTTCAAATCTCGTCCTTGGCTCATAATAATTAAAAGAAAAAACTTATGGCGGTAAAGAAAAAACCTTTTGTAAAGCTTCAGTGCCAGGAGTGCAAGAATATAAACTACTTTTCTAATAAATCCAAAGGAGTAGAGGGAAAGTTAGAGCTGAAAAAGTTCTGCAAGCACTGCAGAAAGCACACCACCCATAAAGAAATCAAGAAATAGTTTTTTGGAGAGACTTGCCGCCTTTTTTTAGAGGCAGAATGTAGCTATGGCGCGAAAAAGACGATGTTGCTGTCCCTTCTTTAAAAAAACAATGATTAACGAGGGGGTATAAGCTAATTGGCAAACTGTCGGTCTCCAAAACCGATCTTCTAGGTTCGACTCCTAGTACCCCCGCATACCGTCTCTTTATGCTTTTTTTTATTTGACATCCTTTTAGGGGCAAGGTAATGTTTAATATGGCCAGAAAATTACAAATTGGGGTAATGGGGTCTGCTTCAGACGTTAAATACAGCAAAGAAGTGGAAGAAATCGCTGAAAAAACAGGAGAACTAATTGCCCGAAAAGGAGCTGTTCTTATCTTCGGCGCGGAAAAAGAATTCGATTCTCTTTCCACAGCTGCCTGCCGGGGAGCGAAAAAGGCGAGCGGTCTGACGATTGGAATTACTTATAACAAGGGTAAAAAAGTTTTTACCGAAGATGCAGACATCATAATTCCCACAGGAATGGACGTGGGCGGCGGAAGAGAATTTGTCTTGGGGTTAAGTTGCGATGCAATGATTGTTATTAACGGAGGGTCTGGCACTCTGAACGAAATAGCCGTTGCTTATCAGGCCAACATACCTATTATTGCTATTAAAGGAAGCGGAGGATGGAGTGACAAGTTGGCAGGAACTTATCTGGATGAGAGGAAAAGAATCAAGATTCTGGCAGCAGAAACCCCGGAAGAAGCAGTCGATTTGGCTGTGAGATTAGGAAAGGAGAAGCAATGAAGAGAGCTCTTTAAAAACTAGAAAGGTTTTTTGTAACTTCGAGAAAGAAAGGATAGGAAAATGCTAAAGAGTGCCAGCGGTGCGGCCGGCAAGACGTATTTGTTGACTCAGACGCTTTTTGAACATCTTTCCGCATTTAGTTGGATCGGCCTTCAGATTCCCCCCCGAGATTTCATCGAAGAGATCGAGAAGAAGGTCGGCCAGCTTGTAGAAGAGATGTTCGCCGGGACCCAAGTCTCGGTGGAAACTCTTTCCGCTTCAGATTTATTCGGTGCGCTTGTTTCTTCTGTTCAGGACGTTAAGAAAAGCAATCCCGAACTCGTTTTCGTGAGCACTGCTCCTTTGATGGCCTACGAGGTAGAGGGAGAGTGTGTCCATCTTAATCGTCTTATTGATTGCTCGGGTGAACTTATCGGAATTGGCCCGCGTCCTGGTCATCCGAAAATAGAGGCGCAGTTGTCTTATCTTCCGAGGGGTGAAAAGAGCCTGGTTATCATTGAGGACGGATCCTTTACGGGAGGGACCATGCAGGCTCTCCTTGGGATCCTGGGCCCCGAAAGAGTTAGAACAATTGTTCTGGGCATTCTCTTTCCGAGAGCCGCTGATGTTCTTGAGAAGAATTTTGACGGTGAAGTAATCTGCAACAGGAACGAGAAGGACGATCTCATTGATTGGGTTCCTTCTCACGACTTTCTTCCTTTCATGCCTAACAACGGAAGGGTCGTCGGAAGTTTTCTGGGGAAGAGCTGTTTTCCCGTTTATCTTTATAACCATGCAAGTCTTTGTATGCCCTATATTCTTCCCTACGGCCGGCCCGAGGAATGGGCTTCCATCAGGGGAGAAAAAGCCAAGATCTGCCAGTTCAGCATACATTGTATTCAGCTGGCTCTGCAGATTTTCGAAGAGATGGAAAGAATTAACGGCAAGAAAATCACTGTTCAGGATGTGGTTTTCTCCAGTCCAAGGACCAGCCTTCCTATTGCCCCTAATCAGGGAGGATTTACCGAGCTAAGCGAGAGGGTGACATCGATTCTTTCAGAGGACATTAAGTACCTGGCCTAAACCGGCCCGGATTGGAGATAAGATGACAAAACAGGAAAGAGTGGCGGCTATTAAGCCTGAGTTGATTGGAGGATTTCTAGATTTTCTCCCTTCGACAATGATAGCGCGTCAAGCCATGTTAGATACTATTAGGGAAGTATATGAACGATTTGGTTTTGTTCCGCTTGAAACGCCAGCGGTTGAAAAACTTAGTGTCTTGACGGGGAATAACCCGAACTTTACGATGCTTCTTTACCGAACTGCTGTGGTGCGGGGGCTGAAAGGACTGGATCAATCCTCTTTTGAAGGAGAAGATCAGATGGCCCTTCGTTTCGATCTAACGGTCCCCTTAGCTAGAGTAGTCTCTGCTTATCCGGATAGAATAACAAAACCTTTTAAACGGTATCAGGTGGGCAAGGTTTGGAGGGGCGAGAAACCCCAAGCCGGTCGTTTTAGAGAGTTTTATCAGTTTGATGCAGATATTGTGGGATCCCGCTCCATGATGGCGGATGCCGAAATAATCTGCCTGATGGCAGAAGTCATGAAGGCCTTGGGTCTTTCTGACTTCTTAATCAGGGTAAGCGATCGCAAAGTTCTAGAGGGGCTAAACTCTCTTCTCGGACTTACGGATGAAGCGCAGCGGACAGAGGTCATGCGTATTGTGGATAAGCGCGAGAAGGTAGGAAACGAGGAAGTAAAGATTGAGCTTTCTCGAGAGCCAGTTCACAAATATGATCCTGCTCCGAATCTTTCTTCCGAACAAGCAGATCGGGTAATGGATTTCCTGGACATTAAACAGGGCGGTGAAGAAGCCTTGGAGTCTGCAAGCAGCATAGTCGGCTCTGTGCCCATCGGGGCGAAAGGGATAGCCGAATTAAGGGAAATTGCTTCCTATCTTGATGTATTGGGTGTTTCCCGAGATAATTGGTGTATTGATCTTTCCATCGCACGGGGCTTGGATTACTATACTGGTCCAGTGTTTGAGACTACCCTGGGAGCTCTTCCTGAACTGGGAAGCGTCTATTCGGGTGGCCGGTTCGATGGTCTGACAGATCGTTTTATTCCTGGAAGCAATATACCGGGTACTGGCGCCTCTGTGGGTGTGGACCGTCTTTTCGCCGCTATGCAACAACTGGGGAAGTTCGAGGCCAAATTTACAGTAACGAAAGTTTTAATCGCTTCTCTCGATCCGAGCCTCAACAATGAGTACTTAAAGATCGTGAAAGAGTTAAGAGAGGCTGGAATCCCCTCAGAAGTATACTTGGCTGAAGACCCCCTAAAGAAGCAGCTTGGCTACGCTGCTAAGAAAAGAATTCCCTTTATGATTATTCTTGGCCCTGACGAGTTCTCAAAGGGCGTGGTTGCCCTCAGAAACATGGACACCCGCTCCCAAGAAACAATGGGGCGCGAGGCCTTGACAGACAGACTGAAACAGGTAATATAAGCGAAGAACCTTTTCAAAACAAATAAGACGCAAGCGGGTACGTAACTCAACTGGGAGAGTACTGGATTGTGGATCCAGGTGTTGCGGGTTCGAATCCCGTCGTACCCCGTTTGCTAAAGGGTGATATCTATTGATGTCACCCTCTTTTTTTTTATTGTTTTTAGGGTTAATTAATGATATTCTAAATTATTAGAGCTATGGACAAAGTTCAAGAAATTATTAAAGAAGTGAGAAAAAACGGAGACAAGGCTGTGAAGAAATATACAGCTGTTTTTGATAAGGTAGAATTAGATAGATTTAAAGTAACCCGGAAAGACATAAAAAGAGCATACAAAGAAACGGGCCAAGAGGCAATTACGGCGCTGAAAGAGGCGGCCTCTAATATTAAAGAATTTGCCAGGAGGCAGTCTAAGGGGCTTAAAGACTTTGAATATCAAAAAAACGGAGTCACTTTGGGTCAAAAGATAGTCCCTCTCGAGAGAGTGGGGGTTTATGCCCCGGGAGGCAGATATCCTTTGCCCTCTACTGCCTTAATGGGGGTGATCCCGGCTAAGGTCGCAGGAGTAAAAGATGTTATAGTCTGCTCTCCTAAGATAAAAGCTGTCACCATAGTGGCCTCAGATCTGGCAGGGGCAGAGGAAATCTATAACATAGGAGGCGTTCAGGCAATAGCCGCTATGGCCTACGGAACAGAGAGTATACCTAAAGTTGATAAGGTGGTGGGGCCTGGGAACGAGTATGTGACTGCCGCCAAAAAAGAAATATTCGGAGACTGCGGAATAGATCTTTTGGCAGGCCCCAGCGAGGTTTTAATAATTGCAGACCAAGGGGCAGATTACAAGATAATAGCGGCTGATTTACTGGCTCAAGCAGAGCATGACGTGAAAGCTAAAATAATTCTTGTTTCAGATTCTGCCTCTTTGCTAAAAGAAGTAGAGGGGGAATTAAAAAATCAGCTGAAGAATATAGACACCAGAGAGGTGGCCGGACCTTCCCTTGCTAATAAAAGGTTTGTAAAGGTAAAAAACATAGAAAAAGCCGTTGATGTGGCTAATGAAATTGCCCCCGAGCACCTGGAGCTGCAAGTTAAAAGCCCAAAGAAGTATCTTAATAAATTAAAGAATTATGGATCTTTGTTTTTAGGAAAGTATTCAGGCGTGGTTTTTGGAGATTACTGTTCGGGGACAAATCACATTCTGCCCACCGGAGGATCTGCTAAGTTTACGGGAGGACTCTCCGTTAAGGGATTCCTTAAAATATTAACTTATCAGCAATTGCAAAAAAGGGGCGGCGAAAGGTTAGCCGAGACCGCCAAAAAACTTGCTTCCGTAGAAGGGCTTTCCGCTCACAAAAAATCTGTAGAAATCAGGTTTGATCATGAATAATCTCAAGATTAGAAAATTTAACGATCCCATTCTTAGAGAAAAGGCCCAGCTGGTTGAGAAAGTGGATAAAGGAATAAAAGAACTGGCTTCTCAAATGACGAAGATAATGCTAGAGAATGAAGGGATAGGGCTGGCCGCTCCTCAGGTTGGGATTAGCAAAAAGTTAATTGTTGTTGCCGCCAATCCCGAGAAGGGAGAGGTTTTTGCTTTAATCAATCCTCGCGTTATCAGGAAAAGCAAGCAAAAGATAAAAGGAGAAGAAGGATGTTTAAGTTTTCCCGACATATTCTTAGAGATAAAAAGGAGTAGGGAAATAGAGATGGAGGGGATGAATCTTAACGGGGAGAACGTGGGTTTTACGGCGAAAGATCTCTTGGCTCGCGTGCTTCAGCATGAGACTGACCATACCAACGGCATCCTGTTTTTCAACCGGCTGTCTTTATGGGGGAAGATTTTGTTTAAACTGCGCCATCTCTCAATAAAATTTTAACATGAGCGAGTTGATAGATTCTTTAATTGAAGAGGGATGGCTTAAGAGTCCGGAAATCATAGAGGCTTTTGAAAAAATAAAAAGAAAAGACTTTATGCCTCCTGAAATGAAAGAAATGGCAGAGATAAACGAAGCCCTGCCTATTGGTCAAGGACAGACAATCTCCCAGCCCTTGGTAGTCGCTTTCATGATAGAGAAGTTAAAGCCGGCCAAGGGGCATAATATTTTAGACATAGGGTCGGGATCCGGCTGGACTACGGGCCTTCTTTCCTATATCGCGGGAAAAGAAGGGAGGGTAACAGCTTTGGAATTATTGCCCGAACTAAAAGAATTTGGAGAAAGCAATCTGAAGAAATACAGCTTTATCAAAAAAGGAATAGCAAGCTTTGTCTGCCGAGATGGGTCTAGGGGATTCGAAGAAAAAGCGCCCTTTGACAGGATACTTGTCTCAGCATCAGTTCAGGGAGAAATTCCCAATTCTTGGAAAAACCAGCTGAAAAAAGGAGGTAGAATAGTTGCTCCGGTAGGAAGTTCTATCATGGTTTTAGAAAAAGAAAACAATAACAGCTTTAAAAAAGAGGAATATCCGGGCTTTGCCTTTGTTCCTCTTGTCTCCAAAAATGAATAAAGCATATATTATTTTTTTATTAACAGCGACAGGCCTTTTTGCTTTTTTGGCTCAAGGCATTTATTTTCCCTTAAATAAAGATCAGACAGAAACTCAGGAAATAATGATTGAAAAAGGCCAAGGAGGAAAAGAAATTGCCAAAATTCTGCAAGAACGGGAGATTATTAAATGGGCTCCTTTTTTCCGAATTTACGTCTTGACTATGGGGCACCAAGGAAGCCTAAAGGCAGGAAGGTATGAACTTAGTCCCTCTATGAACATTCCAGAAATCGCAGAAAAAATGATCAAGGGCATAGTTGTCAGGAAAAAGATAATCATTGTTGAAGGATGGAATTTAAGGGATATAGGCCGGTATTTAGAAAACAAAGAAGTAGTCCAAGCAGAAGAGTTTTTTGGATTGGCGGGTGATCATTCTAAAGCGGCAAATTTGCTGAAGCAAGGTGATTTTGAATACCCCTTTCTTTCCGACAAGCCGGACAACTTAGGGCTGGAGGGATATCTTTTTCCAGATACCTATGAGATTTTGCCCGGCGAAGGGGCAGAGGGCCTTATTGCCAGGGCTTTGGACAATTTCAACAAGAAGGTTTGCCAAAAACTTAAAGAAGAAATTAATTCTCAAGAGAAAACGCTTTTTGAGATAATAACAATGGCTTCTTTAATAGAAAAAGAAGTAAGGGAAGAAGAGGACAAAAGACTGGTCTCCGGTCTTTTGTGGAAAAGAATTGAAGCCGGCATGCCCCTTCAGGTTGACGCCACCATCGCTTATTTAACAGGAAAAAGAACTACTAAGGTTTCCAAAGAGGAAACCCAGATAGACTCTCCTTTTAACACTTACAAATACAAAGGCTTGCCTGCGGGGCCTATTTGCAATCCGGGCCTTGAAAGCATTAGGGCCTCTCTCAATCCTCAAGAAAGCCCTTACTGGTATTATTTGTCCACTCCTGAGGGAAAAACTATTTTCAGCAGAAACCTACAGGAACATAATGCAGCCAAAGCAAAATACCTAAAATAATTTTGTTTGATATTTAATAATTGCTATAATAACAATGATGCCTAAGATTGCCGAAATAATTTCTTTTAAGGATTTTCGGGATGAAGAATATTTCATACCCAAGCAGGAATTTGAAAAAGCAGGATTTAAAGTGACGACAATAAGCACAAAGAAAGGCAAGGCGCTTGGGAAGCTGGGCGGGGAAACAGAAAGCACCCTTTTAATAGAAGACGTTAATATTGAAGATTTTGATGCTTTGGTTTTTGTGGGGGGCCCGGGCGCCCATAAGAATATAGACGACGAAAGATTCCACAAGCTGGCAAAAGCGGGACTGGAAAAAGGCAAAATTGTCGCTGCTATCTGCATAGCTCCTGCGATATTGGCTAAGGCAGGACTACTGAAAAACAGAAAAGCTACGGTTTGGGCCAGCAACATGGATAAATCTGCGGTTAGAATATTAGAACGGGAGGGGGCAGACTATGCGAAAAAAGCCGTTGTCAGAGACAAGAATATTATCACAGCTTCCGGTCCGGGCGCAGCTAAAGACTTTGCCTTAGAAGTAATAAATGCTTTATGAACAGCGAGTTCGACATTGTGGCCAATCTTCCCTTGATGATATTTGCCTTTTTCTTTTTATTGGTCTTTATTATTTTTATTGCCGCCGGGATTATTCTTTTGACAGCTAAAGACGACCTGGTGAAAAGAGAAAAGGGCAGAAAAACTTTATTAACCGGCTTTTTCTCTTTTTTGGTTCTTTTGGCGATTGTGGCGGTTTTTTACGGAGTAACTTATTTTCTAAAAAGAGGAGAAGTTTTTAGGCCGGAAATGTCAACAGGAGAAATGCCGTCTTCTCCTGCCATTAATTTTCCTCCTTCCAAGGGGGTGGTAAAAATAGGGAATTACTATTTTGACGGTCCTTGGCCCTGGGAAGAAGCTCCTGCTCCTCAAGAACCTGCTCTTTATGCTGTAATCTGCAAAGAAGAGGGCCAAGACAGGATTTTGGGAATAGGGGAGGCCGACGGACATGACAGCTTTTATTCCGGAGAGGATACTCAGTGCTGGTCAGACAACTGCAGAACCATGGCAAATGGCTTATATCTGGCAGTCTTTTGGATTCCCCAGGATTACGGGGCCCAGGCCGGAAGAAGCATTAGAGAGGGAATAATAAGGGAAATTAATCCTCCATGCTCCAGCTTAGAAGAGGCCGGAGCCGCTGGAGAAAAGTAAAATGGAAAAATCCTTTTTTCAAAAAATAACTTTGGAAAAAACATTGATATATATTATAATTTTTGCCGTTGTCATAACATTCGCTTTTATCTTTTATCTCTTTTTCGGTCAGTTTACCAAAGGCATAGAGATAATAAATCCCAGAGGAGGGAATGAGCTGGAGATTGGGAAAACCCATCAAATAACTTGGAAGGCCAGCGGAATAGACAGGGTAGGAATAGTTCTGTATAAGGGAGGGGAGCCCAAATGGATAGCAAAAAACGTTCCTGCCGGTGCTGAAAAATATGACTGGAAGATCCACCCCGGACAAGAATATGGAGACGATTACTGGATAGCAGTTTTCGAATATCCTTGGCATAAAGGAAACGAGCTGGACTATACCAGAGGAGCTTTTGTTATTACTTATCCGGAGCTGGCCACTTGCGAAGATTTATCGATAGAGAATGAGTGGCCCTATGTGCCCAGCGATCTGCCTCACCTAAGAAGAGTCTTTATTACAGAAGAAAAATTTACCGGCGACCTGGGAGGATTGGAGGGAGCAGATCAAAGGTGCCAGAGCGAGGCGGAAAAAATGGGCTATCAAGGAAACTGGAAGGCCCTTATCGGAGGAGAGTCAGAAGAAGAGATAGCGGTTTCCCGTCTTAGGGAAAGCATGCAGGAGCCCGGGGGCGCTTATGTTCTGGCTCTTCCGGAAGCTACGCTGATAAGGGGGGCTACTTGCCATCGTCTGCTTGGAAACAACCTCAATTCTTTTTTATTCAAACTTTCTGGATCTTTGGCCATCAACAAAGAGAAATTGGGTGAAGACTTTTATGAAGGGCTTTCGGGGGTCTGGCTGGGAAGAATAGACAGCAAGAGCAAAAAGAACTGTATTCCTATTACTTCTGTTTTAGACAGCATAAATGTAAAATTGCAAGAAAAATACAGCTTCACCAGCACTTGCCAGAACTGGACTAACGGAGAAATGTTTGCTGAAGGCTATCCTGTTTCGGAAGGAGAGGTTGGCGGAGATTTTCCAACCTGCTTTACGCCGGCTGGGGAGTCTACTAAAACTGCAGCCCTTGGCGCTTTTGCGACAGGAGTGTCCGGGGACGATAATCTCGTTACAAACTGGGGCAAATACTGTTCGGAAAAGCAGGGCTTGATTTGCGTTGAAGCTTACTAGGCCTTGACAAGGATCATAGTTATCTTTAATATGGAGCCATAACGATTTAACCGAAGACAGCGGGTATCCTTTAAGGAATAAAACCTGCCGAGGAAATATATTAAGGAAGAAATTCCTTTTGCTGTCTTCGATAGACAGTTTTTTTATGGCAATAACAAAAGAAAAAAAACAAGAAGTCGTTAAGAAGCTAAAAGACTCCCTTCAAAAGCAGAAGGCTGTAATTTTTGTCGCCATAGATGGGCTGGCAGCAGCAGACCTTTTCGATTTAAGGGCGAAGCTTAAAGGAAACGAATGCGAATTTTGTGTTGTTAAAAAAACTCTTATGAGCAGAGCTTTCTCCGATGAAAAGATTGAAGCTAGCACTGAGAGCTTGGAAGGACAGGTAGCCCTGGTTTTGGGATACGGAGATGTGATTTCTCCTGCAAAAACAACCTATAATTTCGCAAAAGGAAACGAAAATTTAAAGATATTGGGAGGTCTTTATGAAAACAGATTTATTGGCTTTGAAGAAGTGGTTAATTTAGCCAGGATACCTTCAAGAGAGGAGCTCTTGGCAAAGGTCGTAGGAAGCATCTCCAACCCCCTGTCAGGACTTGTCAATGTATTTCAGGGAAGCATGGGGTCGTTGGTTTATGCGCTTTGCGCAATAAAAAATAAATAAAATTATGGCAGAAGAAGAAAAAAAACAAGAAACTCAAGAAACTGAAGAAAAAGAGCAGTCTCAAGAAGCTCCTAAAGAAGAGTCCCAAAAAGAAGAACCTTCAAAAGAAAAAGAGGCTCCCAAAGAGGAGAAAGTTGAAGATAAAGCGGAAGAGGAAGTAGAGGTTCCTGATAAATTTAAAGATCTTGTAGAAAAGATCGAACAGCTTTCTGTCTTGGACCTGGCCGAACTGGTTAAGATTTTAGAGAAAAAGTTTGGCGTTTCTGCTGCAGCTCCGGCTGCTGTTGTTTCCGCTTCAGCGGGGTCCGGCGATGAATCGGGCGGAGGAGAAGAAAAAAGCGAGTTTAATGTCGAGCTTCAGGAAATCGGAGACAAAAAAATAGAAGTTATTAAAGTAGCCAGAGACGCTCTTGGCAAAGGCCTAAAAGAGGCAAAAGACTTAATCGATGGCGCTGCTTCAGGACCGAAAGTAATTAAAGAGGGTGCCAAGAAAGAAGAAGCAGAAGAACTAAAGAAGAAATTTGAAGCAGCAGGAGCCAAGGTAGAGCTGAAGTAAGGAATTGATTCCGAAAAAAGCGCCCTGCTTTTGGCCAGGGCGTTTTTTATATCCCAATTTGATAAACCTTATTGCCGTTCAGTATCCAGGCCGTTTCTCCTGTTTCAGAGATTGCCAAATCCCTTAAATCAGTAAACTTATTGCTCCGGATTTGCTTGACCACCTGTGCTTTTTCTTTGTCGACAATTATTATTCTCTTTTGGCTCGGCTCTAAAAGATAAAGATAGGGGAGGGCAGCGTTTGTGGTTATCCTTTCTATTTTTTCAATAAAGGGGAAAATGTCTAACTTAACCTCTTTTTTTAAGACGCCCTGGTAGAATTCCCAGATCTTGTTTTCTTCGCCCAAAATCCAGACAGATCCGTCTATGGCCAAAGATTTTGGTTTGGAGCAGGAAAAATCATCTTCCAGCCAGTTTCGGGGAACTCCCCATTGAAGTTTTGCTACGGACGGGTATTTTACAATCTGGCAGTCTCGGGTTAGGAAATAAATGCTGGACCAGTAGCTGACCGCGTCTACAAATTCTTCCTTCCAGGGCTCTATGCTTTTTGAAATCCAGCCCTGTTCATCAAGGGAAATAATATTTTTCGGCGGAGAATAAAAGATTGCTTTATTCTGGTAATTGGCAGCCAGGCTAATCGGTTGGTTGCTGGGCACAAACTGCTCTTTTGGATATATTTGATATACGCCCCCTTGACTCTGCAAATAAACAGAATCTCCTGCTGCCAAAATACTAACAGCGTTTGGCCCTTGAGAATCTATTTCCGACACAATAACCGGGTTTTCTATCTCCTCTAGATTGTTAAGGCGGAACAACTTTTGCTCCGTGGTTTCTTTAAGGTCCTCAACCCTGGGAGTCGAGGGAAGCAGAGAGATTTCTTTCCAGGCCTGTTTTAATAAATCATTGGCTTCTTCTTTTTGGTCAAAAAGAGAATAGTTTTCCGCTTCTGCTATCTTTTTTTCCACCTGGCTTATTTTCTTTTCCGCTTCCGCTTTCTTGTTTTCTTGGCTTTGCCTGAAGATCAAAAATCCCAGAAGCAAAATCGCTAAAAGAAGTAATATCAAAATCACTTTTTTAGAAAGCCGGAAAGGAACGGAAATTCTCTTTTTTGTTCTTTTTTTTGGCGACTTCTTAAATGTTTTTCTCTTTAGTCTTCTGATGGGAGCCAGGACAGGATCAAAAACGCCTTTCCAAGAAAAACTTTTCTGATTTTGAAACAGCATAGTGGTTGGACTTTCTTTTTTCAGCTCCTTTTTAAAAGCCAGAATCATAAGAGCTCCAGCCGTCTCTGCCCCGTCTTCTTTTTTAAAAAGGGAAGAGGGAAGTATTTCTTTGATTTCCTTTTCTTCTATTTCTCCTCCCTTGTCAGCTAGTCGGGATAGCAGCCCCTTTTTTGACAGAAAATCGTAGACTTTTTCCGTCATCATCATCATTAAATCGCTCTGTTCTATTTTTCCTGAAATTACATTGAAAAAAACTTTCAGCGGGTAAGGATCTATTTCTTGCTTTTCTAAACCTCCGCCTATGTCTATAATATTCCCTGCTCTGGCCAGCAGGATTTTTATATTACCTGTTTTGGTGAAACTTAATTCCAGCCCCTTTATCGAGAGGACGGCAAATCCAAGATTACCTAGCCAATGGACATTGTTCCGCTGAACCTCTTCTGACAGAAAAGAATTAGCCGACCTTAGCGAGTTAGTTAAAGAGGTTTCCGGCTTTCCGACCAAAGAAGAGTAAAAGTTTTTTTTGATATTTTCTGCTAAATCATTTAAGAGCCTTAGGTCTTGGGGAAGGGAAGATTTCACTTCTCCTAAGGCGTATAGTCCTCCCATTCTTTTTTCTGAGGCTTTCTCCGGGCGGTAGATGAAGGTGTCGAAAGAATAGTCCTTTTTTGCTTTTGGATTGAAGTGGAGTTCGAATATCTGCATTAATATATTATAACTAGCAGAAACAGAAAAGCAAAAGGTTTACTCTTAACAAGCAAAGTTATAAAATGGTAGCGGGACGGTTGGCTCAGCGGCAGAGCGCTTCGTTCACATCGAAGAGGACGCAGGTTCGATTCCTGCACCGTCCACCAAACAGGATTCTGCAAAAGACAAAGAGGTTTGCTCACCGCGCCTGCGGGCGCGGCTCGCAAGGAACGAACCGCCTCATTTCCGAAAAAATTTCGCGGCGAATTAAAGGAAAATTTTTTATTTTTGTTTGTTGCAGAAATTCTGATGAATTTCTGTTTTTGTTTTAAAAACTTTATTTTTTCTATGTTTTTTGGTAATGTGCGTTAGAGGAGGGTCAAGCTGGTGCTTGGCTCAATTTGTACCTCGAAAACCAAATACAGGAAAGGATAATCGTCATGATCAGTAACGCAACGTCAGACAGACTCGCCCTTGAAGTTTTGAGGGCCGACACGCTGGAACTCAGAGCGGTCCCAAAGAAGGTGACCAACGAAGAGGTAGATAGTCTACCTCTCAACGTGCAGCCGTTTCTTTACGCCTCGGGCAACTGGGGGCCTGGTTATCTCATGATTAAGGGTTTGGTCGGCAATAAGCCGCTGATCAGATGCCTTGGTCGCTACTTGGCGCTCGAAATCGCCGAGAAATGGCCGACCGAAATCGATTTTGTTGCTGGCAACGTTACCGGCGGCATGATCCCGGGCTGGTTGATCAGCGAAGAGTTGGAAGTCCTTCTCGGTAAGCGGATTCCATTCGTTTATATCCGGGAACTTCGGAAGACCGGCGGTCAGAAGGAACTCATCACCGGCTACCAAAAGAATCGGGAAATTCCTCCCGGCTCCAGCGGTTTGGATATGGAGGAACTGGTTAACTTCGCCCAGACCATTGCCAACGGCGCGATTTGCCTTCGCGAAGTGGGATTCGTCTGTACGAAAGGTGCTTGCATCCTTTACTACGACAATCCTGTTGCGAACAAGGATTTGGCCGCCGCCGGAATCGAGATGGTTTCGTTGCTTACCCTCCCAAGGATCATCGACGTGGCCGAGCGGTTTGGTACACACCCCAAGGAACTTTTGGTCGAGTACCGCGAGTTCCTGAAAAATCCGTTGCAATGGCAGGCCGATCGCGGTCTGGCGCATGTAGAAAGAGGGGGTACGAAATGAAAAATCCATTTCTTTTCGTGGCACTCGACGACCTTGGCAACAAGGAATGGGAAACCCTGGAGGTTGTTCGAGAATTGGATCAAGTACCCGGCAATTTCGGGTATAAAATCAATCTTGACTGCCTAATGGCTGGAGGCGTCAGTGCGACTATCCGTAAACTGCTAGTTTCGCGTCCGATCTTTGCCGACACTAAGACATGGAACGGCAAAAGGACAATGGCCGACCTCGCCAAGATGCTGGTTGACGCCAGCGTGGACTACTTTAATGTCTGGGTTCAAGCGGACGATCAGCTCGCAGGCGCGGTCAAGGCCACCGAGGGTTCTAAGACCAAGATTCTCGGAGTTACCGTGCTCACTCATTACAGTGATGATTGGTGCAGGATGTATTTCCGCCGCTCGCTTGAGGAGACAGTTGTTTTTCTTACTCAGCGAGCAAAGGATCTCGGTTTGCACGGCGTTGTTTTGCCGGGAACTTGCTTGCCAGCGGTCATGGACAGCGATCGGATCAAGACCGTGCCCGGAATCCGTATGGAGGATTTCAAGGACGATAGGCACAAGCAGGAGGTCACTCCGGAATTCGCAACTCAAAACGGAGCGGACATAGTCGTGTGCGGAAGCCCGATCATGAAGGTTTCCGACAAGGCGAGCGCGCTTCGTCAGGTTCTTGCGCGATTGACTGTCACACAGTGAACAACAAGAGGTCCAGCGGCACCTCGTCATAACAAGACAAAGCCGCTTTTTTCTTTGCCAAAACTTTCCTTTAAATCAGAAAATTTTCTGAAATAAGTTGTGATTAACTTATAGTTTTTATTGTTAAAGTTCGCCGCGAAATTTTTTCGGAAAGCGAGGGCGAGGCGGGATTTTGCGAAACGCCGCAGGCGTTTCTCTCAAAAAAGGTTTGCGTATTTTTAATTATAGTCCACCAAATTGAATTAGTCGCCTCGTTTGAGAAAAATTTTTTGGGAGGACTTGAAAAATACAGGTCAAATGATAATCTAAATTCGGTAAAGTGTTCTTTCAAAATTACATAAACAGGAGGAAAATGAGATGAAAACACGCGACCAGTTCGACAGTCTCTCACCGGTTGACTACCGATACTGGGATGAAGAAGTGGCGAAGTATCTCTCCGAGAACGGGTTTACCCGCTACAAGCTTCTCGTGGAGCTTGCGCTTGTGAGAGCGCTTCACCGCCGTGGAATTTGTCCCGAAGTTGCCGTCAAAGAAGTTGAGACGGCGTGCGGCCGAGTTACGGCCGCCGAAGTTTACAAGGAAGAAGACCGAATCCGGCACGACATCCGTGCGCTCGTGAACTGCATCCGCGCCGAAGTTAGCGATGTAGCGAAGCCGTACGTCCATATGACGGCGACTTCGTTTGATATTGTTGATCCGGCGAACGCGGCTCGCTACAAGGATGCGATCGAGAAAGTACTTGTTCCGTCGCTTACCAAGCTGGAAGGAGTGCTCATCGCTACCACGCTCCGCGAAGTAGAGACGGTGCAAGTTGGCAGAACTCACGGACAGCACGCCGTACCGATTACGTTCGGATTCGCACTAGCCGGATATGTAAGCCGTCTCGGCAACTCTATCGAAAAATTGAGTACGCTCGCCAAAGAATTGCCGGGTAAGTTTTCCGGAGCGGTCGGAGCGTACAACGCCTCCTCGCTGTTCTTTAATGATCCGGAGAGCTTTGAGGCGGAAGTCCTCGCCGAACTTGGATTAATTGCGGCGGAACACTCGACGCAGATCGTGCCGCCGGAGGCGTTGACGCGCCTCTTCTGCGAAGTTACGATTGTGGCGGGCATTTTCGCCAACTTGTCCGACGACATGCGGAATCTTCAACGGACAGAGATCGGAGAAGTGGGCGAAGAGTTTGAAGCGGCGCAGGTCGGTTCCTCGACCATGCCACAGAAACGCAACCCTATCAACTTTGAGAACGCCAAGAGTTGTTGGAAAATCGTCGCGCCGCGAATCTTGACGGTGTTCATGGACCAAATTAGCGAACACCAGCGTGACCTTACCAATTCCGCCTCCGCGCGGACTTACGGCGAGATTGTCGCATATGTGGTTTCGATCGCAAAGCGACTCACGCGCACCATGAAGAAGCTCACTGTTGACCGCGTTAACTTGGAGCGCAACCTCGCTATGCAGAAGGGCTTGGTGGTTGCGGAGCCGCTCTACATTATCCTCGCCGCGCTTGGACACCCCGACGCTCACGAGAAGGTGCGGATGCTCACACTTCAAGCCCAACACGAGGTGCGACCACTCGAAGAAGTTGTTTTCGGCGATGTGGAGATACAGGGTTATCTTAAACGGATGACTCCCTACCAACGGCAGATTATCTCTAACCCGTCTCTATATACGGGCATCGCCGCCAAGAAAGCGAAAGTGGTCGCGGAAAGATGGCAGCAAAAACTCAATCTCAATAGAAAGGAGAGATAGAGTGAACAGCACAGTGCAGTTACTGGCAGAGGGAAAGACGAAGAAAATCCTGACAGCGGAAGCTCCAGGACAAGTGATCGTCGAATCCAAGGACGATCTTACCGCTGGAGATGGTGCGAAACACGACATCATCGCTGACAAGGCATCACTCTCGAACAGAACTACGTCGAATGTGTTCCGGCTTCTCAAGGCATGCGGCATTCCGGTCGCTTTCCTTGATGGGGTGGACGAGACGCGATTCCTCGCAGAGCAGTGCGACATGATTCCCTACGAAGTGGTTGTCAGGCGAGAGGCGCACGGTTCGTTCCTCAAGCGTTATCCGGGAATTCAAAAGGGGCATATTTTTCCGCGCCTTCTGTTGGAGTTCTTTCTGAAGACTTCTGGCAGGAAGTGGAAAGACGCCGATCTCCCGAAGGACGATCCCTTCATGCGTTTCGATGAGAATCGTGCTTTGCTGTATCTGCCCGATCAGCCAATCCATCAACAGACACCGTTTCTGATTCTTGACGATTTTCCTTTGCGGGAGTCGCCTGACGGAATCAAGCAAATCAGCAAAGTTGCCGTCAAGACCTTTCTCATTCTGGAGAAAGCGTGGCAACTCGTTGGGCGGAGACTGGTGGACTTCAAGGTGGAGTTCGGAACGAACACTGCGGGAGAGGTACGGCTCGCTGACGTGATCGACAACGATTCGTGGCGGGTGCTTGACGAAGGAAAATACATCGACAAGCAACTTTACCGCGACGGCGCGGATCTCAACATCGTCACAGCGAAGTACCGACTGGTAGCAGAGTTAACCAGTAACTTCAGCCTACCGCGCCAACAGATTATTCTCTGGCGAGCTTCAGCGTCCGATGACCTGAAGGCATTTGAGGACGCTATCGCGGCTTACGGTGCGAACAAGGCTTGCGATGTGGAAATCGCAACTTGCTCTCTTCACAAGGATCCGATTCGAGCGTGCGAAGAAGTCGCTAGACTGGTGCAGGAAGTTCCCAACTCCGTAGTGATTGTCTTCTGCGGAAGAAGTAATGGAGCGGGGCCGACTCTGTCCACGCAATGCACTGTGCCGGTAATCACGGTTCCAGCAACGTGGCGGGAGTTCCCCGAAGATGTGTGGTCATCGCTCCGCACGCCGAGCGAGACGCCGGTCGTTACAATCCTCGATCCTAAGAACGCTGTTCTTTCGGCGCTTCAAATTCTTGCGATGGGAAACCCACGGCTCTATGCCGAGCTTCGCTTTCGGCAAGAGAAGCGTCTCCACAATATTATTAGACTCTGACGAGCTGACGAAGGGGTATTACCAGAAATGGCAATACCCCTCTTTTGTTTTTCCACCCAAAAATTTTTCTCGAACGAGAGCGGCTCGCGGGTTTTATTTTTCTTTTTTTCAAGATGAGATATAATGAAACAATGGATAATTTTATTCTAGCTCGCTACCTTGCTTGGCAACTATATGATGTCCCTCGGGCTTTGCTGGCTGCCTGGAAGAACTTTCTCCGATTTAATCTAGACTACTTTTCAATACCTGTGCTTTTAAGGACCTACTTTTCTTATTGGAGAAAATATTCTTCTTCTTACGGCAGGGGATTTAATATGGGACGCTATTTTGAAACATTTATTTTTAATATGATGTCTCGGATCATAGGAGCTATTCTCCGCACTTTTTTTATAATCTTAGGCCTGATTTCAGAGCTTTTTATAATAATAGCCGGAGCGGCAGCGCTTTTAGTATGGCTAGTTTCTCCCTTAATATTGATTTTTGGCTTATTTTTGGGAATTAAAATGATTATTTTCTAATGTTTGTTTTTGACCTTAAAAAAACAGAGTTTCCTGCAATTTTCCGTTGGGAAAGATTTCCTTTTTTTAGATTCTCCGCGGTCTTTAAAACAATATTTTTAGTTCTCTTTGCCCTTGCTTTAATAGCCTTTCTTTATGGTTTTTTTTCGAACAATTTTTCGGAAGAAACTTCCCGTTTTCTATTGGGCTGGAGCATTCTTTTCCTTTCGCTTTTTCTTGTGTTCTGGAAAACGCAGTTCTTTTTTAATTCCAAAATAAAGGCGCTAGACCCGGACTTAAATATAAGCCGGGATGTTTTGGATTCAGAAAAAGACAATCTGGCTAAATTCTTAACTCTTCCCGCTGCCCGGGCAGCCAAAAAAGCGCTTAAGAAAGCAAAAAAAACTCCGATTTCCTCCAGCCATCTTTTTGCCGCTCTGATTGCTGACAAAAAAGAAATTGGTTTTGTTTTTGAACGGCTTATCTTAAACAGAAGAGAAGTTGCCAAAAGAATAAAACAGAGCCTTAAAACAGCAGAAGTTTCAGAGGAAGGGAAGGGATATAAAGAGAGTTTCAAGAAAACAATCTTAAAAGCTGCAGAAACAGCAGTTGAAAGAAAGCATCCAAGGATCAGAATGGGGGACCTCTTAACTGCCCTTGCAGAGGAAGACCCTGTTCTAAAAAGAATCTTAATCGATTTTAACCTTAGGGCGGAAGATATAGAAAATCTGACTTGGTGGTGGGAGGACGTCCAAAAAGAAATAGCAAAAAATAAGAGGTTTTGGGACTATAGAAATCTTGCCAAAAAAGGCACTTTAGCCAAGACGTGGACAGCCGGATATACTATAACTCTTGATAGGTTTTCTAGGGATATAACAGAATCTATCCGAGGGTCCGATTTTAAAAAAATAGGGCACCAAGAAGAAATAGCTTCTATAGAAAGGATTATTTCCAGGAGGGAGATAAACAATGTCTTGATGGTGGGTCGACCGGGGTCTGGCAGAAAAAGTATTGTTCTTGCTTTGGCTCAAAAAAGCCTGATGGGGGAGAGCGCACCCGAGGTTAATTATCGGAGAATAGTCGAGCTTGATATGGCTTCTCTAATTGCTCAACTAGACAGCGTCGAGGAAATGGAAAGAGTGCTTGACAGGATCTTCAGAGAAGCAGCCGGGGCTGGCAATATTACCTTGGTGATTAATGATTTTCACAATTACGTCCGCCAAGCCACCATCCCGGGCATGGTTGATATAGGGGGAATTATTTCCCCTTATTTGGATTTGCCCCAGTTTCAATTAATAGCAATAACCACTTACGACGGCCTTCACAGTATTATAGAAAAGCAAAGCTCCATACTTTCCAGACTGGAAAAAGTAGAAGTTTCTGAAATTTCCCCTAGAGAAACATTAATGCTTTTGGAAGCTCTTGTTCCGGAGCTGGAAAAGAAGCACAAGGTTTTTGTTTCTTATCCTGCCATAAGAAGAATAATTGATCTAACGGATCGCTATTTTGCTTCCCAGCCTTTTCCCGACAAAGCTCTCGATGTTCTTGACGAAGTTGTTATTTATACTGCTCGTTCAACCAAAGACCGATTTGTCTTGCCAAAGCATGTTTCAAAAATTATTACAGAAAAGACAGAAGTCCCGCTAAGCGAATTAGGGTCTGAAGAGAAAGAAATCCTGCTCAATTTGGAAAATCTAATTCACCAAAGAATTATTAACCAAGAAGAGGCAGTAAAACAGATTGCCGCCGCCCTAAGAAGGGCACGTTCCGAAATTACAGTCAGAGAGGGGCCTCTCGGCACCTTTCTTTTCTTGGGGCCAACCGGAGTCGGAAAAACAGAAACTTCTAAGGCATTGTCTCACTTCTACTTCGGATCTGAAGAAAGAATGATAAGAGTTGATATGTCAGAATTTCAAAACCCGAGCGATGTCGAAAGGCTTATCGGATCGAATCAACAAGAAGGCTTTTTAACTACCAAAGTAAAAGAGGATCCCTTTTCTTTAGTTCTTTTAGATGAAATAGAAAAGTCGCATCCCAATATTCTTAATCTTTTTCTTCAGATATTTGACGAAGGCTATGTCACAGATGGCTTGGGCAGAAAGATTGATTTCAGGAACACGATAATAATAGCTACTAGCAATGCAGGGTATAAAGTTATCCTAGAGTCCCTTAAAAACAAGCTGGACTGGGGGGAAACAAGAAAAACCCTTCTTGATTACTTGTTCCAGCAGGGCATATTTCGTCCCGAATTAATAAATAGATTTGACGCGGTTGTGCTTTTTAGTCCCTTAACTAAAGATAATCTTTTAGACATTTCCGGTCTTATGCTCAAGAAGCTTCAAAAAAATATGGAAAGCAAGGGAATCGATCTTGAGATTACCCGTCCTCTTAAAGAGAAAATAGTGAAGTTAAGCTATAGTCCGGTTTTTGGGGCCAGAGAAATGAGAAGAGTCATCCAGAACAATGTTGAAAATGTTTTGGCTTCAGCCGTTCTCTCTGGTAAAATTAGAAGAGGAGACAAGGTTAAGATGGACTCTTCTTTTAGCTTGAAGGTATTGCATTAATAAAGGTCGGCAGATAATAAGTTTAAAAAATAAAAACATGGAAGAATTTTCTAATTTACCCGCAGAAAGGCCTTCTTCTAGCAAGGGGCTTCTTGCGCTTAAAATAGCAGGCATAGCAGCATTGGTGGTTGTGATCGGAGGAGGAGTCGTCTTGGCCAGCCGGATCTGGGATCCTTTGTGGAATCCCTTCAGGCCGGATCCAGAAGAGGTTCTAGACAGCATGTTTGAGAAAATGAGGACCGAAGACTCTGTGCATTATAAGATGGAAATGAGTTTTGTCGGAAAGAGCGGAGGCGAAGAGAGCCGATTTAGTTTTGCCGCCACAGGAAAAGGCGACAGTTCCGACGAAAATAATCCTAGAGTCGAAGCAGACTTTACTTTAGCTGCTTCGGAAGCAGGAAACCAAGAAATCGCTCTGAAATCCAGCCTTAAGGGAATAGGCCAGGACGCCTACATTAACTTAAAAGAAATCGGCTTGTCCGAACAGGACCAATCCTTGCTTTTAATGCTCGGCCTTGACCTGAATCAGATTACAAATCAGTGGATAAAGCTTTCAGACGACTTTCAGGTCCAAGAAACAGAACAGTCAAAGAGGATGATAGAGGAGATAACAGCTCTGTTAGAGGAAAAGGACATGTTTGACGTGAAAAAAGAATTTTCCGACGAAAAAGTTGAAGGAAAGGGGTGCTATCACTATCTTCTTTCTCTGAATAAGGAGAATTTTAAAGAGGTTGTTTCAAAAGTCTATGAAACAAGCTTTGAGGGAACGCAGGCAGCCTTTATGGCTGGAGAAATGTCAGAGCAGACAGACCTCTTTATAGAGAAGATCGGAGGAATAGAAATGGATGTTTGGGTCGGCAAAAAGAACGATCTGTTTAAAATAGCCCTATCTAAAGACATAAAAGGAGAGGATATAGGAGAACCGGCAGGAGATGATGCAAGCTTGTCTGCAGAGATGACCTTTTTTGATTTTGGAAAAAAGGCAGAGATCGAAGCTCCCCAAGACTTTAAGGGAATAGATGAGCTATTTTCGCCAATGATTCTTGCGCCGCCTTCGGTTTCAGCGCCAGAAAACGAATAGATCTTCTAATTAAAGAGTAATTTAAAGCAAAAATCCCGTTTTATTGCGGGATTTTTGCTTGTGGATTTCCTGTGGATAATTTTGGGTTGACTTAACCCCATAAAGTGGAGTATAAAGAAGGTGTAGTGGAAAATTGTGGAAAAATATGGGGATAACCTCGAAAACGGGGGAAAACTTTTATGCTGATAGGAGAATACTTCCATACCATTGATACTAAAAAACGCTTAGCTTTGCCGGCAAAATTCAGAAAGGAGCTGGGAAAATCTTTGATTGTCACCAGAGGGGTTGATAACTGTTTAGTGGTTTATACTGAACAAGAATGGAAAAAGATTGCAGAAAAACTGGCTTCTTTGCCAGAGAGCAGGCCAGAGGCCAGAACCTACAGAAGACTGATCTTGGCTGGCGCCATGCTAGTGAGAGTTGACAAATTAGGTAGGATTCTTGTTCCTGAGAACTTGAAAGACTACGCAGGATTAAAGAAAAAAGCAGTAATCTGCGGACTCTTTAACAGATTAGAGATTTGGAATAGCGACAGCTGGGAGAAATATAGAGGAAGAGAAGAGAAAAAAGTAGACGACCTTGCTTCAAAATTAGGAGAGCTAGGAGTATAAATGATTCACCGATCGGTTTTAATCGAAGAGGTTATAGAATACCTGAACCCTCAAAAGAATGAAAACATTATTGATTGTACGATCGGAGAAGGGGGCCACGCTTTAGAAATTTTAAAAAAGAACGGTCCGGAAGGAAAGCTGTTGGGGATAGACTGGGATCCGAACCAGCTTGAGAAAGCTAGAAATAATTTGAAAGAGTTTCAAGATAGGATAGTTTTGGTCAATGACAGCTATTCCAATTTAGAAAAGATTGTAAAAGAGAAAGAATTTTATTTAGTGAAAGGAGTTTTTTTTGATCTTGGGATGTCCAGCCGCCAGATAGAAAGAAGCGAGAGGGGATTCTCTTTCCGAAAAGACGAACTTCTCGACATGAGATACAATCTCAAAAATCCTTTGACAGCAGAAATTATTGTCAACCAATGGCCAGAGAAAGAAGTGGAAAGCATTTTAAGGGAATACGGAGAAGAAAAGTACGCCAAGAGAATAGCTCGGGCCATTGCCAGCCGAAGAAAGATAAAGCCCTTTAAAACAAGCAGAGAATTAACAGAGGCTATAAAAAGAGCAGTCCCTTCTCGTTATCTGAAGGGGAAAATTTCTCCTGCTACCAGAACTTTTCAGGCCTTGAGGATTGCAGTTAACAACGAGTTGGGAAATATAAGAGACGTCCTTCCCCAGGCGCAGAAAATTTTGAGCAACAAGGGCAGGATGGTAATAATTTCTTTTCATTCCTTAGAAGACAGAATAGTCAAGCAATATTTTAAAAAACAGTCAGAAGATTTAAAGATTTTAACGCCCAAGCCAGTAAGGGCAAAATCTGAAGAAGAAAAAAATAATATCCGTGCTCGAAGCGCTAAACTCCGAGCAGCAGAAAAAATATGGCAAAAGCAACAGCACTAACAATTCCTTTAGTTTACAAGATGGTCGGAAGATTGGGCACAAAGAATATCGCTAAATTATTCTGGGTGCTTGCCATTTTCAGCATTATCTCTTTCTCTGTCCTGTATATCTATCAGATTACTTCCATAACCGCAGAAGAGTACGGACTTCAGAGAAAAGAAAGTCAATTAATTGCGTTGAGAGCGGAAAACAAGGAACTGGTAACAAGAATAGCCAAGACAAACTCTTTGAATAATCTGGCCGTTCTCGTAGAAGAAGATCTGGGGTTTGAGAAAGTAGGCACTATAAAATATATCGAGGTATCTGATAATCAGATTGTGGAAAGAGGAAAATAATGAAAAAGTGGAAGGGTTATTTAATCTTTTCTACAATATTAATTTTAGGGGGGATTGTTGCCGGAAAACTATTTTTTATTCAGATTCTTCATTATGAGGAGTACAGGGCCTTTGCTCAAGGCCAGCATAAACTTTTTACTCCTTTAACAGGCGAACGGGGTGGGATTTTTTTTCAAACAGGGGAGATTCTTAGCACCAACATAAGGGAAACCTCCCTTTTTATTTCACCTTATAAAATGGAGGACCAGGGGCAGGTTCTTGAAAAGATAGGGTCAGTTGTCGGTCAAGAGAAAGAAGAGATGGCAGAGAAAATCGCTGAAGGCGCTTCTTATCTTGAGATTAAAAGGGGATTAACAGAGGAAGAAACAAAGGAGCTGCGGAAAGCAGATCTGGACGGAGTCTATATCAATACCTTTATGTCCCGCCATTATCCTCAAGAAGAAACAGCAGCCCATGTAGCAGGTTTTCTGGGAGGCGAAAAAATGGGGCAGTATGGTCTGGAGGGCTATTATGACGATATTCTTGAAGGCAGGGAATCTTACTATGAGGGCAGAAGAAGCTTTTCTTTCCAAGAAGACTATGCCAAAGGAAGTGATGTTCATCTTACTCTGGATTACAATATCCAATTTGTAGCAGAGAAACTTTTAAGAGAGGCAAAAGAGGAATTGAAAATTGAAGGCGGCTCTATTATAGTAATGGATCCTTATTCTGGCGAAATAATGGCTTTGGCTAATTTTCCCAGTTATAACCCGAATAATTATTCTGAATACGAAGATTATTCTTTTTTTCAAAATCCTGCAATCCAAAACCTCTTTGAGCCGGGATCTATTTTTAAAGCTATTACCATGGCCTCTGCCATTGATGCGGGCAAGATAACTCCTCAGACCGCCTATGTGGACAAGGGGATAGTAAAAATAGGGGGGAGGACGATATATAATTACGACCAGCGTTCTTACGGAGAAAAAACCATGGTCGAGGTTCTGGAAAATTCTATTAATACGGGAGCAGTCTTTGCAGAAAAGACTCTGGGCCATGAAAGATTTTTGGAATACATTGAGAGGTTTAAATTTTTTCAGCCCACCGGCATAGACCTTCAGGGAGAAGGGTTTTCTGAAAATAAGGAATTTAAAAAAGGCTACGAGATTAATTTCGCTACCGCTTCCTTCGGGCAAGGGATAGAAATAACTCCCATACAAATGATTCGCGCCTTTTCTGCCATAGCCAACGGGGGAAAGCTGGTGAATCCTCATTTAGCATCGTATTTTGTTGAAGAAGGCAAGCGGGTTGAGGCAGAATGCGGGGAGCCTGAACAGGTTATTTCTTCTAAGACAGCTTCTCAGGTAGCTGCCATGCTAGTAAGCGTAGTGGAGAATGGTTTTGCTAAAAAAGCCAAGATTCCAGGATATTATATCGCAGGCAAAACAGGCACAGCCCAGATTCCCTGGTCAAGTCTGGGGATAAACAAGAAAGGCTATTCTGACAAAACCTGGCAGAGTTTTGTGGGCTTTGCCCCTGCCTTTAAACCCGAGTTTATAGTTTTGATTAAATTGGACAATCCTCAAAGCAAAACAGCAGAATATTCAGCAATTCCGCTGTTTCAGGAGCTGACCGAATACATAATTAATTATTTAGGCATTCCTCCAGATTACAATATTGAGGAATAAGATATGGAAACGATTAATAAATTATTTTTTTTGCTTAAAAGGCCCTCCGTGGTTTTAGTAACAGGCAAAGGGTGTTTTTCTGCTTCAGAGGCCATTTTTCAGATTTTAAAGGAGGAATTTAAAAGCCAAAAAATTTCTGGATTTAGGGTACCTTGGACTAGGTCTCGCAAAGAGGTTATTGTCCTCTCAAATCCTCAAATAGAGGAAGAAAAAACAGTTAAGTTTTTGCTTAAAAACTCCAAAAAACCGATTCTGGTTTTAACTCATATCGGCGACATTATCCCTGAAAAAGAATCTTTCGAAGGGGAAGAAAAAGGAACAAGGCACCTTAAAGAGACGGCCTCTGTCGTAAAGGAAGAAGGGGGGGTGGTATTGAATTTTGACGATGGAGCGATAAAAGGAATTAAAGAATCAATTAAATCCCGCGTTTTGGCTTTTGGCTTTCAGAAGAGATCTGATGTCCGGGCAAGCGATATAAACTTAGATCTGCAAGGGACGAACTTTAAGGTTAGCTATCAAAACTATGTTATTCCTCTTTGGCTAAAAAGGGCTTTTGGAAAAGAACAAATTTATGCGGCCCTGGCGGCGGTTTCTGTAGCTCTTTTGCAGGGGATAAATCTGGTGAGAGCTTCTCAGCTTCTAAAAGAGCATAAGCCCTTGCCCGGCAAAATGAAAATGATAAAAGGCATAAAGGGGTCTTGGATAATAGACGACACGGCTGCCTCTTTTTCATCTGCAAAAGAGGCAATAGTTGTTTTTTCTAAGATTGGCGAAGGGAATAGAAAAATTGCTGTTTTGGGCGATGTCTTAAGAACAAAAGAAGACCCCGCTTCTTTCCATGAAGAATTGGGCAGAAGGGCAGCTAAAAGCTGCGACTTATTGTTTGCCGTCGGATCCAGGGGTAAATTTTTGGCCAAAGGCGCTCTTGAGGCAGGGATGGAAAATGTTCGTCATTTTTATAATGCCGATCAGGCAAAAAAAGAAATCCAAAAGGAAATGAAAGAGGGCGATCTTGTTTTGATTTCCTCTTCTGAAGAAACGCCCATGGAAAATATTTTAGAAGAAATAAGGTTTATTAAACCGTAACAAAAAGTTTTTAGCTACGTCATAAAATACAGAGCATGGAAATTTCAACAATTACATTAACTGCAGTTAAAAAAGTAGCCGTTTCCGGGATTGGCTAGGTTTTTGAATTTTTTCAAAGACTTAGCCGATCTCTTCTTGGATCGGCTCTTTTTTATTGTTCTTTTAAAACCGCGCTGGTCTAACGCAAGGAGAAAGGCATGGAAGACCAAAAAGAGCAGGAGGCAAGAGAGCAAAGTCTTGCCGAACAGAATTCCTGGCACGCTCAACAGGAGATTCTTAATCAGGGATCTTGCTGGGCTGAAGCTGCTAACGGATTCTTTTATTCCCAAAAGGAATGGTGATAATGTTCTTTTTAAAAAACGGAGGGCTAAGCCCTCCGTTTTTCTTGTTCTTTTAAATATTTTGTGGTAAATTTTACTTGAGCTCCCATCGTCTAACGGCCAGGACGTCAGCTTCTCAAGCTGGTAATATGGGTTCGAGTCCCATTGGGAGCGCTTTTATTTTACCTTTTCACAAAGCTCTCTGAAGATCGTTTCTGATATGTTATAATGTAAGAATATCTAAAGTAGCTTTTTATGAATTGGCACTATATCACTCCCCAAAAGGCAGGATTGCGAATAGATACAGATTTAAAGCAAGGGCTTTCTGAAAAAGAGGCAGAGAAAAGACTGGAAAGCTTTGGAAAAAACGAGCTTCCCCAAAAGAAGCCGCTTTCCCGAATAAAGCTGATATTGGAACAGGTTAAAAGTCCCCTAATATACATCCTTCTTATTGCAGGGGGGGTTGTTTTATTCTTTAAAGAATACAGCGATGCTATTGTTATCTTTTTGGCTGTTTTTTTGAATACAATAGTGGGGTATGTTCAAGAAAGCAAAGCCGACCAAGCTCTAAAAAAACTGAAAGAAGTTATTAAAATTAAAGCCAAAGCAATCAGAGACAACCGGGAAAAAATTATTTCCTATACTCAACTGGTTCCCGGAGATCTTGTTGTTCTGGAGGCAGGAGACAAAGTTCCAGCAGACGGCAGAATCATAGAATCCGAAGAGCTAAAGATCAATGAAATGGCTCTGACGGGGGAATGGCTGCCTGCTGCTAAAAAGAAAGACGTTCTTCCTAAAGATACTCCTGTTCCGGATAGGGACAACATGGTTTTTATGGGTACGGTTGTGGAGAATGGAAGAGGAAAATTTTTGGTAACAGCCACCGGGTCAGAAACTCAGACAGGCAGAGTGGCCAGCATGGTAAAGGAAACTAAAGAAGAAAAGACCCCCCTTCAAAAGAAAATAGAGGGATTTTCTAAGATTATAGGAGTGGTAGTTGTTCTTTTGTCCGGCTTAATTTTTATCGACGGAGTCTTAATGGGGAAGGAGTTTCTCGAGATGTTCGTTACTGCAGTGGCTGTAGCAGTGGCTGCAATACCCGAAGGCTTGCCCGTTGCCGTTACTGTTATTTTAGCAATAGGAATGCAGGCGGTTCTGAAAAAGAAAGGCCTGGTAAGAAGGCTCTTGGCGGCAGAAACTCTGGGAAGCACGAATATAATATGCACAGACAAAACTCTTAGCTTGACTGAAGGAGAAATGAGGGTAGATAAAGTTATCAGTGGCGAAAGACTGTTAAAAGGAGGAGAAGATAAAGGAAAAGAAAAAATATTTCCTCTTGGGATAGCTGCTCTTTCCAACGAAGCTTTTATTGAAAATCCGGAAGATCCTATAAAAAAATGGATTGTTAGGGGAAGGCCTACGGATAAGGGTCTTTTGATGGGGGCTGTTAAGGCCGGTGTTAATAAAAAGAAGATGGAAGAGAAGATGCCTAGAATAAAACATCTGCCCTTTAATTCTGAAAACAAATTTATAGCCAGCCTTAACCAGTCCGGCAAAAACCAAGAAGTTCTGAACTTAGCGGGCGCTCCTGAAAAGATAATGGAAATTTCCAGCTTTATTGAATTGGAAGGGAAAAAAAGAAAATTTACTTCAAAGAAAAGGGAAGAAGTTAAAGAAAGATTGGATCAAATGGCCTCCCAGGGTCTTAGAGTGGTGGCTGTGGCCTATAAAAAGACAAAGGGAGAGAAGAAGAAGCTGGAAGAGGCCAGAGACAAGGATAAACAAAAAGAAATAACTAATATCTGCAAAGATCTTGTTTTCGTGGGACTGGTCGGCCTGAAAGACCCTTTGAGAAGAGGCGTAAAGGAAGCTATAAAAACTGTAAGGAAAGCAGGGATGAAACTCATTATGGTAACTGGCGATTATGAAATTACAGCCAAGGCCATTGCTAAGGAGATAGGCCTCAAAACTGAATCCTGCAATGTAATCAAGGGAGACGATCTAGACAAGCTTTCAGAGAAAGAGTTTGAAAACAGAAT
This sequence comes from uncultured Candidatus Saccharibacteria bacterium, assembly GCA_964493085.1. Lineage (GTDB taxonomy): Bacteria > Patescibacteriota > Minisyncoccia > Minisyncoccales > GWA2-38-27 > CAYXTC01. Next base: position 72,583 of record CAZBLV010000013.1, read on the forward strand.
CAAAGATATTGAGATATATGCCAGGTCAGAACCCAAACATAAAATGAGGATCGTTAAAGCTTGGCAGGACCGGGGAGAAGTGGTAGCGATGACAGGCGACGGAATTAACGACGCCCCGGCCCTGAAGAAAGCTGATATCGGAGTAGCCCTAGGTTCTGGCACGGAGGTGGCCAAAGAAGTGGCAGACCTGGTTCTTTTAAACGATAATTTTAATGTTATAGTAATCGCAATAGAGCAAGGAAGAAAGATATTAGACAATATTAGAAAAGTAATTACCTATTTGTTAAGCGACTCTTTTACGGAAACCATTCTGATTGCGGGAGCCTTGCTTTTCCGTTTCCCTCTGCCCATAACCGCTGTCCAGATTTTATGGATTAATCTGATCGAAGACGGCTTGCCTAATATTGCTTTGTCCTTTGAGCCCAAAGAGAAAGGAATCATGGACAGGAAGCCGGAAGGAAGAAAAAAAGTCCTTACCAGAGAAATGAAGGCCATCATATTTATCATCGGCCTTACTACCGACCTTATTCTGTTAGGATTGTTCTTCTGGCTTTGGCAGAGAGAGCATGCAATTGATCATGTAAGAACAATGATTTTCGCTTGCCTTGCCATTGATTCACTTTTTTTTGTTTTTTCCTGCAAGAGCTTAAGCGCTAACGTTTGGCACATTAACCCGTTTTCCAACAAGTTTTTAATTTGGTCCTTAGTGGCAGGAGCAGTCGCTTTGGTCGCTGCAATATATTTACCTCCTCTGCAATCGCTCTTAGAAACTGTGCCCTTAAGTCCTTGGGACTGGGTTGTTGTTTCTCTGCTGGGCGTAGTTAATATAACTCTTATTGAAATAACAAAATGGTTTTTTATAGTAAAAGAAAAAAGAAGAAATGATGCTTCTTAACATTACAATCTTTATATCCTCTGTAGCCCTTCTTTTCTTTTCAGGATCAAAGCTGGTAAGGGCTCTAATGAGAATAGGAAGATTTCTGGGCTGGCGTGAGTTTGTAGTAGCTTTCTTTATAATGGCAATTGCGGGCACTGTTCCCAATCTTTTTGTCGGAATCAACTCTGCCCTTAAGGGGATTCCAGAGCTTTCTTTTGGAGAAATCATGGGAGGAAATGTGCTGGATTTGACGCTGGCCGTGGGGCTGGCAGTAATTATAGGAAAGGGCTCTCTTTCAGCTGGCAGCCGCATGGTGCAGTCAAGCGCAGTCTTTACTGTTGGGATAGCCTTACTTCCTATCCTTCTTATCTTAGACGGCAGACTGGGGAGAATAGACGGGGGAGTTCTTCTCCTGGCTTTTGCTTTCTATACTTATTGGCTTTTTTCCAAAGAGGAAAGATTTAAGCAGCTTTACGATGGACAAGAAGAAAAAAGACCGATCAAAAAATTCAGCACTTTTTTAAAAGATCTTTGGAGAGTAGTGCTTTTCTTGGCTCTTCTTCTGCTTGCCTCGGAAGGAATTGTAGCCAGCGCCCAGAACTTTTCTGCTTTTTTAGGGATAGGAATTTCTACAGTGGGAATACTGATTGTAGGAGTAGGGAATGCCCTTCCTGAGACATATTTTGCCGTGGCTTCTGCGAGAAGGGGCCAAGGATGGATGATATTGGGAGACCTTATGGGGTCTGTAATAGCCTGCACCACCCTTGTTCTTGGCGTAGTGGCTTTAATTCAGCCCTTTGTTATTGAAAACTTTTCTCCTTTTGCTACAGCCAGAATGTTTCTGATAATATCTGCCTTATTCTTCTGGTTTAGCGTAAAAACAAACCACGAGATAAGCAAGAAGGAGGGATTAATGCTTATCCTTATATATATTATTTTCGTAGTTCTAGAGACAATTTTAAGCTAATGCTTGATTTTTATATCATAAAAAGATAATATAGTGACCATGAATCCTGTTATAATTTTTCTGGCCCTAATAATAGCCATTTTGGCTGCAGTAATATTTTTTCTTGCCAGAAAAAAACCCAGGAGAGACAGTTCTTTTTTAATGATTCAACAACAGCTGGACCAGCTTAATCGTTCCTTGGACAGCAAGTTATCCGAGTCCAATAAGGCTATTCAATCCCAGTTCGGACAAAGCACCAAGATAGTTAAAGAGGTTACTGAAAGACTGGGAAAAATTGACCAGACGAACAGGGAAATAGCAGATTTTGCCCAACAGCTGCAGTCCTTGGAAGACATTCTGAAGAATCCAAAGCAAAGAGGGATTCTCGGAGAATATTATTTGGAAGAATTGCTTAAAAACGTTTTTAGCCCCAATCAGTATCAGTTGCAGCACAAGTTTAAAGACGGGGAGATAGTAGACGCTGTTATTTTTTTAAGAGATGACAAGATTCTTCCAATTGATTCCAAGTTTTCTTTGGAGAATTACAATAAAATTATTCAAGAAAAAGACAAAGAGAGAAGAAAGCAGCTGGAAAAAGTTTTTTGCCAGGATCTTAAAAACCGGATCGAGGAAACAGCGAAATATATCAGGCCGAGTGAAGGAACCTTGGATTTTGCCTTTATGTTTATCCCGGCCGAGGCCATTTACTACGACCTCTTGGTTAATAAAATAGGGGCCATTCAAAGCAATACCAGGGACTTAATCGAATATGCAGTAAAAGAAAAAAAGGTTATTCCCGTATCCCCGACTTCCTTTTATGCCTATTTGCAGACAATCCTTCAAGGCCTAAGAGCTTTTCAAATAGAGAAGTCAGCCCAGGAAATTCGCCAGCGAGTGGAAGACCTGTCAAAGCATCTGGCTAATTATGAAGAATATTTAAGAAAAACCGGCTCCTCCCTCAATTCTACAGTTTCAGCCTATAATAAAAGTTACAAGGCTTTCGGGAGAATTGATAAAGATATAACTAAAATTATTGATAAAAAATCTAAGGTCGAACCAAAAGAAATAGAAAAGCCAACCCAAGACTAATATGTTAGCTGTAATAGAAACGGGCGGGAAACAATATCTTGTTAAGCCCGGCGACAAAATAAAAGTAGAGAAAATAAAAGGAAAAGAGGAAGATAAAACAACCTTCAGCCAGGTTTTGCTTTTGGAAAAGAACAAGAAGTTGGAGATAGGCGCTCCTTACGTCAAAGGAGCTAAGGTGGAAGCTAAAATCTTGTCTCAAGGGAAAGGAAAGAAAACCACTATTTTAAAATACAAGCCCAAGACCCGCCAGAAAACAAAAAAGGGGCATCGTCAGCCCTTCACTGAAGTAGAAATTGTAAAAATAGAACTAAAATAGGCATAAAAAACAGGGGGCAGTCCCTGTTTTTTTTTTATTTCCTTCCTTCAAAAGCGTTTTCTAGAGTTTCTTCATCTGCATATTCCAGCTCTCCTCCAGTAGGCAGGCCTCTTCCTAAGCGCGTTGTTTTTATTCTTAGGTCTTTAATATTCCTTTCTACATAAAGGGCTGTTGCTTCTCCTTCTGTTGTGGTGTCTGTGGCAATAATTATTTCCTTGAAGCCTGCCTTTATGCCGAATTTTTCGGGATTTTTAATTCTTTCTCTTAATTCCTTTATCCTTATTTTTTCCAAATTTTCTTTCTTCAAATTAGAAACAGTTCCTCCCAAGATAAAGTAAAGGCCTTTGTATTTTTTTGATTTTTCGATTGAAGCCAGATCTGCTTCTTTTTCCACCAAACAGATTAAAGATCGGTCTCTTGATTTGTTGCGGCAGATAGGGCAGAGATTTTCTTTGTCTTCGTGAGGATTAAAGCAAAAATCGCATATCCTTATATCTTTTTTTAGCTGATTTAAGGACCTCATTATATTCTGAAAATCGTTTTCTGGAAGGTTTATCAAATAAAAGACAAAACGGGCAGCAGTTCGCGGCCCGACAGTTGGAAATTTGCTGAAGATGTCAATAATTTTTTTTATCTTCGGGGGATACATCTAAATCTCTTCTTCTTGGGTGATATATTCTTCTTTTGCAAGATTGCGAAAACAGGCCCTTTGGTCGTCAAAATACAATTCTGCTTTTCCTACGGGCCCGTTCCTATGTTTGGCAATAATAATATCTGCTATGTTTTTTCTGCTAGTGTCTTCTCTGTACCTGTCTTCCCGGTAGATAAAAAGGACAAGATCTGCATCCTGCTCCAGACTCCCGCTTTCTCTCAGGTCTGCTAATCTTGGGATTTGGGGGATTCTTTGCTCTACTGCCCTCGACAACTGGGAAAGCGCTAAGACCGGGACATCAAGCTCTCTCGCCATTGCCTTAAGAGATCTGGATATTTCAGTAACCTGCTGGACCATGCTAGTGCTGTCTGATCTCGGTTGCATTAATTGGAGATAATCTACAATAATCAGACCCAGTCCGTGCCTTGCCTGCAGCCTTCTGGCCATGGCCTTCATTTGCACTATATTCGGAGAGGCTGCGTCATCTACATAAATAGGGGCTTCAGAAAGAAGGCCCATGGAGTCCTGGATTCTGGTAAAGTCTTCGCTGTCTCCTGAAAGCCTTCCTGTCCTCAATTTCCAAAGGTCCACATTGGACATTGAAGCCAGTAGCCTGTCTGTCAGCTGGTCTTTTGACATTTCCAGACTAAAAACACCCACAGGAACTTTTTCTTTAGTGGCAACGTTTGAAGCAATATTTAGAGCCAGACTGGTCTTTCCCATTGAGGGCCTGGAGGCTAAAAGAACAAAGTCTGACTTTTGGAGTCCAGAAACTATATTATCTAAGTCTGTAAATCCCGTGGCTACTCCCCGTATTCCGGTTTTGTTTTTTGAAAGCTTGTCTATTCTTTCAAAGGCTGCCTCCAAGGTGTCTCTTATCGGGACGAATTTTTGGGTTAAGCTTCCTTGAGCTATGCCGAATATTTTCTGTTCTGCCTGGTCGAGCAGCATTTCCACATCCTTGTCTTCTTGATAGCCCATGGTGTTTATTTCCTGGCCGCAGGCAATAAGGTCTCTTAGGATCCTGTTTTTTTGTACGGTTTTGGCATAACTGCTTACATGGGAAGCAGTGGGAACAAAATTAATTAATTCTGTGAGATAACTATTTCCTCCGCATTCTTCCAGCTGCTTTTTTTCTTTTAAGGTGGTAGCCACAGACAAAAGGTCTATAGATTCCCCTTTCTCAAAAAGCCCCAGTACGGCTTCGTATATTAATTGGTGCTTTTTAGGGTAAAAATCCTGGGAATTAAGAAAATCTGCCACTCGGGAGACAGCGTTTTTGTCTAACATCAGACAACCTAATACTGATTTTTCAGCATCAATATTTTGAGGAGGTATTTTGTCTCGGGCCTGTGCCATACTTTTTTATATCAAATCCGGTTCCCGTTGGCAAGCTTGGTTATTTTAGGCCCCTGCTTCGTGTCTTCGATTTCAAAACCCTGTTTTTTTATCTTTTCCCTTATTCTGTCAGCTTTCTGCCATTTGTGTTCTTGCCTTAATTGTTCTCTTTTTTCTGCCTCTTCTTTTATCTGTTTTGGTATTCTTAAGGGCTTTGTCTTTTTAAGATCAAGACAAAAAACCTTGTCGAATTCTGCTAAGGTATTGTATTTCTCCTGATCTGAAATTTTCTTGTCTTTGATAAGATTCCAGGCCAAAGCCAGGGCCTGGGGCATGTTCAGGTCGTCTGAAATCGTCTTTTGAAATTCTCTCTGGTATTTTTTAGATATTTTTTTTGGGGTTTTTTTTAGCTTTGATATTTTCTCTTTCAGGTTGTTATAGCTATTCTGGGCGGACTGCAGTATTTCCCAAGAGAAGGTAAGCTTTTTTCTGTAATGGGTGTTTAGGCACAAATATCGATAGGCGAGGGGATCGAACCCCTTTTCTTCAAGGTTTTTCAGGGTAACAATGTTTCCTTTTGATTTGCCCATTCTCCCCTCCTTTAAAACTAAAAATTCTCCGTGAAGCCAGAAGTTGGCCAGTTTTTTTTCGTATCCCGCCTTTGCCTGGGCTATTTCGTTCGGGTGATGCACTGTTATGTGGTCTACGCCTCCGCAATGGATATCCAAAGGCAGGCCCAGGTTTTCAGCTGCCATTACTACGCATTCGGTATGCCATCCCGGAAAACCCTTTCCCCAAGGAGAATCCCATTCCATTTGCCTTTTTACTCCGGGCTGGGTTAGTTTCCAAAGAGCAAAGTCTGCAGTACTCTTTTTCCCTTCTATTTTTTCTATTCTGGCTTTTGTCTCTTTTCTTTTCTCTTTTTGGGCTATTCTTCCGTAATCTGGCAGTTTGCTGGTGTCAAAATATATCCCGTCTTTTATGGTATAGGTAAACCCTTTCTTCTCCAAAGTCTTTATCAGTTCAATCTGCTCTTTTATGTAATCTGTGGCTTTGCACCAGATATCAGGTTCTTTTATATTCAGCTTTTCTATATCTTCTTTAAAGGCCTTGGCATAGAACTCTGCTATTTCCCAAACTGTTTTCTTCTCTCTTTTAGCTCCCTTTTCCATCTTGTCTTCTCCTGTATCCTGGTCTGAAACAAGGTGTCCCACGTCCGTGATATTCATCGCGTGCTTTACCTTGTAGCCATTGTATTCTAAGGCCCCCTTGAGAAGGTCTTCAAAAATATATGTTCGAAGATTTCCTATATGAGCGTACCAGTAAACAGTGGGTCCGCAGGTGTATAAAGAAACCTTCTTGCCTTTTTGGGGTTTGAAGACTTCCTTTTTTCTGTTTAACGTATTATAGAGCTTCATTGCTTTATTCTACCAGATTATTCGGAGGAAAATAAGGGGATTGACATATTAACTATAATATTATATACTAGCTTTAGTTCGCTTTAACATCAAACACGTCAGAAACCCAAGAAAAAAAAGGAACAAGCAATGAATGCGCTGACAAGAGATCAATTGAAAAAGAGGTACGACTTTGTCGGTCTCTTCTTCGAAGGCCTGGCTCAAGCTCGGAAAGGCAACAAGTGGTTCCACGTCCGCCCCGACGGCAGTCCTGCCTACGAGGCAAGGTACGACTTTGTCGGTCTCTTCTCCGGAGGCCTGGCCCAAGCTCGGGAAGGTACCTGGTGGTTCCATGCCCGTCCTGACGGCAAGCCTGCTTACGAGCAGAGGTACGACTCTGTCGGTCTCTTCTCCGAGGGCCTGGCTACGGCCGAAAAGAAGGGCGGAAGGTTTCACATCCGCCCCGACGGCAAGCCAGCCTATCGGGAGAGGTACGACTTTGTCTATCCCTTCTCCGAAGGCCTGGCTGCAGTCCGAAAGGACAACAAGTGGTTCCACATCCGCCCCGACGGCAGTCCTGCTTACGAGCAGAGGTACGACCATGTCGGCCCCTTCTCCGAAGGCCTGGCTCAAGCTCAAAAAGGCAACAAGTGGTTCCACATCCGCCCCGACGGCAGTCCTGCTTACGAGCAGAGGTACGACTATGTCGACCCCTTCTCCGAAGGCCTGGCTGTAGTCCGAAAGAACGCCAAGCGGTTCCACATCCGCCCCGACGGCGTCAGAGTGGACTGACACCAAAGCCCTCTTAATCTGAAGATTAAGAGGGCTCTTTTTATGCGTGCGTGGAGTTGCGCGTGGAGGCCCGTCCTCTGCGGAAAACTCTGAAGGATTGTGGGAGGACGGGTCTCCCACATTTTATAGCGCTTCTTGCTTTTAAAATTCCAAAAAGTTAATATGGAAAAAGGTTTTAATAAATTTCTAATTAGACATTATGAAAAAAGCAGACTATATTTTTCCTTTAGTAATAGGCGAGGCCATTGCTTTAATCGCTCTTACAGTTTCCAAATTGGGGATATCTAAAACACTAAGCTTGCCGGACGTCGTAGATGAAATAATCGTTTATCTTCCCTTGGCTCTTCCTTTGCTTGCTTTATTGGGAACTATTATTGCTTTTTGGATCGGAAAGGCGTTTTCTGTTTTATTCCAGCTGGCAAAGTTTATTATGGTCGGAGCCCTGAATACTTTTGTCGACTTGGGCTACTTAAACATTTTGATATTGGTTTCAGGCGTAGCTTCAGGGTGGCTTTATTCTGTTTTTAAGGCTTTATCTTTTACTTTTTCCGTGGTTAATTCCTATTTCTGGAATAAGTTCTGGACTTACGAGCACAAGGAAACCAAGGTAGGGGGGAGAGAATTCGGCAAGTTCTATTTAATAGCAGGAATAGGTTTTCTTTTAAATGTAGGAGTGGCCTCTTTTATCGTTAATATTGTCGGTCCCCAGTTCGGCTTTTCTCCTGAATTATGGGCTAATATAGGGGCCTTTACGGCCATAATCTGCGTTTTTATGTGGAACTTTCTGGGATACAAGTTTATTGTGTTCAGGAGCCGAGACAGAGAAGTTCCCATTGTTCCGCCTAAGAAATAATATGTCCAACTTGGTTCTTTACCGGAAATACCGACCAAAGAAGTTTTCTGAGATTGTGGGGCAAGAGCATATAGTTAAAACTTTAACTAACGCTGTTTCCCGTGAGACGGTTTCTCATGCTTATTTGTTTTCAGGTCCCAGAGGAACGGGGAAAACTACTACGGCCCGACTGTTTGCTAAGGCCTTGAACTGCCATAATCGAAAACAAGGAACAGCAGAGCCTTGTAATAAGTGTTCTTCCTGTCTTGATATTATGCAAGGAAGATCCTTGGACCTGATTGAAATTGATGCCGCTTCCCATAGAGGGGTTGACGACATCAGAGAATTAAGGGAAGGAATCAAGTTTTCTCCTGCCAAAGAAAAATACAAGGTTTTTATTTTGGACGAAGCCCATCAGCTTTCCAAAGACGCAGTTAACGCCCTATTAAAAACCCTGGAAGAGCCTCCATCTCATGCTATCTTTATTTTAGCCACCACAGAAGTTCATAAAATGCTTCCCACTATTATTTCCAGATGTCAAAGATTTGACTTTAGGAAATTAAAGCTTCCCGAAATAGAAAAAAGAATATCTCATATTTGCCAGAAAGAAGGGGTAAGAATAGAAAAAGCAGCTCTCGACCTTATTGCTTTAAACTCCGGAGGGGGAGCCAGGGACGCAGAAAGCCTGCTGGATCAGGTTTTAACTTTTGCCTTTACAGCCGATGCAGAAGAGATAAAAGCAGAAAAAGTAAGAGACATCCTGGGAATAGCAGACAATAGCTTAATAGGCCAGTTCTTAAAACACCTTGAAAACAATGACGCAGCCTCTGCTTTGAGGTTTTTAAACCAAATTATGGAGAAAGGGTATGATCCCCAGGAGTTTGCCAGAGCGTTGGTCAGATATTTGAGACAGCTTTTGATACTGGAGATTAATCCGGACGACGAAAACTCCATTGTTCTCGGCTTAACAGAAGAAGAAAAACGCTCCTTTAAAGATCAGGCTAAGTCCTTGGGAGCCGGAAGGATTCACAGGATGATAGACCTTTTCTTGGATGCTGAAAACAAGATGAGATATTCTCCAATACCCCAGTTGCCTCTGGAATTGGCCGTAGTTGACATAACAGAGAAAGATAAGTAAAATATATTTTTATTGCGGGGTCGTCTAACGGTAGGACATTTGACTTTGACTCAAATGATCCAGGTTCGAATCCTGGCCCCGCAGCCACCTTGAGCGTGGTTCGAGAGACCGATCCGCCTCATATTTTGACAAATGGTTCGATTTTATATTCCGGTACTCGTCCAGGACATCGAACTTTGTTCGGGAAATGAACTAATCAAACTAATCGCCAAAGAGGCGATTTTTTGATATAGTAAAAATATACTAAAGACGAATCAAGTATCATATATTTATTCGTTAATTAATTTATTTAAATTTAATAAATAATATGAAATTTTATTTGTCTTCATATAAATTAGGCAATGGAGTCGCTAAATTAAAAGAATTAATACCTGCAGAAAATAAAAAAACTGCGTATATTTCTAACGCGCTTGATTTTTCAGATGATTTAGAAAGAAGAAAGAAAAGCGAACAATCAGATATAGAGGAACTTAAGGAGTTAAATTTAGATATAAAAATAATTGATTTACGGGACTATTTTAATAAACAAAGTGAATTAGAAAAGAAACTCACTGAGTTCGGCGTAATTTGGGTAAGGGGAGGAAACCTTTTCGTTTTAAGGCAGGCAATGAAGCTGAGCGGATTCGATAACATCCTAAAAAACTTAATTAAAAGAGACAATATCTTATACGGGGGATATAGTGCAGGTGTTTGCGTGTTAGCTCCATCATTAAAAGGTATGGATATAATAGACGATTTGAACGCAAAACCTTATGGAAATCAGTCGGAAATTATTTGGGACGGCTTGGGAATTCTTAATTATTCTGTAGTTCCGCATTATAGATCGGATCATCCTGAATCAGAAAAAGCAGAAAAAGTTGTAGAATATATGGTAAAAAATAAAATTCCATTTAAAACACTCAAAGACGGCGAGGTTATTATTATAGAATAACCAATACATGTTCCATTAGAACAAACCGAATATTTATATGTTGTATAAAATTAATAAAAATGGTTATGTTATTAATGAAGGTAACTCAAGAAAAATTCTAAAAGAGATCAATCAACTATATATTAATAAATTAGAAAGTAATTTATTGAGGTCTATATTTGCGGTAGAGGAAAAATTCATCACAAACTATTTTCAAACTTTCCTGCCGATGATGGCGACATAAATTCCAAAGAAATAAAGCGGAACAGCAAGCATTAATAAAACCTTGTCCATTAGAGAAAGAGAGACAAAAGATAAAGAAAGAATCCCAAGAAAAGAAATTATTGCAATGACGATGGTCCAGGCTATATAATCTGTCAACATTAGATTCCATACAGCAGCTTTTACGCATTTAATCGGCTTTCTTTTTTCAGCTGTAACTGCTTTCTCCATGTTTTTTATTATTTCACGAAGGGCAGAAGAACACAACGAAAGAAGCCTCTTATAACCCTTGTATCATTCTTGTTCTCTGGGTTAAGCTAAAGACAAATGGTTAAAGTATGAAAAACAGTAAAAATTGGTCTGGCTTTGTAACCAAGCACAGCGACGCTTTAGACCTGAAGGAAGGAGTTTTTACTTTAAATGATCCTAAAAAGATCGCTAATTCTCTGAAAAAGTCAGCAGAAGAAAGCAAAAGAAAGAAAGGAACATCTTTCCAGTCAGCTATGTCAATGCTGAATTTCTACATCAACAGAGCAGGGAAGAGCCTAAGACCTTCCAGAAGGAAGGTTTTGGAGCAGGCCAAAGAAGAGCTTAGGAAACTTTTTAACAGATAACTTTTGGGATAAGAATGCCCTGTTTTTTCTTGACGAAAAAGTTTTTCTGTTGTAATCTTGCAATAAGTTCTTTGACATTTTAAGAAGCAGAAACCAAAGAAAGGAAAGGAAGATGGGATCAAGAGTTGAGGGAAGCAGGATCATGGTAATTATTGCCGGCTTGGTTATGGGAGCCATCCTGGGAATGTGGATTTATGTTGTTGTGGGAATGGTGTTGGCTTACGGTCCTGTCTGGGGCGTCAGCGCTACCGTTCCCGAAGAGATAAGGATGGCCTTTCTTTCTGACGCCTGCCGCTACGGCCTTATCCCCGGCCTGATCGTAGGATTTATAGCTGGCCTGGGCTTTCCTTTTTTAACCCCGAGAGGCCATATGGCAAAAAGCATAGGATGCACTTCATTCTTGTTTATCACCCCTTTGGCTTGGTGGAGCCAGTGGCACAATCTTTCTTACATGAAAGCGGGGCTTATAGTGTTGGCCGTTGTTGTGACTTCAGCGGTTTTTATGATTATAATTCCGCTAAGCGGTTGGGTCGGCGCCTTTATAGAGCCCCTGTTCAAGGAAAGAGGAATGAGAGCAAGAGAGGAGGAAAGCCATGAATAAAGCCGCCATTGTTTTTTATTCCCTCATTTTTTTAGGGAATTTGCTGATAGCTACAGAATGGGCGAAATACGGTATTATGGAGCTTGGGATCCAGAGGCCCCTTAACAAAAAAGCGCTTGCCGGCTTGTTCATCGGGGTATTTTCTATGCTGTTTGCCGGGATTTTCCATGACCATTACGGGATTAACCCCTATGAAACGCCTTATAGGAATTACGCCGCTTTCTTGGTTGTCGGGGTTCCGGTTGTCTGGCTGCTTTTTCTCAGATATGCTCTTTCAGCCAATGGCGTTTTTGATTTCAACAAAGCCCGAATAAGGACAAATTATTGGGCTTTAAGCAATTACCGGCCCGGCAAGAAAAACGATGAAAAAAGGGCCAAGAGCTTGAGAGAGTTTGGCTTTGCCAAAGATGCCCTAAGGAGGTTCAATAGGGCAATTAAACTTCAAGAAAGGGGGGATATGGTTCGCCGGGTGGAAAGAAGCTATCCGATTACGGACGACTCTATTGACTATTGCAACCGTTGCTCTGTTCGCTGTCCCGTTTGTCCCTCAACAATCAATCTTCCTAACATAAAAGGCCGCAATTTTTCCGGTGCCTGCGACCTCTGCGGTTCTTTTTTAACTGCAAGGATCGAGGGAAACAGAGTTTTTCTGGCAGCCGACCTTCCCAAACCGATTCGTTTTCCCAATAAGGGAAATTGGCTCAATGCTGCCGTAGCCTACCGGGAAATGGCCTGGCTGTACAGAATGATGAATATGTTTGACGAAGCTTTGGCAGCTTTAAGAGATAGCGGGGCTATCGTCGACAGGCTTTTATCAGAACATCCTGAAAAGCGGAGATTTCTTGTCTTAAAGAGCTTGGTCATCTTTGGGGAAGCCGAGATAAACCATGTTCTGGGAAACACTGAAAAGGCCAGAAAAGGCTATCAAGAGAGCCTTTCTCTGGACGAGAAGCTTGGGGACGAAAAAGGCATAAAAACTAACAAGTTTCTGCTCAATGAATTGTAATAAACTATAACGGAGCTTTTCGGCTCCGTTTTTTTTACAAACTTAAAAAGAGACGTTAAGCCGCCAAACTGTCAAGGAAATAAAAAAGTTTAAACCGCCCTCGCAAGAGGAGTGGTTTTTTGATAGAATAGAATATATGAAAAATGTAGAGATTGAAATACAAGCAAAAATAGGAGATATTAAAAAAGCAGAAAAAAGACTCAAAGAGGTCGGCAGCTTTGTGAGAGAAAGAAACCAGACAGACAAATATTTTGTTCTCCCTCAAAGAGATTTTTTCGAGGAAAAAGACATGCCAGACGAGTACTTAAGGATTAGAAAAGAGAAAGGCAGAAACCATATAAACTATTCTTTTCTCCATTTTAGCGAGAACGGATGGCTAAAATCGACAGACGAATATGAAACTTTGATTGACAAACCCGAGATTGCAGAAGAGATTTTTAAAAGGATTAATCTAATTCTCAAGGTAATAGTCAAAAAAACTCGCAAGTATTTTGATTGTGGCGATTTCGAGGTTACTTTAGACAGCATAAAGAACTTGGGTGACTTTATGGAAGTTGAAGCGAAAAAAGACTTTGGAGGAGTAGATAAAACAAGAAAGGCCTGTGAAGAATTTTTGAACAGTCTAAACATTGACCATGAGATCAGCAAGAACATGGGCTATCCCAGGATGTTGTATAAAAAACTTAACGGCCGCCATTGATTATTGATAACAATAATTCAAATAAAAAATATTAATGTCAAGCTATTACAATTCACAACGTACGAAGAATTTATACGACCCGAAATCTAAAGAGCCTTTCAGGCTTTCTAGGTCCAAGATAGAGCTTTTTTTGGAATGTCCAAAATGTTTCTATATCGACAGGAGAATGGGAACCGGCCGGCCGCCTGGATTCCCTTTTTCTTTAAACTCGGCCGTAGACACTTTATTAAAACAAGAATTTGATGTCCATAGAGTAAACGGAGACAGGCACCCGCTGCAGAAAGAATACGGAATTGACGCTGTGCCTGTTCCCCACGAAGAACTGGACAACTGGAGAAATACCTTTAAAGGAGTAGAATATTTGCATAAAAAAACCAACTTTTTAATTTTTGGAGCTATCGACGATCTCTGGAAAAACTCTAAGGGGGAGTATATTGTAGTAGACTACAAGGCAACAGCTAAAACTGAAGAGATAACCGAGCTGAACAAGGACTGGCAGGATAGCTATAAAAGGCAGATGGAGATTTATCAATGGCTTTTAAGGAAAAACGGGCTTAAGGTTTCAGATATCGGCTATTTTGTTTATTGCAACGGCATAGCAGACGCTAAAGCCTTTGATAAAAAACTGGAGTTTAGGGTAAATCTAATTTCGTACAAAGGAGACGATTCATGGGTGGAAGGATCCATAATCGAGGCCCATAAATGCTTAAATGATCCAGTAATACCAGAAGCCAGCGAAGATTGCGACTATTGCAACTATGTTCGGGCTGTTAAAAGGCAGGAAAAATCTGCTGATAATTTGTAGTTTATGCCATCATACGGCAACCCCAATCCGCCGAAAAGAAGCGAGATTAAACCCGGAGAGGCGGTTTGGATTATCGAAAAAGAGAATTACGGTACGGATAATTATAAGCAGGGCATCGTAAAAGACATTTTGACATCTAAAAATTTTCATTCGCGGGGCATTAAGGTTCGGCTTATTGACGGTTCGGTTGGCCGAGTCCGGCGAATAATGGATAGTTGACATAAATCAGTAAATTAAAAAAATATGGCGGTGATAAAAAAGAAAATATGGCCGGAATATTTTGAACTAGTGGCCTCCGGGAAAAAAAGATTTGAATTGCGTTTGGCTGATTTTGACGTAAAAGAAGGGGATGTTTTGGTTCTAGAAGAATGGGATCCAAAAACTAAAGAATATACAGGCAGAAAAATAGAGAAAAAAATCGATTATTTTATAAAGTTCAAGCTTGATGACTTCGGACAAAAAAAGGAAATTGAGAAAACTGGCTTGTATATAATCCAGCTTTGAACGTTCGGGCAAACTAAGGTTTTATTATTTAACTTTTTTTAAATAGTTTATTGTGGTTTAATTAAAAAGCAAGATTATGACAGAAGGTTAAGACAATAAATCATGAAATTATTTAAATCATACACTTTCACCTGGTGGCAGATAGGAATATTCAAGTTGGCTCTACTTACTGTCGGTGCCGCCATCGGCGCCTACTGGCATGCTTTCTTTGGAGCCAACTTAATTCCCTTGATTGTTATTGCGGCTGTTGCCAGCATATATATTTTATACGCTGCTCTGAAGCAATAAAAGAAAAGGTCGGGTATCGCAAATTATTTTTATTTATGGTTAATTTTGTAATAAAAAAAGACGGGACAAGAGCGCCTTTCGAAATTCAAAAGATTAAAGAGGCAATTGCTAACGCTGCCAAGGCAACAGGTCTTTCAGAAGAAAGAAAAGCTGTATTGGCGGAACAGGTGACAGCCACAGTGCTGCAAGGGCTGGAAGGAAGAGAAGAGGTCGCAACGAGTGAAATTAAAAAAAGCATCCTTGAAGAATTAGACAGAGTGGAGCCTTCTGTTTCTTCAGCCTGGAGGAAATACGACGAAGAGAACAAGGAAGAATAATTTTTCCAGCAGAATAAAACCGTCTGGCGAGCAAAGAACTTTGCCAGATATTTTTATATTGCCAAAAACTTATTTATAAAAATTTGCTTTTACAAAATATTAAATTTGTGATTTAATTAAATAGTCCTGAAAATATAAATAATAAAAATTATGAAAATTACAATTTGCGGAAGCGTAAAATTCGCTAAGAAGTTTGTCGAAGCCTACGAGCAGTTAAAAGAATCAGGCCATGAGCCGAAAATGCACGAATTAATGTTCGGAATAGCAGACGGCAGTGCCCCGGAATTAATTGATAATATCCACAGGGAGCATTGGTCTGCGAAAAGAAAACACGGCTTTATTAAGTGGTGGTATAACTCTATTAAAGAAAGCGATGCTATTTTGGTTTTAAATTACGACAAGAAAGGGGTTAAAAACTATATCGGCGGGAACACTCTTATGGAGATGGGGTTTGCCCATGTTCACGACAAAAAGATATTTCTGATGAATCCGATTCCTGAAGATGTTTCATACAGCGACGAGATAAAAGCGATGGCAGACAATGTTTTAGACGGAGATTTAAAAAAGATTGTTTCATGAAAATTATTCTGGCTACCACTTCTCCTTATCGTCAAGAGGTTTTTAAATCTTTGGGAATTGATTTTGCGGCAGAAGGGAGCAATGTTGATGAATCTAAAGCGGAAAGAAATGACCCAAAAGATCTAGTAAAAGAACTCTCAAAACTGAAGGCCGAAGCCGTATCTCAAAAACACGAAAACGCAATTGTAATCGGGATGGATTCAGTCGGCTATTTTAACGGGAAAATTCTTGAAAAACCGAAGTCAAAAGAAGAGGCCTTTGAAAGAATGAAGTCCCTCTCCGGGAAAAGCCATGATTTTTATACTGGCATTTGCATCATAAACACAGTTTTAAAAAAAGAAATCTCGAGGATAGTTAAAACAGAGATCCGCTTAAGAGATTTTTCAGAGAAAGAAATAGAGCTTTATCTTAAAGAAGACGAGCTCTATAATACTTATGCCCTAGGATACGACCCCCTGGGGCGTTACAGTTCTACTTTTGCAAGCGGAATAACAGGAAGCTATCTTAATTTTTTAAAAGGAATGCCCCTTGAAGTTATGCCCGAAATGCTTAAAGAGGCAGGTTATGAAAACTAAAACTAGGATTGACAAAAGTTAAATAATCTTTTAATATAATTTTGTATTATGGCAAAGCGTCATAATGTAACATGGTTCCTTGAAAACAAAAGGAAAGGAAGGAAATCATGGAAGAGAGCTCGCATCAGTGCCTGACAACAGAACAGATGCAAAGGTGGCAAGCGGAAAACAACATGGAGAAACTGGCAGAAGCTGTCGTAATGGCGGTTCGGTGCCCCTTGTGCCGACGTGTTTGGATGAGGTTCTGGGCGACCTCTCCGGCATCTCCCCGGGCGTGATTCCTTTCATCATGGGCGGCGAAAAGTTGGTCGCCCTTTTTTATACCCGAAATTGCCATAGGTCGTATTTTTCTTGTTTTTTTGTTAAAATAACATAAATGAAAACCTTAGATTTTAAAAAACTAATAGCCAGTTTTAAGGCGGCCTTTGGGGGGCTGAGATCTGTTTATCGGGAGCAGACGTTTCAGCTTCTTTGTTTTTGCGGCTTTTTGACGATAGTCCTTATGCTTGTTTTGAGATTAAGCTTCTTAGAGCAGGTTATCGTTTTGCTGCTGATCGCTTCTGTTTTAGCCTTTGAGACAATAAACAGCCAAATCGAGAAAATACTAGACTTTTTAGAGCCCAACCATGATCCGAGAGTAGGGATGATCAAAGATGTTTCAGCAGGGGCAGTGCTTCTTGTTTCTGTGGGAGCGGCAGTAATCGGGGTTATAATATTTCTTCCTCATATTATAGAAAAAATCCAGGGCTGAAATACAGCCGCTATCCGAAAAACTAAAAAAGAATAGCTTGCTTGACAAGGGTTTTTCTTTATGAGAAAATAACATAAGTTCTTTAACATTACCAAATTTTCTTCTCACACCCTGTTCTTTATTAAATGCCTCGAGCTGTTTACTCGGGGCTTTTTCTTTTTTATGGTAAGATAAAATATATGGAAAAAAACATTATTTATTCAAATCCAAAAAATTTAAAAGAGAAAGAAAAAAACTTTATTAAAGGAGGGGCGGAAAATCTCCACCTGCTGGCAGATTTTGACAATACTCTTACTCGGGCTTTTGTTGATGGAGAATATGTTCCTTCTACTATTTGGATACTGTACAACGGAGATTATCTGAAAGGGGATTATAACGCCAAGTCTCAAGCGCTTCACAAAAAGTATTTTGCCATCGAGACAGATCCGAGTATTCCCAAGAAAGAAAAAATGAAAGCCATGAAAGAGTGGTGGGAGAAGCAATTTGCTTTGCTGATAGAATCCGGACTTAATAAAAAAGACATTCGGCATATTGTGGAATCCGGGAAAACAAAGCTTAGAGAGGGAGCAGCTTCTTTAATATTGAAATTAAAAGAAAACAACATACCCTTAGTGATAATGTCTTCCAGCGGGCTGGGAGGGGACGCCATTTCTATGTTTCTGGAAAAACAAGGCCTGCTTGAAGACAACATCTATATTATTTCCAATTCTTTTGATTGGGACAAGGAAGGAAATGCTGTTTCCGTAAAAGAACCCATTATCCACGGTATGAAAAAATATGAAACAGCAGTCCAGGATTATCCTTTTTTCAGCAGAATAGAGAAAAGAAAAAATGTTTTGCTAATGGGGGACAACATAGACGACGTGGGCATGATTGAAGGCTTTGATTTTGATAACTTAATAAAGGTGGGGTTTTTAAACAAAGATCCAGACAAGCAGAAAGAGGGTTATTATAAGGAAAATTATGATGTGGTTGTTTTAAACGATGGCTCGGTTGGCTATATTAATAATCTAATAGATAAAATAATATGAAAATAAACTATATTGTTATTCCCCTTATTGTCTTGGCTGTAGCTATTATTGGCGGCTTTTTTACCAGCCAGGGCATGGATTGGTACGAAACAATCAATATTCCCGACTGGACGCCCTCCGGAAGCGTTATAAGTTCGGCCTGGACTATAATCTTTATTCTTTCTGCTATTTCCGTTATTCTTGTCTGGAATAAGGGCAGGAGAAACGGGTATTTTTGGCTAACAATGGCGGTTTTTGTTATAAACGGATTTCTAAACGTTTTTTGGAGCTATCTTTTCTTTCATAACGGATTAATAGGAGCTGCTGCCTGGGAAGCAGGGCTTTTAGGGTTTACGGTTCTGATTTTAATTATTTCCAACTGGCGAATTTCTAAAATAGCCTCCCTGCTTCTGGCTCCCTATTTATTATGGGTGGGTTTTGCTGTCTGGCTTAATTATATTATTTTTACCTTGAACTAAAATCTCTTTACAAAAAAATAATTTTTTGTAATATATCATTATTGAACCCTAAAAAAACAAAGGAGAAAAAATGGAAGGTAAAAACGGAACGGCCTTTCTGCTTGCTTCTCATGAATGGACCCCTGAAAGAAATTTCAATGGAGCAAGGGTGGTAAGGACTAGGATCGGAAAAAATCATTTTAGCATTCTGATGATCAGGGGAGCGGAGGCTTTTTTTCTTGAAGACGGCCAGGTCATGATGAAACTGCCTCTTCTTAGATCTTTTTCTGCGGCATTTTCTCCCAGAAGCGTTCTTCAAATACGAACCTTAGAAGGGAAACTAATAGAGAACAATCCTCTCTTTTGCAGAAAATGCTTTCAGAATACCGGGGTGGTCGTCGAAAAGCCGGGGATAAATCCTTTTGGCGGCACCATTAGGATTTTGCATTGCTCTGCCTGCAATAATAAGTGGAAAGTTTCCGGAAACGCTTTTAGGTGTTAAATTAATCGCGGACTCTGAAGAGTCCGCTTTTTTATTTCTCTTTATTTTGATAGGATTAGACAATATGATGGTCGATTTAAGGAAACTTAACAAAGAGCAAAAAAAGGCAGTGACCCATTCCGGGGGGCCGCTTTTAATCGTGGCCGGGGCAGGAACCGGAAAAACAACAGTAATAACCCAGAGAATAGCCTATCTGATAGATCAGGGCAAGGCAAAACCCGAGGAGATCTTGGGAGTGACTTTTACCGACAAGGCGGCAGAAGAAATGGAAGAAAGGGTGGACTGGCTTCTTCCTGCAGGATATATGGATTTGTGGATCTCAACCTTTCATTCTTTTTGCGAGAGAATCTTACGTGACCATGCTTTGGATATCGGGATACCTTCCGATTTTAAGCTGCTCGACCAGACGGGTTCCTGGCTTTTAATAAGGCAAAATCTGGAAGAATTTGATTTGGATTATTACAAACCTTTGGGCAATCCCGCTAAGTTTATACATGCTTTAATTTCTCATTTTTCCCGCTGCAAAGACCAAGCCATTTATCCTGAAGAATATTTATGCTATGCGGAAAACTTGAAAAGCAGTCTGACAGATCTTCCGGAAGACAAGGAGGGGGAGAGAATCAAAGAAATAGCCAATGCCTTTCATGCTTATCAAAGTCTTCTCTTAAAAGAGGGCTACTTGGACTTCGGAGATCTTATAAATTATACCCTAAAGCTTTTTCAAAAAAGGCCTCAAATATTAAGGAAATTTCAGAATAAATTCAAATATATTTTAGTTGACGAATTTCAAGATACCAACAGAGCCCAATACGAGCTGATAAAAATATTAACCAAGGCCCCTTACGAAGTAACGGTTTGCGCAGACGACGATCAGGCAATATACAGGTGGCGGGGGGCTTCTTATAACAATATAATTCAGTTTAGGGAAGATTTTTCTGAGCTGGCAGAGGTTTTTTTGGTTAGAAATTACCGGTCGGGCCAGAAAATTTTAGACCTGTCCTACCAGTTTATTAGAAACAATGATCCTAATCGCTTGGAGTGCATAAGCAAGATAAATAAAAAACTGATAGCTCCGCCGAGAAAGAAAGGAGAAATAGAATACCTTAGATTTAAAGGCGTAGACGAAGAATCAAAAGGAGTTGCCAATAAGATAGTAGAAATAATGGAAAGAGATCCAGGGGCCAGTCTTAACGACTTCGCTGTTTTAGTAAGAGCCAATAATTCTGCCAGGCCTTTTGTCAGGGCCCTGGAGAGAGCCAGAATACCTTATCAGTTCTTGGCTTCTAGGGGGCTTTATTCCAAGGCCGTAATTTTGGATATAATTTCTTATCTTAGGGTTTTGGAAAATCATCACGAAAACTCCGCCGCCTATCGCGTAATAAAATTTCCTTTTCTAAAAATAGGAGCCGAGGGAGCGATGAAAATCAGTCTTTACGCCAGAAAAGAAGTTAAATCTATCTATGAAGCCCTGCAAGAAGCAGCTTTAATTCCCGGCCTTTCGGAAGAAGCCGTAAAAGGGGCTAATTCTCTGGTCGGACTCATTGAAAAACATGCTGCCATGGCCGCTGAAAGAAATGTTTCCGAAATTCTAATTTCCTTTTTGCAGGACTCTGGATATTTAAAATATCTCACTTCCGGGAAACAAAAAGAAAAACTAGAACTGGTTAATCAATTTTACAAGAGGATAAAAAGGTTTGAGGAAAACTTTATAGACGCTACTTTGCCCAATTTTATAGAACAGATAAATCTAGAAATAGAATCAGGAGAAGAGGGAAAGTTGGACTTTGACGTAGAAGAGGGCCCAGAAATGGTAAAAATAATGACCGTGCATTCAGCTAAGGGCCTGGAATTTAAATATGTATTTATTGTCGGGCTGGTAGACAGGAGATTTCCTACCACAGAAAGAAAAGAGCCCATTGAGATTCCAGAAGACCTGGAAAAAGAAAGGGCTCCGGAGGGAGACTTTCATTTAGAAGAAGAAAGACGGCTTTTCTATGTGGCAATGACCCGGGCGAAAGAAAAAATATTTTTTACTTCGGCAGAAGATTACGGCGGCGTAAAAAGAAAAAAGGCCTCAAGGTTTTTAATAGAAATGGGCTTAGCTGACAAGGAAGAAGAGAAGGAGAAAGAAAAGCAAATTATAACGAGAAGAAATAATCAAAGAAAGAGAAGACCAAAAGAAAAGGCTGTTCTTCCTTCTTATTTCTCATTCTCCCAGCTGGCCGCCTTTGAAAAATGCCCTCTTCAGTATAAGTTTGCCCATATTTTAAGGATTCCCGTAAGAGGAAAGGCAGTCTTCTCTTTTGGAAAAACAATTCACAATACTTTGCATGAATTTGTTAGGCTTTCAGAAAGCAAGAGCGGAGATTCTCAGACCCAGCTCTTTTCTTCAAAAATCAAAAGCCAGAACAATTCCTTTAAGGACTTAATGGAGATTTACAAAAAACAATGGATAGGGGAGTGGTACGAGAGCAAATCCCAGAGGGAGGCTTATTTCAAAAACGGGAAAAAATTGCTTGAACAATTCTATCAAAGGCTTATTAAAGAAAAACCCGAAATATTAAAAGTAAACGGAAACCTTGCTCTAGAAATTCCTTTTAAAATAAAAATAGGGGAAGACATTTTAAAAGGAGTAATCGACAGAATAGACAAGGCGGGCAGGGGAGCCAGGATTGTAGACTATAAAACGGGAAAACCCAAAGAAAAGGTTTCTCCTGAAGAAAAAAAGCAACTGTTTATTTACCAGCTAGGAGCAGAAGAGGCCCTTGGCCTCCAGCCCACCGAGCTTAGCTATTATTACTTAGAGGGAGATAATTATGTTTCTTTTTCTCCTCAAATAAGCGAAAAGAGGAAGATGCGAGATGAAATATCTAAAAAGATTCAAAAGATTAAAAACAGCGATTTTTCGCCTACGCCAGGTTGGCAATGCAAGACTTGCGACTTTAAAGATATTTGCGACTATGCCAGAAAATAGTTTTCCACTTTGATTAGCTTACTTTAGTTGCTAAAATTGAATGAACAGGTTTTATTAAAAAGGTCGCCCCTTTTTTAATTGTTGCTTAATAAATATATGGAAAATAAAAAACTGTTATATGTTGTCTTGATAATAGCGATCGTGGCCTTGGCGCTTGGGATTTTTGCAACCTATTACGCAGTCAAAACTAATCAGCAGATATCAGCCATTAAGGTGTCGGTTGATGAAATGCAGGAAACCACAGACGCTTTCGAGCCTTTGATGCCGCAAATAGAAGGACTGAAAACATTGCTTCCGAGAATAAAAACCTTTTTATTGGGAGTTCCTCCAGAAAACCTATAAAGCACAAAAGAGAATGCGGTCCCACGGGCCGCATTTTTCTTAAAATTCTTTGCTTTTTTCCACCCTTCTGACATACTCCCTCTTCTCCGTGTTTATTTCAATAATGTCTCCTTGATTTACGAACAAGGGGACGCTTATTTCAGCCCCTGTCTCCAGTATTGCATTTTTTGTTCCTCCTTCTGCAGTATTTCCCTTAATTCCAGGAGGAGCGTTTTTTACTTTCATGACTATTTTTATCGGCAGCTGAACACTAATTATTTTATCATTAAATATCAGGCCCTGAACCTCTTGTCCTTCTTTAAGAAATTCTTTTATATAAGCTACTTGGCCTTCTGTGAAGGAAACTCTTTTGGAGGGGTTTTCTTTTTCAGAAAAGATGTAGTTTCCTCGGTGAGAATAAACAAAAACGAGGCTGATTTTGTCTATTTCAGCTTCTTCAAAAGAATCAGAGGGATGAATGGTTTTGGGTATAATATCCCCTGTTTCCAGGTTTTTAATTTTGGCTTGCAACACAGAATGCCCCCTTGCTTTAAACATAGAAGAGGTTTCTAAAACCTTATAAGGCTTTTTATCAATAATAATGTTTATCCCTTTTTCTATTTCAGAATAAGATAATTTACTCATTTCAAGATAGTATTTTTGATGTCCGGATTCCCTTTAAGAAAATCTGAAGAACTCATGGCGGGTTTTCCTTCAGCTTGCATTCTTTCTATGAGAAGCGGCTTGTCCTGGCACTGGACAAGAAGACCGTTTTCCCCTTCTTTCGTTTGGCCTGGCTGCGATTCGATGTTTTTTTCTTCTACCCTGGATGATAGAATCTTCAGCCTTATTTTTTTATCTGATTTCGACCAGAAAGTAAAGGCTCCGGGCCAAGGGCGGAAAGCCCTTACTTTCCTTTCTATTTCCTCTGCCTTTTTTGACCAGTCTATTCTTCCGTCCTCTTTTCTTAAGGGCGGAGCATAAGAAGACTTTTCTTCTGTTTGTTTTTTGGCTTTGATTTCGCCTTTTATCCATTTAGGAATAGTTTTAACCAAAAGGTCAGATCCTAATTTGGCCAGTTTTTTTTCAAGAGAAAGATAGTCGTCATTTGAAGATATTTTTATTTCTTTTTGAGATATTATTTTTCCTTGGTCGATTTTTTCTGCCATTAAAAAAATAGTAACCCCTGTTTTTTTGTCTCCTTTTAAAATAGCTGTCTGGATAGGGGAGCACCCCCGGTATTTAGGCAGAAGAGAGGGATGAACATTTAGGCAGCCAAAAACAGGAATTTTTAATATCTCCTTTGACAATATCTGTCCGCAGGATGCAGATATCAAAAGATCTGGCGCCGTCTTTTTTAGCTTGGCAAGGATTTCTAGGTTGTCTTTTGTCTGGAGAACAGGTATTTGAAGGCTCTGGGCGGTTTCTTTTACTGGAGGCGGGGTAATTGCCTGCTTTCTTCCTACTGGCTTATCGGGCGGGGTTATAACAAGACCGGGTTTGTATTCTTTAGACAGATTTTCCAAAATCTCGGCTCCGAAAAAAGGGGTTCCCATAAAAACTATTTTGAGCTCTTGATAGTTGTGCATTTTATGTTATGGTATAATCAGTTCCCTAAAAAAGAAAGGAAGGCAGATGAATCATCAAGACGTGGAGAATATACGCAGAAACGCAAGGGCAAGCTTCGCAATAGGGGTAATACTTATTGCTTTGTTCCTTTTTGCTTTTCTGGCCTCTGTGCTTTATGCTCTCGTTGCTATTATTCTTTACCTTTTCTGAAAAATACAGCTCTGTGCCAAACACGGAGCTTTTTATTTTTCAATTCTCCATTCGACATCTTCTTCTTTGCCGTTGAATTCCAGCCACTCTCCGGTTTCATCGACGACAAACCATTTTTGTTTTGACCTGGACCAAACCAAAGGCTTGTTTAAATAAAATGGTTTTTTAACTATTTCTTTCGGCTTTAACCTGTCCAATTCCAACCATTTTTTAAAAACGGTTTCAACGGCATAATCAAGATTTCTTGATTTTGCCCATTCGGCTACTTTATCTATGGCCCTTTTGGCCTTGTCAACGGAGCCGGCCAGCTCCAGGAGCTGCTTGGCGGGCTTTGTGTATCTTGAATAGATGATCTTTCTTTTTCTGGCGCTATTTTTCAGTTCCTCAAGAGTAAGCCCCTTGGTTTGGAAATAGTGGGTTACTACCTGCCTGACAGCAGTTTCTTCTTTCAACTCTTGATGATATTTTATTTTTCCTGTTTTCAGGTATTCTTGTATTTTTTCTGCTATGCTTCTGCCGACTCCTTGTATTTTTTCCAGCCCTGCGACGCCTTCTTCCTTGCATATTTCAGATACCTCTTTTTCAAGACCCTCTAGCGCTCTTGCTGCTTTTTGGTAAGCCCTGGGCTTGAATTTCACCCCTTTAATGGTTAAATATTCTTCTATCTCGTAAAATATTTTTGCCAGTTTTTTGTTATCTTTTTCCATGGATTGCTTTCTTAATTCTTTCTGCTTCTTGACAGACTGCTTCTCCTTCATAATCTCCGCTGTGAGCGGAGCTTCCTCGGTAAACGGGTCTTTTTTGGTCAAGATGAAGGCTTATGGCGCCTTCTTTATAGTAAATATGGAATCTTGGGAAGCCAGAGCGGTCAAGCGGCCTTATAAAAGAGACCTGATCTCCTTCTTTTCTCTGCATTCTGTACCCCAGCTGCCTCATTAGGTTATAGATATTGTCCTTTAGGATTTTTTCTACAGATATCTTCATTGTTTAATTTTACTTCTTTAATTGTTGTTTCGCAAATAAAAAAGCCCGAATTGATTCGGGCTTTGTTTAGGGCATCATATCCTTGTCAATATTGGAAAGAGCTGCCAGGAGCCTTCTGGTGGCCTGAGACCCCTTTTGAGTATAGAACCTAAGGATTAAATACATCAGAATTTCTGCCCACTTTTTTCTAAGCGCTTTAATCGGGTTTTTTGTTTCAAGGTCAGCGTTAATGACCGGAATCAACTGTCCTGGCGGCACTAGCATTTTTTTAGGCCTTCCCATAAAGGACCGGCCGATATTTACCTCAAAAGAATTAATCATTTTACCTAAAACAATGCCCCACTGGGCCTCTTTCACCTTTTCGCCCGGAAGGACAATCACTAGGCTGCCTTGCTTGATAAGGCGGGAAAGAACGCTCACTTCTTTTTGGACAGTAAAGGTGCGAATAAGCCTGCTTATTATCTCAGGATAGAGCTTATTCACTGCCTTTAAGGGCTTTTTAAAAGAACCGTCCGTGTCAATAATAGGAGTAATCTGATCCGGTAAAACCAAACGGCGTTCTCCGCTCTGGTCTATTACCCAGTACCCCTTTTCTTCGGGGCTCATTACTTCGTCTATCAGCCCGTAAAAAAAAGCGTCCGGATCATGTCTTTCTCTCACCAAAACCAAGCTGTTCTTTCTAGCTTTTGTCATAACCCATCCTTTCTGTTTTGAAAGAACCAAGCTCTTCTTTTGATGTTATAGATTACAAGAGCCGGTGTCAATTGATTATTGGTTGTTTTTTGCTAATATAGGAGTATGAAGAAAAGAATTTTCCTGGCAATAAACCTTCCCAAGGGCGTAAAGAAAAAACTTATCTCCTTAAGAGAGGACTGGGCAGATCTGCCTGCCAAATGGACTAAGCCTGAAAACCTTCATATTACTTTAAGTTTTTTGGGGCACATGGAAGATGACGAAGTTTTGTCAGTCTGCAGGGAAGCTGAAAAACTGGCTTCCAGGGAAAATCCTTTTAAAATTAATCTGTTAAAAACTTGTTATGCCCCTCCAGGAAAAGAGGTTCCGCGGATGGTTTGGGCAATAGGAGAGAAAGGAGGCCGCTTTTCTGACTTAAAACGCACTCTTGAAAAATCCCTAGGAGAGACCGAAGACAAGAGAAGGCAAACTGGAGATGTCTCTCCCCATATTACTCTGGCCAGAATCAGAAAATGGGACTGGCAAAAAATAGAACCTGAAGACAGGCCGGAAATTGAAAAAGATCTGAATGTTTCCTTTCAGGCAGATTCTTTTGAAGTGATGGAGAGCCGGCTTAAGAGAGGAGGGCCTGACTATGTCGTTTTAGAAAGCTTCTTTTTGGGACAAAAAAATGAATAAAAAAAAAGTTCATTTTGTAGGAATAGGCGGAATCGGAGTAAGCGGACTCGCCCGCTATTTTCTGAACAAGGGAAACATTGTTTCCGGATCTGATTTGGCCTGTTCTGAAACCATTCAGGCCTTGGAAAAAGAGGGGGTTGAAATATTTTTGGGTCCTCATTCTGCTTCCAATATTAAAAAAGGAGTCGATCTTGTAATTCACAGTCCGGCAGTTTCGCCTGACAACCCTGAGATAAAAAAGGCCAAAGGGCTAAAAGCTAGAGTCTTGAGCTATCCTGAAGCCCTGGGTGAAGTCAGCAAAAAATATTATACCATTGCAGTATCTGGCACTCATGGGAAAAGCACGACCTGCGCCATGATTTCTCTTATCCTGGAAAAAGCCGGCCTTGATCCGACTGTGATCCTGGGAACCAAACTAAAGGAGTTTGGGGACAGAAACTTCAGACCCGGGAAAAGCCGCTACCTTGTAATAGAAGCTGATGAATGGAAGGCCTCTTTTCTGAATTATTATCCCCAGATCACAGTTCTTACTAATATTGAAGAAGAGCATTTGGATTTTTATAAAGACTTAAACCATATTCTAAAAACCTATAAAGAATACCTGGGGCATCTTTCTCAAGACGGCTTTTTGGTTGCCAATGCGGAAGATGAAAATATTTCAAAGGTTTTAAAAAGCTTAAAAAGGAAGCCTAAGACTAAAAAATATTCTTTTTTTCAGCCAGAAGCCAAGAAGATAAAAAAAATCTTAAGTCTGCCGGGGGAGCATAACGTCTGCAACGCCCTGGCTGCTCTGGCCACAGCTCGCATTTTAGGAATAAAAGATAAAATATCTTTTAGCTTGCTGTCAGAATTTAAGAGCCCTTGGCGGCGCTTTGAGGCGGAAAACAAAAATTTCTTCGGAAAAAATATTATTTTAATCAGTGACTACGGACATCATCCTTCAGAAATTTTGGCTACAGCAAAAGCGGCTAGGGAAAAATTCCCAAAAAGAGAAATTTGGTGCGTTTTTCAGCCTCATCAGTACCAAAGAACCCATTATCTTTTCAGCCGGTTTGTAAAATCACTCAAAGAAATGCCAGTAGACAGAATAATTATCAGCGATATTTACGATGTGGCCGGCAGGGAAAAGGCCTTGCTTAAAAAAAAGGTCAGTTCTTCAAAGCTAGCCAGCGCTGTCGATAAAGAGTCGGTAGTTTATCTGCCAAGGGATAAAATAATTTCTTGCTTAAAGAATGGCTTGCAAAAGAGAAGCGTCTTGCTGGTTATGGGAGCCGGAAACATATATAATCTGAAAAAAGAGCTTTAACTTTAAAAAAAGAGCGCAGGCCTATTGGAGCCCTGCGCTTTTTTGTTTTTAAAACTCGATCATTGTTCCGTCAGGTTCAGTTCTTCCCAGTCCCCCGCAAAAACTGCAGGTTCCTTCTTCTTGCCGCCCGGAGTCAAAATCGTCCCTGTAGCTGCCAGGGAGATCCCGGGAAGGAGCGCACGTTTCGCAAAAACATTCGCCCTTTCCGTGACAGTGGCGGCAGACAACAGCATTCCGTAAAACAGACTGCATACTTTCTCTGACCGTCATTAGCTTTCCTTTCTTTTGTTGGCAAAGAGCAATATATTATAATATATCATATAAACAAATTTTTGTCAATAAAATAAGTTTTCCACATAAAAAGTTTGACAGAAAAGAGTCTTTAAGAGAGAATAGACTTAGCAAACGGAATAAGGTCGATTAAAAGTCCTTAAAAATAAATAAGCATGGCAACCTCAACCATAGTTTGGATAATAATTGCCGTGGTGGTTGTAGCCGCTGTAGTTGTCCTATTAAGCAAGAGAGGAGGATCTAAGAAAACTCCTCAAGGGCCGGAGGGTCCTCAAACACCCCCCCAGGAACCACAATCACCTCCATCCGCCTAAAAAGCGAATAATAAAAGCTCTGTCAAGCATTGACAGAGCTTTTTAGTTAGTCGCGGCGGCTTTTCTCAACATATTTCCGAAATGACTTTCGCCTCTTTTTTTTGATTGCTTTCTTTGCTTTGGAAAAAACCAAAGGGAACATGATAGAAAAGGCAGCTGCCAGCAGAAGCGAAGCCACAATAAAAGATGGGCAGGATCTGGTTTCCGGCAATAAAATAAGACAAAGCCCGGCGAAAAGAAAAACAAAAAAAAGAACAAAGATGCCCCCTCTTGGGCCCGATCCTTTCATTTTATTTCTCCTCTCTTTTAAAAAGTACTAAAATTAAAATACTCCGGGCAGTTTTTTTTGTCAACAGATTGCCGGCTTATTTTTTCAGTCTGTCAACGAAGAAAAACTACTTTCCAAATTATTTTTATCTGTTATAATTAGTAAAATGAAAAGATTCTATACCTCGCAATCAGTAGAAAGTCAGGGAAAGGAGATAAGGGTTTGTGGCTGGGCAGAAACCATCAGGTCTCACGGAAAAATAATTTTTATAGATCTTCGGGACAAAGAGGGGACTTTGCAGTTGGTTTGTTCTCCGGACCAAAAAGAAGCCTACGAAATTGCCGCTAAGATAAGGCCGGAATGGGTGATAGATGTCAGGGGAAAAATTTCTAAAAGGCCGGCTAAAATGGCCAATACTAATTTGGCAACGGGCTCAGTAGAAATGGAGGTTAAAGAAATCCAGGTTTTGTCTCGAGCGAAAACTCTTCCTTTTTCTATCTCTAAAGACGGGTATGAGATTTCAGAGGAAAAAAGACTGAAATACCGGTATCTGGACCTAAGAAGATCCCGGCTGAAAAAAAATATAGAGACTAGGGCCAAGGCCATTCGGTTCATGAGGGAATTTATGGCAAAAGAAGGATTTGTAGAAATCGCAACTCCGGTTCTTACTAAATCTACTCCAGAGGGAGCAAGGGACTTTATAGTCCCCTCGAGACTGCAACCCGGGAAATTTTATGCTCTTCCCCAGTCTCCTCAGCAATACAAGCAGCTTCTCCAAGTTGCGGGTTTTGAAAAATACTTTCAGATCGCCAGGTGTTTTCGGGACGAAGATCCTCGGTCTGACAGGCAGGCAGAATTTACCCAGCTGGACTACGAAATGTCTTTTGTGGAAACAGAGGATATCCTTGAATTAACAGAAGAGCTTTTTGTCAGCCTGGTCAAAAAGCTTTTTCCGGAGAAAAAAATCCAAAAAATTCCTTTTCCCAGAATGACTTATTCTGAAGCAATGAAAAGATACAATTCCGACAAACCGGATATAAGGAAAAATAAGGAGGATCCAGAAGAGCTTGCTTTCTGTTTTGTTGTGGACTTTCCCATGTTTGAGTGGGACGAGAAAGAGAAAAAATGGGAAACGCCCCACCATCCCTTTACTAGGCCTCAAACGGAAAACATAGAAGAAATGAAAAAAGACCCTTCTAAAATACTGGCTCATCAGTATGACTTTGTCTTGAACGGCGTTGAAATAGGAGGAGGAAGCCTAAGGTCTTACAAGCCAGAAATACTGGAGGCCGTTTTTGAAATATTGGGGCACAAAAAAGAGGAAATAAGGGACAAGTTTGGCCATTTGCTGGAGGCTTTTGAATACGGGGTCCCTCCTCATGGCGGAAACGCGCCGGGCATAGATAGATTTTTATCTATCCTTCTTAACGAAAATAGCGTAAGGGAAGTGATGGCCTTTCCTAAAACCGGGGACAACAGGGATCTTATGATGGCAGCCCCCGATGAGATTTCCGAGGACCAATTAAACGAATTAAGACTAAAGATAAACAAAAAGAAAAAATCATGAAACAGGAAAGCTTTCTTTTTATGGAAACAGAATCCTCTATAATGCTTATGGGAATATTTCTCATAAACGCTATGGGGATATATTTTATTTTTTAATAATAAACAATGAAAACCAAAGTCCTTTTAGTTGCTTTTATTTTAAGTTTGCCTTTTTGGGGAGCGATGAACGCCTTGGCGGAAAAAACCGAGGGCTTTTTGTATTGGTATCAAGTTTCCAGCGACGACTATATTCTTTCTGCCGATCTAAGGCAGGCAACGCTTGAAAAAGAAATAGAGAAGGCAAGAAAGCAAAACAGGCCTGTGGCAGAAGAGTTAAACATTAATGCCAGATCAGCTTTGTCTTTGGTTATAAGGAACGGAGAAGAGAAAGTTCTGTTCGAAAGAAATTCCGAAAAAATTTATCCGTTTGCCTCTCTGGCTAAATTAATGACTGCTCTGGTCGTCTTTGACTCAGAAGAACATTACAGTCTAGAAGACCGGGTGGTAATTTCCCAAGAGGCGGTTGACCAGGAAGGAAAATCTAAATTTATGCCCCTGGTCGCAGGCGATGAATTTTCTGTTAAAAATCTTCTCCATATAATGCTTTTAGAGTCCAGCAATGACGCAGCCTACGCTTTAGCGGAGATCATGGGAGAAAACAATTTTGTAGAGGCAATGAATAAAAAAGCTCGCGATATCGGCTTAGAGAAAACTTTCTTTGTTAACGTTACAGGCCTTGATCCGGACAATCTAAGCAATCCTATCAACTATTCTACCGCCAAAGACATAACCAAACTGGCAGAATATATTCTTCACAATCATCCTGATATCTTTAAAATTACTTCCCTTCGCTCTTGGGAGGTAGTAGACGAGAAAGGAAAAACCCGCTATTTCATTCCAGAGAACACCAATGAACTGATAGGCGAATTCCCCGAGATAATAGGAGGGAAAACGGGCTGGACGCCCTCGGCAAAAGGATGCTTGCTGGTGTTTTTAAAAAAAGAAGGCGCCCATTATGTCAACATTGTTTTAGGGTCTGAAAACAGATTTGGCGACATGAGGACAATAATCAAACAAATAAATGGTTTTTGATATCGGACAAGCGACAGTCAGCGCTATTAAGGTTTTTGTTCTGGGAGCTGCCAGTTTCATGATTGCTTTTTGGTGGACGCCGGCCTTGAGCCGCTTTCTTTACAAATACGGACTTTGGAGAAAGGAGCTAAGAAAGAAATCAATAGACGGCAAAGAGCTTCCTGTTTTTCAAAAGTTTCACGGAGACGGAGAAAAAAGAATTCCCCGATTTGGAGGCCTTCTTGTCTGGATTACGGTTTTATTTCTGGCCTTTGCTGTTTCTTTTTTGGCAAAATTTGTTGACGTTTGGTGGCTGGAAAAATTAAGCTTTTTAAGCCGTTCCCAAACCTGGCTGCCGCTTTTTGCGCTAGTCTCTGCTTCTTTGGTTGGACTGGTAGACGACCTTCTTCAGGTGAAGGGAAGAGGCAAATATATCGCCGGCGGCCTTAGATTAAGATACCGGCTGATATTAGTAGCCTTGATAGGGGCGATAGGAGCTTGGTGGTTTTATTATAAATTGGGGTATAGCACCATTCATATTCCCGGAAACGGAGACGTTTTTCTGGGTTTTTGGTATCTGCCGCTTTTCATGCTTGTTACAATGGCTACTTACAGCAGCGGGGTGATAGACGGATTAGACGGCTTGGCAGGAGGCGTTTTTGCCACTATTTTTGCCGCTTTCGGCGGGATAGCCTTTTTTCAAGGGCAAATAGACCTGGCTGCTTTTTGTTTTGTCGTTACTGGAGCAATCTTGGCCTTTTTATGGTTTAATATTCCTCCTGCCAGATTCTATATGGGGGAGACAGGCATTTTAGGACTATGTTGCGCCTTGACTGTTGTAGCTTTTTTAACTGATTCCGTGCTGGTTCTTCCTATAATAGGCATTCTTCTGGTAGTAGAGTCGGGCTCTGTAATATTGCAGTTGCTTTTCCGCAAGATAAAAAAGAAAAAGCTTTTTCTGGCAGCTCCCATTCATCATCATTTTGAAGCTAAAGGCTGGCCCCATTACAAGATAACAATGAGATTCTGGGTCATCGGTGTTGTGGCGGCCATAATCGGAATGGCAGTGAGGATGTTGGGATAAATAAATATATGATAGGCGTTTTTGATTCCGGCGTAGGGGGGCTGACGGTTGTCAAAGAAATCTTCCGTTTTCTGCCTGATTACCAGATAATATACTTTGGAGACACAGCTCGTCTTCCTTACGGCACAAAAGGAGAGAATTTTGTCAAAAGATCTTCTGAAAAAATAACGGAATGGCTTTTGTCAAAGGGAGCCAAGATAATTGTGATAGCCTGCAATACGTCTTCTTCTTGGGCTTCAGATAGCCTTAAAAAAAGATTTAGGAATGTGCCAGTTTTTGAAATGATTACTCCCGTGATAAAGGAAATAGAGTCTTTAAAGGAAAAGAGAATTGGCATAATCGGTACTCCGGGCACAATAAAGAGCCAGGCCTACGATAAGAAAATATTAGGAGAGAACCCGAATATTGAGATCTTCTCGGTAGCCTGCCCCTTGTTTGTTCCTTTGGCAGAAGAAGGATGGACAGAAGGGGAAATAACAGAAAAAATAGCAGAAAGATATCTTGCTTCTTTCAAGAGAAAAAAGATTAAAGCTCTGGTACTTGCTTGTACCCACTATCCCTTGTTAGAAAACTCGCTAAGAAGAGTTTTAGATAGCAATATTAAAATTATAAATCCTGCCAAAAGTCTGGGGGAAGAACTAAAAAACTTTTTGGAAGAAAATCCAAAGATTGAGAGGAAAATCAAAAAAGGGAACAACCACCAGTTTTTTTTCAGCGACAAGCCCTATAATTTCAAGAAAATAAGCCATCTTTGCTTTAATAAAAGGCTTAAGCCCGTTATAGAAGACCCTTTTCAATAAAAAACTAAACTAAGCTTAGTTTTGATGTTGGGCGGGCTTTTTTATTAAGGCCGGTTTTGTTAAAATAAGGTAATGGAAAAATTATTTCAAAGGAAAAAAGTTTTAATCATGGGACTGGGTCTGCATGGAGGCGGGGCAAGCTCTGCCAAGTTTTTTTATAACCAGGGGGCCGAGGTGCTGGTGACAGACCTTAAAAAAGAAAAGGAGCTGGAAAAGTCCCTTAAAGAACTAAAGGGTTTGCCCATAGAATATGTTTTGGGAGAACACAGAGAAAAAGATTTTAAGAACGCAGACCTTATAATCAAGAACCCGGGAGTGCCTGAAGATTCCCGCTTTCTAAAAATTGCCAGAGAGGCCGGCGTTCCTGTCGAAACCGACGTAAATATTTTTTTTAAGTTAGCTAAGAACCGAATAATAGGGGTTACCGGAACTAAAGGGAAATCTACGATATCCAGCCTTATTTACCATCTCTTAAGAAAAGCAGGAAAAGACGTTTTTTTAGCGGGCAACATCGGAGTTTCTCCGTTGGAAGTCCTGCCTGCTCTAAAAAAAGAAAACTGGGTTGTTTTGGAGCTTTCTTCTTTTGAGCTGGAATATTTGGAGGAATCTCCCCATATAGCTTGCGTTTGCTCTATATATCCCGACCACTTGAACCGGTATAAAAATTTAACAGAATACATTAAGGCCAAGAAAAAAATATACCAAAACCAAAAAGCAAAGGATTTTTTAATTCTTAACTGCGATGATCTTGTCGTCAAAGAGATGGGGGAAAAAGCTGTTTCACAAGTTTTTTTCTATTCCAGAAGGAGGTGTTCTTTAAAAAACAAAGGATGTTTTTTAAGAGGATCTGAGATTTTCTTTGACGAAGAAGATAGTCCCCTGGCTTCTGTTGAAGACCTTAAAATCAAAGGAGAGCACAATGTTTCCAATGCCCTGGCTGCCTTGACTGTTGCAAAAATTTTAAAAATTCCAAACAAAAAAATTAAAAAGGGTCTTTCTGATTTTTCAGGAGTTAAAAATCGGGAAGAAACAGTGCTGGAAAAAGGAGGAGTTAAATTTATAAATGACACTACAGCCACTATCCCAGAGGCCGTTGTCTCTGCCCTGCAAAGATACGGCAAGAATGGGATAATTTTGATTGCCGGAGGGGAAGACAAAGGATTGAAATACAAAAAAATGGCAGAAGAGATAAACAAAAAAGTAAAGCGCCTTGTTCTTTTGCCCGGATCCGCTTCTGAAAAAATTAAAAAACAGGTTGATGTAGGAACAACAATTGTCAATTCTATGGAAAAAGCAGTTCAGGCAGCCTGTCAGGCAGCTGAAAAAGGCGACATTGTTTTATTGTCCCCCGGGGCTGCCAGCTTTAATCTTTTTGACAATGAGTTTGACAGAGGAGATCAGTTTGTTAAATACATTGAAAGATTAATTAACAATGGCTAAAAAGAAACGCATAGATTATTTTCTTTTTGGTATTGTTTCAGCCCTTATTCTGCTTGGGCTGATGCTGTTGGCTAATGTTTCAGCGATTAGATCCCAAGAGGTCTTCGGGAACAGCACCCATTATTTGTTTCGCCAAATTATCTATGGATTGGCGCCTGGCTTAATATTAGGCCTTATTGTTTTTAAAATAGGGCTGGAGCGGATAAGAAAAACTTCTTTTTTCCTGGTATTGGGCAATTTATTATTGATGTTTTTAGTCTTTGTCCCGAAAATCGGCTCCAGCGCAGGAGGCGCTTCCAGGTGGTTGAATCTTGGCATGTTTTCCTTTCAACCTGCCGAGTTTCTTAAGCTGACCAGCATCATTTACCTTTCTGCTTGGCTGGCCAGCAGAACTGGTTCCCAAAAAAAGAAGCCGACTTTTTTTCCTTTTATAGTGATAATGGGCTTAATAACGATTTCTTTGTGGTTGCAATCAGACCTTAGCACCTGGGGGGTGATCTTTATTGGTTCTCTGGTTATTTATTTCCTTTCTGAAACTCCGCTTTGGCATTCTGCTATTTTCCTTTCGGTTGGCCTTAGCATAGGGGTTTTACTAATAAAGTATGCCGGCTACCGGATAAGCCGCTTAGCGGTCTTTTTAGGAACTAAAAGCGATCCTATGGGGTTGGGTTATCATGTAAAACAGGCGCTAATTGCAGTAGGATCTGGGGGAATTGCAGGAATGGGGCTTGGAGCTTCCCAACAGAAGTACGGATTTTTGCCGCAGGCTATGTCTGACTCCATATTTGCAATTTTTGCAGAAGAGTCTGGGTTTATCGGCTGCATTTTGTTGATTGCAGCCTTTGTTTTATTCTTCTGGCGCATTTTTGTAATCGCAAATAAAAGCAAAGACGGTTTTAGCAAATTATTCGTGATGGGAGCGGGAACTTGGATTTGCGTCCAGGCCTTTATTAATATGGGAGCCATGATACGCCTAATTCCGCTAACAGGGATTCCTCTGCCCTTTATTACGCTGGGAGGATCGCACATGCTTGCAGAAATACTGGCTGTGGCCCTGATTCTCAAAGTTTCCAAGCGGTAAAAATATGATATAATGGCTTAATATGAAGATTCTTTTCACTGGCGGGGGGAGTGCTGGACACATTTTTCCCATTATTGCCATTGTCCGCAAAATTAAAGAAAACCCTCGGGCAAAAAATATAGAGTTTTTATACATAGGACCAAGGGACAAATTTTCCTCTTCTTTGCTTGTCCGGGAAGGGATAGAAGTAAAACAGATTATTACTGGAAAGATCAGGAGGTACTTTTCTTTTAAGAACTTTATCGATATTTTTAAAATGCCTGTGGGTTTTTTCCAGGCCTTTTATTATATTTTTGTGTTTTCTCCGGACTTGATTTTCAGCAAGGGCGGATACGGCTCTGTTTCCAGCGTCATTGCCGGCTGGTTTTTGCTTACTCCGATAATTCTTCACGAGTCAGACGTTGTGCCCGGTTTGGCCAACAAAATAGCAAGCAAGACGGCCATGGAAATTTTCATTGCTTTCCCGCTAGAAAAAACAGGTTATTTCCCGGCAGAAAAAGTGCTTTCTGTCGGCAATCCTGTCAGAGAAAAAATATTCCAGGGAAGCAAAGAAGCAGCCAAAAAAATATTTTCTCTTGCGGGCAAAAAACCCCTGATTTTAATTATGGGAGGGTCTCAGGGAGCTCAGAGAATCAACAATGTTGTTCTAGCGGTGCTGCCCCAAATGTTAGATAAGTTTGAAATAATCCACCAAACAGGCCGGGATAATTTTGCCCAGGTTTCAGCAGAATCCCGGGTAATAATGAAATCGGACCAGGAAAAATACTATCATCCCATTAGCTTTCTTAACGAAAACGAACTACCCCATGCCTATCAGGCTTCAGATATTATAATCAGCAGAAGCGGAGCCGGAAGCATTTTCGAAATTGCTGCGGCAGGCAAACCCAGCATTTTAGTGCCCTTGGCTGATTCTTCCCAGGACCACCAGGTAAAAAATGCCTATACCTATTCCTCAAAGGGGGCAGCTGTTGTTATGGAAGAGTTGAGTTTTACCCCCCATTTTTTAATGGAAAGGTTAATGTATTTATCTTCTAGCCCCGGCAAACTGAAAAAGATGAAGGAAAAAGCAAGAGAATTTTCCAAACCGGACGCAGCTAAAATAATATCCGAATATCTAGTTGACTATTTAACTCAATGAGGATAGATAGAAAACTTTCCTTGTTGCTGTTGGTCGGGCTTTCCAGCGCGATTTTTTTAGCAATTCTGCCCTCGTTCTTTTTTAAAGAAGAGGAGGCGCTTTATTTTAAGAGTCCGGAAAGGAGTATTGTTTTAATGGCAGTGGGAGACATTATGCTTGATCGCGGAGTGGCTCAAAAGATTAGTAAAAAGGGAGGAGGAGACTTTAGGTTTCCTTTTTTCCGCATTTCAGATTATTTAAATAAAGCTGACATCGTATTTGGAAATCTAGAAAGCGTGATTTCCGATAAAGGGAAAAAGGTAGGGAGTATTTATTCTTTCAGGGCTTTTCCGGAAGCGGTTGAAGGGCTGGCCTATGCAGGCTTTGACGTTCTTTCTGTTGCCAACAACCATGCTTTCGATTATGGAAGAGAGGCCATGGAAGACAGCTTTAAAAGATTAAGGGAAAGAGAAATCCTTTATGCGGGAGGCGGCTTTACCGAAGAAGAGACGAGACGAGGCGTTATAAAAGAGGTTAAAGGAACTAAAATTTCTTTTTTGGGGTACACCAATCAAGGTTCTCCTTATTGGAGAGCAGCAGAAGAGAGTTCGGGTGTCGGCTGGATCGGCCAAGAGATAGTAAAAGATATAAAAAGAGCAAAAGAAAGAAGCGATATAGTAGTGGCTTCTTTTCATTTTGGCAGAGAATACCAAAAAACTCCCAGCGAAAGCCAAAAAAGATTTTCCTATTTAGCCATTGACTCTGGGGCTGACTTGGTGTTGGGTCATCATCCTCACGTGATCCAGCCGGTTGAAAAGTATAAAGACGGCTGGATAGCTTATAGCTTGGGCAACTTTGTTTTTGACCAGTATTTTTCAGAAGAAACCATGGAGGGCCTTTTGTTAGAGGTGGAGATAAAGGAAAAAAAGGTGAAGGAAGTCCGTCTTGTTGAATTTAAAATATCAGAAGATTATCAGCCCTATTTTCCGCTTTGACCTTAATAAGAAAAAAGTGTAGAATAACCCAATATGGGAGCCATTGAAGAGATAAAGAAAACAAGATTAAAAAAGAAAAAAGCCCTTGAGTCGGCCGGGCATTTAGTTTATCCCTTGAAGAACAAGAGAACTTATACCTGCCAGGAAGCTATTAAAAATTTTTCAAAGCTTTCCAGATCCAAAAAAGAAATTATTTTGGCAGGAAGGATTATTTCCTTAAGGCAGCACGGAGCTCTTAGCTTTCTTAACCTTAAAGACGGCACCGGAAAAATTCAGGCCATGATAAAAAAAGACAGCTTGGGAGAAAAAGGATATGTTTTTTTTCTAGAGAACTTTGATGTCGGGGATTTTGCGGAATTAAAAGGGACTTTGATTAAGACGAAAAAAGGCGAGAAAACCTTGGAGTGCCGGGACTACAAAATTCTGGCTAAGTCTTTGCTTCCTCTTCCTGAAAAATGGCATGGCATAAAAGATGTTGAAGAAAGGTACAGAAAGCGCTATTTAGACTTAACATTCAACGAAGAGATAAGGAAAAAGTTTGAATCCAGGTCAGAGATAATAAAAAAGTTAAGGGATTTTCTAGAAAAAAACGACTTTTTAGAGGTAGAAACCCCGATTCTGCAGCCTGTTTACGGCGGAGCTTCTGCCAGGCCCTTTAAAACACACTTAAACGCGCTGGATATTGACCTTTACTTAAGAATTTCACCAGAGCTTTATCTGAAGCGCTTGTTAATCGGCGGCTTTGAAAAAGTTTATGAAATTGGCAAATGCTTTAGGAACGAGGGCATAGACAGGTTCCACAACCCCGACTTTACAATGCTAGAGTTTTACTGGGCTTACGCTGACTACAAAGATCTGATGAAATTGACAGAAGAGCTTTTTTCTTTTTTACTGGAAAAGCTTTTTAAAAAAGAAAAGATCAGCTATCAAGGAAAAGAAATTAACTTTAAAAAGCCTTGGCTCAGAATAGAGTTTTCAGAATTGTTTAAAAAACATACAGGCATTGACTTGGAGGGAGTTCACTTGAACGTTCTTAAAAAAGAAGCGGAAAAGATTGGTCTTAGCCCCAAAGGAGGAAAGTTTGAAGTAGCAGATGAAATTTACAAAAAGACCTGTCTGCCCAAAATAATCCAGCCTACTTTTGTGATCCATTATCCTTCCTCTGCTTTTCCTTTGGCTAAACCCTTAGAGAAAGATCCTGAAAAATCGGGAAGCTTTCAACTAATCGTAGCGGGGATGGAGACAGTAAAAGCTTTTTCCGAACTTAACGATCCGGTATTGCAGAAAAAAAGGTTCAAAGAACAAGAAAAAATATTTAAACAGGGCTTTGAAGAGGCCCAGAGAATGGACAAGGACTTTATTGAGGCCCTAGAGTACGGCATGCCTCCGGCTGCCGGCTTTGGACTGGGGATTGACCGCCTTGTTGCCCTTTTAACTGATTCTCGGTCTCTAAGAGAAGCTATCTTGTTTCCCACAATGAAGCCCAAACAGTAAAATGCTGGACATAAATTTTATAAAAGAAAATAAAGAAAAAATAAAAGAAAACTGCCAAAAAAGAGGGGTGGATCTTGATGTTGACAAAATGATAAAAATTAACGAAGACCGAAAAGTTTTTTTGCGGCAGATAGAAGAAATAAGAGCAGAGAAAAACAAAGCGACTAAAGCGATTCCGCAGATGAAAGACGAAAAAGAAAAGAAAAAACTTATTAAAAAAATGCAGGAAATAAGCAAAGAAGAGGAAGTCCTCGAGGAACAGTTAGAGAAGAAAGAAAAAGAATACAACGGTCTTGCCTTTAAGTTGCCCAATCTTTGCCAAACAGAAGTGCCTGTCGGCAAAGACGATTGCGACAATGTTGTTCTAAGAGAAGAAGGCAGAAAGCCCAGCTTTAAGTTTAAAGCCAAAGACCACCTTGAATTGGCAGAAGCCAAAGATTTAATTGACGTTAAAAGGGCTGCCAAGGTTTCCGGAAGCCGGTTTGGCTACATTAAAGGAGAAATCGCCCAAATGGAGTTTGCTTTAGTAAGGCTTGCTTTTGACCGTATTTGCCAAAAAGGATTTCAACCTATTATTCCTCCTGTTTTAATAAGGCCTGAGATGATGTGGGGAATGGGATACATAGACACAGAAGAGGATTTGGCAGAAAGATACTATCTAGACAAGGACAATCTATTCTTAGTAGGAACCGCAGAACAGTCAATCGGCCCCATGCACAAAGACGAAATTTTTCAAGAAAGCGACCTTCCTAAGAGATATATAGGCTTTTCAAGTTGCTTTAGGGAAGAAGCTGGGTCTTATGGCAAAGACACCATGGGGATTTTAAGAGTCCATCAATTTGACAAGGTTGAAATGTTCAGCTTCTGCCATCCCAAGGATTCCAAAAAAGAGCAGAAAATAATTCTTGGCTTAGCAGAGAGTCTAATAAAGGAATTAGAAATTCCCTACAGGGTGATGCAATTATGCACGGGAGACTTAGCCAGCCCCTCTTCTGCCACCTATGATATTGAATCCTGGCTGCCGGGCCAAAACAAATACAGAGAAACCCATTCTTGTTCTCTATGCACAGATTTTCAATCCAGGAGGTTGAATATAAGGTATAAAGACAAAGAAACTAATAAATTAAATTTTGTCCATACTTTAAACGGAACAGCTTTTGCCATAGGCAGAACGCTTATTGCTATTATTGAGAATTACCAGCAAGAAGACGGAAGCATAAAGGTGCCGAAAGTTCTCCAGAAGTATTTGAATTTTAAGATCATTAATTAGAATGTCATGACTGAAAAGAAGGAGCTGATTAACAATCTTTGGATTAATTATAAGATCAGCGGGGAAGGGCAGCCCCTTTTGATTTTACATGGCTGGGGCAGCTCTTCTGATTCCTGGAAGCAGGTCCAAACAATGCTTTCTTTAAAGTACCGGGTAATCTGTCCGGACCTTCCGGGTTTCGGCAAGAGCGACTCTCCTTTGAAGCCGTGGGACGTCTCTGATTACACAAATTGGGCAAAGGGTTTTTTAAAGCACCTTGGGATTAAAAAGTTGTCTTTGATAGCCCACTCTTTTGGAGGAAGAATAGCCATAAAAATCCTTGCTGGAAACTCCAAGCTGGTTTCCAGGGCTGTTTTGTGCGCTCCAGCCGGGATTTTGGAGAAAAAAGATCCTAAAAACAGGTTTATTGAACTTATGGCAAGGGCAGGAAAAAGCTTCTTTTTTTCTGAAACGCTGAAAGAATTGGCAAGGAAAGTCTTTTATTTCTTTTTAAGAAGAAGGGACTATGTTAAGGCAGAAGGAGTTATGAGAGAAACGTTTAAAAAGGTAATCGGAGAAGATCTTTCTCCTTCCCTTAAGGATATTAAAACAAAAACTTTGATTGTTTGGGGGAAAAAAGACAGGATGGTTCCGGTTAAACAATCTTATTTCCTTAAAGAAAAGATTGAAGATTCCGAACTGAAAATACTTGCTCGAAGAAGCCATAGTCCCCACCTAGAAGAGCCAGAAGAGCTTAGTCAAATATTAATAAATTTCTTGAATTAACCATGAGAATTTTATTGCCTATTTTTTGGATAATCATCTCTATCAGAATGTTTCTGTTTTATCTTTATTTGTGGCAAATAAAAGAATATCAAGTTAAACGTTTTATAGATCATTTCCGAACAGAAAAAGGGAAGCGCCTTTTTATTAATCAAACCTTCTTTCTGAAGGTTTTTCTTTTAGCGGGAATTCTGTTTTTTTCCAAGAACCAAAGCATTTTAAGCCAAAGATTTTTCGCTCCTCTTGTCTTATGGGTAACATTTGTTTTCTTTTTTGCCTTAACCCTTTATACGCTTTTAAGGATTGGGCAGAAAGAAATAAAATACCCTGTTTTTACTAAAAAAATGATTATTCTGGCCGCAACGGGGCTGGCAGCCGGGATAATTATTCTCCTCTTCGCTTCTTTTATTGCCAACATTTATAATTTTTCTTTTTACCTTCTTTTAACCAATGTTCTGATACCGGTTATTGCCAGCTTAATCGTCATATCTTTGCAGCCTTTTGCTGTTTTGCTAAAAAGAAACGACATAAAGAGGGCGACAGCTAAAAGGTCCGGTTTTGCCAATCTTAAAACAGTGGGAATTACCGGAAGCTACGGGAAAACTTCAACTAAAGAAATCTTAGCCACTATCCTTTCTGACAAGTTTGATGTTCTTAAAACAGAAAAGAATCAAAATAGCGAAGCGGGAATCTCTCAGTGTATCTTAAGAGATCTTAATGGCGATCACGAAGTTTTTGTAGCAGAAATGGGGACCTATGGAGTGGGAGGGATAAAGCTGCTGGCCGATATTGTTCAGCCCCAGATCGGCATATTAACCGGTATAAACGAGCAGCACCTTGCTCTTCAAGGGTCTATCAACAATACAATTAAGGCAAAATATGAATTAATAGAGTCCCTTTCCAAGGACGGATTAGCCGTTTTTAACGGAGACAACAAGCACTGCCTTAAGCTTTACGAGGCAACAAATATTCCTAAAAAAATTTATACTTTAAAAAAATCCGATGGAGGGGATTCCGATATCTGGGCAGAAGGCGTAAAAGTAGAAAAAAGAAACCTTTATTTCACAGTTTCTACCAAAGAAGGAGAAAATGAAGATTTTAGGGTGAATCTTTTAGGAGAGCACAATATTCCCAATGTTCTGGCTGCCGTTTTAGTGGCGCGCCATTTAGGAATGAGCTTGAAAGAAATCTCTTCAGCTTGCAAAAAGATCAGAGAAAGCCAGGGAGCAATGCAGCTTTTAGCCGGCACAAGGGGCCTAAACATTCTGGATGCCTCTTATTCTGCTAATCCCCAAGGAGTATTCGGCGATCTTCAATATCTTAAAATTCGCCCGCCAAAAAGAATAATTATTATGCCTTGCTTGATTGAGCTTGGCAAGAAGTCAAAAGAGGTTCATAAAGAAATAGGCAAGAGGATAGGGGAGGTTTGTGATTTTGCAATAGTCACAACCAAAGAGCGCTTTTCAGATATCAAAGAAGCGGCCGTTGAAAGCGGTATGGAAGAGAAAGATATAATTCTCATAGAAAAGACGGAAGAAATCTTAAGAAGGTTGGAAATTGTTGCTGTGCCCGGGGACACCGTCTTGTTGGAAGGGCGAGTTCCCGTTCAACTGAAAGAAGAATTAATAAAAGAAG
Source organism: uncultured Candidatus Saccharibacteria bacterium (assembly GCA_964493085.1). Lineage (GTDB taxonomy): Bacteria > Patescibacteriota > Minisyncoccia > Minisyncoccales > GWA2-38-27 > CAYXTC01. The sequence continues at coordinate 115,704 of CAZBLV010000013.1, forward strand.
GTATTAATGTCTAAAACTTTATCAATTTCTCTTTCTCCTAATACGGAAAAAGATGACATCGTGCTGGCCCTTAAGCTGCTTTTTTCTCCTTGGAGATGGAAAAAAGGGGAATCCTGCAGTCGCCTGGAAGAGTGGATGACAAAGTATTTGGGAAGAAAGCACAATGTATCTTTTAACAGCGGAAGAAGTGCCCTTTTGGCCATATTAAGTTCTTTAGACTTAAAACGGCAAGAAGAGGTTCTTCTCCAGGTGCCTACCTGCAATGCTGCAGTCAACCCTATACTCTGGACCGGATTAAAACCGGTTTTTGTTGACAGCAAAAAAGACACCTTTAATATTGATCCAGAAGATCTAGAAAGAAAAATTACAAGCAAGAGCAGGGCGATATTGGTTCAGCATACTTTTGGACTGCCTGCTGACGTGGAGAGAATCCAAGAAATAGCAAAAAGAAACAATTTGATTTTAATAGAAGACTGCGCCCATTCTTTGGGAGCGGCCTATAAAGGAAAGAAAGTGGGGACTTTCGGCAAGGTTGCTTTTTTTAGTTTTTCCCGGGATAAAATCGTTTCTTCTGTTTACGGAGGCATGGCGTCAACTGACGATAATCTTTTAGCTCAAAAGATAAAATCTTTTCAAAAGAAAGCCGGCGATCCGTCTTCTTGCTGGATTTTTCAGCAGCTTATTCATCCTCTTTTATTTAACTGTGTTATTTTGCCAAGCTACGGATTTTTGAACATCGGAAAAGGTTTTTTGATTTTTTGCCAGCAGCTAAGAGTTCTTTCTAAGGCTGTCCACTGGAAAGAAAAGAGGGGAAGAAAACCCAGCTATTTTCCTAAAAAAATGCCCAATGCCTTAGCTATCTTAGCCTTAAAGCAACTCAAAAAGCTAGAAAGATTCAACGACCACAGGAAAAAAATAGCTGCTGTTTATTACGACTTGCTAAAGGACTCTTCTTGGAATCTGCCTTATGTTCCGGAGAACAGAGAGCATGTTTTTTTAAGATTTACCCTGAAGTCTTCTAAGGCCCGTGAAACCATTAAAAAGGCCTGGGCCAGCAATATTTTAATAGGGGACTGGTATACAAGCCCCATTGTTCCTGATGATACTCAATTAGATAAAATGGGCTACCAAAAAGGAAGCTGTCCCAATGCAGAAGAATTATCCGCAATGATGCTTAATCTTCCCACTCATATTAATATTAAAAAAGAAGAAGCAATAAAAGTTGTTAACTTTTTAAAGAAACAGTAGTTCTTAGATACGAAAGCTAAGTTCAGTTTTCAGAAAAAACAGAAAGGAGAAAATCCAACAACCAATAGGGTGATCCTTTAATTTAGCTTTCCCCATCTTATTCTTTTTATCAATCTCATACAAAACCTTAAAGAAGCTTAAAAGCTTCATTGCTTGAGTGCGAGCTTCGTTGTCAGACATATCCTTCCCGAAATCTTTTTTTATATATCTTCTTATATTCTTTGATGGGTTCTCCGGAGGGAGTTTTTTTATACAATTTATCTGTGATATAATACTTAAGATGATTGTAAAAGAAATAAAAGATAAAAGGATTTGGGAGGAATTTCTTTCAGGGTGCCCGGAAAAAACTTTTTTAAACTCTTGGAACTGGGGAGAGTTTCAGCAAAAACAGGGGAATAAAATATGGAGACTGGGCATTTATAAGAAGGGCTTGGTTGGAGTGAGCTTGGCAATAAAAATTGAAGCCAAGAGAGGAACTTTTTTGTTTTTGCCGCACGGACCCAATATTAAAAACATGGCCGATAGCAAGGAGGTTTTAAATGTTTTGATTCCTTATTTAAAAAAGATAAAGGCTGGTTTTATCAGGGTAGCCCCGATTTGGCAAAGGAACCAGGAAAATATAGATATTTTTAAAAACATGGGCTTTAAAGAGTCGCCTCTTCACATTCATCCGGAAGTAACCTGGGAATTGGATATCCGACCTTCTGAAGAAGAAGTAACGGCAAACATGAGAAAGACTACCAGATATTTGTCCAGAAAAGCGGAAAGAAGCAAGGATATCAACATAATTAAGAGCAAAGACATTAAAGACCTGGAAAAATTTAACGAGGTTTATAAAGAAACCGCCAAAAGGCATAATTTTGTGCCTTTTTCTCTTGATTATTTAAGGAACCAGTTTAATTCTTTTATTCAGGACGATCAGATTCTGATAATGCTCGGGGAATATAAGGGAAAAGTGGTTTCTTCTGCAGTGCTGGTTTATTGGCAGAACATTGGCTTTTACCACCATGGAGCCTCTTTATCCGAATACAGGAAAATACCAGTCTCATACCTGCTTCAATGGGAAGCCATAAGAGAAGCCAAAACAAGGGGATGCCATAGTTATAATTTTTGGGGCATAGCTCCGGACATAAAGAAAAAAGAAGATTTATCCAAGTCCTCTCATCCTTGGGCCGGGATTACGCTTTTTAAAATGGGCTTTGGGGGGAAAATCAAAGAATACGTTAAAACCCAGGATTTTCCTCTTTCTTTAACCTGTTATCTTACTCGCCTTTTTGAAATGGCGAGGAAAAAGAAAAGAGGCTTATGAAAAAGAAAAAACAAGGATATAGAAAGTCTTTCCGAACTAAAAAAAGGAAGTCTATTCTAAGATCCCGGGTTTTTTGGATTGTTCTTCTGACCGCTTTAGCCTCTGCAGGACTTTTTTATCTTCTTTTTATTTCCTCGGTCTTTCAAATAAAAGAAATTAAAATTTCTGGCAACAACAAGGTTTCGTCCGAAGAAATAAGAGAGATTGTAGAAAAAAACAGCGAGAGAAAAGTTGTTTTCTTTTCTTCGAAGAGCATTTTTTTTAACGGGTTTTCAGAAAGCAAAAAGGAAATCAAAAATTCATTTCCCTTGGTTGCTGAAGTAGAAATCAGCAGGCGCTTGCCCGGCCTTTTGGAAGTATCAATAAAAGAAAGGCTTGCAGTAGCTACTTGGCGATTTGAAGAAGAATCTCTCTTTTTGGACAAAGAAGGCGTCGTCTTTGAAAAAAGCGAAGAAGTTAAAAAGCCCGTTATTAGAGGAGGCCAGAGGGTTTCTTTGGGGGAAAGTGCTATAAAAAGCACTCTGTTGGAAGATATCTTAGAGATAAACAACAGACTGGAAAGAGAGGAGGTAGAAATTAGAGAGTTTCTTGTTTCTTATCCGAAAATATGCGTTAAGACTCAAAAGGGATGGGAAGTTTATTTCGACGCTGAAGGCAATATTGCCACCCAAACCGCCAACCTTGTTCTGGCGCTTAAAGAAGAAATTCCTCAATCCGAGAGGGACAGGCTTGAATACATCGACCTTAGGTTCAAAGAGAGGATTTTCTATAAATTTAGGGAAACCTAATCAATGCGATAGACGAAAATGGAATAGCCGATTTTCTTTATCGGCTGATATTTATTAAGCCACTTATAATAATCAGTGGGTTCATTGAAGCCGGGGCCCGGTTTTGATCGTCCTCCCTGCAGAAGGGTGGCAGAAACCGCCAAGTAGTCTCCCTTGGAAAGATCTTCCGGGCTTCGGCTTCCCCACCAAGGAGCGTATTTTTCTCCCAGATAATATTTGGCGTCAGCACCGCCGAAATAATCAAGGTGAATTTTTTCTATATTATTATCTTCTACCCAATAGCTCAATCTTCTTAAGTCCTGCCCCCAGTCTAAATTAGAATCTACCACGTATTCGTATCCTTTTTCCGGTCCGCCCGCAAGTTCATTGAAGTAGGCAATAAAGTGAGGATAAACACTAAGTACGGAATAAGCCTGGAAAATTAAAAACCAGAGAACAAGACCCTTTTTAAGCTTACTGTAAGGAGGCTTCAAAAACAAAGAGATGGTTCCCCCCACTAACAGGATTGCAAAAGGAAAGGTGGGCAAAAGGTGCCTGACTCCGATATTGAGATTGCCCCTTAAGATCGCCGTCCAATAGATTATTATAAAGAAAATTATGGCAGATTCGGTGAAATGGTTTCTGAGCCAAGACCATATTCTTTTTTTTGCGTTAACCCAGAAAGGCTTTTCTATCAGCCAGAGGGCGTACAGAAGAGCCAATAAGGAAAAAAGATGAAAAGTGATCGTTTCTTTTATTAAATAAACGGTGGGAAAATAATCTTTCCAGGCCTTACTGGCGACTTCGCCGTTAAAGTAGGTAGTGTTTCCGCCGGCAGACCTTTGGAAATTCATTGATATTCCAAAAGCATACTGGCCGAGGGGCCTTATTACTGGCTTGTCAGCGGCCCAGACAATAGCATCGGCCCAAGACTTTTCTGAAACAGGGAGTACTTTTGCCGTGTCTTCCGCCTGTTTTTCCGGAGGATAATTCCAGGTATGAAAAGCATAAACTACCCAGATTATACAGACAGCAATGCCAAAGATAGTTAAAAGCCAAACAAGATGTTTTCCGAAAATCCTCCAAAAATCTTTAAATCTTGCTGAATGAAGAGCCGAATAAGCTATTATCAAACAACCGAAAAAAGGAAAAAGAATAATCGCAGAAAACTTTAAAAGCTCTGCTATGCCTAAGGCAATGCCTACAAAAACCAAATTTTTCTTCGACTTGTTTTTTAAGAAATTAATAAAATAAAAGGTAGCAATAAACATTCCTGCAGCTGCCACCAAGTCTGTATTAACAAGACGCCCGTGAGCTAGAAGAGTGGGGGAGAAAGAGTACAGAAAAAGAGCCAAAAGAGCAGCGTTGTTATTGAATAGCTTTTTTGTCCAAAGGAAAACAAACAACCCTAAAAAGATCAAGACTGCGATCATCGGCATCCTTCCCCAAAATATTATTTTTTCTGCCGGATTGCCGCTTTTGTATAAGAATTTATTTCCAAAAACCCACTGCCGTCCGTTTATAATATCTTCCTGCCAGCTTTTATCTTCTTTAGGGAAATTTATCTCATCAATAAACAAAAGGGGGACCGCTGCCAGGGATTTACCCAAGGGAGGATGCTCTGGGTTCATTCTCATGTCTTGCTGGGTTAAATAAGAATATCCTGCTGGAAGATGGGCTGTTTCGTCAAAGGTAAGAGAATCGTCTTTAGCGCTGCTGACAGCCATCACTGAAACAAAGATTAAAAGCAACCCGGCTATTAAATAAGTTATCTTATTGGACATATTGTTTTATTTTAAAAACCCAAAAACCTGCTATTTTTTCCGTTTTCGCCTCCGGGAATTTAGAATGAAGCTCAAGGAGAAGTCCTTTTTCCTCTTTTGTAATAACGACGATAAGGCCCTCCTTTTCTATTTTAATTTTATCAATTTCGTTTGGCAACAAATAATTGGTTTTAATCTGCCCCTTTTCTGATTTTTCCAGAAACTTTAAGGTTTCCACTGTTACCGGATAAACAAAGACGTATTTCTCTCCGCATTCGGAATTAAGGTAATTGCCGACATCCACCAGATCTTTTGAAAAAGCTGATTCTACTTCCGGCCTTTTGGCCCAGTTATAAAAATACTTGTTGGCCTGAAAGAAAGCTAAAACTAAGGCCAGAATAGCTAATGAGGCTAAAACAAGCTTCTTCTTGGGCATTTTTTCAATCAGCCAATTGCAGCTCAATCCGCAAAGAATGTAAACAGGAGGAATTACTCCCAAGACTCTCAAGGCATGGGGTATGCCTTCAGCGCTTAAAAAGCCGGGCAAAAGCATTATTAAAAACCAAGAAAGTAGGAAAAAATGAATCATAAAAAGCGAACAATCCTTTCTTTTCAAAGAATAGATAAATTCTTTCAAAGAGTAAAACAAGCCTAAAAGAAAAAGAATTCCAACCGGCCAAAACAAAAGAGGAGACTCTGAAAAATTGTGCCGCCAATTGCCGTCGCCATAAAAATTGAACATTCCCAAGTGAAGAATCACCGATTCTCCCAATTTTTTCAGCGGCTCCGGATGACTAAAGACGGAAACACCGCCGGCCCGTCCGAAAAAGTCTTCGGTATTTAAAAAGAAATAATAGCCGATAGGAAGAGATGACAAAAAAACAAAAATTAAAAGGACGGCTGCAGCTTTTGAAAAAAGCCCTAAATCCTTTTTCATCATCAAAAACCAGCTGAACAGAACGATTAATCCCAAAACAACGACAAACCGATAGGAAATATAAGTGTAAAAGCCAAGGCCTAAAAAAACACCTGCCAAGGCCAAATGCAAATAATAAATTTTCTTTTTAGAGACTCCCTTAAAGCCCTTAAAAAGGAAATAAAAGCCAAAAGACATTAAAAGGGGCATTAAAATAGCTCGAAAACCGATCCGGGAAAAATTGATGTGCCAGAAAGATATTGCCAGAAAAAAAGACGACAAAAGAGCTATCTTTTCTTTTTTAAAAAGTTCTTTAGCTAAAAGATAGGTTCCTAAAATGGTTAGAGTGCCGAAGAAGGCAGGCACCAATCTAAAAGACCAAACAGAAGCACCGAAGAGATAATAAGAAAAAGAAAGAAGCCAAATAAAGAGTCCCTCCCGGCCGTTGTTGTCAGGATAAAAGACTTTAAATTCTCCTTTTAGGGCATCGTTGGCGTTGACTGCTTCGTCAGGATAAAAGCCCGGCGGGACAGAATCGAGGCCATAAAACCTTAAAAAAGCTCCTAGGGCCAGTATAAAGAGAAGAATTATTATAACTGTTTTCTTTCGCATTAAGATATTATAGCAGAAAACAAAAAAAACCAATAATTTTCTTTTGTCACTCTTGACACTTGAGTGCTAATTTTTTAAAATAAGAATATGAAAGGCCTAAGCCAAAGACAAGAAGACCTGTTGGGCGTCTTAATTAAAGACTATATCGATACTGCTAAGCCAGTTAGCTCAAAGCGTCTTCAGAAAAAATACAACCTTGATGTTTGCTCTGCCACGCTAAGAGGGGAGATGCAAAAGCTGTCAGAACGAGGATATCTTAGGCAACCCCATATTTCTTCCGGCAGAGTGCCCACCAATAAAGCGTACCGGTTCTTTGTCGACCGAATACTGAAAGAAGATTGGGAAGAAAGTCCTGATATTTGCCTGGAAGAGCTAAAAGGGTTTGAGCAGGACATTTTCAAATTCACGGAGCTTGTTACAAGGGCTTTGGCCAAAAGTTCATCCAGTTTGGTAATAGCTTGCCTTTTAAGCAAGGGGCTTTTATGGGAAGAGGGATGGGAAGACGTTTTCCAAATTCCGGAATTTGAAGAAAGGGCATTCAGAAATAAGTTTGTGAGAGAGGCCGAATCGCTGAAGAAAAAGATTAGAGATTTTTCCAGTTTGCCAGAAAGCATTGATGTCTATGTCGGCAAGGAAGGATCGATTCTAGGCTCGCAAGACATTAGCTTAATAATCACTAAAAGCAGTTTTCCTGACAAAGAAGAGGGAATGATTGCTGTTTTGGGGCCGAATAGAATGCCATATGACAAAAATATTAGTACAATAAATTCTTTAATAAATTTACTAAACTATTTTAATGACTGAAAAAAAAGAAAATTTCGAGCAATGCAAAAAAGAGAGGGATCAGTATTTAAAAGGATGGAAAAGATCCCAGGCTGACTTGCTTAACTACAAAAAAGAGGAAAGCCAAAGAATGGCAGGAATAGCAAGATATGAAAGAGAGAAAATAATAAAAGAATTGATAGGAATCTTAGATGATATATTTTTGGCAGAAAAAGCCATCCCGCAGGACAAAATGAAAAATGCCTGGGTAAAAGGAATTCTGGGAATCAAAAAGCAGATCGAGTCTTTTTTCGAAAGAATGGGCGTAGAAAAAATAGATTCGGTGGGCAAGCCCTTTGATCCCAGGTTTCACGAAGCAGTTGAAATGACAGAAAACAAAAAAAGAGATTCTGGAACCGTAGCAGAGGAAGTAAAGAGAGGGTATAAAATAGGAGATGAAGTAATAGCTCCTGCTAAAGTAAAGGTCGTAAAATAAAAAATTAACTTTCAGCAGCCGCCAAGAACGGTTGCGGAAAAACTAATATGCCGCTCGTACCATGGAGACCATTTAAAGACCTCGAAAACTTTTTTGAAGCTTTGGAGCCGACCGCAGAGGAGGGCGGAACAGTTTCTCCGAAGCTGAATGTTTACGAGACCAAAAAAGACGTTGTAGCAGAAGCAGAATTGCCGGGCATAAAGCCTGAAGACGTTGACATTGAAATTAAAGACAATGTCTTAAAAATTGAAGCAAGAACAGAAAAGAAAGAAGAAAAAGAAGAAAAGGGTTATTACAGAAGAGAGTTTAGCCGGGGTTTTTACAGAAGAGTAACGCCTTTGCCTGTAGAAGTTAAAGACGACAAAGCTGAGGCAAGCTATGAAAACGGGGTCCTTACCGTAAAGATGCCCAAGGTTGAGATTAGCCAGAAAGAAAAGAAAGGCAAAAAGATAAAAATTAAAAGCAAGAAATAGTCTTCAGCCCGCAGATAGTGCCGCCAGGCATTAAATCTGCGGGCATACTTAAACAAATGGGAAAAATATTAGGCATTGATTTAGGTACCACCTTTTCGGCAATGGCCGTAGTAGAAAGCGGCGAGGCAAAAATTGTTGAAAATGATGAGGGGAACAGAACTACTCCCTCGGTGGTTGCTATTAATAAAAACGGAGAAAGGCTGGCGGGAGTGCTGGCCAGAAGGCAGCAAATAACCAATCCTCAAAACACAATCTTTGCCATTAAGCGTTTAATAGGAAGGCGCTTCTCTGATTCTCAAGTTAAAGAAGACAAAAAAGTTCTTCCTTATGAAATGAGAGAGGCAAACGATGGAGGGATTGAGGTTAAAATGGGAGAAAAGTGGTACAAGTCCCCCGAGATTTCAGCAATGATATTGCAAAAAATGAAAAGCGACGCGGAAAAGCGCCTTAACGAAAAAATTGACGGAGTAGTCATTACCTGTCCCGCTTATTTCGATGACTCCCAGAGAAAAGCCACTCGAGTGGCCGGAGAAATCGCAGGCCTTGACGTAAAAATGGTTTTAAACGAACCGACTGCCGCAGCTCTGGCTTACGGGCTTACTCAAAAAGGAAACCAGCAGATTTTAGTTTATGACTTCGGCGGGGGGACCTTTGACATATCTATTCTTGACGTGCAAAAAGATCCTGACACGGTTCAGGTAATCGGAGTAGGCGGCGACAGCCACCTGGGAGGAGAAGACTTTGACAGAAAAATAATGGACTGGCTGGTAGACAAGTTTAAAAAGGATCAAGGAATCGATTTGTCTAAAGACCAATTAGCCCTTCAGAGGATCAAAGAAGCCGCAGAAAAAGCCAAAATAGAGCTTTCAACTGCCCAAGAAGCCACGATAAACCTTCCCTTCATCACCTCTGACTCTGCAGGCCCCAAGCACCTTGAGTATAAATTAACCAGGCCGGAATTTGAAAACTTAGTTTCGGATTATATAGAAAAGGCTGCTGATCTTGTAAAAGAAACCCTCAAGGAAGCAAAACTAGAGCCAAAAGAAATTGAGGAAATTGTGCTTGTCGGAGGGCAGACAAGAATGCCAGCTATTCAAGAGTCAGTAAAAGAGATATTTGGGGGCAAAGAGCCCAACAGGTCTATTAATCCAGACGAAGTAGTGGCAGTTGGAGCAGCTACCCAGGGAGCAATCCTTAAGGGAGACGCCAAGGAAGTTCTTTTGCTGGACGCCACGCCGCTTTCTTTGGGCATCGAGACCCTCGGAGGAGTTAACACTATTCTCATTTCGAAAAACACAACCTATCCCACAGAAAAGAAACAGGTGTTTTCTACTGCGGCAGACAGCCAAACTTCAGTAGAGGTTCATGTTTTGCAGGGAGAAAGACCGACAGCTTCGGACAATAAGAGCTTAGGCAAGTTTATTCTGGACGGCATACCTCCGGCGCCAAGAGGGACCCCTCAAATTGAAGTAACCTTTGATATTGACGAAAACGGAATCTTAAATGTTTCAGCCAAAGACAAAGCTTCCGGAAAAAGTCAATCCATCAAAATAGAGGGATCTATAGGCATGTCAAAAGAAGAGATTGAAAAAGTTAAGAAAGAAGCAGAGGTTCATGCAGAAGAAGACAAGAAGAAAAGAGAGGCTATCGAAGCCCGCAACGCAGCAGATACTATGATTTACACTACAGAAAAAACTCTAAGAGACGTAGGAGAAAAGATTGACAAAAACAAGAAGCAAGAAATTGAAGAGAAAATAAAAGAATTGAAAAATGTGAAAGATAGTGATAATGTAGAAGAAGTCAAGAACAAGACCTCTGAACTTTCTGAGGCGATCCAGAAGGCAGGATCCGACCTTTATAAAGCCAAGGAATCCCAGGAAAAAGACAAAAAAGAAGACAAGCCCGAAGAAGGAGATTACGAGGAAAAGTAAGGGTACATGGCAAAGGATTATTACAAAATTTTAGGCGTTTCCAAGGACGCCTCCAAAAACGAAATCAAGAAAGCATTCCACCGGTTGGCCCACAAACACCATCCTCACAAAGGAGGGGATGCCAAAACCTTCAAAGAAATAAACGAGGCCTACCGGGTGCTTTCTGACGACCAGAAGAGAGCCCAATACGACCGCTTTGGCCAGACATTCGAACAAGGAGGCGGGTCTCCGAACGAGGACGTTCCAAACTGGTTTTGGTCTAACTTCAGCCAGGGGGAGGGCTCGGGTATTAATTTCGATTTTGGAGATGTAGGATCTGAAGATCTGGGCGATATTTTTAATGAAATATTCGGATTCGGGGGAAGAAAAAGCCAAAATCCAAATAGGGGAAAAGACATCAGGGTAGATGTTCAGGTTTCCTTAAAAGAAGTCTTGACAGGGGCCAACAAAGAGATTACTCTGAAAAAGTTTAATCAATGCAAAAGATGTCAGGGGACCGGGGCTGAACCCGGAAGCGAAGTTGAAGAATGCTTCGCCTGCAGGGGAACAGGACGGGTCCAAAGAATAAAAAGAAGCTTTTTAGGATCTTTCACCCAATGGGCTGTTTGTCCAGAATGCGGCGGAGAAGGAAAAAAGCCCAAAAATCCCTGTAATGTCTGCAAAGGAGAGGGAAGAATAAAAGAGGAAGAAAAGATAAGTTTTTTTGTCCCGGCAGGGGTCGATGACAACCAACTAATAAAAATAGCGAACAAGGGAGAAGCCGGCAAGAGAGGAGCGGGACAAGGCGATCTTTATATCAGAATTTTAGTTAAAGAACACCCTTCTTTTGAAAGAAGGGGAGACGACCTTTATACTCTTTCCAAGATTCCTTTTTCAAAAGCCGTGCTGGGAGGAAAAACCGAAATTATCAGTTTAGACGACAAAAAGATTGAGCTGAAAGTTCCTAAGTCAACGCCTTCAGGAAAAGTGTTTAAGATATCAGGGAAAGGAATACCCCATTTTTCAGGCTACGGAAGAGGAGACCTTTTTGTGAAAATAAAAGTAGAAATACCGGAAAAATTAAATAAAAGCCAAAAAGAATTGTTGGGAAAGCTTAAAGAGCAAGGATTATAGCTTGCCTCTGTAACTCAATTGGTAGAGTAGGGGCCTTTTAAGCCCAAGGTTGCAGGTTCGAGTCCTGCCGGAGGCACTAACAAGAACATTGAAAACAAAAACAAGGAGACAAGAATGGGAGAAGAATTGGCGCTTCGGCCGCCAAAGCCTTCTGTTAAAATGGTTATTTGCCATTACTGCGGCTATACTCCTCCGGAACTTAGGCCTCCTAAAAACGGACGATGTCCGAAATGTTACGGGTTTAGCTGGGAAACGATTGAGATACCGATAAGGCTTTTTGCGTTTTGTTTTCAAATACAATAACGGCTTCGCGATCGAAGCCGTTTTTATTTATCCACAACAACTGCTTGAAAAAGCGCGGGCGAATTATATAATTAATAAAAGAAAAGGCCTAAAGCTAAAAATAAATAAAAAAAATGAAAAACTTACTTGTAGTCACCCTAACTTTGTTAATGCTGGGGGGAACAGTCCTTGCTCAAGAGACAGACCTTCCAGATCCCGGCATGACCCCTGATAGTCCTTTCTATTTCTTTAAGAGGATTTCCGAAGGGATTGGAACTTTCTTTACTTTCGGCGACTTAGCTAAAGCGGAAAGATATACCGAATTAGCCACTCGGCGACTGGCCGAAGCGAAAGCTTTGGCAGATAAAGGAAAAGAAGAAATAATAGAAAGGACTTTAGCAAGATACCAGGAGCAATTAGAAATGGCTTTCTCTAGAACCGAACAAGCCAGAAACAAGGGCGAAAAAACAGAAGACGTTAGCGAAACCGTAGCTCAAGCTACAAAAAAACACTTAGATGTATTAGAAGGGGTTCTGGAGAAGGTTCCAGAGCAGGCGAAAGAGGCAATTGTCCGAGCAAGAGAAGCTTCTTTTACCGGGCAAATTAGAGCCTTGGAAGCCCTAAGGGGAGAAAACCCGGAAAAAGCAGCCAACCTTAATATGGAATCCCTCCAAAACAGATTAGAAAAAGTCAAAGAGGAGGCCAGGAAGGGAAAAGAAGAGGGAATAGAAAGAATTACCAATGATGTTGTTGCTCTTCAAGACTTGCTTGAAAAAACAGGAAAACAATCCCCAGAGCTTTTAGGAAAGAGGGTCTCAGAAGATTTAATAGAACAAATAGAAGACCTTGATGAAATAGAGGATATAACAGAGGATGAATTGTCTCGGGTAGCAGAAAGAATAGGATCGATTAAAGCCGTTTCTATGGAGAAACAAAAGGAAATCCTAAAGAGTTTATCAGCCGTTAATCCGGAAAAAGCCATGGAGGTTAATCTAGAAATGATCCAATCGCGGATAAGAAGAGCGGAAAAGAAAGCAGAGGAAGGAGAAGAAGAGATGGTAAGAGCAACGGAAGAGATTAAGAACCGAAACAGATTTGGAGAAGAAATTCTCCAGCTTGCCCAAGAGCTTGGGAAAGACACAGCTATACTGGAAGAATTGCTAGAGAAAACGACCTCTATTCACTTGGAGATTCTAAATGAGGTTTTAGAAAAGTCTCCAGAACAGGCAAAAGAAGCCATTAGGGAAGCCATAGAATCCTCCGAAAGAGGACGTCAGAAAACCTTGGAAGCCCTAGAAAGGAAAAGAGCTGAAGAACCTTTGCCAGAAGATATTGAGAATATGATCGAAGAAAGAGCAGAAGAAGTCCCCGAGGAAACAAAGGGAGTGATGCCGGAAGATAATGCACCGGATGCCCCAGGAAACAGTAAATTCTAAAAATACAAGATTTTGACTTTGGGTTTTTGCCCCACGCTTTCTGTGGGGCTTTTTTCTATTTCTCTATTGACAACAATAAAGAATGAATATATAATAATGAAACAAGCACTTTTAAAAATCCAAAAGGAAGGGAGAAAGAATGAAATACTTTGCCCCCAAGATGGCAAGTAGCATGCTTCCTTCGGGGTTGCTTAGCCTTAAGAAGAAGGACCTAACCCCGGCAGAAGTAAGAGAATTTATCGAGGAGGGCAATGTCACCTTCTCCTTCGGGCGTCACTACAGCCCCACCCTTAATGCGATAAACATGCTTTTTGAGATCGACATACCAACTCAGGACGACCCGCCAAAGTTCGTATTAAAGCCGGGGGACTCTCTTGTTGTCCTTCAGGTTGGCAACCTCTCTCCCTTGCCGGATTGGGAGAACGAATACACAAGAGAACAGGCGCTGAATGCTTCGTTTCGTTTTACCATGTGCGAGCTTGTTAGCATAGGTTAACTACAAAGCAAGGCTAGATTTATTTTTCTAGCCTTTTTTCTTGAAATTATTAAGAAAATGAAGTATATTTAAAAAAAGTTCTTTTAAAAGGAGAGGTTTATGAGCACGAAAGAAAAGATCGTTTTTATCCTGTTTACTTACCCCGCTGGGGTTTTTATGGGAATTCTTCTATTGATTGCCCGTATGCTTGGGGCTATCAAGGTGCAAGGCAGGGTTCCCAAACCCGATCACGGTTTGCTGGTAATCTGCAATCATCCGGCTATTTTCGAGACCTTTTTGGTTCCTGCTCTTTTTTTCAAGTATTACTTTTTCCATCCTTTTAGGTATACGCCCTTTAGCGTTCCTGACAAGAGGAATTTTTACGACCCTTGGTATTTTTTCTGGATGAGGCCTGTTTTGATCTCAATTGACAGAGTAGTAGGGTTTTCTGTCAGTTCCTCCAATAAGATGAGGGATGTGCTTAATTCCCATAGGATAATAATCTATTACCCAGAAGGCGGAAGGACCTTTAAGGGCAAAAACTTTTCTTATAGCAACACAGGCAAGAGAGTGAGAAGTTTTCAAAGAGGGGCCGCCTGGCTTCTAAAAAAGCATGATCCTGAAGTTCTACCCATTTGGGTGGACGGAACAGACAGATTCATGCCTGGAACTTGGGAAAAGTTGTTTAGCTGGCCTCGCTTTCGAGAGAGAATAGTAGTGAAGATCGGCGAGGTTGTCCAGCTGGACAGCACAGAAGACGAAGAGGTCCTGACAGAAAAACTGAAAGATCTTCTCCTTAAAACAGCAGATAAGGAGGGGTAATTAAAAAAAGTTATCCTTCCTCTTTTCGGGCCCATAGCTCAGTTGGCAGAGCGCCTCGCTGGCAGCGAGGAGGTCGGGAGTTCAAGTCTCCCTGGGTCCACCAAATTTGATTTGACGAAGAAACAGACCCCCGCACGGCTCCGCCGCGCGCATGGGCGGGCATTTCCGCAAGGAAATGCCACGGCTTTCCGAATTCCCCCGCCAGTATTCCCGCCGCGAGGCGGCGGTTCCCCAAATTCCATTTGGGACGCGGGCAAAGCCCGCGTGAGCCGATGTCTGATGAGATTACAAATTGTCGGTGTAAGTGCAATGCCTTTATCAATTTAATTCCCGAAGCTATGACAAAATATTTTATCTATTGTAGAAAATCAAGCGAGGACGAGGAACGCCAAATATTGAGCATTGAGGCGCAATTGACGGAGCTTCGGGAATACGCCAAGCAACAAGGTTTACTTGTTGTTCGTGAGTATTACGAGAGCAAGACAGCGAAAGAGCCTGGTCGTGAAGTTTTTAACGAAATGCTTGGCGAAATTGAAAAAGGCACTGCACAGGGAATCTTAGCGTGGAATCCCGACAGATTGGCACGCAACTCGATAGACGGCGGGCGTGTGATATATCTCGTTGATACTGGCAAAATCACCACGCTAAAATTCCCGACATTTTGGTTCGAAGCGACACCGCAAGGAAAATTTATGTTGAGTGTCGCTTTCGGGCAAGCAAAATATTACACCGACAATTTGAGAGAAAACATTTTGCGCGGTATTCGCCAAAAGATACGCCGTGGTGAATTATCGGCAAAAGCCCCTCTCGGTTATTTCAACGAGCCGAGGTTACGAACGATTGAGCCTGATAGAAAAACCTTTGGCAAAGTAAAGGAGTGTTTAGGGGCTTTTGCTACGGGACAATTTACGCTCACTGGTATTCAGCGCAAAATGTTTTCTGTCGGCTTGGTTGGTAAGACCGGCAAGCCCCTCGCCCTTGCTTCCGTTGAGCATATTTTGAAAAATCCTTTTTACTATGGACATTTTCAGTATCGGGGCGAGGTGCATGCCGGATCGCATAAGCCAATGATTTCAAAGAAACTTTTTGACAAAATCCAAGTGGCGTTGGTGGCAAACGGAAAACCCCGCAAAAAACGAGGACCAAAAGATTTTCAGTTTTTAGGTTTTGCTACTTGTGGGGTATGTGGCTATGCCATTACCGCCGAGCGACATATCAAGAAAAGTGGTTTGAAATTCGTGTATTATCGTTGCACCCACAAGAGCAAAACTATTACTTGCACTGAAAATCGTTTTTTGCGGGAGGAGGCGTTAGCCGAGCAGGTGAGAGGTCTTTGTCAAAAAGTTTCTTTGCCGGACGAATGGCGGGACAAATATCTTGCTCGCCTTGAAAGCGAGCAAACGGAATCCCGCCAATCGTCCGACCTTTTCGTTCAAAATCTCAAAACTGATATTTCCGCCATTTCAGCGCGTTTGGAGCGGCTTACAGACGCATATCTTGGTGAAGCATTGGAGTTGTCAGAATATACCGAGCGCAAGAACGCGCTGATGTCGGAAAAGCGAACGCTGGAGGAAAAATTGAATGATTTTGAACGAAAAGGCAATCATTGGCTCGAACTCATGCGAAACTGGATTATTGAAGCCAACCAAGCCGAAAATCTCATCAAACAAGAAAATCTTTCGGGGATGAAAGATTTTCTTGTAGACATCGGCTCGAACCGCCGCCTCGCGGCGGGAATGCTGGCGGGGGAATTCGGAAAGCCCGTGCCTTTCCCTGGGGAAACCCCCCGCCCATGCGCGCGGCGGAGCCGTGCGGGGGTCTGTTTCT
>CAZBLV010000014.1:0-53662 GCA_964493085.1 uncultured Candidatus Saccharibacteria bacterium
TGGATTAAAAAAATCGTTAATTTTAACAGCGAGTTCCATAAGTTACGGATTATTCATTGCGGGATTAATAGGAAAAATAATTAAAATTTGGTATGTGGGCGATTGAAACAAAAAACCTGACCAAAGAATTCAACGGACTGAAAGCAGTTTTGCCGTTCTTCGGAAATAATTTCTCTTATAAATAGCATCCCTGCAGAGGGCTGGTGTCACTCTGAGGACGAAGGCTGGATCTTAACAGCAAAATATCAAGCCAAAGAGGGATATATTTGTATTGATTCTAAGGGAAATAAAACACATATCCACAACCCCCTTAAAGAGCCCCCCTCTCAAGCGATTTGTCCGGAAAAATAATGAGAAACAACCAAGAACCAATTTTTATTGCTACTGAGACTGATGCGCCTCGTAGTAATATGCCCCTTGTAGAGCGCGAAGCAATCACTGCCATTGTTCGCGATCCTGGAACTAATAAATATCTTGGATTACGATGGAAAGAAGTAGATTGGGAAACCTTTATCACCGGAGGCGTGGAAAAAGGTCAAACTCCCGAAAAAGCTGCTCGTGTCGAGATTAGAGAAGAAAGCGGATACAAGAATCTTCGTCTTGTATCAGAATTACCAAGATATCATTCTAAGTTTTATCATGCCCCAAAAGGCGTTAATCGTTTTGCCCACTTTCATTCTTTTCTTTTTGAATTAGAAAACAACGAACGAGAGCAGATTTCGTTAGATGAGAAGAAGAAACATGAATGTGTATGGCTTGATAAAGCAGAACTTAAACAGTTTCGGCTTCCAAAAGGGCAACGCTTTTTAATAGATTTGGTCTAGCATTGTTTAATCCGCGGAGCTACGATTCCCTTTGAAATATGAGGGTCTTGTTTTTCTTGTGAAAGAAGTAAGTATTGACAGTAGGTTTTGGTTTTGATAACATAACAATAGACACGCCTCAGCCAGCCGCAAGGTCCGCTGAGGTTCTGTTTTTATGAAAACGATACTTTTTATAGATGGACGTAATTTTATAGGTAAAATCAATTCTATTCTTAATCCTAAAGATAAAAAGGATAAGGAAATTGATTTCTCTATTTATGATCTTGAAGGTCTTTTGAATAAGGTGTTATCAGATATTAAAGTTGATCGGAAAATATTTTATATAGGTAGACTTATTAAACACAAAGAGACAAAAGAAAAATCTATTGAATTGATAGAAAAGCAAAGAAAATTAAAGAATCATTTAGAGAAGCAAGGATTCGAAGTTATCTATGCTGGTAGAGTTAGGGGTCATAGGGAGAGCTGTCCTAAGGGGCATGAATTCCTAACGTTCAAAGAAAAAGGCGTAGATGTTAAGATTGCAGTTGATATGACTGCTTTAAGCCATAAGAAAGAGTTGAAGAGAGCCATTATCGGGAGCTCCGATTCTGATCTTCAGCCTGCAGTTAAGGAATTGAAAAACCAGGGTATAGAACAAATTTATCTTGGCTTCGAGACGCTACCCAATAAGGGATTAACATATACTACCAATCGTACTATTTTAATTAGAAATTCTGAATTATCCGAATTCTTAGAGAAAACTCTACTTTGAATTTGTAAAACAGGTTCTAACGGCGTCCAGTACCCGGAGCAGAGTGTCGGAAACGGGGCCTAAAGCCCTGTTTTTGTTTGTTTTTGTTCTAATCCTTGTTGGGTAAAAATATGTTATAATAATAATTATAAATAGATTACATAGAGATAAACTTTTTGTTGATTTTTTTAACAAGCCTATTGTAATGTTATGATAAATTTTTTGTTGATTTTTTTGATCGGTCTTGTTTCCGGTTTTTTAGGCGCAACTGTCGGTGGCGGAGGATTTATTTCTATTCCGGCCTTGATTTTTTTAGGTTTTACTCCCCAAATCTCTATCGCCTTGAATAAAGTTGGGGATATCGGCACCTTTATTTCCGCTGTGAGTAAATATTGGAAATTTCATAAAATAGATTGGAATGTGGCTGGTATAATTATTGCTATTTATTTTGTGGGCAGTTTAATAGGTACTCAAATTATGATTAATTTAAGTACTAATATTTTAGAAATATTAATAGTAATATCAATTTTATTAGCATTGCCTTTTATTTTCATGAACAAAAAATTAGGCATTAAAGAAATAAAAGTTTCAAAAACCAGAAAAAGAATCGGTTTTATCCTTTTGTTTTTTCTATCAATTCTTGGCGCTATGATTGGCGCAGGAGGGGCAGTTCTTAGCACTCTAGTAATGATGTTATTTTTGGGTTATAAAATTATTGATGGTCACGCTACTACCACTCCTTCAAAATTTTTTTCTGCCCTTATTCCTTCAATAATTTATTATTTTTATGGTTTCATAGAAGTATTACCGGCAATAATTATATTCATTGGCATGTTGATTGGCGGTTTTTTTGGAGCCAGAACGGCAACTTTAGAGGGTAATCGTTGGATAAAAAAGCTGTTTTTAGTAGTATTTGTATTTTTAGTTATAAAATTGATATTTTTTTAATTTTAAATTTAATGAGGTATTTTGGTTTAATGATTTAAAACAAATAGTTCTAATCTCATCCACGACTTCGAGCATAATTTTTGATTAACCTCCAAAGAAGCCACTCTCTAAAGCGGTTTTATTATTTGAGAACAAAAGCACTTTTACAATATTTTCAGAAAGAAAGGATAAATAAAATGGCAAAGAAAAAAAGAAAAGAAGCGATTTGGAAGAAAAATTAATATAGTTGCTGTTTTTTAACAGCGGCTTTTTGTTGTATAATTTTGATATGAGCAATAATAAGCCAAAATTAATGAGTGCCTGTCTTTTGGGTGTAAAATGTAGGTGGGACGCAAAGTTTAAACCTTGTGAAAAGGCAATTAAGCTTTTTAAACAAGGCAATGCTATTCTTGTTTGTCCTGAGCAATTAGGAGGGTTGCCTACTCCAAGAATACCTCAAGAGATTCAAAAAGACGGCAGAGTAGTAAATAAAGAAGGCAAGGACGTAACAGAGAACTTCAAAAAGGGAGCTGAAGAAACCTTGAGAATAGCGAAACTTTTGGGAGTAAAAGAGTTTATCGGAAAATCAAAAAGCCCTTCTTGCGGTTTTGGTAAAACTTATGACGGAACATTTTCTGGTACCCTAATAGATGGCAACGGGATCATAGCAGATCTTTTGTCTAAAAATGGAATTAAAGTAATAACCGAGAAAGACTTATAGAGAGATTTTATTAAAAATATCTAAATTTTGCTGTATTTTATTCCAATCAGTAGTTCTAAGCGTGTCCAGTAGGGGGGAGCAAACGCTTAATCAATAATTTGCCTTGATTTGTTTGGGTTTTTATTTTTCAATGTAGGTGTGGTAGGATAAAAAAGAGATAATACGTAAACCCATGAAAGGAAAAAGAAAAAATTGCTTTTTCTGTGATATCCAGAAGGAGACAAAAGACAAAAAAGTTATTGCTGACAATAAATATTTTTTCTCGAGATACGATGATTTTCCTGTAGCTTCTGGACATTGTGAGTTGGTAATTAAAGATCATAAACCTTCTTTTTTCGATTTGACAGAAGAAGAACTGTCTTCTTTTTTTGAATTATTGAATAAAACGAAAAAAATAATAGATAGAAAGTTTAAACCGGATGGCTATAATATCGGTATAAATGAAGGATTAGCGGCTGGCAGAACTCAGGATCATCTACATGTTCATTTTATCCCTCGTTACTTCAATGATGTTAAAAATCCTAGAGGCGGTGTCAGAAATATCATCTCCGAGAAAGCGGATTACATCCCTTTGGCGAGGGAAATGCCCTCAAGGAGGAAATACGTAGAATAATAAAAA
Source organism: uncultured Candidatus Saccharibacteria bacterium (assembly GCA_964493085.1). Lineage (GTDB taxonomy): Bacteria > Patescibacteriota > Minisyncoccia > Minisyncoccales > GWA2-38-27 > CAYXTC01. The sequence continues at coordinate 3,822 of CAZBLV010000014.1, forward strand.
AAGTCTCTCTAGAATTCTTCCCTTAGATGGAGTCCGAGATCAGTTTGGGGAGCCACTTAATCAATACCAAAACCCCTGATTTACTCAGGGTTTTTGTTTTGATCAACAGGGTGTGGCAGAATAAGAAAAAGATAAAACTTAATTATCATAAAATTACAAAAAGCGTGTTGACAGAAACAACTTATCGTGATAAAATATAAAGTGTTCTTTTGGCAATAGGGACCTCAAGAAAGAAAGGATAAAAAATGCCAAACGTAGAGATCCACGGTGTTGCCGATCCGAAGGCCAGAGAACTAAGGGATCGTGTTTTCGATCTCTTCTCCCAGGCGTCGTTTGTCGAAGAGATGGTGGTGACCATTTTTGCGACGGCGGTCACTGACAGGCGGGGGTCCTGCCAGCCGTTTATAAGGTTGGTTAATTCTGATCCAGGACTTAATCTGGAAATAGTCCCCGGCCTCAAGAAATTGGGTCTGGACATAGAGGTGCTTGCCCTCGTCGCTTTTCATCCCAAGAACAGCTAACCGCAAAGCCCTCTTAATCACAAGATTAAGAGGGCTCTTTTTATACCAAACAAGTTCTAACATCGTTCAGAGTTCGGAGCCAAAATTAACTTTGATGTTCGCAAGATTATAACAAGGGTAGAAATATATTAGAAGACAAAGATATTCAAAATTGAAGAAGCAGTATCTCTTATCTTAACTTTTGTTTTCGCTTTTTCTTTTATTATTTCCGTTGTTCGCAGCACTGTTTCTTATTTCAGAAAAGGAAAACCGAAAGACTTGTGGAAGCTCGGTTTTTTAGGATTGCTGGGGCTGCTTGGACTAGTCGCAACGCCTGGATTTTACGGCCTCGGCTTTTTTGGAGCAAGAAGCTGGAAATAATAAAATCGCTCGCCTATTAGCTTTGATTGATTAACCGTTTAAGCGCGGTAATATTTTTTATAAAACATTGACAGACAGCCATCTTTATATTATCATCCAATCGCTTGCAGCGCAGGGTTGCATTTTCAGTTCCTTTACAAAGAAAGAAGGAGAAAAAAGCATGCAGATATTGGGCGCAATATTGGGCGTGATTGTGGTGACGATATTTTCGATCATTATTTCAGAAGGATATCCTCCAGAAAAACTGAAAGAGAGCAGGTGTCCCTTCTGTGGCGCTCCCGTTAGGGAAAGCGATCAGATTTGCGGAAATTGCGGTTATCGGTTAGATTCTCAATGAATGTTTATAATTTTAAGACCTGGGAGAATTTCCCGGGTCCTTTTTTATTTTAAAAACTTATTCAAGAGCTCTTGGATTATTAACACTTGACAGAATACCCTAAGGGGGTATATACTTTTAGAATTGACTGACCAGCAACAACATGAGAAAAAATACAACAATCCAGCGTCTGCATATTGTTAAAGGGCAAGTCGATGGCTTAATCAACCTTATAGAAAAGCAAGAGGACTGCCGTAAGATAACAGAACAGTTTTATGCAGTAAATGCAGGCCTAAAAACGGCAATTGAATCATATTTCAAGAAAAATCTGTCTTCTTGCTTGCAGTCCGTTAACCTAAAAAAAAGAAGAACAATAGAGTTTTTGTTAAAAGAAATAGTTAAAAATAAATAGTTTTTATGTCCGAATTAACTTTAACTGACCAAAATTTTTCAGAAGAAGTTTTAAAAAGCCAAAAGCCGATTTTGGTTGATTTCTGGGCGGAATGGTGCATGCCTTGCCAGATAATAGCCCCGATTCTTCAGGAAATTGCCGAGGAGTTTGGCGAGAAAATAATAATTGGCAAGCTTGACGTTGATAAAAACCCTTTGATTTCAGCCACTTTTTCGATAGATGCGATACCGGCCTTGATCTTGTTTAAAGACGGAAAGATAGTGCGGCGGTTTACGGGCGTTCAGGCCAGAAAAATTATTGCAGAAGCGGTCGAATCTGTTATTGAGAAATAAGGTTGTTTTATGGATAAAGAAATTAACAAGATTACTATCTTTCCCGGAATAAACAAGTTCGGGAAAAAAGAGAATTTCGAGAAAATTCATATTAAGAAAGGGGAGGTAGTCGCTGTTGTCGGGCACACGGGGGCGGGTAAGAGCCAGCTTCTTTATGATCTTGAGAGACTGGCCCAAAAAGACACTAAAAGCAAAAGACAAATTTTAGTTAATAACAGGATTCCGGGCAAAGAACTAAGATTTAATCCGAAAAGAAAGATGATTGCCTCCCTGGCGCAAAGTATGAACTTTTTTACTGATATGTCTGTTGAAGATTTTCTGCAACTGCACCTAGAATCTCGAGGGAGAAAATCGAAAAGAGGATTAATTGAAGAAGTGATAAAGGAAGCCAATGAAATTACCGGTGAAGCCATTTCTTCTCGAATGAACTTACTTAACCTTTCTGGTGGCCAAAGCAGAGCCCTAATGGTTTCTGATGTAGCCAACATTAGTATTTCGCCCGTTATTTTAATTGATGAGATAGAAAATGCAGGTATTAAAAAAGAACAAGCGATTAAAATTCTGGTAGAAGAAGGAAAGATTGTTTTGATTGTTACCCATGATCCCTCTTTGGCGTTAAACGCTGACAAAAGAATCATTATTAAAGACGGCGGCATTGTTAAGGTTTTAAATACCTCTCTGAAAGAAAAAGGAATCGCCCACTATCTTAACTGGATAGAAAATTACGGTTTGGATATAAGGGAAAAAATAAGGAAAGGCCTGGAAATTAATAATATAGAAATATATTGCGAGCCGATCAAGCCAAAAAAACAAGCATGAAATTTATAATTTTTGCAGGGACTCCGGGTTCGGGCAAAACAAGTATAATTAAACACATAATCCAAGAGCTTAAAAAAGACTTTAAATTGTTTTTTGCCAAATTTGATTGTTTGCAAACATCAGACGACGAGCGAATCGCTGAAGAATATAAAATATCGACCGTAAAAAAACTAGCCGGAGAACTTTGTCCTGACCACTATACTGCCCTGGAAATACCGAAAATAATTAAAGAGAATCAGGACAAGGATATTATTATTTTAGAAACTGCCGGCTTATGCCTTCGCTGTTCTCCATACATTGAAGAAGGATTGGGGATTAATGTTTTGGATACTACTTCCGGAGAGCCTTCCCGCTACGGGCCAATTTTAACCGAGGCAGACGTTATAGCTATCAGTAAAGGAGACTTGATTTCTCAAGCAGAAAGAGAGATTTTCAGGGCAAAAGTTTTAAAAGCCAACCCCGGGGCAAAAATAGCAGAAGTTAACGGGCTCACGGGAGAAGGAGCTATTGATATAGTAGAATTCATAAAAGAATCTCCAGTTGTTAAAAGCGGAAAGTTGACGCTAAAACATTCTATGCCTTCGGCGATTTGCGGATACTGTTACGGAAACAAGATAATTGACGAAAAGGAAACGCAAAAAAGGTATTTGGCCGGCAAAGAATTGAAAAATTTGGTTCCTAATTTAAACTGCGGGAAATGCGGCTTTAAGTCGTGCAATGAATTTATAAGGGCGGTTTTGGACGGAAAGGCTAAAAAAGAGCAATGCCCGTTCATTAAGCAGAAAATGATGAAATAAAGAGTATGCCGTGGATAAATCAAGATAAATGCATTGGATGCGGAGTTTGTGTTGACGCTTGTCCTGTTGGGGCTATTTCAATTAAAGAAGGCAAGGCAGTTATTGATCAGGACAAATGCATAAAATGTGGAAAATGCTTAAATGTCTGTCCCCAAAAAGCCATTCGGCCAAATTCTGAAAACACCGGATTAAAAAGGCACAGATTTGGCAACAGAAGAAAAAGATTTGGCTTTGGCAGAAAAAAACTATAATTTAGATTATTCTAACTTATGCCAGAAGACAAAAAAGCCTTTGAGCAGTTGGTTAAAAAAAGCAAGGATTATGCAGAGAGAAACGGATTTCGTTTAAATCCAAACACTAAAATTGTAAATTATTTAATTAAGGCCTTGTTGGAACGGGAAAAAAAATACGGCAAAAGATATTGCCCTTGCCGTCGTGTCAAGGAAAGCCAGGAAGAAAATAACAAAATTATTTGTCCTTGCGTTTATTGCAAAGAAGAAATAAAAAGAGACGGCCACTGCCATTGTTTCTTGTTTGTAAAATAATTAAACAAAAATATGAGCAAATTTAAAATCGATAAATCAAAATGTGCCGGCTGCGGAGCCTGCCTCAATGCTTGCCCTTATGGCGCAATTAAAATCGGAGAAGACGGCAAGGCGGTTATAGATAAAGAAAAGTGCCAAGGTTGCGGGAAATGCAAGGAAATATGTCCTTTTGACGCAATATCAGAAGAATAAGCGAAAACAAAATCTTTGTTAAGCAAGTTTTAACATATCCTATTTAGCGGAGCCAAGATCTTTTTAAGATAGGGATTTTACATTAATGAAAGGTTGACAAATTAAGACCATTATGATAAAATATAGGCAGTTTTTTGATAATTTAAGAACTTATAGAACCTGGAAAGGAAAGAAATGGACGATCTGGCAAGAAAAAAACTGGGAAAGAAGTATGAACTCGTCGGTCTTTTTTCAGAAGACTTGGCCGCGGTCAAAAAGAACGATCTGTGGTTCCATGCCCGTCCCGACGGCAAGCCTGCCTATCGGGAGAGGTACGACTTTGCCGGCCCCTTCTCCGAGGGGATGGCTGTAGCCCGAAAGAATGATCGATGGTTCCACATCCGTCCCGACGGCAAGCCAGCCTATGAGGAGAGATACGACTTTGCCGATATCTTCTCCGAGGGCTTGGCTGCGGTCCAGCGGGGCAAAAAGTGGTTCCACATCCGCCCCGACGGCGCTCCTGCTTATCAGGAAAGATACGACTTTGTCGGTCCTTTCTCCGGAGGCCTGGCTCAAGCTCGGGAGGGTATCTGGTGGTTCCACATCCGCCCCGACGGCAAGCCAGCCTATGAGGAGAGGTACGACTTTGTTAATCTCTTCTTCGAAGGTCTGGCTCCGGCCGAAAAGGGGGGCGGAAGGTTCCACATCCGTCCCGACGGCGCCCCTGTTTATCAGGAGAGATACGACTTTGTCGATTCTTTCTCCGGAGGCCTGGCTGTAGCCCGGAAGAATGATCGATGGTTCCACATCCGTCCCGACGGCAAGCCAGCCTATGAGGAGAGATACGACCTTGTCAGCTCTTTCTCGAGAGGCCTGGCTCCGGCCCGAAGAGACGGCCGATGGTTCTACATCCGCCCCGACGGCGTTTGGGCAGGGTGATATCAAAGCCCTCTTAATCTGAAAGATTAGGAGGGCTCTTTTTATGCCAAGCAGGTTCTAATATCGTCCAGTAAAAAACTGAGAATTTATGTAACTAGGAAACGATAAAGGATGCAAGGTTTGAAGGAGTAGAATTCTATGGAAGTATCAGAGAGTTAAATGATGAATGGTTTATTAATATTACGGTTGTCGAATCCATATGCGGAGCGCTGGTTGACAAGGAAACTGGAAAAACAACGCATTCCTTCTAGAAAGTTGAACCAGATAAAATATTAACTCGTGTTTAGATAAACTTCGAGCCTCTTTTCTTAAAAAGCTTGATTTTTTATTTATCTGTTGTATTCTAATTTTAGATGGCTAAACATGTATTTAGCTGTGGAACTTTAAAAAACAGAAAGGGAAAGAAATGGAAAAGCTAGAGCTTGCTAAAGAAGAGCTTAATGCTTTAACTAGAATGATAGAAGAGCTTTTAGGAAGCAATAGAAGTCTTGCGTTGGTGTCTGGCCATAGTATCGGCACTTTTATTCGAATTTATGAGTTTTTAGAGCGCTGGGAAAAACTGGGGGAAATATGGGAAAGTTTGGGCCTTTTGAAATTTTACGCTCCAGAATTAGTTCGAGCCGCTGAATTTTATGAAAAAGCGGGGATGTTAGAGAAGGCTCTGGAGCTTTACAAAAAAGGGGCGGAAAAGTGTATGCCGGACAGAGTTATGGTTTATGACGAAAATACTGGTGGTGGAGTGTCTGCGATGTCTTATCTCGGAAATGAAAACCTGCTGGAAGAGGCAGAAAAATTGGTTGGTAAGTGCGAAAGAAAGATAAAAGAGCTTAATTCCCGTCTAGAAAAGGAGGTGAGACCATGAACGATATTGATTTTGATCAAAAAAGAGACCTATTGTTCGCCCTAGAGAAAGTAGTGAGAGAAACAGGAGAAGAATTGCTGACCCGGCGGGGTACTGAAATTTTCGATACCACCGACTACAAAGGTCACGAATCTTCAATTATTGACACTTTCGCTCGCGAAAGAATGCAAGCAGCTCTTGATCGCCATTTACCCGAGCTAGAAGGAATAGTGCGGTTTGAGCTAAGGCCTTTTAGCAAGACCCTTATTGAAGCAAAAGAACACCAGAATTTTGTTTTAATTATCGACGAAATTGAAGGAACGACTAACACAAAACGCTGCTTGTCTTCAGACTTAAAGTACAGACCTCCATCTCTTGTTTCTTTGGCGCTTAGCACTAGCGAGAGCTTGAGAGATCTTGTTTTAGGGGTGGTTTTTACCCTTGATCAAAGCGAAATCTTTTCAGCGCTTTGCGTTAGCGATGGCAATTTCCTGACTTTTCATGAAGGGCAGTTAATCCAGCCCTCTTCTGTAGCGAACACAAGAGGCGATAGCCGCAAAAGAATTTTAGTAGTAGGATATTCTAACAGCCATCGTATTCTGAAAGGAGAGGTTGAACAGGCACTTTACGATAAGAGACTAAAGGTCTATGATGGTTGCCGTGCTTCCGGTATGGATATTATTAATCTGTTGCGCAACGCCACAGATGCTTACGTCGATTTAAGGCATTATTGGTCGACCAAAGACGAAGAGGGTGAAGAAAAAGAGGCAATGCTTCAAGTTTATGATATCGCCGGGGTTATCCCCATCGCCGAAGGCTGCGGGATGGAAGTAACTGACGCTGAAGGAAGATCTTGGCGAGAGTATAGCCTGGAAGATACCGTCCCGCTGGTTGTCTCTAGGCCCGACATACACAAGCTGATTCTAGATACCATTAAGCCGTTTGTGGAGAAATGGAAAAAATCGGGATAAAGAGATTCTAGCAATTAGGAGAACCTGAAAAGAATTATTTACGTTGACGCAACCAGTTTCTATATTTTTACTAAATCCTTCGATGTTTATCGAGGGATTTTTTTCTGAAAACCTAATTTGACATGGCTTTCAGCTCTTTGTTAAAGTAAAAGAGTGTCGCGTATAGAATTATAAGTAAAAATTAATAAAAGAGATACCATGAATATACAAAAAATAGCATTAGCAGTTCTTGTAGCCGGATTAGTCGGAGCCGGAGCCTGGTATTTTATCTCTTCTGACAAATCTCCCGACACAGAATCTGTTGACAGAGAAAATGTTATCGCGGTTGTAAACGGAGAAGAAATATCTCGCGAGGATTTCGAGAACCTTAGATCTCAAATGGCTGCCTTTCAGGGCTTTGATATCTCGTCTCTCGATGAGGAAACCAAGAACCAGCTTAAGGCCCAAGTTGTCAATGAGCTTATCGCCCAAAAACTTATCAAGCAAAAGGCAGGGGAATTAGGAATAACCGCTTCCCAAGAGGAGGTTTCCGAACAAGTAGAAAACACCATAGCCCAGCTTGGAGGCGAGGAGGCGTACCGGGAATCCCTTGCCGAAGAAGGATTTTCAGAAGGAGACTTGCGAGAGCTGATAAGCATAAATCTTACGATTCAAAACTATTTCAAGGAAAAACTGGATTTGTCTTCAATAACCGCAACAGAGGAAGAGATAGAGGCGTTTTATGAAGAAGAAGCAGCTAGAAATGAAAATCTTCCTGCCCTTGAAGAAGTGAGAAGCCAGATTGAAGGGATGATCATCCAGCAGAAACAGCAGGAGCTGAAATCCAAGCTTGTCCAGGAATTGCGGGAAGAGGCCGATGTTGAGCTTTTGATAGAATAAATTAAAATAATAAAAATATGAACAAAAAAGCAATTATCGCAATTATTATCATTATTGCTGTCGCTCTTGCGGGAATTGTTTTAATCAGAATGGCCAGCAGATTTACAGAAGATTCTGCGACAGAACAGGTTCCAGAAACCCCAAAAGAAATTGCTGAAAGCTGGATTATTGATAACTCTTCCACTTATGGCTTTGACGGGTTTGATCTGGAATTGATATCCGAAAAAAAGGTGGTGGGAGAAGAGGCCTATTCGGTCACTTTCTTTTTTAACTCTAATGCTGCCGGCTACGGAGACAGAGCTGATGAAATGGCAGCCCAAGTAATCACTCCTCATTTAATAGAAGTTGTTGTTAAGAACGGAGAGGTTGTAAGCGCTGTCACAGACGGCGTTTACGATGAGATGAAAGGAGAGATGATAGAAGGGACCAACCCTGAAACAACCGAGATAAAGCTTTATTTCGTTAAAGTGACAGAAGGACAAGAAGAGATTGTGGAGACCGAGAGGTCAATCCCCTATACAGCGGCTACGGCAAGGGCGGCAATTACAGAACTTCTTAAGGGCCCCCTTGCCGAAGAAGAAGCAGAGGGATTATCAACTGCCATAAACGAAGGGGTTGAGCTTCAGAATATCAGTATAGAAGACGGTACAGCTTTTGTTGATTTCAGCGAAGAGCTGGAAGAAAATGTTGCCGGCTCTGCCTGGGTTACGGCAATCAGAGAGCAGATTGAAAAAACATTGATGCAATTCGATACAGTGAATCAAGTGGTTATTTCTGTTAACGGGAGAACAGAAGATATTTTGCAGCCCTGAATATTTGACACAATTTTCTTTTAGACGATAATTAAAGAAGAGATCTCTAATAGAGAGGAGTGTCGAACCTCGTTCGAGGTTCTCTGCGGCGGACAGCCCCAGGGCTGAAAGCCAGAGTTAAATGGCAAAGAAAAAAACTAAGAAGAAATAGTCTTCTGATGAGCGCCTTTTCAGGCGCTCATTTTATTTGATCTTTTTTTGTGGTAAAATATATTAATATGAACAATCTGCCTTCTGACAATCAAAAAGAAGTGCCTGAAAGCAACAAAGAAATAATGTGGTCTATAAGAATTTTTGCTTTGATTATTATCGCCGTAGTCATTGTTTCCGGACTGGCTGAAGCTTGGTCTTCTAAAACGGCCCAGGTTGTAGTAATGACTATGTCTTTCCTTATCCTTGCTTGGAGCTTTCGGCCCTTGTTGGGGAAAAACGAGAAACTGAGGAAGTGGTCTCTCGCTGGACTGGCTTTTTTAGTCCTGCTGGGGATTGTATTGTTTTTTCTCTTCATGAAATAAGGTTATGGAAAACAAAAAACCCGGCTTAGGAGCGGGAATAATGGTTGTAAAGGGAACCAAGATTCTTCTGGGCAAAAGAGCCCGACGAAATTGTTGATAATCCGGACAAACCGCCGGAACCAGTATTTCCTTCGAGCAAGAGAATGATTGATAATTTTTCAGAAAGGTCGGCTTATAATTCAAGAAAATAAAAACATGAAATTATGAAAAGCTATTTCTTTAATCCTTGTTATTGTCGGAGGGCTAAATTGGGGGATTGTCGGATTGCTTGAATTTGATCTGGTTGCCACTGTCTTCGGATCCATGACAATTGTTTCCAGGATAGTTTATGTTCTTGTGGGGTTATCTGCAATCGTTCTGGCGTTGACTTCTTACGGCAGTAAATCAAAGCAATCTTAGCCGTTTTTAGCGCTGGCTTTTTTTAAAAATAAACAAAGGACTTTAAGGCAAAAAAAGCTGTTTCTAAACAGCTTTTTTTTGCCTTAATAGTGCGTCTTTTGTTCTCGCCTTTCTGTTCGGATTTATTCTGTCAGTCTTGACTTTCCTTGTTTGTTATGATAAGCTTTCCTTTTGAAGATGTTCTTTGAAAACTAAGAAAGGAAAAGATGCGCAGAAGAATGATCGAGATGTTTGAGATGTTTGAGGCAGGATTTACTTCTCTTGAAATTTTGGTGCTATGGTCAAGCCAAGGGGCAGACCTTACAGAAGAAGACCGGCTTCTTTTGCAGCAATTGCCTCATGGCGCAAAAGAATCCTTTTTGCACGCAGCGCACAGGAAGAGAGATAAGTAAGTTTTTTTCAAGAAAAAGCCCTATTTACGGGCTTTTATTTTTGGAGCAATTTTTGACTTTGATCAAGCTTGAAAAATATCGGGTTTTTCTTTCAAGCGCTGTTTTGGTATAATAAAAAAGGCAATTATTATGGAAAAAAACATTAAAATTTTAAGCATAGAGGAGATTCAAGAGAAGTTAAAAGAAGTGCCAGGATGGGATTACGAGGATAACAAAATATCCAAAGAATTTGCTTTTGAAAGTTTTTTGGGAGCGTTGGGCTTTATCAACAAAATAGCTCCCTTTTTTGAAGCAAAAGACCACCATCCGGATATTCACATCTTTTACGAAAAGGTGCTTTTTGAGCTTACCCGCCACAGCGTAGGAGGAAAGGTGACAGAGCGAGATTTTTTGGTGGCCCAAGAAATAGAAAAAGCTTACAAAAAGGGGTTTAAAACAGTATGAAAAAACAGACAAAGACAATCTATTCTGTATTTTTCGCTTTTTTAATATTTGTAATGATTCACAATTTCCTCTCTTTTTTCTGGAAAGTGGAAGAAGCGATATTTTTCTTGCTAAGCCTGGCAGCCCTCGTCCTCTTTTTAATTTTAGTTATTGTTAATTTAATAAGGTTTTTTTCTTCAAAAATGCCGGAGGATATTTGGAAATTAGGTTTTTTGGGAATTACGGGCTTTCTGGCTTTTATTTTCTGGCCCCCTAAAGCTGCTTTTCTTTTCTTCTTTCTTTTCTTCTTTTTTTTCTTGGCGAAAATAAAAAAACAGTCTCTGGAAAAAGAAGATTATTCCAGCGGATCATTAAACTAATTATTTAATTATGGATTTTATCTCTATTCTATCTTATGAATTTTTTGGAAACACCATTCAGGAGTATCTTATATCCTTGGGGGTGTTTGTTTTTTCCCTTATCGGCCTGAAAATATTTAAGGCGATTATCTTAAAAAAACTGAAAGACCTGACCAACCAGACAAAGACAGACATAGACAATCTTCTCTTCCGCGCCATTGATTGCGTGGGATGGATGTTCTATGTTGTTTTCTCTTTGTTTTTGGCTGTGAGGTTTGTTGTTCTCCCGCCTTGGCTGGAAAGGGCAATTGACTACGCCCTTATTATTGTCGCCGTTTATTATATTGTAAAAAGCTTGCAGGTTTTCATTGATTTTGGCGTTCAGAGGACAGCGGAAAAAATGCAGGACAAGGAAGAGTCTGCCTCTTTCGACCCCTCGGTCATTAAGCTGTTAAGCAAGATAGCTAAAATAGTTTTATGGATTGTGGCTTTAGCTGTTGTTTTGCAGAACCTCGGATTTAATGTTTCCACTTTGGTTGCGGGAATGGGCCTTGGAGGATTGGCAGTGGCTTTTGCCATCCAAAATATTTTAGGGGATATATTTGCCTCTTTTTCCATTTATTTTGACAAGCCGTTTCAAATAGGCGACTTTATTATAGTAGGAGACGACATGGGCACAGTTGTTAAGATAGGAATAAAGTCTACCAGAATGACTAGCTTGACAGGAGAAGAGCTGGTCATCTCTAACAAAGAGCTGACAGAAAGCAGAATCCATAACTACAAAAAAATGAAAGAAAGAAGGATTGTTTTCGGCTTCGGAGTTCTTTACGAAACCCCGAATGAGAAATTGAGGAAAATTCCAGAAATTGTTGGAAATATAATGTCGAAAATGGACTTGGCCCGGCTAGACAGGGTTAATTTTAAGGATTTCGGCGATTCAAGCCTTAACTATGAAGTGGTGTACTATCTAAACAGCGCCGACTACAATGACTATATGAACATCCAAGAAGAGATGAATCTTAAAATTAAAGAAGCCTTTGAAAAAGAAGGCATAGGAATGGCTTATCCTACTCAGACAGTTTATCTTAAGAAAGAATGACGCTTGATGATTTTCCGGAAGTGAGAATTGCTCTTTCAGAAAAGAAAGACGGGTCAATGAGACTTTCAGGCTCCAAAACTACTGAAGAAAACCGACGAAGATTCCTCAAGAAAAAAGGGATAAATCCGGATCAAACGGTTTTTGCGGAATTAGTCCACGGCAACAGGATTGTTTGGACAGACAGCAGCTTTAAAGGCAAAGCAATACCAAGAGCAGACGGATTAATAACTAAAGACAGCAATTTATTTCTTTGCTTGACAATAGCTGACTGTCTTCCCGTTTTCCTTTTTGACAAACAGAAAAAAGCCGTAGGCATTGTCCATGCCGGCTGGCGGGGATTGGTTGGAGGCGTTATAAGGGAGGCGGTGGAAAAGATGGACAGCTCCTCTAAAGATAATGTCTTAGCCAAGATAGGGCCCGGTATTTGCCCTGAACACTTTGAAATAAAAGAAGATGTTCTGAAAAAACTTAAAAAATATCCGGAGTCTGTCGTCAGAAAGAGCGATAAAATATTTTTTGACCTGAAAAAAGCAGCAAAAAACATCCTTCAAGAGGCAGGGGTTGCTGAATCAAACATCGAAGCAGACAAAGATTGCACCTTTTGCCTTAAGCATAAATACTTTTCTTACAGAAGAGATGGAAAGAAAACAAAAACAATGATGGCTGCAATAGGCCTGACGCAAAGGTCGGGATAACTAAAATATATACAATAAAAAATATGAAAATAGAAGAGAACAAGCCATGCTTTAAGGTCTTTTTCGGGCTTTGTATCGTGTTAGTTGCCGTTTTGATAGCGTATGTTGTTGTTGCTGTTTGGAATGGCGCTAAAGAAGGGAAATACATCGGCAGGGACATTGAGCAGCAGAGCACCATTTCTGTTTCGGCAACCGGCGAAGTTTATGTCAAACCGGATTTAGGGGTTATGAGCTTTTCAGTTGTTACGGAGAAAGAAACAGTAGAATCAGCTCTTGCAGAAAACACAGAAAAAATGAACAAAGTCATTTCTGAAATAAAAAATCAGGGAGTGGAGGAAAAAGACTTAAAAACAACAAGCTTTAATATTTATCCCCGCTATGAATACAAGCGAGAGCAAACACTTCTTCCTTCCGGAGAAAGGGTTTTGGCCGGCTACGAGGTAATTCAGAGAATAGAGGTAAAAATCAGAGACTTGGAAAAAACAGGAGACATTGTTGCAACAGCTACTGAAGCAGGCGCTAACCAGGCTGGCCAGCTTCGGTTTACTGTTGAAAACGAAGACGAGCCCCGGAACGAAGCCAGAAAACAGGCGATTGACAAGGCCAAAGAAAAAGCAGAGCTTCTTGCCAGCCAGCTGGGAGTAGACTTAGCCAAGATAAAAAGCTTTTCAGAGGATATTTCCAATTATCCCGTTTTCTGGGCCGAAAGAGGAGACGCAGTAGGGCTGGGTGGGGGCTCTCCTGAAATAGAGACAGGAGAGAATAAGATAGAAACCTCTGTTACTATTGTCTACGAGATTGATTAGTTTCTGATAAGAAAAGGGCCTCTCTCCGAGGCCTTTTTCTTTTGGGCTTTTATTTAATCTCTTCACGCGCTAGAATATAGTAAGCATGGACTATACGGATTATCAAAAAATTGTTGGAATTATAGCAGAGGCCGCTAAAAAAAGAGAAACAGTTATGATTTACTATCCTTCTACAGAAAACACCAAAGCAGGCTGGCGGGAAGTGGAGCCTTATAATATGGCGACAGACAGCGGAGAAGAAGGAGAGATTTTAGTTTATGGGAAAGAACATATAACCCCGGGCCACATATTCAACGGCTATACAATAGGCAGCGGAGACAAGCACTTAGACTCTTTTATTATCGGGAAAATAAAGTCGGCTAAAAGGACAGGCAATAAATTTACTCCCCATAACGGCTGGGAAGTGAGCTTTTGATATGCTGGATAAAATCATTTGGCTTTTTGTTTTTATATTCCTGATCTTCGGCATATTCTTTATTTACTGGCTGGCAAGAAATTTAATAGGATTCTTTAGTTAATTTTATGGAAAACAGCCAAGAGAAAATCTGGAATTTGCCCAATTTTTTGACTTTTAGCAGAGTTATTATCGCTTTTGTCGTAATATACTTTATTTTCGCCGGATTTCCCCTTTTTTATATCGCATCTTTTTTTGTGCTGGGGATGATTACTGATTTTTGGGACGGCTTTCTCGCCCGGAGGCTTAAGCTAACTACAGAATTCGGCAGGAATTTTGACATGATAGCAGACAGATTTTTAATGGTGGGGACTGTGCTGGCTCTGATAATAAAATTTACAGAAAGCCCTCTTTTCACCAGCTATCATTTATTTCAGATATTTATTATTCTTTCCAGGGAAATATTAGTGACTCCCGTTGTTTTGACCGCTATTTTAACAGGAGCTGGAATCCCAAAAGTCAGATTTGTGGGAAAGCTGACCACCTTTATGCAGGGGGTCACCTTTCCTCTTATTCTTCTTAGCGTAGAATATCCCGTGTTTAGCTTTTCTATAATTTTTGCAATTATCACTTCTTTTATTGGAATGGCTTCTGCCCTTTATTATACCAATGACATAAAACATTTGCTGGCTAAAAAAAGCAAGCTTCATGATTTGTCTTGAAAGCGACAATAAGGCGAATTGATCAAAATGTCAAAAGTTTCTTTGGTAAAAGGAGAACAAAGGAGAAAAAATGTCTTAAATTCTCTTTTGAATATAGAAGAAGAGACAAGGAAAGCAATCGGAGAAAAGCAGGTTTTGATTAAGCCCAATTTTGTGTCTTCCAGTCTTCAGAAGGCAGCCACTCACATTGACCAAGTAAGGGGAATTTTAGATTTTCTTTCCCGGTTTTACAAAGGAAAGATAACAATTGCCGAAGGGTCTGCAAACGATACCTTTGAAGGGTATGAAAACTTCGGCTTTTTAAAACTTAAAGAAGAATATCCTTTTAAAATAGATTTCCTAGATCTTAACAGGGACGACTATTCAGAAGTAGAGATTTTAAAAGGAGAAAAGGTAAAAGTGAGTCGCTTGGCCTTAAGCTCTGATCTTTTTATTGTCTCTGTCGCTAAAATAAAAACCCATGATACAGTAATCGCCACCCTTTCTATCAAAAACCTTTTAATGGGCATGGTTATCAAAGAAGATAAAGCAAAAGTTCATCAGGGAATAAAGGAAATCAACCGCAATCTCTTATTGCTTGCCCGGCAGAGAATGCCGGACTTGGCCTCAATAGACGGCTATTATAGCATGGAAGGAAGCGGGCCCACCCAAGGCGATCTTGTAAAAACTAGAGTGGCTTTGGCTGGTTTGGACCCCTTGGCTGCAGACAGGGTCGCTTTGGAAATAATGGGCATTGATCCGGAAGATGTGGGATATTTGGTTTATTGCGCAAAGAGCAACTTGGGAAAGTATAATCTTGGAGACATAGAGCTGGTGGGCGAGCGTTTGGAGTCTTGCAAAACAAGAAAATTTAAACTGCATTCTTCAATTGAAAGGCAATTAACATGGAAAAAATAGAAGTAATAAAATTTAATGGCGAGAGAGAGCCTTTTTCTTTTCGAAAAGTTTACAATTCTGCCCGAAGGGCAGGGGCTTCCGAAAAATTAGCAGAAAAAATCGCCAAAGAAATAGAGAAAGACGCTTATTCTGGCATAAGAACGTCAGAAATTTTCCGGAAAATAGAAAGTATTCTTTTAAAAGAAAACCTAAAGACGGCCGTAAGGTATAATTTGAAAGAAAGCCTTAAAAAACTGGGGCCTACTGGCTTTCCTTTTGAAAAATTTGTCTGCAAGATTTTTCAGGAAAAAGGGTTCAAAACAAAGCTTAATCCCTGGATAAAAGGCAGATGCTGCAAATACGAGCTGGATTTTTTAGCTGAAAAAAAGGGAAAAATATATGTGGGAGAATGCAAATTCCGCCACTTGCCCGACGGAAGAGTTCATTCTAGTTCAGCTCTTGCCAATTATGCAAGGTTTCTGGACATCAAAAAGGGCTCTTGGGCCAAAGAAAAAAAGATAAAAAGCATTTTAATAACCAACAACAAGTTTACCGGGAAAGCAAAAAAATATTCAAAATGCGTAGGTGTTGATTTTTTGGGTTGGCGTTATCCCAGAAAAGAAAACCTGTCTTTCTTTATTGAAAAAGAGAAGCTGTACCCCCTTACTATTCTTCCTTCTTTAAGCAGCAAAGCTGCGAATATTTTTGCAGAGCAGAAAATACTGCTGGCAGAAGAGATTTTGAACAAGAAGCCAGAATCCCTTTCTCGGAAAACGGGAATATCTTTGAAAGTTATCAAGAAAATAATAAAAGAAGCAGAAGCATTGCTTAATGTTAGTAAAAGTTAAAGTATTTCCTGCCTCAAAAAAAAGAGAAGTTGTAAGAGATGGAGACAGGTTTAAGGTAAGAGTGAAAGAAAAGGCAGAGAACAGGGAGGCGAACAAGGCAGCAGTTAAAGCTCTTGCTTCTTTTTTGGGTATTTCGGAGAAAAAGATAAGAATAGCGAAGGGATCGAAAAAGCAGAATAAAATATTTGAAATACATGATTGATTTTAAAATCGTTAAGAAGTCCAAAAAAAGCAAGGCAAGACTGGGGCTGCTAAATACGCCCCATGGATCCGTGGAAACGCCTTCTTTGGTGCCTGTTGCCACCCAGGCTTCGGTAAAAACTTTGGACAGCAAGGAAGCAGAGAAGTCAAAATCTCAAATTCTAATTGCCAACACTTTCCATTTGCACTTAAGGCCCGGCGAGAGCGTTATTGAGAAATTAAACGGGCTTCATAAGTTTATGAACTGGGCAAAGCCCTTAATGACAGATTCCGGAGGCTTTCAGGTTTTTAGCCTGGGATTTGGAAAAGATTTTAATGTGGGCAAGGCCCTGAAGCATTTTCCCGGGAAAGACAGGGAGGCAGTTAAGGAAAGCCAGCAGCCCAAAGAGGTAAAAATAAAAGAAAACGGAGTCTATTTCAGGTCTCCTCTTAACGGAGAAAAGCTTTTTTTGGGGCCGGCAGAGTCTATTAAGATTCAAGAAAAACTGGGAGCCGACATAATATTTGCCTTTGACGAGTGCACGCCTCCTTTGGCCAGCAAAAGTTATGCCTCTTCAGCCTTAGAAAGAACCCATAAATGGGCCAAAATATGCTTGGACAGCAAAAAAAGCGATCAGTCCTTGTTCGGTATTGTCCAGGGGTCGAGATTTAAAGATTTAAGAAAAAAAAGCGCAGAATATATTAATTCTTTGGATTTTCAAGGATTCGGCATCGGAGGCGACTTGGGACAAAAAAAGGAGACAATGAATAAGATTTTGGATTGGACAATCCCTTATCTCCAAGAAAAAAAGCCCCGCCATCTTCTGGGCATAGGGTATTTGGAAGATATGGAAAATATTATAAAGAAAGGAGTGGATCTTTTTGACTGCACCGTCCCCACTCATAACGCAAGAAGGGGGATTGCTTTTACCAGCCAGGGAAAGCTGAACATGAAAAACAAAGAATTCGTAAAAAGCAAAAAACCCTTGGACAACAAATGCCCTTGCTATGTTTGCCAAAATTACAGCAGAGGATATATTTCACATTTATTTAGAAGCGGGGAGATTGCAGGAATGAAGCTTCTTACTTTCCACAACCTTTTTTATTTCAATTCTTTCGTAGAGAAAATCAGAGAGAAAATAAAGGAGAATAGACTATAATCTTGACGGAAAACAGAATTCTGCTAAGATTATTTATAGTTCTTTTCTCGGCCAGCTAGCTGTTCAGTGAAGTGTTCTTCTTAACGGATAGTTCACTGGACAGTTGGCAGGGCTTAAAAAAGAAACGGCGAGAGAATGGCTGTCACCGTCCTCGTTTAGACATTAAGCGCAGAAGGGAAGTCCTCTTCGAAGCGAGATTGTGATCAATCTCCTCTGCCAACTGTCCAGGCCGCTTTCTTTTATCAAAGCCGCATAAAGTGCGGCTCTTTTTTTAGCCGACAAAAGGAGAGTTTACAAGGACAATGCCATTTGGCAAAATAAGATTAGGCAAAAGCAATAAAATGGAGAATCCAGTTAAGCCGACAACCCTAAGAGTTGTTAAAAAGGCAAAAGACGTAAAAATAAATCGGGAGGAGATTAAGAAACTGGCAAAAGAATTAAAAAGAGAAAATCTGCCTGCTTCCGTCTGGCCGAAGGGGATTCACTACCAATCAAAAAACAGAAACTCTGTTCTAGACTATATAGTTTTGCTGACTTCCATTAATTTTTGTTTCTGGAGCCCTCAAGGGAAGCGCTGGGAGATAGATTATAACAAGAAAAAGTACAACGGATATTTTGCTTTATCTTTAGCTTTAAAAAGTTTTTTTGAAAAAGAGCCTCAGAAGGCGAATCTGGATTATTTTTCAACCATAAGATTTGATGACTTTAAGGAAATTTTGCAGGGAGGCAATCATCTTCTGCTCTTAAAGGAGAGATGGCAGATATTAAAAAAAGTAAGCAGCATAATCTTGAAAAAATACAACAGCTCCGCTGATTTTTTTGATTCCGCGGGCAAAAAATGCTCTGTTTTGATTGAGAAAACATACAAAAATCTTTTTTCTTTTGACGACATAAGCAGCTATAATGGAAGAAGTGTTTATTTGCTGAAAAGGCCGCAGATTATGATTGCTGACGCTTGGGGCGCAGGAGCAGCTGATTTTAAGGACATGGATTACCTGACCTGCTTTCCGGATTATAAAGTTCCCCAAGCACTGAATCACTTTGGCTGCATAGAGTACTCCAAAAAATTAAATGAAAAAATTGAAAACAGGATTTTAATTCCTCATAATTCGAAACAAGAAGTGGAAATAAGGTCTGCTACTGTTTGGGGAGTAGAGTACCTAAAAGAAGAGCTGGCAAAAACGGGAAAAAGGCTTTGTTCTTTTGAGGTGGACTGGATTTTATGGAACAGGGCCCACAAAAAGAAGATTAGAAAGCCTTATCACCTGACAAAAACCGTTTTTTATTAGCATCTTTCTTTTGGAGAAAAAAAGGAATAATGTTAAAATAAAATACCTAAAGTCGAATAATCGATAAATACTATAAAATAAAAAACCATGCTTTCCAAGCTTCCTGTTAATTTAGAAAAAACAAATCAAAAAAACATAAACAAAGAAATATTAAGGGCCGGAATCATAGCAGAGCTAGACGCTATTTCTTTTTATGAGCAGATGGCTGACATGACAGACAAAGAGGACATTAAAAAGGTTCTTTTAGATATTGCTGCAGAAGAGAAACAGCACGTGGGAGAGTTTGAAGCTCTTTTGGAGAAAGAAGACAAAGAACAGGTCGAGAAGGCAGAAGAGGGAAGAAAAGAAGTAGAAGAGATGACTTCTTAGCTGTTATATAAACAAAGCCCCTGCCGGGCGCAAATTTCTATGCCGGATATAGATCCTTTGGGGAAAAAAGAAATAAAGGAATTAGCAGAGCAAAGAAAGGATAATCTTGTTTCCATTTTTATTCCTACTTTTCGGTTTGGCAACCAGACAGAGCAGAACTCGATTAGATTCGGAAACCAGATAAATAAAGCAAGGGATGCCTTGGAGAAGAAGGGGCTGAAAGAAGCTGAAATAAAAGAAATCTTAGATCCTGCTGAAAAACTCTTAAAGAGTCCTGACTTTTGGGATCATCAAAACAAGGGATTGGCTGTTTTTCTGGGTACGGGCTTTTTTAGGTGCTATAGAGTCCCCCTCGAAATCGAAGAGCATTCTCTGGTTTCCGATGTTTTTCACATTGAGCCGCTCCTTCCTCTTGTCTGGGAAAACGGCAAATTCTATATTCTTTCTATTAGCAAAAAAGAAGTAAGGTTTTTTCAGGCGGATAGATACAATATTAATGAAATGGAGATTGGCCCTCCTGCCAGCATGGAAGAATCCCTGGAGACAAAAGACCCGGAGAAAAATCTTTCTTTCCATACCCGTGCTTCGAGAAAGGACGCTGTTTTCCATGGCCACTCTTCGACAGAGAAAGAAAAAAAAGATCTTATTAAGTTTTTTCAGATCATAAACAGCCGCTTGCAAAAGGAGTTCTCTTCTGAAGCTTGCCCTTTGGTATTGGCAGCCGTTGATTATTTCCACCCGCTTTTTCAAAAAGCCTGCCATTACGGCTGTCTTTCGGAAAAAGGTATTGTCGGCAATCCTGACAATATGAACGAAGAGGAAATGCACAAGAAAGCGTGGAAGGTTGTAAAGCCCTTTTTTCAGATAAAGGAAGAGGAGGCCAAAAAAGATTATCAGGACCTAAAGGGGAGCCCCAAAAGCTCCTCTGATCCCGAAGAAATAATCCGCGCCTCTTACGAGGGGCGAGTGAGCAAGCTTTTTATCAGTCTTGATAATCACTTGTGGGGGCAAGGCAAAGGCAATGTAGAGATCCACGAAGAAAGGCAGGAAGGGGACCAAGACCTTTGCAACTTAGCTTCCATACAGGTGTTTCTTAACGGAGGAGATGTTTACGCTTTTCGTTTTGAGAACATGCCTGAGAAAGCTAAAATGGCCGCAATTTTCCGCTACTAGCTTAAACTGGTATAATAAAACAATATGATAAAGCTCGAAGACGTAAAAGAAAATTCTCAGATAAAAGAGTTTATTTCTCAGACAGAAAAGGCCCTGGCTGCTCTTTCTTATACTGGCCATGGCTTCAGGCATTCCAGTTTAGTGGCAGAAAGGGCAAAAAACATTGCTTCTGGCATAGGATTGCCGGAGAGAGAGGGGGAGCTGGCTGCTATTGCCGGGTTTTGCCATGATATGGGAAATTTTCTGGGCAGAAATTACCATAATTATCTCGGCGCTCTTCTTTTCCACCAGGTGTTCCAGAAAGATTTTAAGCCGAAAGAGCTGGCAATTGTTATTCAGGCCATATCCATGCACGACGAAAGGATCAGGGAGATCGCTTTTGCCAGTCCGGTTGCCGCTTTAGTTGTTTTAGCCGACAAATCAGATGTTCATCGGTCCCGAGTGGTTCAAGACACTATGGACGAGATAAAATCAGATATCCACGACCGGGTTAATTACGCTACCACTTCCAGCGTTCTGAAGGCAGACAAAAAGAAAAAAAGAATAACCCTTTCTTTAAAGATTGACACCAAATTCGTGCCGGTAATGGAATACTTTGAGATTTTTACCCAAAGAATGGTAATGTGCCGGAAGGCAGCAGAGTACTTAGGGTACGATTTTGGATTAGTAATCAACAAATTCACCTTGCTTTAAAATTATGCAGGAAATTATGTTGCCGCCGGCTTGGCTCTTGTTGCTTATAGTCGCCTGGACTCTTCCTTGGAAAGGCGTGGCTTTATGGAAAGCTTCCCGCAACAGCCAGAAAAAATGGTTTATTGCCATATTAATACTGAATACTCTTGCTTTGCTTGAGATAATATATATTTTCTTTTTCGAAAAGAAAAAGGAAGAATAACATGAAAGAGGCTACATTGTGTTTTCTTTTAAAAGGAGGCAAAATTCTTCTTGCAATGAAGAAAAGGGGGTTTGGAGCAGGAAAATGGAACGGCGTAGGAGGCAAGATTGACTCTGGCAAAGGAGATTTAAGCCCGGAGCACGCTACTGTCCGGGAAACAAAAGAGGAGATAGGGGTGAGGGTCAGCCATTTGGAAAAAGTAGCTTTTCTAAATTTCTCTTTTCCCCATAAAAAAGAATGGAGCCAAATCGTCCATGTATATTTATGCAGGGAATGGGAGGGAGAACCCGGAGAGACAGAAGAAATGAAGCCTGCCTGGTTTGACCTCAAGAAAATTCCTTTTAAAAAAATGTGGAGCGATGATCCTGTCTGGCTGCCCAGAGTGCTTGAGGGGAAAAAAGTAAAAGCGGACTTTACCTTTACTCCGAAAGAAAAAATAGATAAATATAAGATTAAGGAAATTTAAAATAATATGGATATTTTGGAAGCAATAAAAACAAGGAAAAGCGTGAGAGATTACAGGGAAGATCCAGTTTCCGAGAACTCTGTCAATAAAATAATGGAAGCTGCCCGCCTTGCGCCCTCTGCCCATAACGCCCAAAACTATAAGTTTGTAGTGGTCCGGGACAGAAAAAAAGTAAAAGAGCTGGCAAAAGCCGCCAACCAGAGCTTTATAGAGAAAGCCCCTGTTGTCATTGTCGGAGTATCCTTAAAACCGGATGTTAATATGAGCTCCGGGGTGCCGGCCTATTCCCTTGACCTGGGCATTGCTTTAGATCATATGACTCTGGAGGCCGTAGAGCAGGGGCTGGGGACCTGCTGGATAGGCGCTTTTTATCAGGAAGAAGTAAAAGAGGTTCTTGGAATTCCCCAAAATTACAAAGTAGCGGCTATGCTGACTTTGGGAGTGCCTCGCGATACTTCTATCGGACCAAAGTCCAGAAAAGACATTGCTCAATTGGTCTGCAAAGAAAAATTTATGGAATAAATGCTTATGTTTGACAAACTAAACCAGATTAGAAAAATCAGGGAAGTGCAGAAGCAGCTTGCCAAAGAAAGAAGCGAGATAGAGAAAGAGGGAACGAAAGTGGCAATTAACGGAAATCTCCAGATAGAAGAAATTTCCCTGAACCCGGAGCTAGACAAAGAAAAACAAGAAGAGATTTTAAAAGAATGCCTTAACGAAGCAGTAAAAGAAATGCAACAGAAAATGGCTCAGTCCTTGGGAGGGCTGATGTAAAAAGGCGGGGGGAATGTTTCCCCGCTTTTTTGTTTTGGCCTTGACAGAGCGTTGTTATGGGTATATATTTAAAACAGAAAGGTCATTTCAAGACAAAATAAAATTATTAAAAATTATGCCGTTTCGCGATGGAACCGGCCCAAGAGGCCAAGGTCCCCTGACAGGAAGAGGTTTGGGATATTGCTCGGGCGATCATGCCAGGCCTTCTTTCGGCGGAGGAAGAGGATATAGAAATTGGTACAGAGCCGCAGGATTAACTGGCTGGCAACGAGCAAATGCATCCTCGCAGGGAGAAGACGCCCAGAGCCAAATAGACAGCTTGCGGGTTCAAGTAAGAGAGCTAGAAGAAACAATAAAGAGCCTGAAAAAGAAAAAATGATTCTTTTTGTCCTCTGGCTTAAAAAGTGATAGAATAAAAATATGGAAAACCAAAAACAAGGCCAGCAAGGGCGCCAGCCTGAAGGAGAGGGATTAGGACCTGACGGAATTTGCCTTTGCCCCGAATGCGGAGAAGAAAAGATTCACCAGAGAGGCATCCCCTGCTATCAGGAAAAGTGCCCTGTCTGCGGGGCCAAAATGATCAGAAAGAGTTAAATGTATGAAAATTTGCGTTACAAGTTCAGGGCCCAAACTAGACTCTTTAGTTGATCCTCGTTTTGGGAGGTGTGCTTACTTTGTTTTTATTGATACGAAATCAAAGGACAAATTTGAGGCAGTCCCCAATGCCGGGGTTAACGCTGTCAGGGGAGCAGGGGTTCAGGCTTCCCAAGCCGTGTTAGACCAGGGATCAGAGGCTGTTATTACGGGAAATATGGGGCCCAATTCTTTTTCTGTGCTGTCTGCGTCTGATGTCAAAGTTTTTCAGATCGAGGCAGGCATGGAAGTTAAAAAAGCTGTAGAAGAGCTGGAAAATGGAAATCTTTCAGAGATCAGCCGCTCTTCTGGCGGTTTCGGACCGGGAAGAAAGGGGTTTGGCAGAAGAGGAAGATAAAACACATGAAAGCTAATATATTTAAACAAGGACAAAAGGCCACTATTATAGCAGGATTGGTAACGTTTTTTTTCGCCGGAGCCAAAGCAATAATAGGGGTTTTTTCTGGCAGTATTGTTTTAATGGCTGATGCCGTCCATAGCGCCGCTGATTCTTTTTCTACTTTTGCGGCTTTTTTCGGTTTGACTATTGCCAGAAAAAAACCTACCAAGAAATTTCCTTACGGGTTTTACAAAGCAGAAAACCTGACTGCCCTTATAATCTCAGGGCTTATTTTGTTTGCAGGATACAGCATAATAAAAGAGAGCATCAGCAAGATTTTTTCAGACTACCAGCTTAATATTCCTCTTTTAGCTGTAGCAGTTGCAGTTTTGGACGGGATTTTTATGGTTGCTGTCGGCACCTACGAAGTCAGAGTGGGAAAAAAGATAAATTCTCAAAGCTTGGTGGCAGACGGAAGAGAATCCAGAATGCACCTGCTTTCTTCTTCTGTGGTGCTGATAGGACTGGTTTCTGTTTTGCTTGGGATCCCCTATATCGAAGGGGCAGCAGGCATTATAATATCCTTTTTCATTTTCCAGGCAGGCCTTGAGTCAGCGAAAGATTCTGTTTTTTCTTTAATGGATGTTTCTCCAAGCAAGGAAATGGAGAAAGAGATCAAGAAAATTTTAAAGAATATTTCAGGCATCAGAGGATTTAAAAACCTGAAATTGAGGAAGTCAGGCCCTTTTGTTTTCGGAGAAGTTGACGCCAAGATCGGAAAAAGCCTTAGCGTGGACAAAGCCACTGAAATATCAGGAAACATAGAAAAGGAGATCAAAAAAAGAATTTCTTTGATTGATTCTTTTAATGTTAAAATCCAGCCCTATCAGGTCCAAAAACAGAAGGTCTGCATTCCGGTTAAAGAGGATAAGGGCCTAAAGTCTAAGGTTTCAAATCATTTTGGCAGAGCCCGAAAATTTCTGTTTGCAGAAATTGACAAAGGAAAGATAAAAAACTATTACCTGAAAGAAAATAGATACAAAGAAAAAGAAAAAAGAGCGGGGTTAAACGTTGCCCTTTTTGTGGTGGAGGAAAAAATAGATTCTGTGATTACCCAAGAAATGGGCCCTATTTCTTTTCATGCCTTGAGAGACAACATAGTGGAAATTTACGAAACCAAGGGAGACACTGCCGAAGAAGCAATAGCTAACTTTTCCAGAGGGAAAAAGAAATTATTAAAAGAGCCCACCAAAGAGAAAGTCTAAAATGCCCCTTTTCAAAAAAATTGCTGTGACAGGAGGGAAAGGCGGGACTGGAAAATCGACAATAGCTGTTCTGAAAGCAAAAGAATTCTTAAAAAGAGGGAAGAAGGTTGTCTTGGTCGATTGCGATGTTGAGTGCCCCAACGATTATCTGCTTTTGGGCCAGAAAATAAAAGAAGAAGAAAAAATATACGGAGAGTTTCCAGAGCTCATAAAAGAGAAATGCCGCAAATGCGGCCTCTGCGTTAAGACTTGCAGAGAGAGCGCTATTTTTCAGAAACCCGGAGAATACCCCGTTTTCCTTGAAGACCTTTGCTCTGGATGCGGGGCTTGCTGGACTGTCTGTCCCTTCGGGGCCATTAGACCGAAAAAAGAAGAGACAGGAAAGATATGCTTGAATAAAATCGGCAACCTTTATTTGATTACGGGCGAAGCCAAGGCAGGATTGGAAGAAACGGGTCCGGTGGTGGCAAAAACCAAAGACTTTGCCGAAAAATTAGCAGAAAAAGAAAAAGCAGATATTGTTGTTTTTGATACAGCAGCAGGGACCCACTGCCCGGTAATCAATGCTCTAATGGGGGTTGACCTGGCTTATGCTGTGACAGAGCCTACTCCTATGGGGAAATACGATCTGACTCTTATTTTAGACCTCTGTAAAAAGATGGAAATACCTGTTAAAGTAATATTGAACCAGTCTGACCTGGGAGAAAAAAAGAATATTATAGAGGCGGCTAAAAAGTTTGGAACAGAAATTGAAAAAGAAATTCCTTACTCTAAGACATTGGCTAAAGCTTACTCTAGGGGGAAGTTACTGAATTATGAGTGAGATTGTTTTCAATGACCAAAACTTTAATCAAGAAGTTATCAAAAGTTGCCAGCCGGTTCTGGTTGATTTTTTCTCGCCCCTCTGCTCTCCTTGCCAGATTTCAGCTCCTGTCATTAAAGAGCTTGCTGAAGAATTTAGGGGAAAAGCGAAGGTTGGCAAATTAGACGTTACAGAAAACAAAGAAATCCCTCAAAGATACGAAGTCAGGGGAGTTCCCACTCTTATTATTTTTAAAAACGGGGAAGCGGTCCAAAGAGCAACGGGCTTGCGTTCCAAAAAGGTAATAGCAGAAAAGATTAATTCTTTAATATAATAATATGGCTATAATTTCTTCATTGGAAAAAGAAGAAGCAGGCGAAGCAGAAGAAGTTTACAATAAATTTGAAAAAGATACGGGAAAAGTCCCGGAGTGGGTTAAGGTAATGGCCCATAATCCCAAGGTGGTAAAAGAGTTTACCGAGCTTTTTAAAGTAATAATGGATGAAGGGTATATTGCTCCTCTTTTAAGGTGGAAAATAGCCTATACTGTCTCCCAAACCCTAAAGTGCCCTTTCTGCGTTGACGTTACAGAAAAGATGCTGAAAAGCCTAGGGGCAGGAGATGAGGTGATAGAAAAAGTTAAAGGCAAAGAAGGACTTGAAGAAGGGGAAAAGGAGGTCCTTAAGTTGGTAGAAAAGGTAACAAAAACCGCTCAATGCGACACAGAGCTATTTAGAAAATTAAAAGAAAAGTTTTCTGAGCCAGAGCTCGTAGAAATAGTTTCCATTATAGGACTGTTTAATTACATAAATAGATTTAACAATGCCTTCTGCATTTTGCCTGAGTAGATTCTATGAAAAAGACAGCATTTTTTTTAATCTTTCTGGGGCTGCTTTTCGGATTTTTTGATCTTGTTTCAGCAGACCAAGAGGTTGAACTGAAGTTTTTTTACAGCAGAACCTGCCCTCATTGCGCAGAGGAAAGGGCTTTTTTGGAAGGCGAAATAGCAGAAAAATACCCGGAAATAGAAATAGAAAAGTTTTCAGTTTCAGAAAACATAGAGTTTTTAAAGCTTCTCTATAAGAAATATGAGGTGCCCAGAGAAGAGCAGGGCTTGGTTCCCGTATTATTTATCGACAATGAATATTTTTTGGGATTCAGCGAGGAAATAGGAAATAAAATAGAAAAATGCATTGAAAGCAAGATTAAAGGAGAGGAGTCTTGCGGCCCTGAAGAAGAGGACTTGGATATCTCTCTTCCTTTGATAGGGAAAATTAATGTCAGCGATTATTCTTTGCCTGCCCTTTCTGCTGTTTTGGGATTTTTCGACGGCTTTAACGTTTGTTCTTTGGGAGCGCTTGTTCTTATTTTAGGACTGGTCTTAGCTCTAAGGGAAAGAAAGAAGATGCTTTTATATGGAGGAATTTTTATTGGAACCACAGCCTTAATCTACGGGCTTCTGATAGTTGTCTGGCATCAGATATTTACTGCTCTCGCCTCTTATTTAAGAAGCATGGAGATAATAATAGGAGTTTTAGGAGTCTGCGGGGGCGTTTATTTCTTAAGAGAGTTTATCAGATTTAGAAAGTACGGGCCCACCTGCCAGACACAGGGAACGGTTTCCAGGATTAATCTTAAGATAAAAAAGATCCTTCAGGAGGCAGACAGCATAATTATGGTAATAGGCAGCCTTTTGGTTTTTGCTGCCGCAATAACCATAGTGGAATTTCCGTGTTCTGCTGCTATTCCTGTATTTTTCGCAGGCATTTTAGCAGAAGCCCAATTACCTGCTGCCCTATATCTTCTCTATATCGCAATCTTTGTCCTGTTCTACATGCTGGACGAAATTATTGTTTTCCTTATAGCCTTCTTTACTATGACCATAAAGATGGCCTCGCCCAAATTCGTTACCTGGATTACTCTGCTGGAAGCGATGATTCTTCTGGGCCTTGGGCTTTATTATCTTTTTGGGATTTAAGATATGGATATTGAAAAAGAGCTTAAAAAAGTGAAAGAAGAGGTCGTGGACTGCAAGGCCTGCCCTCTCTCTCAAGAAAGAATAAAAAACAAAGTTTTTCCAGTGATTGGGGAAGGAAGCCATCAGGCAGAAATAATGTTTGTCGGAGAGGCCCCCGGTTTCAATGAAGCGAAAACGGGGCGACCTTTTTGTGGAGCAGCAGGCAGAGTGCTGGACGAGCTTTTAGAGTCTGCCGGAATAAGCAGGCAAGACGTCTATATCACCAATATTTTAAAAGACAGGCCTCCCGGCAACAGAGACCCCCAGCCCAAAGAAATCAAAGCTTGCCTTCCTTATCTTGAAAGGCAGATATCTTTAATCGGCCCCAAAGCGGTTTGCACTTTGGGAAGATATGCTATGGAGGTTATCTTAAAAAAGTTCGGAGGGAAAAAGGGGACTATCGGCCAGCTCCACGGACAGGTTTTTGAAACAGGGAAGTTTAAGATTATCCCTCTTTACCATCCGGCAGTAGCTGTTTATAACGCTGGGATGAAAGAAACCCTGAAAAAAGACTTCATGGTTTTAAAGAAAATAGCTTAAAATGTTGTTTTATATCTTAACCAGCACTTTTCTTATCAGCTTGTTAGCTTTTGTGGGAGCTTTGGCTTTATTCCTTAGAGAAAAGCTTTTGGATAAAATACTTCTGGTTCTGGTCGCTTTCTCTGCCGGCGCTCTTTTTGGAGGAGCTTTTCTTCATTTAATACCCGAGGCGGCAGAAAAAGGACTTGATTCAATTGTTTTGGCCTTGTGGCTGATTTTGGGCTTCTGCCTTTTTTTTATACTGGAGCAGTTTATCAGATGGCATCATTGTTCAGGAGGAAAATGCTCTGAAAAGCCGACCCCCTTTTCTTTTCTAATTCTTGTTTCAGACGCTGTCCACAATTTCATAGATGGGCTGGTAATAGCGGGATCTTTTGCCGTGGCCTTGCCGGTCGGAATGGTCACTGTTTTGGCCGTCGCCTTACATGAGATTCCCCAGGAAATGGGCGATTTCGGAGTTTTGGTTTATGGAGGATTTAAAAAAGGAAAGGCTTTGGTTTTGAACTTTTTATCCGCTGTTACCGTAATTATCGGAGGGGTTGTAGGATTTTTACTGTCTGAAAAGATAGGAGAATCCATTGTTTTCCTTTTGCCCTTTGCTGCCGGCAATTTCCTTTATATCTCAGCTTCTGATTTGATACCTGAAATCAAGCACAAAGAAAACACTAAAAAGTCGATAGTCCATTTTTTCGTATTTTTGACAGGAATAGGGACAATGTTGCTGATAAAATTATTATTCAATGGTTAATTGCAAAGTAGCAGTCTGCAGCGGAAAAGGAGGAGTGGGAAAGTCAATGATTTCCTCTTCTTTAGCTATCCTTTTGTCTTCTGAAAAGAGGATTGTGGCGGCTGATTGCGATGTTGACGCTCCCAATTTGGCAGTGTGGCTGGGAGAACCTGAAAACTGGCAAAAAACAGAAAAAATAAGCGTTTCTGAAAAACCTGTTATCAGGAGCAGCGGCTTGTCTAAAGAAAAAATAAAAGAGTGCGTTGGCAAATGCAGATTCGGCGCCCTGAAAGAAAAAAACGGAGAGCTGGAATTAAGCCCTTTTCTTTGCGAAGGATGCGGGGCCTGCGAGATTTTTTGCCCAGAGGGAGTAGCTAAAATGAAGCCCGTGAAAAGCGGCGAGATAAGGATTAAAAAGAGCAAGCACGGGTTTCCTTTGGTTTCCGGCCATCTTTATCCCGGAGAAACAGGTTCAGGAAAAATAGTTTCTGAAGTTAAGTCCCGGGCGGAAAACCTAGGGAAAGAAGAAATTATGATAATTGATTCTGCTCCCGGGACAGGTTGTCCTGTTACAGCTTCTCTGCAGGATGCAGACTTGGTTTTGCTGATTACAGAACCCACCCCTTCTTCTTTTTCTGACTTGAAAAGAGTGCTCAAGGTAGTGGAGCATTTTAACATTCCCTGGCATGGCGTTATTAACAAGTGGGACGTTAACCAAGAGCTAAGCGGAAGAATAGAAAAATGGCTTGGAAAGAGAATGCTTGGCAAAATTTCTTATGATAAGGGGATATTTAAAGCCGTTTCCCAGCTTATTCCGATAGTTGAAACAAACTTGAAAGCAAAGAAAGAAATAGAGCAAATATTTAACAATTTTGTAAGGATAATTTAATTATGGTCAGGCCGATAAAAAAAAGAAAAGTATATATCCACCCCAATGCAGTGTATTTTAAGCCCCGGGCCGTGCCCTTGACCGAATTAAAGGAGGTGAGCCTGGAGAGATCAGAATTGGAAGCCCTAAGGCTTTGCGACTGCAAGAGAATGGGGCAGGTCGCTTCAGCTAAAAGAATGGGAGTTTCTCAGAGCACCTTGCAAAGGATCTTGGCCAATGCCAGGAAAAAAGTAGCTTCCGCCCTTGTAAAAGGAGAAGCCATTAAGATAGAAAAGGAAGAAAAATAATTGATCATGTGTTAGCATAAAAAAAGAATGAGCAGAAAACTTATTATAATTATAACTGTTTTAGCTTTGTTGCTGGGAGTTGCCATGCATCAGATCTTCTTTAAAAAAAACGGGGAAGACCTGTCTTTGTTTGAAATAAAAAAGACTGAAATTACCAACGAGATTTCCGAAACAGGAGTGGTTAAGAAAGAAATAGAAAAAACGGGGCTTGGTTTTAATAATTCGGGCAGAATAGAAGAGATTTTTGTTAAGGTGGGAGAACAAATAAAAGCAGGCCAGGAGCTGGCAAAGCTAGAGACAAAAGAAATCCAATTTCAGCTGAGGGAGGCAGAGGCCGCTCTTTCCGGCGCTAAAGCCGATTATGAAAAGTTAATAGCAGGATCTACTCCGGAAGAAATAAGGGTGGCTGAAGCCGAGGTAGAGAAAGCGAGAATTTCTTTAGAGGGGGCGAAGCAAAACCTGGAAGACGTAAAAGAGGGCGCCCAAGAGGAGCTGGATAACGCTCTTCAGAGCGCCTTAACTACTTTGGATGACGCTTATCTTGAGCTTTACGATTCCTATAATCTGACAAGCTATCTCCAGAGAACCTACTTTGCTTCAGGCGGCGAGCAGGATTCGGTCGAGATAAAATACAAGATAAAAGGATATTACGAGAAGCTGGCAGACCTTATTGACGCAGCAGAGGAAACCGTTTCCGAAGAAGACATTGATTCGGCTTTATCTAAGGCAAAAGAGTTCCTTAACAAGGTTTCAGACTACATGCAGACATTAAGAGATCTAAGCGATTCTTCTGCTTACGTTGACAGGGTTACCAGCTCGGATAAAAGCTCTATTAGCTCCCAGAAGTCATCTCTTAACTCTGCCTACTCTGAAGTCTTGGACGCTGTTCAAAACATTTCTACCACTAAAATTGCAAACGCGGCTGATATTAATACTGCCCAAGCCAGCGTATCTTCTGCTGAAGCCTCTTTAAAGAAAGCTGAAGAGGAGCTGTCTCTTATACTGGCTGGCGCCAGGGCAGAGGATCTCGACCTGTACAAATCTAAAGTAATCCAAGCAGAGTCAAAGATTTCCCAATTAAGGACAAAACTGGAAGAGTCCTCTTTAAAGAGTTCTTTTGCGGGCCAAGTCAGCAAGATAGGAAAGGAAGAGGGGGAGTTGGTTCAGCCCCAGGATACGGTTGTCACAGTGTTGCCTGCCAGCCCCTTTCAGATAAAAGTGGATATCTATGAAGAAGATATTGTTGAAGTGAAAGTTGGAAATCCTGTGGAAATTAATTTAGTTGCTTTTCCCGAGGAAACCTTAAAAGGCGAGGTTTCTGCCATAGATCCTGCAGAAAAAATAGTAGAAGGAGTAGTTTATTATGAAACCACCATTATTTTCAAAGAAACCAGAGAAGGAATCAAGTCTGGCATGACAGCGGATGTTGTTATAATAACGGCCAAAAAAGAAAACGTTTTAGCCGTCCCGGAAGACGCTGTTAAAGAGGGCTTAGTGCAGGTCTTTTCTGACGGCAAAATAGAAAAAAGAGAGGTAGAGCTCGGCATGGAGGGAGAGGAGCTGATAGAAGTGATTTCAGGGCTTCAAGAAGGGGAAAAAGCGGTTATTGAATAATTATGGGCAAGCCCGTCATAAAATTGGAGAATGTCTGGAAGAAGTATCAGCTTGGCGAAGTAGAGCTTACAGTTCTTAAAGGAATTAACCTGCAGATTAATGCAGGCGATTTTACAAGCATAATGGGGCCTTCCGGATCTGGAAAATCTACTCTGATGTATATTATCGGATCCCTTGATACGCCGACTCAAGGGAAAGTTTTTTTAGACGGCAGAGATATATCCAAATTTTCAGAAGACCAGCTGGCCCAAGTAAGGGGGAAGAAAATCGGTTTTGTCTTCCAGCAATTCAATCTTCTTTCCAATCTGACAGCTTTAGAAAATGTTACACTGCCGATGTTTTTCCAAGGCAGGACGGAATCTGAAAGAAAAAAAAGAGGGGCAGACCTCTTGGACATGGTGGGGTTGAAAGAAAGAATAAAGCACAAACCAAAAGAGCTTTCAGGAGGAGAGCAACAGAGGATAGCTATTGCCCGTTCTCTGGCTAATGACCCTGAAATCATTGTAGCAGACGAGCCCACAGGCAATTTGGACTCTGTTACCGGCAAAAAAGTTATGGAGATTCTCACTGATCTTCACCAGAAGGAGGGCAAAACCATGGTTATTGTTACTCATGACCCGAAAATTGCAGGCTACAGCAAAAACATAGTTAATATTCAGGACGGGGAAATATTATCTAATCACCATACGGCAGAAAAGTACTTATGGAAAAAGCGCTCCAATACTTAAAAATAGCAGCCAAAAATCTAAGAACCAGGCCTCTAAGAAGCTGGCTGACCATAATAGGGGTAGTTATTGGAGTCTTTTTAGTGGTTTCTCTTCTTTCTCTTACAGAAGGGCTGAAGAACGCTATTTTAAAAGAGCTTCAAATGATAGGGAAAGACCTTGTAATTATTATGCCCGGAGAAATGACCAATTTTGCCACTACTTTTGCCGGAGGCCTAGAGCTTTCGGACGAAGACTTGAGAGCTATCAGAGAGGCAGAGGGAGTGAAAAGCGTTCTGCCCTTAAATTACAAGGGAAAAGCAGTTAGATACGAAGGGGAGAAAAAAACGGTTTTTCTCAATGGAATCCCTCTTAACAAAGAAGGAATGGAGATTCTGGTTTCGGATATGGGCTGGACTCTTACGGGAGGGGAATGGCCCGAAGCAGGAAAAAGAGAGCTGGTTTTGGGGAATTTTGTTTCTCGCGACATTTTTCCGGGACTGGGCGTGGGAGACCATGTGACCATAGACGGAAAAGAGTTCGAGGTAAAAGGGATCCTCCGTTCTTTAGGAAACAAACAAGACGACACCTCTGTCACCGTAGACCTTTCTGTTTTTCAAGATATTACGGGAGAAAGAGAAGGATCCAAGCAGGCCTTAGCTAAAATTGAACCCGGCTATTCGACAGAGAAAGCAGTAGAGAATATAGAGAACAGCTTGGAAGAAACCAGGAAAAGAAAAAGGGGAGAAGACCTTCCTTCTTTTACTGTTTTAACTTCAGAAAAAGTTATTGATATTGTCGGCAATGTTATAGGAATAATCCAGGCCGCAGTTTTCGGATTAGCTTCTATTGCTATCTTGGTTGGGGGCATAGGCATTATGAACACAATGTATACTTCTGTTCGTGAAAGAATAAGAGAGATAGGAGTAATGAAGGCAGTGGGGGCCAAAAACAAGACCATCCGGCTCATCTTTCTTTTTGAGGCCGGAATAGTGGGGCTAATAGGCGGCGTAGGGGGCGTAATTCTGGGCATAGGTTTGGCTA
Organism: uncultured Candidatus Saccharibacteria bacterium; assembly: GCA_964493085.1. Classification (GTDB taxonomy): domain Bacteria; phylum Patescibacteriota; class Minisyncoccia; order Minisyncoccales; family GWA2-38-27; genus CAYXTC01. Next base: position 37,233 of record CAZBLV010000014.1, read on the forward strand.
AGGGAATAGAGCTTTATTTTATAATAAATCCCGTATTTTTACTTAAGGCCTCTGCCAGCCCCTGGCTTATATTGTTTGGGCTTTTTTTCTCTTTTCTGATAGGATGCCTTTCCGGATACTTGCCCGCCAGATCAGCAGCTAAAATGAATCCGGTTGACGCTTTAAGGTATGAATAATTCTGTTATAATAAAAAAATGAAGAATAAAGTTACTATTATCGGGGCTGGCATGGTAGGAAGCACGGCTGCTTACAGCCTCATTGCTTCCAATATTACAGAAGAGATTGCTTTAATCGACATAAAAGAGGAATTGGTCAGGTCCCAGGTAATGGATTTGCAGCATTCAGTGCCTTTTTGGGGATACACAAGGGTGAAAGTAGGCAGCTATAAAGACATAAAAGACAGCAGGCTGGCAGTTGTTTGCTGCGGCGCTTCCCAGAAGCCCGGGGAAACCCGCCTGGATCTGGTTAAAAAGAACAGCGCCATTATTAAAGAGGTTGTCCCTAAAATATTTGAGCAGAATCCTGAAACGGTGATTTTGATGGTTGCTAATCCGGTGGACATTCTTACCTGTCTGGCTGTGAAGATGTTCCCCCAGAAGAAAAAAAGCATTCTGGGAACAGGCACTATACTGGATTCGGCTCGTTTCAGACTGCTTTTGGGAGAGCAGCTGAAGGTCAATCCCCAGAGCATTCATGCCTATATAGTCGGGGAGCACGGAGACAGCGAATTGCCTCTTTGGAGTACAGCAACTATAGGGAACGCCCCTATCAAGGGCCTGTCTGCCAAAGAAAAGAAGAGGATCTTTGAAAGCGCAAAAAACGCAGCCTATGCTATAATTGAAGGAAAGCAGGCCACTTATTACGCGATTGCAGCAGGAATCAATCATATAGCAGAAAGCATTCTTTTTAACAAAAGAACCGTTCTTCCCCTTTCTCATTTTTTAGAAGGGGAATACGGGATAAGAAACGTTGCCTTAAGTTTGCCTGTGATTGTCGGAAGGGAGGGAATAATTGATAAAATACAGCTGTCTGTCTCTCCGAAAGAAAAAGATTTGCTTAAAAAATCGGCTTCAAGGCTGAAGAAAGCAGGAAAATCCATTTGTTGATAATAAGGAAAAGCCGACAATAAAAAATTAATTAACGCAAATCTTTTTATGGAAGAAGAAAAAAGAGAAAAACCTTCAAAATCCGCCTCTTCTGAAAGAGAAAACGAAAATATGATGGCGATTTTGAGCTATCTCGGCATTCTCTGTCTGATCCCCTTTCTTGTTTTTAAGGACAATGATTTTGTCCAGTACCACGCCAAGCAGGGACTCACTCTTTTTATAGCAGAGATCGCCACTATGCTTGTAGGATAGATTCCTATTATTGGATGGTTTTTTGGATTTTTGGCCTGGTTATTGTGGGTCACTCTTTCCATTATAGGGATAGTGAACGTGGTTAATAAAAAGAAGAGACCACTCCCTATTATCGGCGTTTTCGCCCAGAAGATTTTTGACAACAAGAAGGCCGTAGAAAAATAACCTCTGTTATTTATGAAAAGTTCTTACATAAAAACCACAGGCTTATTTCTGTTTGGCTTCTTGCTTTTATCCGGCGGCTCTATCAATGCGGCTGCAATTCCGGAAGCAGGAAGCAGCTACGAAGAAGCTGTTCTTATCGAGCCCGGAGAGTACGGCGACTTTACTATAGAAGGACAAGAAAGCCTTTATTACAAAATAGACCTAAGAGCAGGCCAGGAATTGCGAGCCGGGTTCCAGTACAAATGCCACCCCGATGCTTCTCAATACCATTATTACGATGTAATATGGGGCCTGTATGACTCAAATAGGACTGCTGCAGTAAGCGACAGTTTCTTTGTAGACTGCAACATCGAATACCTTGGCTCTTCTGAAGTATCTTGGCTTGCCGGATCCGGAGAAGAAGATTACAATTATTATCTTAAAATTGAATGCGAAAAGCCGGGAGTAGGATTGAACATAAAAGGATTAAACGTTTCCGTTGCTGATTATTACGACGCCCAGTCTCAAACTGATGCCGGAGATTCAGTTGAAAGCGCTATGGAAATTGCTGCCGGCGAATATAACGGATTTCTTTCCGGAGAAAAGGGTTCAGACAAAAAGGATGTTTACAAGATTTCAATTGAAGGAGGCAAGACCCTTTCCGCAAGAGTTACTCCTCCGACCGATGAGGTCCTGCAAGTAACTGTTTTAAACGGCGACAGAGAGGAAATTAGAAAAGAGAAGTCTGGCAACAAAGGAGCCATCGTTGAAAATGACGTCCCTGTTTATGGGGGAGGAAACTACTATATTGCTGTTTCTTGCAGTGATTATCCGGAGTGCGGCGGAATAGCAGAGTATGCTTTGAGCGTTTCAGAGAAAGAGGGAATTTCAGAAGAGCTTAAGAAAACAGTGCCTCCTGCTGAAGAGGTTGCCGAGCAAATAGAAAAAAACGGAGAAGAGGCCGGCAACTTCTTAAAAGAAGGAATTAAGGGGCTGATCTATTATATCGTCCTGCCGATTGCGGGGGGTATAATTTTCTTGATTGTCATAATCATAGTAGTGGTAGTTGTTCTGAAAAAGAATAAAGAAAAGGAAAAAGACGAAAACGGAGAAGAGTAAGCTTGGCAGAGAAGGCCATTAAAGGGCCTGGTCTTCAGCCGGGCTCCTTTCTTGACGCTATTTATTTCTGCCTGCTATAATAAAAAAGGTTAATGCAGTTGATCCCGCGGGGAAAAGCGATAATTATTTTTTAGCATTCATAAAATATGAAAAACAATGAATTGCCGCCAAGTGTTTCAGAGGCTTTAGAAGTTCTTAAAAACTTTAAAGACAATGACCCAAGAACGCTTGAAAAAGCGATAAATATTATTGATGCCTATGAAAAACCGATAATCAAAGAAATCCATAGAGACGGAAGGCCTCCTCAAGGAGTAGGCATTCAGCGCACCCGCATATACAACAAGCTAAAACTAACCATTCTTGACTTTAATTCTAAGATAATTAATGTTGTTGAATTTCAGTAAATAAGATCTCCGCAAAGAATTAAAGGCCTTCTTGACATAGATTCTTCTTGTTTGCTACAATAAAACCGACGATATTAGTCGGCTTTATTTTAATCATAACAATAAAAATATGAAAGTTTCAAAGAAAACGCAATACGGAACAAGGGCGATGGTCTATCTTGCTAAAAACTCTTCTCGAGAAAAGGTGGTTTCCCTTAGAGAAATCTCGGAAGACCAAAATATTTCTTTTGATTTTTTAGAGAAGATACTTTCTGAATTGGAAAAAGCGGGTCTGGTTAAGGCAAAAAAGGGCTCTCAAGGAGGCTATTTTCTAGCAAAAAAACCAGAAAGCATTAAATCTCTGGAAATAATAGAAGCCCTTGAAGGGGAGGTTAATCCTGTCGACTGCGGAGGATGTCCCTATTCAAGAGATTGCTCTTCCAGGAGCCTTTGGGAGGAGATGGGAACCTCTTTGGAATCTAAATTAAAAAATGTTACTCTTTCAGATTTAATTAAGAAATAATTATGACTAAGATATATTTTGACTATGCAGCTGCTTCTCCTGTTGACCCCCGGGTTTTAAGGGAAATGAATTCTGCTCTTGAAAAGAAATTTGCCAATACCATGTCTCTTCACGCTTTTGGCCAAGAAGCTAAAGTTTCTCTTGCAGAAAGCAGAGAGAAAGTTGCCCGGCTAATGTCAGCTGATCCGCAAGAAGTTTTTTTTACGAGTTCTGCCACAGAAAGCAATAATCTGGTTTTGAAAGGAACAGCTTTTAAAAAGAAAAAGGGGCATATTGTTATTTCTTCCATTGAACATCCCTGCATTGCAGAAAGCGCTAAGTGGCTTCAGGCTAGAGGGTATAAAATAACAGAGATTCCAGTGGGAAAAGACGGGATAGTCAACCCCGAAGATGTTTCAAAGAGCATAAAAGACGGAACAATCCTGGTCTCGATTATCCATGCTTCAAACGAAATAGGATCGATGCAGCCGATCGAGAAGATAGGCAAAATTTGCAAAAAAAAGAAAGTTCTTTTTCATACAGATGCTGCCCAGACTTTCGGCAAGATTCCGCTTAACGTAAAAAAAATGAATGTTGATTTTTTGACAGCAAGCTCTCATAAGATGTACGGGCCAAAGGGGGCTGCCTGCTTGTATATCAGAAAAGGTGTTGACATAGAGCCCTTGCTTCACGGAGGAGGGCAAGAAAGGGGCATAAGGTCTTCAACCGTGAACGTTCCGGCTATTGCCGGATTCGCCGAAGCCTGCGAATTAAGCGGAAAAAGCATGGAAGAAGAAAGAAAAAAGAACAAAAAACTGAAAGAAAAGCTTGTAAAAGGAGTTCTTAAGACAGAAAGGGCTTACTTAAACGGCTCTTTTGAGAAAAGCCTTCCCAATATTGCGAACTTTAGATTCGACTTTATAGAAGGAGAATCTTTGGCAATTAATCTTGACTTGCAGGGGATCGCCGTTTCAACAGGATCTGCCTGCTCTTCGGAAAAGCTTGAGCCGAGCTATGTCCTTCTTGCCCTAGGCCTCCGGCCAGAGCAAGCTCACGGATCTCTGAGAATTTCTTTCGGCAGGTGGACAACAGAAAAAGAAGTTGATTATTTTCTAAAGGTCTTGCCTGAGGTTATTAAGAAATTAAGAAAAATTTCACCTTTTCATGGATAAATACGGACCATATTCTGAAAAAGTAATAGAGCATTTTCTAAACCCCCACAATTACGGGAAAATAGAAAAAGCTGACGGAGTTGGCAAAGTGGGGAATTTGGCCTGCGGAGACGTAATGTATCTCTATATCTCCGTTGGCAAAAACGAAGAAAAAGAAGATGTGATTGACGATGCAAAGTTCGAAACTTTTGGATGCGCTGCCGCCATAGCCACCAGCAGCGTTATTACTGATCTAGCCGAAGGAAAGACAGTCAAAAAAGCTCTTCAGATAGGCAACAAAGAAGTCATTGAAAAACTGGGAGGCCTTCCTCCTATAAAAGTTCATTGCTCTCTTTTGGCAATAGACGCCTTAAGAGAGGCCATTTACAATTATTTTTCCAGGAACAATAAAGAAATTCCCGAAGCTTTGGCAAAAGAGCACCAGAGGATAGAAAAAACCAAAAAAGAGGTAGAAAAAAAGCATAAAGAATGGTCAAAATGAAAGAAAGACTGTCCCGCAGTTTTTATTCCCAGCCTGCTTCGGAGTTGGCAAAAAGCCTTCTAGGAAAGCGTGTTATCAGAAAACACAAAGGCAAAAAAATAAAGGGGGAAATTATAGAAACAGAGGCTTATCTCGGAGTTTCTGACAGAGCTTCTCATGCCCATAAAGGCAAGATGACAGAAAGAAACAAGGCAGCCTATATGAGAGGCGGTCATGTCTATATCTATCTGGTCTATGGGATGTACTGGCAGTTTAACATCTCGGCTTTTAAGGATGGCATTCCGGAATGCGTCTTAATCAGGGCTCTTTTTCCTTTTGGCGGGGACATTAAGCAAACCAACGGCCCGGGCAAACTTTGCCGCTATCTCTTTTTGGACAAATCTTTTTACGGGGAAGACCTTGTAACAAGCAAAAAGATTTGGCTGGAAAAAGGAGAAAGGCCCTCTAAAATACTATCTGCTCCCCGGGTGGGCATAGATTATGCAGGCCCCTACTGGGCTAAAAGGAAATTAAGGTTCTTAGTTAAAGATTATCAGAAACACTTAGCTAAATAATGAAAAAAAAGGTTATAACGGCAATATCGGGAGGAGTGGACAGCGCAGTGGCCCTGTCTCTCTTGAAAGAAGAAGGGCTTGAGGCAGAGGCTGTTTATTTTAGATTATGGCAGGAAAAAAGAGAGTGTTTTTCTTGCCTCGAAGGAGGAGGATGTTTGTCTTTGCCGGAAAACAGAGCAAGGCTTGTGGCAGAAACCCTTGGCGTGCCTTTTTCTGTTATAGATCTGGAAAAAGAATTCAAAGAAGAAATAGTCGATTATTTCTTAAAAGAGCACAAGCAGGGCAGGACGCCGAATCCCTGCGTTGCCTGCAATAAAGAGATAAAGTTTAAAGTCTTGTTTCAGGAGCTAAAAAAGAAGAAAGCAGACTATATCGCTACCGGCCACTATGCCATTAAAAAGGAGAACAAGCTTTTTAAGGCCAAAGACAAGAAAAAGGACCAGTCCTATTTTCTCTGGCAGCTTGACCAGAAGATATTAGAGAAGGCTCTTTTCCCTAACGGAAGCTATGCCAAAAAAGAAATAAGGAGGCTGGCCAAAGGGCTGCCTGTGGCCGAAACCCCTGAATCCCAGGAAATATGCTTTATTGACAGTACTTTAGAGGATTTTCTAAGAAGAAATTTTAAAGAAGAACAAGGAGAGATAATAGATTCTAAAGGAAATGTTTTAGGAAAACATTCCGGCCTCTGGCTTTATACCATAGGGCAGAGGAAGAGAATAAAGCTCTCCGGAGGGCCATATTATGTTTTGAGAAAAGATTTAGAGAAAAACCAGCTGGTTGTCACCAGAAACGAAAAAGATTTGTTGGGAAAGGAAGTCAGCGCCCAAGATATTAACTGGGTTTCAGGAAAATCCCCTGATTTTCCTTTTCAGGCAACAGCGAAGATAAGGTATAACCATGAAGGCGCTAAGGCTAAGATTTTCAGAGAAGACAAAGGAATAAGGGCTGAATTTTCAAAATCCCAAAGAGCAATAACCCCTGGCCAGTCAATTGTTTTGTACTGCAAAGAAGAACTCTTGGGCGGAGGCGTAATCAGGCCCTGACTTATTCTGCCTAATTTGATATAATCAAAAGATATTAACCATAGTGCTTAATCTTTGGTTGCGAGGAGATCGCAATAATCACTTTTCAAAAAGGAGAACAGCCATGTTAGGAAAAACGGTCGTCGGGCAGACGTCTCGGGTGTCGGGCTGCCGGGACTATCACACGCGGCACTCCTGGACTTTTGTCTCCAGCGTCCCGGATATCGACTGGGCCAAGCGCTTGGTATGAGCAAAGAATGCGCCGAGTTCGAAGAGAGCTGCGAGGCAGAGGAAGACCGTAAGGGCGCAACCGGCAACAAGGTTGCCGCAGCTCTAAAGCATTGCAATTCTTACAAACTAAGAAGAAGATATAATCTTGTTATCAGAAGATGAAAAACCAGCATAAAACAGGAATATTGATGGCGCCCGGGGAGCTGTTTTTGAAGTCAGAAGGAGTGAAAAGGATTTTTAAAAGAAAGCTAGTTTCCAATCTTTCCTCTTTTCTTAAAAAAGAGAGAGCAAATTTCAGCATAAATTCTTTTAGAGGAAGGGTCTTTGTCAGAACAGAAGACATTAACAAGGCCCAGAAAGCAGTAAGAAACTGTTTCGGCGTAGCCTGGTTTGCCCCTTCCTGGCTTTTTTGGGAAGAAGATTTGTCAGAATTCTCAAAATTTGTCCAAGAAAAAGCCAAAGAAGAGATAAAGAGGGGAGAAAGCTTTGCTATTAGAATAAAGATAGAGAAAGGAGCAATTAAAGAGGAAAAAGAAAAGGTAATAGAGAAGATAGCAGAGAAAATTAACAGAAAAGTTGACCTAGGCAATCCCGACAAGAAGGTTTTTATTGAAATCAGGAAAAACGGCTGGTTTTTGTTCTTTAAGAAGAAAAAGGGCCTTGGCGGCCTTCCTGTGGGCTCTTCTGGAAAGGGAATGGCTTTAATGTCCGGAGGCATAGACTCTCCTGTGGCCGCCTTTCTGGCTGCCAAAAGAGGATTAGAGAACGTCTGGATCCATTTTCACAGCTTTCCTCTGGTTTCTGAAAAGAGCATAGAAAAAGTGAAAGAGATTGCTGAAGTTTTCTTAAAATACCAAGCTTCTTTGAAGGTTTATTCTGTCCCTTTTCAAAAAATCCAGATTAAAATTAAAACCAGCTCCCCCCCAAAGTACAGAGTGCTTCTTTACAGAAGGTTTATGCTTAAAATAGCCCAGAAGATTGCCCGGAAAGAGAATTGCCAAGCCTTAATAACCGGGGAAAGCTTAGGGCAGGTGAGCTCTCAAACACTGAATAATATGGCTATTGCCCAAGAGGCAGCAAAAACCCTGATCTTAAGGCCCTTGGTGGGAATGAACAAAGAGGAGATAATATCTTTGGCCAAAAAAATTAAAATTTTTGATATATCCATAAAGCCCCAGGAGGACTGCTGCACCCTTTTTGTTCCCAAGGGCCAGACAGCAAAAGGGAGCTTTGAAAAAGTTAAAGAAATCGAGAAAAGCATGGACTGCAAAGAAATGATAAAGGAAGCAATAAAAGGAATTGAAGCGAAAAATTACTGAAATCTATTTGACTATTACTTTTAGTTAACCTAAGGTATAATAAGGGTGTGGAAAACTATTTTCCTAATATCGAGAAAAGGTCGTCCCTAAAAATTTATATAAAAGTCAATAAACTATGGCAGAGGAGAAATATACAGGATACTGTGTTAAGTGTAAAGCCAAGAAAGAAATACAAAATCCCAAAGAAATAGAAATGAAAGGAAAGGGGGGAGTAAAAAGGAGAGCTGTAACCGGCACTTGCCCCGACTGCGGGACAAAGATGTTCAGGATTCTCGGAAAAGCATAACTTTCCACTATAAATAAATAACCCAGGTTCACCGCTTGGGTTATTTATTTTATCTAATGCTTCGCAGAAAAAGAGTTTGGATTATTATTGGGATATTGGTTGCTTTGAACGTTCTGGCCTGGAGCGAAGTTTTCGATCTTAGAAGGCAAGAATTTCTTGAAGTAACCTTTTTTGATGTGGGACAGGGGGACGCTATTTTTATTGAAACCCCCAAAGGGCATCAAGTATTGATTGACGGAGGCCCCTCTAATGTGATTTTAGAAAAACTTTCCTCTGAGATGCCTTTTTATGACAAAAGACTAGATCTTGTCATTCTAACTCATCCGGACCATGATCATTACTTTGGACTTTTGGAGGTTTTAAAGAATTATAGAGTTGATAATGTTCTTTGGACAGGCGTAATAAAAGATACTGCTGAATGGAAAGAGTGGAAAAGATTATTGGAAGAAGAGGGGGCGGAAATAAGGATAGCTGAAGCAGGTCAGGAAATCAGGTTCCAGGACAATCTTTTTTTGAAGATATTATTTCCTTTAAAAAACCTGAAAGGGCAGGAAGCAGAAAACGTTAATGATACTTCTATTGTTGCCAAGCTGGTTTTTAAAGAAAGGTCCTTTCTTTTTACAGGAGACATTACTGATAGGGCAGAGCACAATATAGTGGGAGAATACGGCTCTCTTAAAGCTGATGTGTTGAAAATTTCCCACCACGGAAGCGGAGACTCAAGCTCCGAAGGCTTCTTAAAAAGCGTTTCTCCTGTTTTCGGCGTTGTCCAGGTCGGAAAAGACAATAATTACGGTCACCCGGACCCCGAGGTATTGGCAAGACTGGAAGAATTTGGTATAGAAGTCCTAAGAACAGACGAGCAAGGAGATATTAAATTTATTTCTGAAGGAAAGTATTTAAAATTAAAAACTGCGAGTGAAAAAATAAGCTCTTGGTAGTTCAAATGAAAGACTTAGAATTTCCATTATTTAAAACTAAAACCGAAGACAGCGAAACATTTGATCTTACAAACCCCGAAGACAGAAGCTCTTACTTCCAACTAAAAGCCGGGGAAGAGATCAAGAAAATAAGAAAATACCTGAAAGAAGGCAACAGTTTTATCGCCTATCTTTTGGGCCCCAAGAGCTCGGGCAAAGGCACTTATGCCAAAATGTTTAAAGAAATTATAGACCCCGGGGACAGGATAGAGCATTTCTCTGTGGGAGACATGGTAAGAAGATTTGACCGGGTTATTGAAGACGAAGAGAAAAAGAAAGAATTCATCGCTTTTTTAAAAGAAAACTACAGAGGCTTTGTCCCGCTGGAAGAGATTATTTCTTCTTTGGAGAACAGGAGCACCGAGACTCTTCTTCCGACAGAACTGATATTGGCTTTGATCAAGAAGGAGATAGCCCGGAAAAGCAAAAAAGCTCTCTTTATAGACGGCTTTCCCAGAAACTTGGACCAGATTTCTTATTCTTTGTTTTTCAGGGATCTCGTTGAATACAGGGAGGATCCGGATATCTTTGTCCTCATAAACGTGCCAGAATCCGTAATCGACGAAAGGATAAAATACAGAGTTATTTGCCCGCTTTGCCAGACTTCAAGAAATTCAAAGCTTTTGCCCACCAAAAAGGTAAAATATGACAAAAAAGAAGACAAGTTCTACCTGTTGTGCGACAATCCTGACTGCAGCGGAGCCAGAATGGTGCGAAAAGAAGGAGACGAGAAAGGCATAGAGCTGATCAGGAAAAGAATAGAAACAGACAGGGATCTAATTAAAAAAGCTTTTTCTCTGCACGGCATTCCCAAGGTGCTTTTAAGAAACTCTGTTCCCGTAGACAAGGCGGAAGAATATATTGATAATTACGAAATCACCCCGGCCTACAGCTATGAACGGGGAGAGGGGGAACAGGTTGAAGTCAAAGAAGACCCTTGGCAGATTAAAGACGACAAGGGCAAGGATTCTTACAGCCTAATGCCTCCCCCGGTGCTTGTTTCTTTAATAAAACAGCTTTCCGGAGTCTTAGGGCTATAAAGAGAGAGCGTTTGACTAAAGCGTCGCCAGTGATAGAATGAAAGTGCCTCCACGCGTTTCCAATTAAATTCTGGACTATAGTTTTTTAAACGGGAGTTCTATATTTGTATCCGCTGCGGCGGATACATGCGGACACCCACCTGGAATTTTTTCCTAGAATTTTCTTTAGAAACAGTGGGGGTTTTATATTAAAAAAATCTGCCCTTGAGAAGGCAGACATTTGCCGCAATTGCTGAACGAAGCTCGAACCTTTTTCGAGCAACAATCTCTGCCGTGAACGGCAGAAACCCGCCCGCTGGAAACCCCCAGCGATTTTTTCGGACGGTGGCAGGATTTCAAACTGGGCGGCAGGTGGAGTTAGTAATTTTATATTTCTAATTTACCACAAACATGATAAAAAGTAAATTTGCTATTGACTTAATTTTATGTGTTTGATAAATTAAAAATATAGACCTATACCTATGGTCGGGGTATGGATAAATAACTAACTATTGATTTTAAAAATATGACTACCCAAAAAGAAAAAACTCTCATCAATTTCAAGAAGGCCCAAAGCTTAATATCAAAAATCATTAAGATGGTGGAAGCCGATGAATACTGCATTGATATTATGCAGCAAAATTCGGCGGTGACAGGCCTTTTAAAGTCTGCCCATCAAATGCTGATGGAGAATCATCTTAATACTTGCTTTAAAAAAGCGATGGAAACAAAGAACGAGAAAAGAAAACAAGAGATGATCCAAGAAATTTTAAGGGTTACAAAATTATTTAATAGATAAAAAGAGACAAAAAGCTATGTTTAAAAATACTTACTATTTATTTATTGTTGTGGTTATTCTGTTAATGACTGGGGTTGGGATATTTCTTAATCGTGCTTCTAATAAAGAGCCAGAATCCTTTGGTGAAAAATCAGAGAATATTATTGAAAGCCAATGTCAAGTTGGCGAAATGATCTTTTATTATCTCGACCAATGTAGTTGGTGCCAGAAAGTCAAAAATGAAGGAACAATTTCAAAAATTGAAGAACTGGGAGTTGAGGTAAAACAAATTAACGCTAACACTGGTCCGGTTCGACATCAATTTCGAGGGGTTCCAACTTTTGTTATAAACGAGAAAGTATATTCTGGTTATAGAACCTTTGAAGAATTACAGGAGTTACTCAAGTGTCCAGAAAAAGAAGATCGGCTTTTATCTAATGCTGAATTTGTCGGAGAAAAAGGAGAAAAAGTTTCTTTAGTGGGCGAGCAGTTAGAATTAAATGTTAAAACATATAATGATAATTTAGTCTATTATTACAATACAAAACTTTCCAACGGAAAGATAATCTACTTTTTTATTGTCAAAGATAAAGCTGGCATTTATCGTGCCGCCGCCAACGCCTGCCAAGTTTGTTTTGACGCCAGAATGGGGTTCCGTCAAGAAGGTGATTTTATGGTTTGTAACACTTGCGGCAATAAATATCCTTTAGAGAAAATTGCCACCGAAAAGGGCGGTTGTAATCCTGGGCCGATAAATCCGAATCTAAAAGTTGAAAATGGGAAAATAATTATTAGTCAATCAGAGTTAGAACAAGTTGCTGATTTATTTTAAATGATATGCGTAAATCTATTCTTATAATTTTTATTCTTTTGACAGGTAGTTTAGTTGGTTACTCGGTTTTTAATATACAAAATCCTGACTTTAGAAATTTGAGTCCAGAAGAAATGTATCAGAGAATAATTAAAGAAAGGGATTATGCGATTAATCAAGCAGTGGCAAAAGGAGATTTCAGATGTTGTATAACGCCACCTTGCACGATGTGTTATATGGAAGCCAATCAATGGAATAGTTTTACTGCCGGCACTTGCGCTTGCGATAATTTAATCACCCAAGGCAAAGAACCCTGTCCTCAATGCAAAAAAGGGCTTTGTGGGGGCGGGAGTTCTACTTGTAATCACGAAACAACCAATACTCAATAAATAACTTCTATGCTTAAAAAAATCAAAGTTCAAGTTGACGGAATTCATTGCAAAAGCTGTAAAACTTTGATTGAAACAGAGGTTGATGTTTTAGAAGGGGTGAAAGATATTGATGTTGATTATCAAACTGGCGAGTGCTGGATAGAATTTGATGACCAGAAAATCTCTCAAAGGAAAATTTTCGAGACCATTGAAGGGTTGAATTATGAGGTATCAGGAAAAGAGACGGTCCCAAAAACCAAAAAAAGCACTTCTAAAAGATTGATTATCGCCGGCGCCTTATTGATTTTATTTGCCCTTGGTTATTATTTGATTAAGCATTTCGGCCTTTTGGAAGTCCTTTCTAAATTGAACGAACAGCACATAAGCTACTGGCTGATTTTCTTAATTGGATTGTTGGTAAGTTTTCATTGCGTCGGGATGTGTGGTGGATTGGTGGTTACTTATACGGCCCGGCACCATGCCGCAAACCAAGACCCCTCGGCCAAACTCGGGGCAGGCAAAAAAACAAATCACTCTATTCCTCATTTACAATACAACGTCGGAAGGATGATTTCTTATACTCTTATCGGCGGCATTTTAGGCGGCATGGGTTCATTTTTTGGAATTAACCCGACATTTACGGGAGCAATTACTTTGCTCGCCGGCGGTTTTATGATCTTGATGGGTTTGTCTCTATTGACGCACTTTAAATGGTTAGAAAAGCTTAAATTAAAAACACCGGCTTTTATCGCTCGTTTTCTTTACGGCCAGCGGCACACTAAAAAACCAAAAGGACCCTTTATCATCGGTCTGCTTAACGGCTTTATGCCCTGCGGACCCCTCCAGGCAATGCAACTCTATGCGTTGGCTTCAGGAAGCATTACAAGGGGAGCCCTGTCAATGGGGATTTATGCTTTGGGTACTGTGCCTTTAATGTTTGGCTTTGGCACCTTTATTTCTTTAATCAGCCAAGAAAAAATTAAACAAGTGATGAAATTTTCAGGCGCTATTGTGATAATTTTAGGTTTATTTATGTTCAATCGCGGTTTAATAAATTTCGGCTATGGTTTTCGCGGTTTTATTCCCGAAAAATCCACCAGTCAGATCGAATATTTGGTACCTGGTGATATTAAGGAGTACCAAATGGTAAAGATGGATTTAACATATCGCGGCTACTCCCCCAAAGTTCTCTTTATAAAAAAAGATATTCCTGTCCGTTGGGTTATTAATGTTCAGCAGATGACTGGTTGTACAGATGAGATAATAATGCCCGAATACAACATTAAAAAGCCACTTGAGTACGGCGAGAATATCATTGAATTTGTGCCTAAAAAGCTAGGCGATATTAAATTCAGTTGTTGGATGCAGATGGTTTGGGGAAAATTTGTGGTAACGGAAAAAGACATCAATCCAGAGCAATAAAAATTAGAATTAGAAAAAACCAATTTGCCTCAGGACGCTTGCGGGGGCAGCGGGGCTTGCGAGGGCAATTGCGGTATTCCAACTTGTGGCTGTTCAAGAATAAAAGCTAAATAATAAAATTATGACAGCAAAGATTATTCTAAAAATTTCAGGTATGCATTGCGCTTCTTGCGCCGTTAATATTGAGAACTCTCTGAAGAAAGAGAAAGGAATTAAATTTGTCAATGTTAATTTTGCCTCGGAGAAAGCGAATTTAGAGTTTGAATCGAGTAAAATAAATATTTCCAAAATCCAAAAAATTATTGAAAAAATGGGTTATAAAGCTGAAGAAGAAAGTTTTGAGAAACAAATTAAAGGCAACCATAAAGATATAACCAGTCAAGAAACAGATCAATTAAAAAAGCGGTTTATTGTTTCCTTTGTTTTTGGCTTACCCCTCATTTATATAGCTATGGGTGGAATGCTTGGCTTGCCAATACCGCAATTTTTCAAAGAATGGGATATTTTAATTCAATTTATTTTAGCAACAATTGTAATTTTAGTTTGCTTTAATCTCTGGGTTTCTGGCTTTAAGAATTTAATACGACTGAAGCCCAATATGGATTCTTTAATTTTCATTGGCACGGCTACCGCTTATTTTTATAGTCTTGCTGCATCTATTTCTTTTTTGCTGGGCGCCCAAGAATTACCCCCTCATTTATATTATGAAAGTGCCGTATTTATTCTTGTTTTTATTTCACTTGGTAAATATTTGGAAGCAATAACCAAAGGAAAAACAAGCGAAGCAATTAAAAAACTGATCGGTCTTCAACCGAAAGAAGCGACAATTGTAAAAGACAACGAGGAAATAAAAATTCCTATTTCTGAAGTAAGAGTCAGGGATATTATTTTGGTCAAACCCGGCGAAAAAATTCCCGTGGACGGAACCGTTATTGATGGCTATTCCGGCGTTGACGAGAAAGCCATTACCGGAGAAAGTATTCCTGTTGAAAAGAAAAAAGGCGATGAAGTAATCGGTGCAACCATCAACAAAACAGGGGTTTTGAAATTTAGAGCAACCCGGGTCGGCAAAGACACAATGCTGGGCCAAATTATAAAAATAGTTGAGGAAGCAATGGGCTCCAAAGCGCCAATTCAGATTTTGGCTGATAGGGTTTCTTTTTATTTTGTTCCGTCCGTAATTGGTATTGCTATTTTGACTTTTGCCATCTGGTTTTTATTTGGGCAACCCCTTGCTTTTTCCTTAACGGTTTTTGTCTCCGTTTTAATTATCGCTTGCCCCTGCGCTTTGGGTTTGGCAACGCCAACGGCCGTAATGATGGGGACGGGTCTGGCGGCCAAAAATGGCATTTTAATTAAAAGCGGCAAGGCCCTAGAAATTGCCCGCGATTTGGATATTGTTATTTTTGATAAAACCGGGACTTTAACCAAAGGCGAGCCGAACGTTACCGATGTAGTAAAAATTAAAAATGATATTACCGAAAATTTAATTTTGCGAATTGCGGCATCTGTGGAAAAAAATTCTGAACATCCTTTGGCTCAAGCAATTATTAATAAGGCCAGAGAAGAAAAAACTAATTTTTCAGAAGTAAAAAATTTCCAAGCCATACCTGGCCGTGGCGTTTCAGCTGATTTAGAAAATAAAAAAATACTTTTCGGAACAAGAAGATTGATGGCTGATAATCAGATTGGCTCAAATTTGATAGAAGAAAAAATGATCGCTCTAGAAAATCAAGGCAAAACAGCAATGATTTTAGCGCAGGATAAAAATATAATCGGCATTATCGTGGTGGCCGATACCCTTAAAGATTATTCAAAAGAAGCAATTAAGATGTTGCACAAAATGGGCAAAAAAGTAGCGATAATCACGGGAGACAATAAAAGGGTGGGGCAAGCTATTGCGAAGCTCGTCGGTATAGATAGAATTTTAGCCGAGGTTTTGCCCCAAGAAAAATCAACCGAGATTAAAAAATTACAGAGTGAAGGAAATGTTGTGGCGATGGTTGGCGACGGTATTAATGACGCGCCGGCTTTAGCTCAAGCTGATTTAGGCATTGCCTTGGGTTCGGGCACAGATGTGGCGATGGAAACCGGAGAGATAGTTTTAATCAAAGATGATTTGAGAGATGTTGTCGCCGCCATTGATTTGAGCAAATACACTTTGAATAAAATCAAGCAAAATCTTTTCTGGGCTTTCTTTTATAACATTGTCGGTATTCCTTTAGCGGCTGGAATTTTATATCCCTTCACTGGTTGGCTTTTAAATCCGGCGATTGCCGCCGCCGCGATGGCATTTTCGTCGGTTAGTGTTGTTTCCAATGCTCTTTTGATGAAAAGATATGAACCACAAAAGAGGAAAGGGTTTGCTCTGAAAATTTGAAATGTCTGAATTGGTCGGGGTGCTGGGAATTGAACCCAGATCACACGCACCCCATGCGTGCATAATGCCATTATACGACACCCCGGATATCTTTTATT